>NZ_JBIBZN010000001.1:0-876184 GCF_043084305.1 Streptomyces sp. NPDC014656
ACCGCCGCCGCGAACGGAGCGATCTTCGCCTCCGCCAGCGCACGCACCGACTCCCGGAGCATCTCGTGCTCCTCGGAGGTCCGGTACAGGTCGAAGTCCTTGCCCATGGTCTTGAGCTCCCTGGAAATGCTGGTGGCACCGGACGTCCTCGCGGCACCTGGCTTGTGGCACCCGGAACCGTCCACGGCACCGTGTATGGCACTGAGTACCCTCAGCAAAACACACTCAGTGCCATGACGCCAGAGCGCCCCGACGGCGGACTGCCGTCGGGGCGCTCTACGAGACCGAGCGGTCGGTTTTTCCTAACTCTCCGCATCCGGCGTGTCGGCCTCCTCGCGCCGCCGCCGGGACTCCTCGTACTCGGCCGCCAGCCGCCGCGCGCGCTCCTGGGACATGTCGAGCCCGGTCAGCACCGCCGGGGTGCTGATGCTGGGCAAGACGTGCTGGAGCAGGACGACCACGCGGTGGGTCAGATCGTCGCGATCGCAAACCACCTGGGACATGGTCTGGATGCCCGCGAACGCGCCGGAGAAGAGTTCCGCGGTGTCCAGCACCTTCACGTGGGGCAGGATCTCGCCTCGCGCCTTGGCGACCGTGAGGGCCTCCGCGACCTGGTCCACCCACGCCTGGAACGGCGCCGCGCGGTCCACGCTGGTGGCGCCGCTGTCGAGGGCGAGTGCCACGCTCGCCTGGACGAGCGAGTCGGTCCGCAGCCGGTGGGCGAGGAGGAAGCCCTGGTCCACCAGCTCCTGGAGCTTCACGTCCTGCGGGGTCAGGGGTTCGTCGAGCAGCTGGGCGCTGAGCACCCCGAGGGCGAGTTCTTCCTTGGAAGCAAAGTGGAAATAGAGTGCCCCCTTCGTCACCCCGGCGCGCGCCAGGATCTCCCCGATCGTCGCCCGCTCGTAACCGCGCTCCGCGAAGACCGCCGCCGCCGAATCGAGGATGATCCGCCGGGTCCTGATCGCACGCGCTTGCTGCGCCAAGGTGCCTCCTGCTGTCTCGCTGTCCGTGCTCACCCTGTGACGTGAAGCATTGAAAAGAAAACCGGATTATACGTATTCTACGCGCGGCCTAACTCGGCGAAGCTCGATGGGTGATGCAAGGGGAGTCATGGATCGGAACTTTCAAGGGTTGTCAACTCCCGTCCCCGGACAGTTCGTTCACCGTGCCGATCCCGCCGACATCCTTCCCGTCGGTTGGGCCCGCGTCACGGAGAACCGGTTCTCCGTGACGGCGCGCTGGCCCGCCGTCCATCCCTACTTCGTACCGCGGACGGGCGACCGGTACGACCCGCTCCTGGTCGCCGAGACCATGCGACAGGCGACCATGCTGGTCTGCCACGCGGAGTTCGGGGTACCCGAGGACGATCAGTTCGTCATGTGGGACCTCTCCTACAGCGCCGACGCCGGGGAACTGGTCCGGGACGGGAGGCCGGCGGAGATCACCGTCGACCTCCTCTGCTCGGACATACGCACCCGGGGGCGCGGACTGCGCGAGATGCGCACCTCCCTCGTCCTGCGCCGTGACGGCCGCCGGCTCGCCTCCGGCGGGGGCGGCATCAACTGCACCTCGGCCCCCGCCTACCGCAGGCTGCGGGGCGCCAGGCTCGCCGCGGCGGACGGCCCCGTCCCGCTGCTGCCCGCCCTGCCCCCGCACACCGTCGGCCGCGACCGCGAGAAGGACGTCGTCCTCGCCCCGGGCGACGCCCCGGACCGCTGGCGGCTGCGGGTGGACACCTCCCACCCCACCCTCTTCCGCCGCGCGAACGACCACGTGCCCGGGATGCTCCTGCTGGAAGCCGCCCGCCAGGCCGCCGTGGCCGCCACCGGCGACCCCGCGCTGCCGCCCCTCGGACTCGACGCCCGCTTCCACCGCTACGTGGAGCTGGACGAGCCCTGCTGGTTCGAGGCCGAGGTCCTGACCGGGCTCGGCCGGAACGCCGTCACGGTCCAGGTCCTGGCCCACCAGGGCGGCGCCGCCGTCCTCGACTGCACGCTCACCTCACCGGTGCGCGTCCCGGCGGCGGCCTCGCGCGCGCCCGTCGCCCTCGCCGCCGGCTGACCACCCGCCGGCCACCGTCCGCCGCGCCCGCACCCCCTCACCCGCACCGACCGGAAGAACCCATGGGAACCCGCCTCCTCGTCACCGGCGCCACCGGCTTCATCGGCGGCCGGGTCGCCGCCGCGGCCGCGGCGCACCCCGACCTCGACCACGTGCGCCTGCTCGTCCGGCGCCCGGACGCGGCCGACGCCGCCTACGCGGCCTACGCCGACGAGGGGCACGCCGGCCGGGTCGGCGGCCCCGTCGTCGAGACCGTCCGCGGCGACCTCCGCGACGCCGGGGCCCTGCGACGGGCCTGCGAGGGCGTCGACGCCGTCGTCCACTGCGCCTCCGCGATCGCCGGCGACGAGGAGGAGCTGCGGTCCGTCAACGAGCACGGCACCCGGGACCTCGTCGACGCCGCCGTACGGGCCGGCGCCCCGCGGATCGTCGCCCTCAGCACCGCCTCCGTGCACGGCCGCGGCCCCTTCCGGGCCGCCGACCCCGACGGCCTCCCGCTCGCCCCGGGCTCCGCGACCAGCAGGACCCGGGCCGCCGGGGAGCGGTACGTCCTGGACGCCGGCGGCACCGTGCTGCGGCCCCACCTCGTCTACGGGACGGGGGACCGGCAGGTCGTCCCCGGGCTGCTGAAGCTGCTGGCCGCGCTGCCCGGGCCGCTCGCCGGCGGCGGCTCGCTCCACTCGCTCGTCGAGGTGGACAGCCTGGCGGGCGCCCTGCTGGGCGCCGCCCTCTCGCCGGGCACCCGGCCCGGCGCGTACTGCGTGGCCCATCCCGACCCGGTCTCCGACGCCGAACTGCTCGCCGCCGTCGAGCCCCTGCTGCCCGAGGCGGCGCGGGCCGCCCGGGGCCCCGCCGTGGAACTCGCCGAGGCCCGCGCGCTGCTCGCCGGGAACCCCGTCGCCGCCCACCACCTGGAGCTCTTCGGCGTCGACCACTGGTTCGCCGACGAGCGGCCCTGGACCGACTTCGGACGCGGCCCGGGCCCCGCCTTCACCGCCGCCTTCCCCCGCCACCTGAACTGGTACCGGGGTCTCCTCGCCGCCGGCGGCTGAGCCCCCGCACCCCTCCCGCACCACCCCGCCCCTCCCGCACCACCCCCCGCACGCACCCACGGCACGAGGCAGGACACGACCCATGGCCCGACTGACAGGCAGGACCGCGATCGTCACCGGGGCGAGCCGGGGCATCGGGCGGGGGATCGCCGAGCGGCTGGGCCGCGACGGCGCCCTCGTGGCCGTCCACTACGGCAGCGACGCGACCGCCGCCGCCGCGACCGTGGAGTCCGTCGTGGCGGAGGGCGGCCGGGCCTTCGCCTTCCGCGCCCGGCTCGACCTCCCCGACGCCGTCGACACCTTCTACGCGGCCCTCGACCGGGGGCTCGCCGAGGCCGGCGCGGGACCGGAGGTCGACATCCTGGTCAACAACGCCGGCGCCAGCGGCTCCGGCCGGCTCCACCAGCTCACCCCCGAGGTCTTCGACCGGCTCTTCGCGGTCAACGTGAAGGCGCCGCTCTTCCTCGTCCAGCGCGCTCTCGACCGCTTCCGGGAGGGCGGCCGGATCGTCAACATCTCCTCGCTGACCTCCCGCCACGCCTACCCGGAATCCGTCACCTACGCCATGACGAAGGGCGCCGTCGACACCATGACCCTGGCCCTCGCCAAGGAGCTGGGCCCGCGCGGCATCACCGTCAACACGGTCGCCCCCGGTTTCGTCGCCACCGACATGAACGCCCGCCACCGGGCCACCCCGGAGGCCGCGGCGGCGCTCGCCGCGCACGCCGTCCTCGGCCGGATCGGGACCCCCGGGGACATCGCGGACGTCGTCGCCTTCCTCGTCTCCGACGACGCCCGCTGGATCACCGGCCAGTACCTGGAGGCCGGTGGGGGGTCGGGGCTGTGAGGCCCGGTCCGGTCCGGGGCGCACGGCCTAAGGTGGGGGCACGATGACCAGTTTCCGTGAGAGCGTCCGGTCCCTGCTGCGTGAGCAGGTGCTCGACGCCGCCTACGAGCTCGTGGCGGCCGACGGGTGGGGCGTGCTGCGCATGACGGCCATCGCGCGGGCCGCGGGGATCAGCCGCCAGACGCTCTACAACGAGTTCGGGTCGAAGGAGGCCATCGGCGGGGCGCTCGTCCAGCGGGAGCTGGAACGGTTCCTCGTGGGGATCCAGGGGGAGCTGGACGCGCACCGGGGGCACCTGGAGCGGGCCGCGCGGGCCGGGGTGGGCTACACGCTCCAGCAGGCCGTCGACAACCCGCTGATCAAGAGCGTGCTGCTGGCCGCGCGCGGCGGCGCGGACGCCGACCTCCTCACCTACCTGACCACGCGCGCCGATCCCGTCTTCGGCACCGCGATGACCCTGCTCGACGCCTACGCGATCGAGGCCTGGCCCGACGTGGACGAGGAGTCGCGGGGGCTCGCCGTCGAGACCATCGTCCGGCTCACCGTGAGCCACATCGTCCAGCCGGTGGCCACGCCCGGGGAGTCGGCGCGGCGGATCGCCCGCGTCACCGCCCGGGTCGCCTACCCGGGCGGGCCGCCCGCGGTCTGATCAGGGCCCGCCGAGCGGGACGGCCGCCGACAGGACCGTGCCCTCGCCGGGCGCCGACTCGACGGTGAGGGTGCCGCCGAGCCGGCGGGCCCGGGTGCGGATGGCCGGGAGGCCGTGGCCGCGGACGCCGTCGCCGTCGCGGGCGGCCGCCGGATCGAAGCCCCGGCCGTCGTCGGCGACGTCGAGGACGACCTGGTCGTCGAGGTAGGTGAGGGTGAGCGCGGCGGTACGGGCGTCCGCGTGCTCCCGTACGTTCGCCAGCGCGCCCTGCGCGATCCGCAGGAGTGCCGCCTGGACCCGGTCGGGCAGCCGCCGGGCGGGGACGCCCTCGATGTGGCAGCGGACGGCGAGGCCGCCGGTGGACTCCCGCCGGGCCAGGGTGCGCAGGGCCTCGTCCAGTCCGCCGCCCCCGGCGAGGTCGGCGGGGGAGAGGTCGTGGACGAAGCGGCGGGCCTCGGTGAGGTTGTGCTCGGCGATCGCGGTCGCGGCCCGCACGTGCCGGCGGGCCGCCTCGGGGTCCGACCGCCAGGTGCGGTCGGCGGCCTGGAGCAGCATCTGCTGGCTGGACAGGCCCTGCGCGAGGGTGTCGTGGATCTCCATGGAGAGCCGCTGCCGCTCGGCGAGGGTGCCCTCGCGCCGTTCGGTGGCGGCGAGTTCGCGGCGGGTGCGGACGAGGTCCGCGATGAGTTCGCGCTGCCGCCGGGTCTGCTGGTCCATGCGGACGAAGACGGCGACGCAGATGGCGGCGACGGCGGGCGGGGCGAGCAGGACGTCGAACTCGAAGCGGCCGGCCAGCCGCAGCTGGGCGGTGACCGAAACGACCGTGAGCAGTCCGATGTAGCCCGCCGCGACCGGTGGCCGCAGAGTGCGCAGCCCGAGGTAGAAGAGGGGGATCGAGCACCAGGCGAAGCTCGGAGCCAGGAAGACCAGCGCGATCCAGACGCCGGAGCAGGCGCCGAGCCACAGGTGCCGGCGGGTCCGGCCGGTGGCGAGCGCGGGCTCGGAGACGTACAGCACGGCGAGGGCGGCGGCGAGCGCGACCACCCAGGGGGCGATCCCCTCGCCGGTGTGCCGCATGAGGAAGCGGGTCAGCGAGGCCCCGAGCAGCAGGAAGAAGCCCACGTGCAGCAGGACCCGGAACCAGCGGGCCTCGTCGTCCGCCGTCCGCTCCTCCCGCTCCGGGCCCGCCGCCTCCGTGCCGTCCCACCGCGCCATGCCGTGCCGCACCTCTCCGCCCGCCGACCGGATGAACGGAGCAAACCTCTCATATCTTCGGGCGGGGGCGGGCCGCGGCCGGTGGCGCGCCCGGAGTCCTCCGGGGCCGTCCGACGGCTCGGACCCCGGCCCGCCGGGCCGGGGGCAGGCCGGGCGGCGGGGGCGCGCCCGGAAACGGCGCGTGCGCGTCAGGGAACCGTCAGGACGCCCGGGCGGCCGCCGGACGCGTCACACCCGCTCCCCCTACAGCCAGCCGTTGCGCCGGAAGCCCCGGTGGATGACGTAGCAGGCCACCGCGATCACCCCGAGGACCACCGGGTAGCCGTAGGTCCAGCGCAGCTCCGGCATGTGCTCGAAGTTCATGCCGTAGACCCCGCACACCATGGTCGGCACCGCGACGATCGCGGCCCAGGCGGTGATCTTCCGCATGTCCTCGTTCTGCGCGACGGTGACCTGCGCCAGATGCGCCTGGAGCGCCGAGTCGAGCAGGGTGTCGTAGGAGGCGACCTGCTCGGTCACCCGCGCGAGGTGGTCGGTGACGTCCCGGAAGTACGCCCGGATATCCGGGTCGACCAGCGGCATCGGCCGGGTGGCCAGCGCCGTCAGCGGGCGGGAGAGCGGGGCGACGGCCCGGCGCAGCTCCAGCAGCTCCCGCTTGAGCTGGTAGATCCGCCCCGCGTCGCGCCGGTCCGCCTGGTCGGAGAAGACCGCGTTCTCGATCGCGTCGAGGTCGGTCTGCACCGCGTCCGTGACGGCGAGGTAGTCGTCCACCACGTGGTCCGCCATCGCGTGCAGCACCGCCGAGGGGCCCTTAGCCAGCTGCTCGGGCAGCGCCTCCAGGGCCTCGCGCAGCGGTCCGAGGGAGCCGTGCCCGCCGTGCCGGATGGTGAGGACGAAGTCGGGGCCCACGAAGGCCATCAGCTCGCCGGTGTCCACCACCTCGCTGGTGGCGGTCAGCTCCTCGTGCTCGACGTACCGGACCGTCTTCATGACGGCGAACAGCACGCCGTCGTACTCCTCGACCTTGGGCCGCTGATGGGCGTGGACGGCGTCCTCGACGGCCAGCGGGTGCAGGCCGAAGAGCTCGGCCAGCACCGCCAGCTCCTTCTCGGCCGGCTCGTGCAGGCCGATCCACACGAAGCCCTCCCCGGTCCGGCGGACCTGCCGCAGCGCGTCCTCCGCCGTCGTGCCCCGGACCGTCCGGCGCACCCCGTCGACGTACACGACGCAGTTGACGACCGCGCTGCCGAGCGGCGAGCGCGCCGGGTGGCTCAGGTCCACCGTCCGCCGGTAGGTCCGGCGGACGGCGGTGCGCAGGCGCTGGATGACGGACACGGCGGTACTCCTTCGGCAGACCGGGGCCAGTGTGCCATCGCCCGGCGCCGGAGATCAGCCCCCGGCGGGAGGTGCGCCGAGGACCCGGTCGAGGTACGGGTTGGAGAGCACCCCGGACGGGTCGAGGGAGTCCCGCAGGGCCACGAAGTCGTCGAACCGGTCGTAGCGGGGGCGCAGCCCGTCCGCGCCGAGGTCGTGCATCTTGCCCCAGTGCGGCCGGCCGCCGTAGGAGCCGAGGATCCGCTGACAGGCGTCGAAGTACCGGCGGTACGGCATCCGGTGGTACTGGTGGAAGGCGATGTAGCAGCTCTCCCGGCCCTGCGCGGTGGAGAGCCAGATGTCGTCGGCGGCTGTGAAGCGGACCTCCAGCGGGAACGACACCGGCTCCCCGTGGGCGTCGACCCACGCCCGGAGCTCCCGCAGCGCCTCCGCCGCGTGGGCGCGCGGGATCGCGAACTCGCCCTCGTGGAAACGGACGTCGCGCGCCGAGGCGAAGACGCGGTACGCGTGGTCGGTCCAGCTCCGGGAGGACATCGCGCGCGCGGCGAAGCGGGTGATCGGCGGCACCAGGCGGGGCACGCGGGTGCCGAGCCGGTTCAGCGCCTCGAAGCCGGGGCCGCTCACGGCCTCGTCGAGGCGCCGGGAGAACGCGCCGATGGGGGAGAGGGGGGCGTCGCCGGGGAGCCGGCGGAAGCGGCGGGTGAGCGTGGTCTCGCTGTGCGGGAACCAGAAGAACTCGAAGTGGTCGTTCTCCTCGACCAGTTCGTCGATCCTGCCGAGGGTCTCCGCGACCGGCATGGACGCGTCCCGGGCGTGCAGGGCGTAGAGCGGGACGGTCTGGAGGGTGACCCTGGTGATGATCCCGAGCGCCCCGAGCCCGACCCGGGCCGCCGCGAAGAGCTCGGGCCGCTCGTCCGGCGAACAGACCGTCACCGAGCCGTCGGCCAGGACGAGTTCGAGCGCCCGCACCTGGGTGGCGATGCCGCCGAAGCGGACGCCGGAGCCGTGGGTGCCGGTGGAGATCGCGCCCGAGACCGTCTGCCGGTCGATGTCGCCCATGTTCTCCAGCGCGAGGCCGTGCGAGGCGAGCAGCGGGTTCAGCTTCCACAGCGGCATGCCCGCGCCGACGGTGACGAGGCCGGTCTCCGGGTCGACCGCGTCCACCGCGTCGAGCAGGTCGAGGCGGAGCTGGACGTCCGGGGCGACGGCGACCCCGCTGAAGGAGTGCCCCGAGCCGACCGCCTTGACCCGCAGTCCGTCGCGCACCGCGTCCTTCACGGCCGTCGCGACGGCCTCGGTGTCCGCCGGGCGCAGCACCCGCCGGGGGCGGGCCTCCTCGTTCCCGGCCCAGTTGCGCCAGACGGTGTCGGTGCCGTGCTCGCCGCTGCTCATGCCGGGCGGTCCCTTCGGGTCGGCGGGGCGGTGGACGTGGGTTACCGCCGGTTCTCGTTGACCGGAAGGGTGTACTTGGTCGTCCGTCCAAGTCAAGCGTCCCGGAGCCTTGACTTGGACGGACGACCAAGAGACCGTGACGGCGTCGCCACCGGTCCCGGAGAAGCCCGCGCCTTCCCCGACGAGGTCACGAAAGGCCGCCCACCATGGCAAGCGCCCGCCCCGACGCCGCAGCCGCCGCGCCCGCCCCGCGCCCCGCCGGCTTCGCCGACCTGGAGAAGGCGACCGCCGGACTCCAGCCGCCCTTCGCCGTCGTCGACCTCGGCGCCCTGCGCGCCAACGCCGCCCAGATGGCCCGCCGCGCCGGCGGCAAGCCCATCCGCCTCGCCAGCAAGTCGCTCCGCTGCCGCGCCCTCATCGGCGAGGTCCTGGACCGCCCCGGCTTCTCCGGCGTCCTCGCCTTCACCCTCCCCGAGGCCCTCTGGCTCGCGGCCCACGACCCCGCCGCCGACGTCCTCGTCGGCTACCCCACCGCCGACACCGACGCGCTGCGCCGCCTCGCCGACGACGAGGACGCCGCCGCCCGGGTCACCGTCATGGTCGACTCGCCCGAACAGCTCGACCTCCTCACCGCCGCGATCGGCCCCTCGGGACCGCCGGTGCGCGTCTGTCTCGACCTCGACGCCTCCCTCCGGCTGCTCGGCGGCCGGGTCCACCTCGGCATGCGCCGCTCGCCCCTGCACGCGCCCGGCCAGGCGGCGGCCCTGGCCCGCGCCGTCGTCGCCCGCCCGCGCCTGCGGCTCGTCGGCGTGATGGCGTACGAGGGGCAGATCGCCGGCGTCGGCGACGACCGGCCGGCCCAGCCGCGCCCGATGCGCGCCGCCGTCCGCACGGTCCAGCGGCTCTCCGCCCGCGAGCTGCGCGCCCGCCGCGCCGCCGCCGTCCGCGCCGTCCGCGAGGTGGCCCCGCTGGAGTTCGTCAACGGCGGCGGCACCGGCAGCCTGGAGAGCACCTCCGCCGAACCCGCCGTCACCGAACTCGGCGCGGGCTCCGGGATCTACGCCCCCGCCCTCTTCGACCACTACCGGGGCTTCAGTCCGCTGCCCGCCGCCTACTTCGCGCTGGCCGTCGTGCGCCGCCCCGCCCCCGGCCACGTCACCGTCCTCGGCGGCGGCTGGACCGCCTCCGGCGCCCCCGGCCCCGACCGGCTCCCCGTCCCCGTCCACCCGGCCGGCCTGCGGCTGCTCGGCGCCGAGGGGGCGGGCGAGGTGCAGACCCCGCTCGCCGGACCCGCCGCCGACAGCCTCCGGATCGGCGACCGCGTCTGGTTCCGGCACGCCAAGGCGGGTGAGCTGTGCGAGCGCGTCGACACCCTCCACCTCGTGGAACACGACCGGATCGTCGACGCCGTCCCCACCTACCGGGGCGAGGGCATGGCCTTCCTGTAGCGGGGCCCGGATTCCTCCGCGACGGGTCCGGGCCGTGCCCACGCGGCGGGCCGGGCCGTGGCCGCGCGTCGGGTCCGGGGGCGTGTCCGCGCGGCGAGTCTGGGGCCGTGCCCGCGCGTCGGGTCCGGGGCCGTGTCCGCGCGGCGAGTCTGGGGCCGTGCCCACGCTGCGATTCCTGGCCGTGCCCACGCGGCGGGTCCGGGAGCGTGCCCGCGCTGCGAGTCCGGGGCCGTGCCCACGCGGCGGGTCCGGGCCGTGCCCGCCGCGGTACGGTGACCCGGCCCGACGCCCCGCTTCCCCTCGGCCGTCCGGTCCCGTCCCGGCCCGGCTCCGGCCCGCTCCCGTCCCGGCCCCGCCCCTGTTCCCGTCCCGTCCCCGCTCGCCCGTTCCGGCCCCGCCCCCGTCCCGAGGAGTCCGTCCCATGCCCCGACTCTCCGCCGCCGAGCGCCGCGAGCAGCTGGCGGAGGCGGCGATCCGGGTCATGATCCGCGACGGCGTCGCCGAAACCACCACCCGCGCCGTGGTCGCCGAGGCGGGGGTGCCGCTCGGCGCCTTCCACTACTGCTTCCGCTCCAAGGAGGAGCTCCTCCAGACCGTCATCGAGCGGATCATGGAGCGGAACCTCCCGCCGGCCGGTCTCGCGCACGCGCCGGGCGCCACGCCCTTCGAGCGGATCCGCGCGGTCCTCCACGCCTACTGGGAGCAGGTCCTGGCCCGCCCGGCCGAGCACCTGGTCACGTACGAGGTCACCCAGTACGCGCTCCGCCGGCCGGGCCTGGCCGACCTGGCCCGCCGCCAGTACCGGCACTACCTGGACGTGAACCGCGCCCACCTGGAGTCGATGGCCCGGGCGGCCGGCCTCGCCTGGACCGTGGACCCGGCGGTCCTCGCCCGCCACGGCCTCGGCGTCCTCGACGGGCTCACCCTCACCTGGCTGGTCGACCGCGACGACGCGCAGGCGCTGGCCGCCCTCAACGAGTACGCCCGCTACCTGGCCTCGGTCGCCGAACCGCTGCCCGCCGCCTGACCTCCCGGGGAACGGGCCGGACGGTGCCGGGACCGGCGGTGCGGGGTCAGCGGTCCTCGGCGGCCGGGGTCTCCCTGACCGTGTAGGTGACCGACGGCTCCCGGCGGGCGCCGTCGGCCTTCATCTCCCGCGCCTCCGCCTTGAGGATCCGGGACGCCTTGCCGGCGTTGCGCGCCAGCTCCGGCAGCTTCTTCGCGGCGACCGCCAGGGCGACGACGACCAGCAGGATCGCGATCTCGCTCAGACCGAACACGGGGCACTCCTGGTGGGGACGGACGGGGCGGGACGGGCCCGGGCGGTGCCGGACCCGCGTCAATCTACAGGGACGTAGAAGGACCGGGTAGGGTCGCCCCCCGAACGATGAACGGCACCCGGGTGGCCCGGACGAGCGGCCGGGAACGGGAAGGCGGACGACGGATGAAGAAGCGGGACGCCGAGGGGGCGGAGCCCTCCGGGGCCGCCGGGGCGGGGCGCCGGCGCGGCCAGGGCGAGCTGGAGGCGCAGGTCCTCGCGGCTGTGCGCGCCGCCGGGGGGCCGGTCACCGCCGGCCGGGTGCGGGAACGGCTCGGCGGCGGGCTCGCCTACACCACCGTCATCACCATCCTCACCCGCCTCCACGTCAAGGGTGCCGTCGCCCGCGAACGCGCCGGCCGCTCCTTCGAGTGGACCGCCGTCGCCGACGAGGCCGGGCTCGCCGCCCTCCGCATGCGCAGGCTGCTCGACGGCGAGGGCGACCGGGAGGCCGTCCTCACCCGCTTCGTCACCACCCTCCCCGCCTCCGACGAACAGCTCCTGAGGGAACTGCTCGCCCGCGCGGAGGCGGAGGAGGAGGACCGGCCGGCGGAGGAGGAGCGGCCGGAAGGGGAGGGCTGACGCCGTGGGAGTCTTCGTCTTCCTGCCGCTCGTGCTGCCGCTGACGGCCTGGCCCGTCGCCCGCCTGGCCGAACACCACCTCCACCCGCGCACCGCGACCCGGCTGCTCACCGCCGTCGCCGCCGTACTCGCCGTGTGCAGCACGCTCTGCCTCGCCCTCCTGATGGTCGTCGGCACCGCCCAGCTGCCCGGCAACCCGCTCCCGGACGCCTGGTCGGACCCGGAGGTGCGGGCCGCCCTGCCGTACGACGAGATCGCGGGCCGGGCGGCGATCCCCGCGCTCCTCGCGCTGGTCGCGGTCTGCGCCCGGGTGCTGCTGCGCCACCGCAGCGTCCGCCGGCGGGCCGCCCGCGCCCTCGCCGGGCTGCCGGACGCCCCGGTCGCGGTCCTGCCGGACCCGGAGCCGTACGCGTACGCCCTCCCGGCCGCCGCGCGCCGGGGCCGCGGCCGGGTGGTGGTCAGCCGGGGCATGCTCGCCCGGCTGGGCCCCGCCGAACGGCGGGCCCTCTTCGCCCACGAGCGGGCCCATCTGACCGGCCGGCACGACCGGCTGCTGCTCGCCGCCCGGCTGGCCGCCGCCGCCAACCCCTTCCTGCGTCCGCTGCGCACGGCCGTCGCCTACTCCGCCGAGCGCTGGGCGGACGAGGAGGCGGCGGGGCGGGTCGGCAGCCGGCGCGTGGTGGCGCGGGCCATCGGCCGGGCGGCCCTGGCCTCCGGCGGCACGGGCCCCGCGACCCTGCCGGCCTTCGCCGTCGCCGGCCCCGTGCCCCGCCGGGTCGCCGCCCTCCTCGCGCCGCCGCCCCCGGCCCCCCGCGCCTGGCCGCCGCTCTTCACCGCCGTCGGACTCGCCCTGTGGGGCGCCGTCTCCGGCGTGGCCGTGTCGGCCCTCTCCTCCGCCAACTCGGCGGTCACCCTCTACGCCGTCCTCAAGGCCGCGACCCCGCTCTAGGACCCGTCACCTCGGGCGCCGGAGAAAACGGGTGGGCGGGGGAGACGGGGGCGGCTAGGGTCGGCCCCGTGCGTTCCGTCATCCAGGACTTCCGGGCGATCCGGCTCCGTCCCGCTCACTGACCGCGGTTCCGGCCCCTCACGCGGGCGCGCGCTCCGGCGTGCGCCCCGCCCCGCCGCTCCCCGCCCCGTGCGCCGTCGCGCGCCGCGGGTCGCTTCGGCGTACGCCGGTCCCGAGGTCCACGCGTCCACCGTTACGCCTCAGGATGACGAGGAAACCCCTTCATGCGCATCGACGCGCGCCCCACCTTCGTGTTCGTGCACGGCGGCTCCAGCAACGCCCGTGCCTGGATCCCGCTCCAGAACGAGCTGGCCCTGCGCGGCCACCGCTCGTACGCCGTCGACCTGCCCGGCCACGGCGACTCCGCGACCGGCCCCGCCGCCTACCACCGGCACGACCCGGACCGCGCGGCCGCCCTGGCCCGCGAGGCCTCCCCGATGGACGGCGTCACCCTCGCCGACAACGTCCGGCACGTCGTCGGCGTGCTGCGGCGGCTCGCCCCGCACGGCCCGGTCGTCCTCGCCGCCAACAGCCTCGGCGGCCTCACCCTCACCGGCGTCGTCAACACCGCCCCGGACCTCGTCCACCGGGCCGTCTGGCTGTCGGCGCTCTGTCTCGCCGACCCGGCGATGCTCACCGAGCCGTGGGACGTCGTCGACGACGGCCTGCTCGACGCTGCCGTCGCCAGGATCGCCGTCCCGTACGACGCCCCGGGCCGCGACCCCGGCGTCGTCCGTCTCGACTGGCGCCGCGCCCACGCCGACCCGGAGACCTTCGCCGCGCTCAAGGCCGCCGTCATGGCCGACGCCCCCGACGCGCTCTTCCGGCACTTCCTCGACTCCCTCGACGCGGACGAGAACCACGGGGTCATGGGACCCGACGCGGTGATCCGGCCCGGGGCGTGGCGCCGCGTGCCCCACACCTACGTCCGTCTCGCCGCCGACCGGAGCCTCACCCCGGCCGTGCAGGACCACATGATCCGGAAGGCCGACGCCCTCACCCCCGGCCACCCCTTCGACGTCCACACCCTGCCCACCTCGCACGTCGGGTACGTCAGCAGGCCCGGCCTCTTCGCCGACCTGCTCACCCGGCTGACCTGACCCCGCCCCGCCGGCCCGGACCCGTCCGGCCCGAGGCGCCCCGGTGACCGCCGTACTCCCCGCGGTGGTCACCGGGGCGTTCGGCGGGGTCATCCGATGGGGTGTACTCGCGCCGTGCGCCGGGGGCGCGCGCCCACGAGGCGGTCCGGGGCGGGTGCGCCGGGTCCCTAGACTCCGCGCCCATGTCGCTCTGGCTGCTCAACCACCTCGGTTCCTTCTCCCTGGCCGTCGTCCTCGTCGGCGGGACCGTCGCGTTCGCCGTCGCGGGCAGCGTGCTGCTCCGCCGCCGCCATCCGTCGCTCGCCGAAGGGGAGCACAACGACATGGTCGGCGTGACCCTCGGGATGTTCGGGGCGATCTACGGGATCATCCTCGCGTTCGTCATCGTCACCCTCTGGACCCAGCTGGAGAGCACCCAGACGATCGTCGCCGCCGAGGCCACCGACCTCGCCCTCATCTCCCGGGACGCCTCCGCCTTCCCGCCGTCCGTCCGCGCCGGCGTCGACGCCGCCCTGAGCGACTACGTCCACATCGTCGTCGAGCGGCAGTGGCCCCTGATGCGGGAGGGCCGGCCGCAGTACGGCGCCACCGAACGCAGCCTCGTCCAGGCCTTCGAGGTGCTCCAGGCCTACGACCCGAAGACCCCGCGCGAGGAGGTCTTCTACGAGGAGGCGGTCGGCCACCTCAACGACGTCGCCGCCCAGCGCCGCGCCCGGATCACCATGGCCCAGCAGGAGCTGCCCCCGCTGCTCCAGGTCCTGGCCTTCGGCGGCGCGCTCGTCCTCATCCCGCTGACCTTCCTGTACGGGATGCGGCGGCTGCGGATCCAGGTGCTGTTCGTCGCCTCGGTCGCCGCGCTGATCGGCTTCAGCCTGCTGCTCGTGCTGGTCCTGGACCGGCCCTTCGCCGGGGAGCTGAGCGTCAGCCCCGCCCCGTTCAAGGAAGGCGCGCTCGCCCGCTACTGGGCTCCGTGAACGGCCCCGTCCGGGTGCCTCCGAGTGGCCGGGGGGCCGACGGTGCCGTCTCATGGCGGGGAGCGTCCGCGCGGGCGGCGGTCTTCCGCACGCGGCGGGGAGACCGGCGAGGCGGGGCGGGAGGCGCGATGGCGTGGAAGGAACGGGCGCGGAACCTCCGGGCCGGTGCCGAGCGGCGCTTCCCGGTCGTGACCGAGCTGACCGAGCGGCTCGTCGACAGCAGCCTCCTCGACGCCGGCACCCGCCTCGCCGCCCAGGCCTTCCTCGCCGCCGTCCCGCTCCTCTTCGCCGTCGCCGCCTTCGCGCCCGCCCCCGTCCGCGACCAGCTCCGCGAGTCCCTGCGCGCCGTCTTCGGCCTCACCGGCGCCTCCGCCCAGGAGCTCCAGCAGGTCTTCGACCAGTCCACCGCCGAGGGACTGCGGGAGACCACCGGCATCGTCGGCGCCCTGATCGCCCTGATCTCCGCCACCAGTTTCAGCCGGGCCATGGCCCGCGTCTGCGAGCGCGCCTGGGGCCTGCCGAAGGCCGGCACCCGGATCGCCGCCTGGCGGTGGGCGGTCTGGCTGCTCGCCCTGCTCCTCGTCGTCCTCCTCCAGGCGCCGATCCGCGACGGCTTCGGCGCCGGCGGCTGGCTCGGCGTCCCGGTCTTCTTCGTCGTCGCCACCGGCGTCTGGCTCTGGACCCAGCACCTGCTGCTCGCCAAGCGCGTGTCCTGGCTGCCGCTGCTGCCCGGCGCCCTGCTGGGCGCCGTCTCCTCCACCGTCCTCGGCATCACCGCCCGCTTCTACATGCCCGGCGCGCTCAACCGGGCCCTCGCCGAGTACGGCTCCCTCGGCCTGGTCCTCACCCTGCTGTCCTGGCTCATCGTCGTCTGCGCCGCCCTGACCTTCGCCTTCACCATCGGAGCCGTACTCGCCCGCGAACCCCCGCTCCGCGACCTCCTCGGCACCCGCCGGTTCCGCCCGGAGGGCGCCGCTCCGGCGGTGGCGCCGGACCCGCCCGAGGGGTGAGTCAGGCGCCGGGCCGGCCGCCCGCGCGGGCCGTGCTGTCGCCGGGGACCAGGGTGGGCAGCAGCGGCCGGGGGCGGGCGCCGGACGGGGCGGCCGCGCCGAGGGCGAGGTCGACGGCCTGGCGGGCCATCTCCCGCTTGGGGAGGACCACGCTGGTGAGGGCGGTGCCGGAGAGGAGACCGGCGGGGGTGTCGTCGTGGGCGACCACGGACAGGTCGTCGGGGACGGTGCGGCCGAGGGACCGGGCGGCCTCCACGGCGGCGACCGCGAGGACGTCGTGGGTGGCGAAGAGCGCCGTGGTGTCCGGACGGGCCCGCAGGGCGTCGAGCGCCGCCACGAGACCGCCGCGGAAGGTCGGTTCGGCCGCCGTGCGCACGGCGTCGGCCGGCAGCTCGACGCCGTCCTCGCGGAAGGCCCGCAGGAAGCCGGCCGCGCGGACGGCGTGCGCGGGGCTGGCGAGGACGAGGGCCCGCTCGTGCCCGAGCGCCCGCAGGTGCCGGCCGGCGAGGTGGCCGCCGTGCTCGTAGTCCACGGTGACGACCGGGAAGCCGTCCGGCAGGGCCGCCTCCCAGGCGCACAGCACCACGGGGAAGCGGGCGTCCGCGAGGAGCGGCAGGTGGCCGGTCAGGTCCTGGTCCCCGGCGATCAGCAGGGCGTCCACGGACCGGCTGGCGAGCGCGGCCAGATGGCGCCGGGCCCGCTCCCCGTCGAGACGGGTGGTGCACAGCAGCAGCCGGTGGCCGCGCTCCTCCAGGGCGTCCTCGACCTCCTCGACCACGTCCGCGTAGAACGGCGCCGAGACGGTCGGCACGAAGAGGCCGACGGTGCGGCTGCTGCCGGTGGCGAGCGAACGGGCCACCAGGTTGGGGACGTAGCCGAGTTCGGCGATCGCGGCGCGGACCCGGGCCTCCGTGGCGGGGCGCACCGCCACCCGCCCCGTGACGACGTTCGAGACGGTCTGCTTGGTGACGCCCGCCCGCTCCGCCACGTCCTGCATGGTGACCATGACGCCCCCGTCGTACCCGCCCCGCCCGCCTGTCCCGCCCGGCTCGCAACGTAACCGGGCCCCCACCTGCGGTCAAGGCGCGGGCGGGCGCGTCCCGGGGCGGCCCGGTCGGCCAACTCCCTCGAAACGAAAGGGACATGGCGGAGCCGCGCCTCTTGTTTTACCGGTCAAATGCGCTCTAGGGTCCGTGCCACCAGCGCCCGGCTCCGCCACCCAGGGAGTACCCGTGCACCTTCCGCGCAGCAGATTCGTGAGCACGCTCGCCGCGGCGGCCCTCGCCGTGACCGGCGGCTCGGCCCTCGCCGCCGCCCCACCGGCCGAGGTCGCCCCGCAGACCACCGCCGCCGCCACCTACACCGTCACCGTCGGCGCCAAGGGCACGTGGAACCGCCCCGACGACACCCCCGCCAGTCCGTACATCGACAAGGACGGCACCTTCTACTACCAGCAGGCCCACGCGCTCTACGGGGCGGACGACCCCCGCAAGTGGACCTTCTACACCGGCACCGACTTCGACTCCGCCGACCGCTCCGCCGCGATCAGCGACGCGGTGAACCCGGCGAACCCCGCCGACCGCAACGACGACACCACCTGGCGCTGCGACAACAGCCCCACCGGCGTGGAGTCCACCCCGGCCCCGGCCGGCAGCGGCTACGCCCACCGCAACTACTGCGACCTGACCGGCATGTGGGTCGACCCGGACACCGGCGACTGGTACGGCCTCGTGCACAACGAGTTCACCCCGCAGCCCTTCGCCGACGGCATCCACTACGACGGCATCGACTACGCGGTCTCGAAGGACCAGGGCCGGACGTGGACCGTCAAGGACCACGTCATCACCTCGCCGTACAGCACGAAGCGCGGCGACACCGCCGCCTTCCCGCAGCAGACCTACCACTACGGCACCGGCGACCCCCGGCTCTTCGCGGACACCGCCTCCGGCTACTTCTACGCCTTCTACGGCTCCCGGATCGTCAACAAGGGCGGCGGCTGGGCGGCCTTCTACGGCCACGTCGCCCGCGCCCCGATCTCCGGCAAGATGGCGCCCGGCTCCTGGCGCAAGTGGTACGACGGCGCCTGGTCCCAGCCCGGCGTCGGCGGCCGCGAGTCCACCATGGTCCCGGTCGGCACCGGCAGCGCCACCGGCTACGTGCCCACCGCGAAGGAGTACGACCCGGCGAACGGCGGCTCCGTGGCCCAGCAGGTCGCGGCCGGCCTGACCCCCGCCACCTCCCCGCTCTTCGTCATGGACATCACCTACAACGCCCACCTCGGCCTGTACATCGGCGAGCCGCAGGCCGTCGACCAGAGCGGCAACGCCCCCCAGGAGCTGTACGCCACCGCCGACCTCACCACCCAGAAGTGGTTCCGGCTCGGCGACACCGGCAGCTACCGGACCGCGTCCTGGTACCGCTGGTTCCTCGACAGCGGCAGCCGCACCTCCTCCGGCATCGTCGGCAAGGACTTCCGCGCCTACTGCTCCTTCGGCTGCTCCGGCGGCGCGAGCGGCGAGTACGTCAACCTGAGCATCGGGACGAACGAGCCCGCCGCCCCCGTCGACACCGGCCGCGCCTACCGGATCGCCGCCGCCGGCCGCGTCCTCGCCCAGGTGTCCGGCGGCTCCGCCACCACGTCCACGGCGGCCGCCACCGGCTCGGCGCTGGAGAACTGGACCTTCACCGCGAAGGGCGACGGCTCCTACCGCATCGCCAACGCCGCCACCGGCGGCCTGCTCGGCGTCGCCTCCACCGGCGCCGCCACGCGCGCGTGGGGCACCCGGCCCACGGTCACCGCGGCGGCCTCCGGCACCGGACAGGACTGGTGGGTGGTCCGCGGCGCCTCCGCCGCCGACAACGCCCCCACCGGCACCGTCAAGCTGGTCAACCGCCACAGCGGGCTCGTCCTCGGGCTCTCCGCCGCGCCCGGCCGCCAGGCCGAGACCACCCCGGCCCGCAGCTGGACCGACACCACCGGCAGCCCGGTCGGCGGCGGCCGCACGGCCGCCGAACAGGCCCTCGCCCTCACCCCGGTCGGCGACGCCCCGCGGACCGTCACCCTCACCACCGGGGGCAAGGCCCTCGACGTCCCCGACAGCAGCACCGCCGACGGCACCGGGCTCGTCACCTGGACCCCCAACGGCGGCGCCAACCAGAAGTGGACCCTGACCCGGCGGACCGACGGCACCCACGAGCTGCGCAACGTCTCCTCCGGCAAGTGCGCCGACATCGAGAACGGCTCCACCGCCGCCGGCGCCCGGGTCATCCAGTGGACCTGCCACGGCGGGGCCAACCAGCGGTGGACGCTCACCGCGCTCCCCGACGGCACCTCCACCCTCGCCTCCGTCCGCAGCGGCCTCCTCCTGACCACCGCGTCCGCGGGCAACGGCTCCCAGGTCACCCAGCAGCCGGACACCGGGACCGCCCGCCAGCGCTGGACGACCGGCTAGCGCCGGGCTCAGAGGGCGACGACCGTCGTCTCCGTCGCCTTCACGCTCGTCCAGACGGACACCCCGTCGGCCAGGCCCAGTTCGGCCGCGGCCGACGGGGTGATCTCGGCGACCAGGTCGGGCGCCTCGGCGGAGGTGACCAGGACCCGCAGCCGGCTGCCGCTGGCGGTGATCTCCCGTACGGTGCCCGGCCAGACGTTCCGGGGGCTGCCGGCGGGCCGCTCGCGGTGCACGGACACCGCCTCCGGCGCGACGACCGCCAGCGCCCGGGTGCCCGGCGGCGGGGGTTCGGCCGCGACCAGGACGCCGCCGCCGTCGAGGGCGAGCCCCTCGGGGGTGGCGGTGCCGGGCCAGGCGTTGCGGCCCAGCATCCGGGCCACCCAGGGGGAGCGGGGATGCCGGGTGACCTCGGTGGGTGCCGCGTCCTGGAGGGCCCGGCCCCCGTCCAGGACGAGGACCCGGTCGGCCAGCGAGACCGCCTCCACCGGGTCGTGGGTGACGAGGAGGCAGACGCCGCCGAAGCCCGCCAGATGGGTGCGCAGCGTGTGCCGGACATGGGCCCGGGTCGTCTGGTCGAGCGCGGCGAGCGGCTCGTCCAGGACCAGCAGCCGGGGGCGGGCGGCGAGCGCCCGGGCCAGCGCCACGCGCTGCGCCTGGCCGCCGGAGAGCTGCGCGGGCCTGCGGTGCGCCAGGTGGCCGACGCCGAGCCGGTCGAGCCACTCCCGGGCCTCCCGGCGGGCCTCGGCGCGGGCGACGCCCTGGCTCCGCAGGCCGTACGCGGTGTTGGCGAGGGCCGTCAGGTGCGGGAAGAGGGCGCCGTCCTGCGGCACCCAGGCGACCCGGCGCCGGTGCGGCGGCAGGGCCGTGACGTCCGTGCCGCCGAGGGTGAGCGCCGCGTGGGCCCGGGGGGTGAGGCCCAGCAGGGCGCGCAGCAGGGTGGTCTTCCCGGCGCCGTTGGGCCCGACGACGGCGATGGTGGTGCCCGGGCCGGCGTCGAGGGTGAGGGCGGTGTGGCCGGTGACCTCGGCGTGCAGCGACCAGCGCTCGCCGGACGGGGCGGGCGGGGCGGCGGCGGCCGGCGGCTCCGGCGCGGCCGGCTCCTCGGCGGGCACGGCGCCCGGCCGCTCCCGCCCGGCCGGGAGGCCCGTCCACCGGCCGCGCAGGGCGATGAGCACGCCCATCGCGATGGCGAGCAGCAGCAGCGAGACCGAGGTGGCGGCCTCGGGCTCCTCCTGGAGCAGCAGATACACCTGGAGCGGCAGGGTCTGGGTCGTGCCGGGCAGGTTCCCGGCGAAGGTGATGGTGGCGCCGAACTCGCCCAGCGCCCGCGCCCAGGTCAGGGCCGCGCCCGCGATCACCCCGGGCGCCACCATCGGCAGCGTCACCGTGAAGAAGACCCGCAGGGGGGAGGCGCCGAGGGAGGCCGCCGTCTCCTCGTACCGGGGCCGCAGGCCGCCGAGCGCGCCCTCCAGGCTGATGACGAGGAAGGGCATGGCCACGAAGGCGGCGGCGAGGACGGCGCCGGAGGTGTGGAAGGGGAGGGTGACGCCGAAGGCCGACCGGAGCCAGGGGCCGAGGAGCCCGCGCCGGCCGAAGGCGAGGAGCAGCGCGACGCCGCCGACGGTCGGCGGCAGGACCATGGGCAGCAGCACGAGGGAGCGGACGAAGGCCTTGCCGCGGAACGGCACCCGGGCCAGCAGCCAGGCCAGCGGCACCCCGAGGAGCAGGGAGAGCCCGAGCGCCCAGAAGGAGACGACCAGCGACAGCTTCAGGGCCTCGACGGTGCCCGGCGAGGTCAGGTGGCCGGCCAGCTCGCCCCATTCGGTGCGGACGAGGATGCCGGCCAGGGGCAGGGCCAGGAAGGCCACGCCGACCAGCGCGGGCAGGGCCAGCGCGAGCGGCGGGCGGGCGCCGGAGGTGTGCGCGCCTGCGCGTTTCATCGTGGTTCCCGAAGACGCATCGCAGTTCCCGAAGACGTGAGGACAGGGGGGCGGGGTGCGGATCAGGGCTTCTGGAAGCCCGCGTCCTGGAGGATCTCCTGTCCCTCGGGGGAGGAGAGCCAGGCGACGAAGGCGGCGGCGGCCCCGGCGTTCTCGGAGTCCTTGACCGTGGCGGCCGGGTACCGCGCGATCGCGTTCTGGCCGTCGGGGATCTCGACGGCGTCGACCTTGTCCTTCGCGCTCTCGGCGTCGGTCCTGTAGACCAGGCCGGCGTCGGCCTCGCCGAGCTCGACCTTGCTGAGCACGGCGCGGACGTTGGGTTCCTGGGAGACCGGCTTCACCGCGATGCCCTGCTGGTCGAGGATCTGCTTGCTGTACTTGCCCGCGGGCACCTCGGGCGCGGCCAGGACGACCTTCAGCCTGGTGTCGGCCAGGTCCTTCAGGTCGTCGACCTTCAAGGGGTTGCCCTCGCCGGTGGCGATGACGAGCCGGTTCCTCGCGATGACCGTGGGGGTGCCGGTGTCGGCCTTCACCCTGTCCATGCTCTTGGTGTCGGCGGTGACCAGGACGTCGGCGGGCGAGCCCTGCGAGACCTGGGCGACGAGCTCCTGCGAGCCGGCGAAGGAGAAGGTCAGCTCGGTGCCGGGGTGCGCCTTCTCGTACGCGGCTCCCGCGGTCTTGAAGACGTCGGTGAGGGAGGCGGCGGCGAGCACGGTCAGCCGCGTGCCGTCCGGGCCGGCGGCCCCGTCCCCGGAGCCCTCGCCGCAGGCGGCGAGCGGCAGCAGGAGGGCGCCGGTGAGGACGGCTCCGGCGGCGCGGCGTCGCGCGGGGGCGAGGGGGAGCGGTCTGCGGGAGCGTGACACGGGGCTCGGTACTCCTTGACGGGGACGGAAGACGGGGGAGGGCTCAGGTGCGGTCGATGTGCACGCTGGTCGACTTCACGCGGGCGGTGGCCCGCATGCCGACTTCCAGTCCCAGCTCCTCCACGGCCTCCCGGGTCAGCAGGGAGACGAGGCGGTGCGGACCGGCCTGGATGGTGACCTGGGCCGCGACGTCACCGAGCTTGACCGCCGTGACGATCCCCGGGAACGCGTTGCGGGCCGAGGTGTACGGGGCGTCCTCCTCCTCCTCGCTCTGCGCGAGTTCCGTGGAGAAGGCCGCCAGCGACCGGCCGTCGATCACGCGCCGGCCGCTCTCGTCGCGGCGGGTCTCGATCCGGCCCGCGTCGGCCCAGCGCCGGGCCGTGTCCGGGCTGACGCCCAGCAGACGCGCGGCCTGCCCGATGGTGTAGGACTGCATGTGCGACACGCTAGGGCCGTTCTCCTCTCATCTGCAACAAGCTTGTGGGACCCTCCATGGCGGATGCGAGCGGCCTGGAGGAAGCGACGAGCGGAACCCGCCCCCGGTCTCACCCCTCGGACGGACCGGCCCCCGGCCGCCCGGCCGCCGCCCCGGGCCGCGGGATCGCCAGCGACCCGTTCTGCTCCCCTGGCCGGGCATTTACGATGTGCCGACCCGCATTCACCTCGTGCGTGCGGGACGCGGACCCGTCCCGCGACCGCACCAGGGCCCGTCCGGTCATTCCCGCCGGGTCCGACGCCCATGGTCAGACAGGCCCTAGGAGCCCCGCATGCACGTCGACCCCCTCCTCCCCGACGTGCTGCCCGGGGGCGACCGCACCGGCCTCGACCGCGCCCTCGCCGCCGGTGCCCCGGTCGCCGAGCTGCTCGACCGGGCCCTCGCCCCTCTCGGCACGCCCGCCTGTCACCTGCTGAGCGCCAGCGGACGCACCCTCGCCCGCACCGCCGCCGCCCGGGCCGAGCTGCCCGCCCCGCGCGCCGCGGAGCTGCTGCGCGCCGGGCACGGCACCACCGTGCGCGTCGACGGCGACGGCACGGTCTTCGACGCCTGGCACCTCCACCTGCCGGAGCCGGACCGGGTGCCGCCGGACGCGCTCCGGGAGACGGCCGAACTCCTCGGCCGGCACCGCCGTCTCGACGCCCCGCGCCGCGCCGCCCGCACGGGCGCCGCCGGCGAACTCGTCGCCGCCCTGGACGCGCCCGACGCCGCCCGGCTGCGGACCGCCCTCGCCGCCTGCGGTCTGGCCGAGGCGACCGCGTACACCGTCGTCGTGGCGGCCCTGGCGCCGTGCGGCGGGCCGGGCGACGCGGCCGCCGCGCTCACCGAGGCCCTGGGGCACCTGCCGTCCGCCGTCCACGCGGTCGCCGAGGGGAGCGGCGGGGAGGCGACCGCGGTCGTCGCCCGCGACCCGGACGCCGGGTACGACGTACGGGCCCTGCTCGGCGAGGTGTGGCCGCTGCTGCCCGCCTGCCGGCCCGGGACCGTGCCGTGTGCCGGGGTGAGCGGTCCCGTCGACGCGCCGGAGCGGCTGGCCGCCGCCCTGGCCCAGGCCCGGCACGCCCTGGCCGCGGCGCGGGCCGCGGGTCCGGAGGCGCCCCGGGTCGCGGGCCTCGGGGACCTCGACGGGCTGGGGGCGCTGCTGGCGGGCGTCCCCGCCGAGGTGCGGGAGGTGTACCGCGCGACGGTCCTCGGGCCGCTGCTCGGTGCCGGGCGGGGGTCGGGCGCGATGCTCCTGGACACACTGGAGACGTTCCTGGCGCACGACTGCTCGTGGGCGCGGACCGCCCAGGCCCTGCGCGTGCACGTCAACACGGTCCACTACCGCGTCGGGCGGATCGAGGCGCTGACCGGCCGGGACCTGTCCCGCCTGGACCACAAGGCCGACCTGCGCGCGGCACTGCTCTGCCGCTGACGGGCGCCGGCCGGGCGGCACCGACGACGTCGTCGCCGCGGGCGTCGCCCCCGCGCGAGCGCCGTGCGTAGGGGAGGCGTCAAGAGAGGCGCCCCGGGCGTCAGGGCGGCGTCAACGACGGCGGCGAGCGGCGGAAAAGGGCGTTTCCTCATCTCGTCAGAGAATCCGCTCTTCCTTCTTCCGGGAGTTCACGATGGCCGACGTGGCCTTCGTCGTCACCACGACCGCGGTCTTCGCGCTGGTGGCGTTCATCGCCAAGGGGGTGGCGAAGCTGTGAGTGCCGAGAACGCCGTCGGTCTGCTCGTCGCCGCCGCCCTGCTGGGATACCTCGTCCTCGCGCTGGTCAAGCCGGAGAGGTTCTGAGCACGGATATGAGTCCTGTCCTGGCTGGGATCCTCCAGCTCCTGGCGCTCGTCGCCGCGCTCGGCCTGTCGTACCGGCCGCTGGGCGACCACATGGCGCGCGTCTACTCCTCGGAGAAGCACCTGCGGCCCGAGAAGTGGGTCTACAAGGCGATCGGCGCGAACCCGTCGGTGGAGATGCGCTGGCCGGCGTACCTGCGCGGGGTCCTCGCCTTCTCCGCCGTGAGCGTCCTCTTCCTGTACCTGCTCCAGCGGGTGCAGGGCTCGCTGCCGGGCTCGCTCGGCTTCGTGTCGATCGACCCGGACCAGGCCTTCAACACGGCCGCCTCCTTCGTCGCGAACACCAACTGGCAGTCGTACTACGGCGAGCAGGCCATGGGCCACGTCGTGCAGACCGGCGGCCTGGCGGTGCAGAACTTCGTGTCGGCGGCGGTCGGCATGGCGGTCGCGGTCGCCCTGGTGCGCGGCTTCGCCCGGTCCCGCACGGGTGAGCTGGGCAACTTCTGGGCCGACCTGGTGCGCGGCGTCGTGCGGATCCTGCTGCCGATGGCGGTGATCGGCGCGCTCGTCCTGGTGGCCTGCGGCGCGATCCAGAACTTCTCCGGCATCCACGAGGTCGGCCAGTTCACGGGCGGCACGCAGCAGTGGAACGGCGGCGCGGTGGCCTCGCAGGAGGTCATCAAGGAGCTGGGCACCAACGGCGGCGGCTACTTCAACGCCAACTCCGCCCACCCCTTCGAGAACCCCGACGGGCTCTCCAACCTCTTCGAGATCTACCTGATCCTCGTCATCCCCTTCGCGCTGACGCGGACCTTCGGCCGGATGGTCGGCTCGCTGAAGCAGGGCTACGCGATCCTCGGCACGATGGCCGTGATCTGGATCGGCTTCACCGCGCTGATGATGTGGACCGAATTCGCGGGCCGGGGACCGGCGTTCGAGCTCGCGGGCGGGGCGATGGAGGGCAAGGAGACCCGCTTCGGGATCGCCGGCTCCTCGCTCTTCTCGGTGGCCACGACGCTGACGTCGACGGGCGCGGTGAACTCCTTCCACTCCTCGTACACCGGCTTCGGCGGCGGCATCACGATGCTGGGCATGCAGCTCGGCGAGATCGCGCCCGGCGGCGTCGGCTCGGGGCTGTACGGCATGCTGATCATGGCGGTCATCGCCGTCTTCGTCGCCGGTCTGATGGTCGGCCGCACGCCCGAGTACCTGGGCAAGAAGATCGGCACCCGCGAGATCGAGTTCGCCGCCTGCCACCTCCTCGTCACCCCGGCGCTCGTCCTCGGCTTCACGGCCGCCTCGTTCGTCCTGGACACCCCGGCGCACTCGATGACCAACTCCGGCGCGCACGGCTTCTCCGAGATCCTGTACGCCTTCACCTCGGGCGCCAACAACAACGGCTCCGCCTTCGCGGGCCTGAACGCGGACACCCAGTGGTTCAACTCGACCATCGGCATCGCGATGCTGCTGGGCCGCTTCCTGCCGATGGTGTTCGTCCTCGCGCTGGCCGGCTCGCTCGCCGAGCAGACGCCCGTACCGCAGACGGCGGGCACCCTGCGGACCGAGAAGCCGCTGTTCACGGGCCTGCTGGTCGGCACGATCATGATCATCGCCGGTCTCACCTACTTCCCGGCCCTCGCGCTGGGACCGCTCGCCGAAGGGCTCGCAGCATGAGCACGATCACTCCCACCCGGCCCCCGGAGACGGGGGAACCCGCCGGACGGCCCGCCGGGACCGGACGCGTCGGCGGCGGCCTGTTCGACCCCAGGCAGCTGGTCGCCTCCTTCCCGGACGCGCTCAGGAAGCTCGACCCGCGCGTGATGGTGAAGTCCCCCGTCATGTTCGTGGTGCTGGTCGGCTCGGTCGTCACCACGGTCCTCGCGGTCAGGAACCCGGGGGACCGGTTCGGCTGGGCGATCACCGCCTGGCTGTGGCTGACCACGGTCTTCGCCAACCTCGCCGAGGCGGTGGCGGAGGGCCGGGGCAGGGCCCAGGCGGACACCCTCCGCAGGGCCAGGACCGACACGGTCGCCCGCCGCGTCACGAAGACCGGCGAGGAGCGGGTCCCCGGCACCGGGCTGCGCGTCGGCGACCTGGTCGTCTGCGAGGCCGGCGACGTCATCCCCGGCGACGGCGACGTCGTCGAGGGGGTGGCGTCGGTGGACGAGTCGGCCGTCACCGGCGAGTCCGCCCCGGTCATCCGGGAGTCGGGCGGCGACCGGTGCGCGGTGACGGGCGGCACGAAGGTGCTGTCCGACCGGATCGTCGTCAAGATCACGACGAAGCCCGGCGAGACCTTCATCGACCGCATGATCAACCTGGTCGAGGGCGCGGCGCGGCAGAAGACGCCGAACGAGATCGCGCTGAACGTCCTCCTCGCCTCCCTGACGATCGTCTTCCTGCTCGCCGTCGTCACGCTCAAGCCCTTCGCGATCTACGCGGGCGCCGACGGGCAGACCTCGATGATCGTCCTCACCGCGCTCCTCGTCTGCCTGATCCCGACGACGATCGGCGCCCTGCTCTCCGCGATCGGCATCGCGGGCATGGACCGGCTCGTGCAGCGCAACGTGCTCGCCACGTCGGGCCGCTCGGTGGAGGCCGCGGGCGACGTGTCGACGCTGCTCCTCGACAAGACGGGCACGATCACCCTGGGCAACCGCCGGGCCGCCGAGTTCGTCCCCGTACGCGGCACCACCGCCGCCGAACTGGCCGACGCAGCCCAGCTGTCCTCCCTCGCGGACGAGACCCCCGAAGGCCGTTCGGTGGTGGCCCTGGCCACGGAGAAGTACGGCCTGCGCGAGCGCCACCAGGGCGAACTCGCCCACGCGACGTGGATCGAGTTCACCGCCCGGACCCGCATGTCCGGCGTCGACGCCGACGGACGCGAGACCCGCAAGGGCGCCACCGGCTCCGTCGTGGCGTGGGTGCGGGAGCACGGCGGCGAGGCCGCCGAGGACGCCCAGGACCTCGCCGACGCCATCTCCCGGGCCGGCGGCACCCCGCTCCTCGTCGCCGTCAAGGACGACCGGGGCGCCCGCGTCCTCGGCGTCATCCACCTCAAGGACGTCGTCAAGGAGGGCATGCGCGAGCGGTTCGACGAACTGCGCCGCATGGGCATCAGGACGGTCATGATCACGGGCGACAACCCGCTGACCGCGAAGGCCATCGCCGAGGAGGCCGGGGTCGACGACTTCCTCGCCGAGGCCACCCCCGAGGACAAGATGGCCCTCATCAAGCGCGAACAGGCAGGCGGCAAGCTGGTCGCGATGACGGGCGACGGCACCAACGACGCCCCGGCGCTCGCGCAGGCGGACGTGGGCGTGGCGATGAACACGGGCACGTCGGCCGCGAAGGAGGCCGGCAACATGGTCGACCTCGACTCCGACCCGACCAAGCTCATCGAGATCGTCGAGATCGGCAAGCAACTCCTCATCACCCGAGGCGCGTTGACGACCTTCTCGATCGCCAACGACGTGGCGAAGTACTTCGCGGTCATCCCCGCGATGTTCGCCGTCGCCCACCCCTCGCTCGACAAGCTCAACATCATGGGCCTCCACTCGCCCGAGTCCGCGATCCTCTCCGCCGTCATCTTCAACGCGCTGATCATCGTCGCCCTCGTCCCGCTCGCCCTCAAGGGCGTCCGCTACCGCCCCTCCAGCGCCGACGCGATGCTCCGCCGCAACCTCGCGGTCTACGGACTCGGCGGCCTGATCGCCCCCTTCGTCGGCATCAAGCTCATCGACGTGCTCCTCACCCTCGTCCCCGGAATCGGCTGACCACGATGAACGACTCAGCAGCGAACACCGGCCGCCTGCTCTGGGCGGGCCTGCGCGCCCTCCTCGTCCTCACCGCGGTCTGCGGCGTCCTCTACCCGCTCGCCGTCACCGGCGCCGCGCAACTCGCCTTCCCCGGCAGGGCGAACGGCTCCGAGGTCGAGGACGCGAGCGGCAGGGTCGTCGGCTCCGCCCTCATCGGCCAGCGCTACGACCTGCCGCTCAGGGACGGCGAGGAGACCCCGGCCCCCGACCTCCGCTGGTTCCAGCCGCGCCCCTCCCACGGCCTGGGCACCAACTCCGTCAACACCCGGTACGCGCTCGTCCTCTCCGGCGCCACCAACCGCTCCGGCGACAACGAGGACCTGATCCGGTGGGTCACGGACGCCAAGGCGGCCGTCGTCGAGGACAACTCCACAGCCGGCCACCGGGTCAAGCCCTCCGACGTCCCCGCCGACGCCGTCACCTCCTCCGGCTCCGGCCTCGACCCGCACATCTCCCCGGAGTACGCGAGGCTCCAGGTCCACCGCGTCGCCGAGCGCAACCACCTCACCGTCGCCCGGGTGGACGAGCTCGTCGCCGACCACACCGACGGCCGGATCCTCGGCTTCATCGGCGAACCCCGCGTCAACGTCCTCGCGCTCAACACGGCGCTCAAGGACCTGACGGCCGGGCGCCCATAGAGGACAGGATCTGTCCTCATGGGCTTGTAGCGTCGCCTCATGGACTCGCTTCCCCCGGTCTCGCGCCGCGCCCTCGGCCGCGCCACCCTCGCCCGCCAGCTGCTGCTCACGCCCTCGCCGCTCGGACCCGAGGAGGCCGTGCACCACCTGCTGGGGCTCCAGGCGCAGAACACCAAGCCGCCGTACTACGCCCTCGCCGCCCGCCTCGACGGCTTCCGGACCGAGCGGCTGTCCGCGCTGATGGAGTCCCGGGCCGTGGCCCGGATCGCGACCCTGCGCTCCACCGTCCACACCCACACCGCCCGCGACGCCGTCGCCCTGCGCGCCTTCGCCCAGCCGGGCGCCCTCGACCGGGGGACCGCCCTCTTCGGCGGGAAGCTCGCCGGCGCCGGCGTCGACCTGGACCGCCTCGGCGCGCTCGCCCGCGACTTCGTCGAGGCGGAGCCCCGTACGCCCGGACTGATCCGCGAGCGGCTGCTCCGGGAGTGGCCGGGAGCCGACCCCGAGGCCCTGGTCATGTACGTGCGGTGCCTGCTGCCGCTCGTCCAGGTCACCCCGCGCGGGCTGTGGGGGAGGAGCGGGCAGGTCGCGCTGACCACCACCGACGTGTGGTTCGGCGGGCGGACGTACGAGCCCGCCGACGCCGGCGAGACCGTGCTGCGCTACCTCGGCGCCTTCGGGCCCGCCTCCGTCAAGGACATGCAGACCTGGTGCGGGGTGACCCGGCTGCGGCCCGTCTTCGAGCGGCTGCGGCCCCGCCTGCTCGCCCTGAGGGACGAGGACGGCACCGAGCTCTTCGACCTGCCCGACGCGCCCCGCCCGGACGCTTCCGTCCCGGCCCCGCCCCGCCTGCTGCCCGAGTTCGACAACCTGCTGCTCTCGCACGCCGACCGGCGCCGCTTCGTGCCCGACGAGCACCGGGGCCGCACCTGGACCGGCAACCAGGCCCACCGCGTCCTCCTCCTCGACGGGTCCGTCGCCGGGCTCTGGTACCTGGAGGAGACCAAGGGGCGGGTCGTCCTCACCGTCGAGCCCTTCGGCCGGATCGGCCGCGCCGACCGCGCCGGGATCACCGCCGAGGCCGAACGGATCCTCCGTCTCACCGTGCCCGCGGGCGACGCCTACGACCTGGCCTTCCGCACCGGGGAGTGACCGCGAGCCCCGTACGGCCCACGCCTGGCCCGGCCGTCTCCTCCTCTTCCACCGCACCGGGCCCTCCACCGCGCCGGGCCTTTCACCGCGCCGGGCCTTTCACCGCGCCGGGCCTTTCACCGCGCCGGGCCTTTCACCGCGCCGGGCCTTCCGCCAGGCCGGGCCTTCCGCCGCACCGGGCTCTCCGCCGCACCGGGCCCTCCACCGCGCCGGGCCTTTCACCGTGCCGGGCCTTCCGCCGTGCCGGGCCTTCCGCCGTGCCGGGCCTTCCGCCAGGCCGGGCCTTCCGCCGCACCGGGCTCTCCGCCAGGCCGGGCTCTCCGTCAGGTCGGGCCTTCCGCCGCACCGGGCTCTCCGTCAGGCCGGGCCCCTCCACCGCACCGGCCGCTTCCGCCCCATCGGCCCCTTCCGCCCCACCGCCCCCTGGAGGAGGCCCGCCCCTACGGCAGCGCGCCCGCCCGTCGGGCCGCCACCACCGCCTCCAGCCGGGTGTGCGCCCCCAGCTTCCGCATCGCCGAGCGCAGGTAGCCCTTGACGGTCTCCGGGCGCAGCCCGAGCCGCTGGGCCGCCGCCGCGTTCGTCGCGCCCGAGGCGACCGCCGCCAGGACGTCCGTCTCGCGCGGGGTCAGCGCCACCCCCGCCACCGGCGCCGGGGCGCCGGTGGCGGACTCCAGGCGCCCGCAGACGGCGAGCAGCCGCGCCCGCAGCTCCGGGTCCCCCACCCGCGGGGCCATCGCGCGCAGCTCCCCGTAGGCGTGCCGCACCTCCTCCCACGACGGGCCGGGCGCCTGCGCCGGCTCCACCAGGCGCCGCACCTCGTCCCGCACCACCAGCGCCTGCTCCACGTCCCGGGCCGCCGCCACCGCCGCGTCGAAGACCCGCTCGCCGAGCGGCAGCGCGTCGCGCAGCGCGCCGTACAGCACCCCGCGCACCTGCCGCCGGACGACCACCGGCACCGCGATCACCGACCGCAGGCCCTCCGCCGACACCGGCAGGTCGTACTCGTGGGTGATGTGCCGGGCCACCGGGTAGTCGGTGACCGCGCAGGGCCGGGCCAGCGCCAGGCACTTCCCGCCCAGGCCGTTGCCGGGGGAGACGGTCAGCCCCCGGAGCGCCGGGGTCACCGCCCCGTGCAGCTCGGCGATCCGCAGCGGCAGCCCGCCGTCCTGCACGAGGCCGCCGAAGACCACCGGCAGCCCGCTGCCGCGCCGCAGCCGCACCAGCGCGGCGCGCAGCTCCACCGCTTCGATCCGCTCGGACACGGAAGAACACCACTCCTTCACCCCCGAACGGGGGTAGTGAGACCCGGGTCACCGATTACACGATGGGCGGGACCGGTCCCGCAATGAGGAGGACACATGACGGCTACCAGCGCGACCGAGGAGTTCCGGGCCGCCCGGGACTTCCTGCTCCGCCACCGCGAGGACTACGAGGCGGCCTACGGCGGCTTCGCCTGGCCCCGCCCCGAGCGGTTCAACTGGGCGCTGGAGTGGTTCGACGTCATCGCCGAGGGCAACGACCGCACCGCCCTGCACATCGTCGAGGAGGACGGCTCCGAGACGAAGGTGAGCTTCGCGGAGATGTCCGCCCGCTCCAACCGGGTCGCGAACTGGCTGCGCGCCCAGGGCGTCCGCGCCGGGGACCGGATCATCGTGATGCTGGGCAACCAGACCGAGCTGTGGGAGACGATGCTCGCCGCGATGAAGCTGCGCGCCGTCGTCATCCCCGCCACCCCCCTCCTCGGCCCCGCCGACCTCCGCGACCGGGTCGAGCGCGGCCACGCCCGCCACGTGATCGTCCGCGCCGAGGACACGGAGAAGTTCGCCGACGTGCCCGGCGACTACACCCGCGTCGCGATCGGCGGCGACGGGGTGAACTGGCTGGGGTACGAACACGCCGCCCGCGAGTCGGACGTCTTCGAGCCCGACGGCGTCACCCTCGCCCACGACACCCTGATGCTCTACTTCACCTCCGGCACCACCGCCCGCCCCAAGCTCGTCGAGCAGACCCACACCTCGTACCCGGTGGGCCACCTGGCGACCATGTACTGGATCGGCCTCAAGCCCGGCGACGTGCACCTCAACATCTCCTCGCCCGGCTGGGCCAAGCACGCCTGGTCCAACCTCTTCGCCCCCTGGAACGCCGAGGCGACCGTCTTCATCCACAACTACACGCGCTTCGACGCGGGCCGGCTGATGACCGAGATGGACCGCCACGGCGTCACGTCCTTCTGCGCCCCGCCCACCGTGTGGCGGATGCTCATCCAGTCCGACCCCGGCCGGCTGGTCACCCCGCCGCGCGAGGTCGTCGCCGCCGGCGAGCCGCTGAACCCGGAGGTCATCGAGGCGGTGCGGCGCGCCTGGGGCGTCACCATCCGCGACGGCTTCGGCCAGACCGAGACCGCCGTCCAGGTCTCCAACAGCCCCGGCCAGCGGCTCAAGGAGGGCTCGATGGGCCGTCCCAGCCCCGGCTACACCGTCACCCTCGTCGACCCGGTGACCGGCCGGCCGGACGCCGAGGAGGGCGAGATCTGCCTCGACCTGTCCACCCACCCGGTGGGCCTGATGACCGGCTACCACGGCGACCCGGACAAGACGGCCGAGGCGATGGCCGGCGGCTACTACCGCACCGGCGACATCGGCACCCGCGACGAGGACGGCTACATCCACTACGTGGGCCGGGCCGACGACGTCTTCAAGGCATCCGACTACAAGATCAGCCCCTTCGAGCTGGAGAGCGCGCTCCTGGAGCACGAGGCCGTCGCCGAGGCCGCCGTCGTCCCCGCCCCCGACCCGCTGCGGCTCGCCGTCCCCAAGGCGTACGTCGTCCTCGCCGAGGGCTTCAAGCCGGACGCGGAGACCGCGCGGGCCCTCTTCGCCCACTCGCGGGCCGTGCTCGCCCCGTACAAGCGGGTCCGCCGCGTCGAGTTCGCCGAACTGCCGAAGACCGTGTCCGGCAAGATCCGGCGGGTCGAGCTGCGCCGCCTCACCGCCGAAGGGGACGCCACGGGCCCGGAGTTCACCGAAGGAGACCTGGCATGACCGGCACGGAACCCTCCTACGCCCACGGGGTGGCGGACACCCCGCTGCTCGGCGACACCATCGGCGCCGACCTCGACCGGACCGTCGCCGCCTGGCCCGACCGCGAGGCCCTGGTCGACGTGGCCGCCGGACGCCGCTGGACCTACGCCGAGTTCGGCGCCGACGTCGACCGGATCGCGGGCGCGCTCCTCGGCAGCGGCGTCCGCAAGGGCGACCGGGTCGGCATCTGGGCGGTGAACCGCGCCGAGTGGGTCCTCGTCCAGTACGCCACCGCCCGCGTCGGCGCCGTCATGGTCACCATCAACCCGGCCTACCGCGCCCACGAACTCGGCTTCGTGCTGCGCCAGTCGGGGATCTCGATGCTCTTCGCCTCGCTCGCGCACAAGACCAGCGACTACCGGGCGATGGTCGAGGAGGTCCGGGCCGAATGCCCGGAGCTGCGCGAGACGGTGTACTTCGACGACGCGAGCTGGGAGGAGTTCGCGGCCCGCCCGTCGGGAGGTCTCGTCCCCGAGCCGCTCTCCGCCGACGAGCCGGTCAACATCCAGTACACCTCGGGCACCACCGGCTTCCCGAAGGGCGCCACCCTCTCCCACCACAACATCCTCAACAACGGCTACTTCGTGGGCGAGATGATCGCCTACACCGAGCGGGACCGGATCTGCGTACCGGTGCCCTTCTACCACTGCTTCGGCATGGTCATGGGCAATCTCGCGGCCACCTCGCACGGCGCCTGCATCGTCATCCCGGCCCCGTCCTTCGACCCGGCCGCGACGCTCCGCGCCGTCCAGGAGGAGCGCTGCACCTCCCTGTACGGCGTCCCGACCATGTTCATCGCGGAGCTGAACCTCCCCGACTTCGCCGCGTACGACCTCTCCACGCTGCGCACCGGCATCATGGCGGGCTCGCCGTGCCCGGTGGAGGTGATGAAGCGGGTGGTCGCCGAGATGAACATGGCGGAGGTGTCGATCTGTTACGGCATGACGGAGACCTCGCCGGTCTCCACCCAGACCCGCCGCGACGACGACCTGGAGCGGCGCACCGGCACCGTCGGCCGGGCCCTGCCGCACATCGAGGTGAAGGTGGTCGACCCGGCCACCGGCCTCACCGTGCCGCGCGGCACGGCGGGCGAGCTGTGCACCCGCGGCTACAGCGTGATGCTCGGCTACTGGGACGAGCCCGCGAAGACCGCCGAGGTCGTCGACGCGGGCCGCTGGATGCACACCGGAGACCTGGCCGTGCTGCGCGAGGACGGCTACGTCCAGATCGTCGGCCGCATCAAGGACATGATCATCCGGGGCGGCGAGAACGTGTACCCGCGCGAGATCGAGGAGTTCCTGTACGGGCACCCCAAGATCGCCGACGTGCAGGTCGTCGGCGTCCCCGACGAGCGGTACGGCGAGGAGATCCTGGCCTGCGTGATCCCGCGCGACCCGGCCGACCCGCCCACCCTCGACGAACTCACCGCCTTCTGCCGCGACCGCCTCGCCCACTACAAGGTCCCGCGCCGCGTCGAGATCCTCACCGAGTTCCCGATGACGGTCAGCGGCAAGGTCCGCAAGATCGAACTCAGGGAGCGGTACGGGGTCTAGGGCGCGGCCCGCGCGGTGGGCCGCTCCAGCTCGCGCCTCATGCAGACGCGGGGCCAGGCGGCCAGGCCGTGGGCGGCCTCGGCGCGGATGATGGCGCGCAGGCCGTCGGTCAGGCCCGGGTCGGTGTCGGTGAGCGGGCGGAAGCCGAGCCGGGCGTAGTAGGGGGCGTTCCACGGCACCTGGGTGAAGGTCGTCAGGGTCAGGGCCGTCAGGCCCCGCTCCCGGGCGGCCTCCGCCAGGTGTTCGATCAGTGCCCGGCCGACGCCCCGGCGGGCCGCGTCCGGGTGGACGGAGACCTGCTCGATGTGGGCGGCGCCGTCGACGGTGTCCGCGAGCAGGTACGCGACGGGCCGGTCGGTCCCGTCGGCCGCCACCCACGCCCGGCCCGCGGACCGGTACCCCTCCAGCACGTCCAGCGGCAGGGGTTCGTCGTCGGCGATCGCCGCCATCCCGAGGTTCCGGAAGGGTTCGCCCGCCGCGCGCTCGATGGACCGGAGCAGCGGGAGTTCGGCCGGTGAGGCCGCTCTGATGCGCATGCGCCAGTATGGCCCGGGCTCAGCGCCCGCCGGGCGTCCGGCGGCCGAACAGGCCCCCGTCGCGGGAGAAGCGCGGCAGGAACAGGGCCAGCGCGGGGTCGCCGTAGAGCGCCACGTACAGCTGGACCAGGCGGCCGTCCGTCACCTCGTGCCGGTGCGCGGGCAGCGGGTGCCGCTCCCGCAGCTCGGCCAGCAGCCGCCGGGCGGCCCGGGTCGCGGGCGGCAGCCGCCACAGCGCGAGGGCGGCCGGGAGGACCGGCGCCCCGGCGGCCAGGACGGGCGCGAGCCCCGGCCCGCCCCCCGCGCCGGCACCGGCGAGCAGCCCGGCGGCGAGCGTGACGGGGGCCGCGGCCAGCAGCAGCCGGGCGGTGCGGCGGCGCCCCGGCGGGCGCAGCAGCCCGGTGCGCCCCAGCTCGGCCCGCAGGCCGTCGACCGCCCGGCGCGCCTCGGGACGCAGGGCGAGCGCCGGCAGCGCCAGGGCGTTGCGCAGCGAGCGGTGGACGCCGAGCTGGACGGGGTCCCGGGTCCTGCCCGGTCCGCCGTTGGCCCGAATCGTGTGTTTGCGTCCCGCCGCGACCGCCCCGCGCTGGTGCAGCGCGACCAGCGCGACCGTCACCGCGGCCCGCCGCCCGCCCCGCAGCAGGGCCAGCGCCTCCGGCCCGGGCGCCGCGCCCGCGGAGCCCGTACCGGCGCCGCCGCGTGCGCGCAGCAGCGCCGCCGCCACCAGCAGTTCGGCCCAGGCGGCGCAGGCCGCCGCCGTGAACCACCACGTCCCCGTCCCCATGCCGTCCACCCCCAGGGTGTTTCTGCCCGGGGGAGCGTGATCATCACGCGTGGATGGCCGGATCCGTTCGCACGGACGGTCCGGTACGGGTCAGACGGCGCCGCCCGACGTCAGTTCGTCGGCCGCGTCGTTCACGGGCTGCGGGGTGCCGGTGAGGTCGAGGACGAAGAGCGGCAGCCCTATCTCGGCGGCGCGGGACCGGGCCTCGGGGGTGTATCCGGCGAGCGAGAAGAAGACGCCGACGGCGGAGGCGCTGAGGCCGTTCAGCCACAGGCACTCCACGGCCCGCAGTCCGGCGGGCCGGGTGCTGGGGTCGATCTGGGCGACGAGCCCGGGCCCGCGCAGGTCCACCCCGGAGGAGTGCCGGTCCTCCGGCTGCACGATCTCCCGGAAGCCGAGCCAGTGCAGGTACGAGGCCGCCGCGGCGACCGCGTCCCGCGCCGTCCTGATCGTCACCGGACGGAACGCGCCCCGCACCGGGGCGGGCCGCGGCGCGGTCGGCGGCAGCGGGATGTGCGCGGGGTAGCGCTCGGCGAAGGACCGGGGCGGCGCCCCGAACCAGTCGGAGACGGGCGGGGCGGGTGCGGCGGGCGCCGCGGGCCGCTCGCCGGCGCTCTCCTCGCCCGGCAGGTCACCGCTCCGGCCACCGCCGCCGTCACCGCCGCGGGTCTCGCCGCGTTCCTCCTCCGGGACCTCGCCGGCCGGGACGGCGAAGGGGCCGGCGGGGGCGCCGAGGGGCCCGGGGCCCGCGGAGCCGTCCGGCGCGTACGCCCCGGGACCGTGCCGCTCGGAGCCGTACCCCTCCTCGGGCGGGCCGGCCGGCCCGGTGGCCGCGGCGGGCGCCCCCGACGGGTCTTCGACCGGGGCGACCGGGATCCGCAGCACCGCCCCGCAGGCGCAGCCCAGCTCCGGCTGCGGCCACTCGTCCTCGCGGCCGCAGTCGGCGCAGCGCACGGTGACCCACGCGTCCAGCCAGGTCCGGTGCCGGATCGGTTCGGCGGGCGCGCCCGGGAGCAGCGGCGCGGCGACGGGGCTGCCGCAGGCACAGGGGAGGACGGGGGCCGCGTACGTATGACTCCGGCGGCACTCCGGGCAGCGCACCGACACCGACTCACCCACACCGAACCCCCTCTTCCCGTCCTCCCATCGTCCACCAATCCGGCCGCGCGGGGGTGCGACTTCGGCCATCGGGAGGGGGCCGTAGGGGTCCGCGGGTGCCCGCCTGACGGTCGGTCCCTTGACGGCTTCCCGACCCCGACCTACATTGCTTCCGTATAGCAGAACAGTTCTTCCGCATTACGGAAACAGGATCGGGCGGCCCGCCCGGGTCCTGCGACCGACCGGCCGAAGCAGGAGCACTCCCATGCCTCGTATGACCGCCGCCGCAGCGGCCGTTGAGATCCTCAAGCGCGAAGGCGTCACCAACGCGTTCGGCGTGCCCGGCGCGGCGATCAACCCCTTCTACCGCGAGCTCAAGAACGTCGGCGGCGTCAGCCACACGCTGGCCCGCCACGTCGAGGGCGCCTCCCACATGGCCGAGGGCTACACCCGCGCCAAGGCCGGCAACATCGGCGTCTGCATCGGTACCTCCGGCCCCGCCGGCACCGACATGATCACCGGCCTGTACTCGGCGATCGCCGACTCCATCCCGATCCTGTGCATCACCGGCCAGGCCCCGGTCTCGAAGCTCCACAAGGAGGACTTCCAGGCCGTCGACATCGCCGCGATCGCCAAGCCCGTCACCAAGGCGGCCACCACCGTCCTGGAGGCCGCGCAGGTCCCCGGCGTCTTCCAGCAGGCCTTCCACCTGATGCGCTCCGGCCGTCCCGGCCCGGTCCTCATCGACCTGCCGATCGACGTCCAGCTCACCGAGATCGAGTTCGACCCCGAGACCTACGAGCCGCTGCCGGTCTACAAGCCGTCCGCGACCCGCGCCCAGGCCGAGAAGGCGCTGAGCTTCCTCCTGGAGTCCGAGCGCCCGCTGATCGTCGCCGGCGGCGGCATCATCAACGCCGACGCCACCGACCTCCTCGTCGAGTTCGCCGAGCTGACGAACATCCCGGTCATCTCCACCCTCATGGGCTGGGGCACCATCCCGGACGACCACGAGCTCGCCGCCGGCATGGTCGGCGTCCAGACCGCGCACCGCTACGGCAACGCGACCTTCCTGGAGTCCGACGTCGTCATCGGCATCGGCAACCGCTGGGCCAACCGCCACACCGGCTACAACCTCGACGCCTACACGGCCGGCCGGAAGTTCGTCCACGTCGACATCGAGCCCACCCAGCTCGGCAAGATCTTCGCGCCGGACTACGGCATCGCCTCCGACGCCAAGGCCGCCCTGGAGCTCTTCGTCGCCATCGCCAAGGAGTGGAAGGCCGAGGGCAAGCTCCCCGACTTCACCGCCTGGGCCGCCTCCGCGCAGGAGCGCAAGGCCACCCTCCAGCGCCGCACGCACTTCGACGACGTGCCGATCAAGCCGCAGCGCGTCTACGAGGAGATGAACAAGGCCTTCGGCCCGGAGACCCGGTACGTCACCACCATCGGCCTCTCCCAGATCGCCGCCGCGCAGTTCCTCCACGTCTACAAGCCGCGCCACTGGATCAACTGCGGCCAGGCCGGCCCGCTCGGCTGGACCATCCCCGCCGCCATCGGCGCCGCCACCGCCGACCCGGAGACCCCGGTCGTCGCGCTCTCCGGCGACTACGACTTCCAGTTCATGATCGAGGAGCTGGCGGTCGCCGCCCAGCACAAGGTCCCCTACGTCCACGTCCTCGTGAACAACGCCTACCTCGGCCTCATCCGGCAGGCGCAGGGCGGCCTCGGCATCAACTTCGAGGTCAACCTCGAGTTCGAGAACATCAACACCCCCGAGATCGGCGTCTACGGCGTCGACCACGTCAAGGTCGCCGAGGGCCTCGGCGTCAAGGCGATCCGCGTCGAGGACCCGGCCGAGCTGGGCGAGGCCCTGGAGCGGGCCAAGAAGATGGCCGTCGAGTTCCAGGTCCCGGTCGTCGTCGAGGCGATCCTGGAGCGCATCACCAACATCGCGATGAGCAAGACCGTCGACATGAGCGACGTCACCGAGTTCGAGGACCTGGCCACCGAGCCGGGCCACGCGCCCACCGCGATCAAGCCGCTCGCGGTCTGACCGCCCGGGCCCTTCCCGGCCCGCCCGCGCCCGCGCCCGCCCGCACCCGTCGTCCACGTGACGGGTGCGGGCGGGCGCGCCGCGTTAGCGTGGAGCCCCGCGGGGCGGATCCCCGCCCCGGACGAGGAGAGCACCATGAGCGCCGTGCCCACCGTGACCCGCCTGGTCACCCACGTCGAGCTGAACGAGGCCCGCACCACCGGCCGGCAGCTGGACGCGTCGGCCCGGCTGGAGGCCGAACTCTCCGACGGACGCGCCCTGGTCCTCCTCGACGACCGGGGCTGGGCCGAGAGCGTCGTGGGCGACGTCGCGATCAGGGACTTCCTCACGGCGGAATCCGTGGCGGAGACCGCCCGCACGGTCGTCGGCCCCGACGAGCCCTACGGCGACGAGACCCGGGAGCGGGCGGAGGCCGCCCACTGGGGAGCCCTCGCCGACCGCCTCACCCGCCAGGGCGTACCCGCCGACGCCGCCGCCCTCGCGTCCCTCCCGCACGACGTCGTCCTCGGCGAACGCCTGCGCGCCTGGGCCGGCTTCTAGGATCCGCCCGGCCGCGCCCGCACGAGCACGGCCCCCGCCTCCGTCCACTGGTACAGCACCGAGCGCCCCGCCCGTCCGCGCCGCACCAGCCCGGCGTCGTGCAGCACCTTCAGGTGGCGCCCCACCGAACCCAGCCCCTGCCCGGTCAGCGCGACCAACTGGCTGGTGGAGAGCGGCGATTCGAGACGCAGCAGCACGCCGGCCCGGGCCGGGCCCAGGAGCGCGCCCAGCGCCTGCGGGACCGCCGGGCCCGCCCCGCCCGCCAGAACTCCCGCGCAGGGATAGACGATCGCGTACCGCTCGTCCCCCTCCCGCGACACGTCCCAGGACACCCAGCCCGTCGCCGGCGTCACCGGAACCAGCAGCAGCCGCCCGCCGTCGACCGAACGCGGCGGATAGTCGCGGGCGTTGACCTGGATCCTGCCGTCGCCCAGCCAGCGGGTCCTCCCCGGGCACAGCTCGTCCAGCGCCGCCGCCCAGCCGTTCCGCGCCAGCCGCGCGGTCCTGGCCGTCACATCGGCCTCCATCACCCGCCGCCGGCGCGGCCACTCCGGCAGCACCGTCTCCCGCCACACCCACTCCAGGAGCTCCGCGAGCCGCCCCGGCAGATCGCGCGCCGAGGCCAGCGGCTCCGGCACGGGGCCGGCGAGCGTGACCTCCAGATCGGCGAGCGCGACGGCCGGTTCGGTGGCGCGGACCACCGCCACCTCCTCCTCGAAGCTCCGCTCGCCGTCGCCCGGCGGGGTGGGCGTCAGGAAGTCCGCGTTCCAGGTGGAGCTGATCGCCGCCCGGAGCAGCAGCCCGTCCAGCGGTTCCGCCGCGATCCGCGCCCGGTACGCCGGCAGGTGCTCCGCCAGCCACGCCCGCTCGCCCGGATGCCCGGCCCGCTCCGCGCGCAGCGCCTTCAGCGCCGCGACGGTCTCGGCGAGCGGCGAGACGACGAACCTGCCGCCCGCGAGCGTGTCCGCCCCGATCCGCCACCACCCCACGCGCGCCCCGCCCTCTCCGGTCCTCCGGGCCCTCTCCGGCCCTCCCGGTCCTCCGCCTCCAGGGCCTTCCGCGCCCGCGAGCTTTCGCCCTCCCGCGAAACATTACCGGCGCGCGCGGGGGCTCCCCAGAATCCCGGCATGCCCCTTTCCCCGCCCCTGTCCGGGGCCTCCGCCATGCCCCGCTACCGCGACCTGCTCCGCACGCCCGAGTTCACGCCCCTCTTCCTCGCCGGGTCCGCGCAGGTCGCCGCGCAGACCGTCGCCGGGCTCGGGCTGGCCACGCTCGTGTTCCGGGCCACCGGGTCGCCGCTGCTCAGCGCCCTCGCGATGTTCGGGCCCTCGCTGGCGCAGCTGCTCGGCGCCACCACGCTGCTGTCCGCGGCCGACCGGCTGCCGCCCCGTACCGCGCTCGCCGTCGTCGCGGTCGTCTTCGCGGCGGGGACGGCCGTCCAGGCCCTGCCCGGGATGCCGCTCGGCGCCGCCTTCGGGCTCCTGGCCGTGCTCGGGGTCGTCGGCTCGCTCGGCGGGGGAGTGCGGCTCGGGCTGCTCGGCGAGATCGTGCCCCGCGAGCGGTACCTGCTCGGGCGCGCGGTGATGAACATGGCGGTCGGCCTCTGCCAGATCGCCGGCTTCGCCGCCGGCGGCGTGCTCCTGGCCGTGCTCTCCCCGCGCGGCACCCTCCTCGCGGGCGCCGCCCTCTACCTGCTCGCCGCGCTCCTCTACCGCTTCGGGCTCACCGCCCGCCCGCCCCGCGCCGCCGGGCGTCCCTCGCCCGCCGAGACCTGGCGCGCCAACGCCCGGCTGCTCGCCGACCGGCCCCGCCGGCTGCTGTACCTCGCGCTGTGGGTGCCGAACGGGCTGATCGTCGGCTGCGAGGCGCTCTTCGTCGCGTACGCCCCCGACCGCGCGGGCCTGCTCTTCGCCTGCGCCGCCGTCGGCATGCTGGCGGGGGACACCGTCGTCGGCCGGTTCGTGCCGGCGCGGCTGCGGACGCGGCTCGCCGCACCCCTCCAGGCCCTGCTGGCGGCCCCGTACCTGCTCTTCGCGCTCGGTACGGGGCTGCCGCGGGCGGTGGCGGCGGCGGCCGTGGCCGTCTCCGCGGTCGGCTACGGCGCGAGCCTGCTGTACCAGGAGCGGCTGCTCGCGCTCGTCCCGGAGGAGTCGAGCGGGCACGCGCTCGGCCTGCACGGCTCGGGGATGCTCGCCTGCCAGGGCCTCGCGGCGGCCCTGGCGGGCGGACTCGCCCAGCTCACCTCGCCGGCGACGGCGATGGCCCTCCTCGCGGCGGCCTCGCTCGCCGTCACCGCCGCCCTCACCGCGGGGCTGTCGAGCGCAGCACCACGGTCTCCTCGCACGGCCCGTCGGCGAACAGCTTGAGCGCCTCCATCTCGTCCTTGTCCACCGTGAGCCCCCAGCGCAGCTTGGTGCCCACCCACTCGCCGACGTAGCGGCAGTAGGCGGCGCTGCCGTCGGGCACCCACTCCGCCGGGTCCTGTCCGGCCTTGGCCTTCTGGCTGCGGGCGGTGACGGCGACCAGACCGGCCGCGGCGCCCTGGTCGTTGGCGAACGCCGCCCGCCGGGCCGCCGTCCAGCCGGACGCGCCCGAGGCCCACGCCTCCGCCAGGGGGACGAGGTGGTCGACGCGGAGCAGGGCCGGGTCGGTGACGCTCTGGCCGTCGTAGTACGAGGTCCACCGGCCGCCGGTCAGGGCGCAGCCGTCGCCGACGACGGGCGCCTCGACGGCCTCGGCGAGCAGCACCTCGGCGCGGGTGTCGCAGCCGTCGGTGGCGTCGAGGCCCCCGTCCCAGTGGGGGAAGGCCGACTCCTGGTACCCCTGCGGGCCCTCGGTGGCCTCGGTCAGTTCGGCGAGCGCGTCGGGAAAGAGCTGGACGCCGGCGGAGGCGGCCGGGACGGGGGCGGCGAGCGGGGACAGGACGAGGGCGAGCGGGACGAGCCCGCGCATCAGGTTCTTGATCACGTACGGCTGGATAGCGCGGCCCCGGGGGCGCACGGGGGCCGAATCGCGGTGCGCTCCGCCGAGCGGGTGCGGATCTTCACCGCAGAAACGATGCGGTGTCGGGGGGTGCGCCCGCACGGCGAAAGAGCGCGGAACCAGGGACCGTAAACCTGGTTCCGCGCTCTCGTCCGGTGACCGCCCGACGGTGCGAGGCTGGCGCGACAGGACGTTCGCACCGCCGGGCGGAGTCCGTGTGCTCCCCCTGGAGGGGAGGGCGTGGGGACCGCGGCGGCCACGGCGGACGCTTCGGCCGGTCCCTTCCTTCAGGTCTGGAAGGGGGCCTGGCGTCCTGGCCACCGCACTGGCTCGCGGCCACCGCGGTCTCACGCTGTCCATGAACACCGGCCACCCCTCATCCGGGCCGGTGTTCCGGACGGCGTACGGCATTGACCTCCCGTCAGATGCCGTACGCGGTCTGGGAATCCGAGACGACTAGTCCTCGCGCAGGGCGCGGACCGCCTCCTCGACCCGCTTGCCGTACTCGGCGTCGGCCGCGGCGAAGTGGGCGAGGTTCTTCTCGATGACGTCCTCGCGGGACACCTGGGAGAGACCGCCGGCGATGTTGGCGATCAGACGGCTCTTCTCCTCCTCCGACATCAGGCGGTACAGCTCGCCGGCCTGGAAGAAGTCGTCGTCCTTGGTGTGCTGCGGGGCCGCGTGGGTGCCGGTCCAGCCGTGGATCGCGAGCGGCGCGGAGAGCGGCGTGTCGGTCTGGGCCGGGCCCTGGTAGGAGTTGGGCTCGTAGTTCTTGTCGTACCGCGAGCCGTTGCGGGTGGCCATGGCGCCGTCCCGGCCGTAGTTCTCGGCGACGGTCGCCTTGGGGGCGTTCACCGGGAGCTGGGTGTGGTTGACGCCGAGGCGGTAGCGGTGGGCGTCCGCGTAGGCGAAGAGGCGGCCCTGGAGCATCTTGTCCGGCGAGGGACCGATGCCCGGCACGAAGTTGTTCGGGGAGAACGCGGCCTGCTCGACCTCGGCGAAGACGTTGTCCGGGTTCCGGTCGAGGACCATGCGGCCCACGCGCTGGAGCGGGTAGTCGGCGTGCGGCCACACCTTGGTGAGGTCGAACGGGTTGAAGCGGTACTCGGCGGCCTCGGCGGCCGGCATGACCTGCACGTACAGGGTCCAGGAGGGGGTGACGCCGCGCTCGATGGCCTGGAGCAGGTCGGTCTGGTGCGAGTTGGCGTCCTTGCCGACGAGCTCGGCGGCCTGGTCGGCGGAGAGGGAGCGGATGCCCTGGTTCGTCTTGAAGTGGTACTTGACGAAGAAGGCCTCGCCCGCCTCGTTGGTCCACTGGTAGGTGTGCGAGCCGTAGCCGTTCATGTGACGGTACGAGGCCGGGATGCCGCGGTCGCCCATGAGCCAGGTGATCTGGTGGGTGGCCTCGGGGGCGTGCGCCCAGAAGTCCCAGACGTTGTCCGGCTCCTGCTTGCCCGTGAAGGGGTCGCGCTTCTGGGAGTGGATGAAGTCGGGGAACTTGATCGGGTCCTTGATGAAGAACACCGGGGTGTTGTTGCCGACGAGGTCGTAGTTGCCCTCGGCGGTGTAGAACTTCACCGCGAAGCCGCGCGGGTCGCGGACCGCGTCCGCGCCGCCCAGCGAGTCGGCCACGGTGGAGAAGCGGATGAAGAGCTCCGTCTTCTTGCCCACCTCGGAGAGGAAGTCGGCCTTGGTGAAGCCGGTGACGTCGTCGGTCACCTCGAAGTAGCCGTACGCGCCGGAGCCGCGGGCGTGCACCACGCGCTCCGGGATCCGCTCACGGTTGAAGCGCGCGAGCTTCTCCAGCAGGTGCTGGTCCTGGAGGAGGAGGGGGCCACCGACGCCGGCGGTGGCGGAGTTCTGGTTGTCGGCGACGGGGGCGCCGGACTCGGTCGTAAGCACGCGCTTCGACATGGTGGCCTTTCCCTACATGATGCTGCTGACGATGCCGTGGAGCGTAGGTTCGCTCAGAACGCGGCGTCAACAGTTTGTTGAAATTGAAGTGTGGTGTTCCGGTCGGCGGCGGCGCCTGGGCGCGACAGGACAGGTGTCAGCACCGCCGCCGACCGGAAATCTGGGGCCCCGCCGAGGCGGGGCGGCAGGTCAGACCTGCGCGCCGGAGAGACGCTCGACGGCGCGGAGCAGGGCCGAGTGGTCCAGGCCGCCGTCACCCTGCGCGCGCAGCGAGGCGACGAGCTGGGCGACCACGGCGCCGACCGGGAGGGCCGCGCCGACGTTGCGGGCGGCGTCGGTCACGATGCCCATGTCCTTGTGGTGCAGGTCGATCCGGAAGCCGGGCTTGAAGTCCCGGTTCAGGAAGTTGTCCTTCTTGCGGGTCAGCACGGTCGAGCCGGCCAGACCGCCGTTGAGGACGTCGAGAGCGGCCTGGAGGTTCACGCCGGACTTCTCCAGGAAGACCACGGCCTCGGCGCACGCCTGGATGTTCACGGCGACGATGAGCTGGTTGGCCGCCTTGACCGTCTGGCCGGAGCCGTGCGGGCCGCAGAGCACGATGACCTTGCCGAGGGCCTCCAGGATCGGGAGGGCCTCGTCGAAGTCGGCCTGCTCGCCGCCGACCATGATGGAGAGCACGGCCTCGATGGCGCCGGCCTCGCCGCCGGAGACGGGCGCGTCGATGACGCGGATGCCCTTCTCCTCGGCGTTCTTGGCCAGGTCGACCGAGGTCTGCGGGGTGATCGACGACATGTCGATGATCAGCGCGCCCCGCCTGGCGTTCTCCAGGATGCCCTCGGGGCCGTAGGAGATGGCCTCGACCTGCGGGGAGGCGGGCACCATCGTGATGATCACGTCGGCGTCCTTGACGGCCTCGGCGATCGAGCCGGCCGCGGTGCCGCCGGCGGCGGCCAGGCGCTCCAGCTTGTCCTGCTCCAGGGTGAAGCCGGTGACGGAGTAGCCGGCCTTGATCAGGTTCTCGGACATGGGGGAGCCCATGATGCCGAGGCCGATCCACGCGATCTTCGGAAGAGTGCTCATGGTGAGGGTGCCTCTCAAAGCAAGGTCGTACGGGGGAGGGGGCCTGCGTCAGCGGGCCGGGCGGGCCTCTGCGGCGAGCCATTCGAAGGACGCGGCGGCGTCGGCGGCCTTGTACTCCAGGCCGACCCAGCCGTCGTAACCGGCCTTCCTCAGCTCGTCGAGCAGCTGCTCCAGCGGCAGTTCGCCGGTGCCCGGGGCGCCGCGGCCCGGCATGTCCGCGATCTGGACGTGGCCGGTCTTCGCCGCGTACTCGGCGATGACGGCGCTGACGTCCTCGCCGTTCATGGCCAGGTGGTAGATGTCGAGGAGGAACTTGGCGTTGCCGAGCCCGGTGGCCTCGTTCACCTTGTCGACGACCTCGATCGCGGAGGGGGCGCTCACCAGCGGGTAGAGCGGCGACTCCGGCTCGTTCAGGGTCTCGATCAGCAGGATCGCGCCGACGCGGTCGGCGGCGCGGGCGGCCAGGACCAGGTTCTCCAGGGCGAGGGCGTCCTGGACCTCCGGGTCCACGCCCTCGACGCGGTTGCCGTAGAGCGCGTTGAGCGCCTTGCAGCCGACCGAGGCGGCGAAGTCCGCGGCGATGTCGATGTTGGCCTTGAAGCGGTCGGACTCCTCGCCCGGGACCGAGACCGCGCCGCGGTCCGGGCCGGGGAGCTGTCCGGCGTAGAAGTTCAGGCCCACCAGCTGGGTGCCGGCGTCCTCAAGAGCCTTCTTGAGGGCGTCGAGCTCGCTCTGCTCGGGGGTGGCGGTGTCGATCCAGGGCCACCACAGCTCGACCGCGGTGAAGCCGGCCGCGGCGGCGGCCGCGGGGCGCTCCAAGAGCGGGAGTTCCGTGAAGAGGATCGACAGGTTCACATCGAAGCGCTGGTCGGTGTATCCCATGAGGGGCAGGCGCTCCTTCCGTATTGCGGAAGTAATTTTCTGTCTGACGGAATGTTGCAAGTCCGTGGCGTCGCTTGTCAAGAGCTCCCCGCGACTCCGGGACTCCCCAGGCCCTGGTCCGGGGCCGTAGCGTGGGGGCATGGTGCGTTTGAGAGTGGAGTTCACGACCGAGCCGTTCGACCTCGACGAGGCGCCGGCGCACGCGGTCGTGGCCCGTGAGGTCATCCAGTCGGCCGAACTGGACGCCGTCGACGTCGGCCCCTTCGGCAACACCGCGGAAGGCGGCGCCGACGCCGTCCTCACCGCCGTCGACGAGCTGCTGCGCAAGGCGCTCGACGCCGGTGCCACCCGGGTCTCGCTCCAGGTCAACGTGATCGGTGAGGGCGGGGAGGACGCGAAGTGACCGAACACCCCTTGGCGGCGGCGGTGAAGCCGCTGGTCGACGCGATGGGCGCGGAAGTGCTGGAGCCGGCGCAGGCCGCGGCCGACGACGTCGTCCTGTCCTGGGAGGGCGAGGACGTCCTCGCCGTCCGGCTGCCGCAGCTGTCGGACTCCCTGGACCACATCCTCGCGGCGATGGAGCGGCGGCACGGGATGCCGCTGTCCGCGCTCGACCGCAAGGCCAAGCAGGAGGTCGTGCGGCTCCTGGAGGCGCGCGGCGCCTTCTCCGTGCGTCATGGAGTGGAGACGGTGGCGGGGGCACTGGGTGTCAGCCGCTTCACCGTCTACAACTACCTGAACAGGGAAAACGCCGCCAAGAACGCGTAGTTGATCAAGAGTTGCCACAGGCCGTCGTCCGGATGTCGGGACGACGGCTTTTGTGTCACCGAGTTTTCAACAAAGTGTTGACGTCGTGTTGCCGAGGGCGTTAGCTATCCGCAGCCCGTCCGACGCACAGCGAAAAACAGCCACGGAGGCTTCCCGTGACTTCAGGTACGACACCGGGCCTCGCCCGGTTCAACACCTCGGCGGACAGCGAGGCTCTCGCCGCGCTCCACGAGGTGTGCACCAGTTCGGCGTGGGGGAGCAAGATCCTCGCCCAGCGCCCGTACACCACCGCCGAAGCCCTCTTCCTCGCCAGCGACGCCGCCATGGCCGAGCTGACCGCCGAGGACCTGGCCGAGGCGATGGCGGGCCACCCGCCGATCGGTCGCCCGAAGGAAGGGGACGCCACCTCCACCCGCGAGCAGAGCGGGATGGCCGGCTCCTCCGCCGAACTCAAGGCCGAGATGCTCGAACTGAACCTGGCCTACCAGGAGAAGTTCGGCCACGTGTTCCTCATCTGCGCCACCGGCAGGACCGGCGAGCAGATGCGCGACGCGGTCCGGGACCGGATCGGCAACACGCCCGAGCGGGAGCGCGAGATCGTCCGCACCGAACTGGGCAAGATCAACCGCATCCGGCTCACCCGTCTCGCAGAGGAAGAGAGCGCCGCATGAGCACCGACACCACGGCCTCGGTGTCCACCCACATCCTGGACACCAGCATCGGACGTCCCGCGGAGGGCGTGGCGATCACGCTCGCCGCCCGCGCCGGCTCCGACGCCGCCTGGGTCACGCTCGGCGGCTCGGCCACCGACGCCGACGGACGGTGCAAGGACCTGCCGGCCCTGCCGGTCGGCACCACCCACGTGCGCCTCGACTTCGAGACCGAGGCGTACTTCCTGAGCAAGCAGAACCAGCAAGCCGAGGCGCAGCAGGACGCCCCCGCGAATCGGGACAGCGGTACGGCCGGTGCTTTCTTCCCGGAGGTGGCGATCACGTTCGCCGTCGTCCCGGGCCAGCACTACCACGTACCGCTGCTGCTCAACCCGTTCGGCTACTCCGTTTACCGAGGGAGCTAGCAGACATGCCCACGATTCTCGGCCAGAACCAGTACGGCAAAGCAGAGAACCGCGTCGTCAAGATCACGCGGGACGGCGCCACCCACCACATCAAGGACCTGAACGTCTCCGTCGCCCTCTCCGGCGACCTCAGCGACGTCCACCTCACCGGCTCCAACGCCCACTGCCTCCCCACCGACACGACGAAGAACACCGTCTTCGCGTTCGCCAAGGAGTACGGCATCGAGTCCGCCGAGCAGTTCGGCATCCACCTCGCCCGCCACTTCGTGACGAGCCAGGAGCCGATCAAGCGGGCCCGCATCCGGATCGAGGAGTACTCCTGGGAGCGCATCGCCTCCTCGGACGCCAACTCCAAGTTCATAGGCTCCGACGAGGTCAACCACTCCTTCGCCCGCAAGGGCCAGGAGACCCGGGTCACCCAGATCACCTACGACGGCGCGAAGTGGGAGGTCATCTCCGGCCTCAAGGACCTCGTCGTCATGAACTCCACCAACTCGGAGTTCTGGGGCTACATCAAGGACCAGTACACCACCCTCCAGGAGGCGTACGACCGCATCCTGGCCACCCAGGTGTCCGGCCGCTGGCGGTTCAACTGGACCGACGACGAGCAGCGCATGCCCAACTGGGAGCGGTCCTACGAGCAGACCCGGCGCCACATGCTGGAGGCCTTCGCGGAGACGTACTCGTACTCCCTCCAGCAGACCCTTTACCAGATGGCCACGCGGATCATCAACCACCGCGCGGAGATCGACGAGGTCCGCTTCTCGCTCCCGAACAAGCACCACTTCCTGGTCGACCTCGAGCCCTTCGGGCTGAAGAACGACAACGAGGTCTACTACGCCGCGGACCGCATGTACGGCCTCATCGAGGCCACGGTCCTGCGTGACGGCGCCGAGGCGCTCATCCCGGTCGACATGACCAATCTCTGAGTGGCACCACATCTCTGAGCGGCACTGAGTGACCCGGTCCCCGCCCGCCCGCAGTCGGGCGGGGACCCGGCACCAGACCGGAGGGAACCCAGCATGGCACTGCCCGCAAAGGGGCCGGCACCCGCCGAAGGCCCGTGTTCCGCCCCGTCGTCCACCGCGGCCCCGTCCCAGGCCGCCTGCCATCCGGTGGACGAGAAACTCCCCGCCTCGCGGCTCGTCCCCGCGGCGCTCCAGCACATCGCCGCCATGTACGCAGGCGTCGTCACCCCTCCGCTCATCATCGGTCAGGCCGTCGGCCTGGACGCCGCCGGGATGACCCGGCTCATCGCCGCCAGCCTCCTGATCGCCGGTCTCGCCACGATCCTGCAGACCCTCGGCGTGCGGAACTTCGCCGGCAACCGGCTCCCGTTCGTCAACGCCGCCTCCTCCGCGGGCATCGCCCCCATGCTGGCCATCGCCGAGACGAGCGCCCCCGGCCACCAGCTCCCCGCCATCTACGGCGCGGTCATGGTCGCCGGCGTCTTCTGCCTCGCCGTCGGCCCCTTCTTCGGCCGGCTCCTGCGCTTCTTCCCGCCACTCGTCACCGGCGTCGTCATCACCCTGATCGGCGTCACCCTGATGCCCGTGCCCGTCAGCTGGGCCCAGGGCGGAGACAAGACCGCCGCCGACTTCGGCGCCATGAAGTACCTCGCCCTCGCCGGCTTCACCCTGGTCGTCGTCCTGCTCTTCCAGCGCTTCGGCCGCGGCTTCGTCAAGCAGGTCGCGCTCCTCCTCGGCCTGCTCATCGGCACCCTCGCCGCGATCCCCTTCGGCATGGCGGACTTCTCCGCCCTGCGCGAGGCGCCCGTCGCCGCCCTGCCCTCCCCCTTCGCCTTCGGCGCCCCCGAGTTCCAGCCCGCCGCGATCCTCTCCCTGTGCATCGTGATGCTGGTCCTCATGACCGAGTCCAGCGCCGGGATGCTCGCCCTCGGCGAGATCTGCGAGCGCCCCAGCGACGGGAGGACCATCACCCGGGGCCTGCGCACCGACGGCATCGCCACCCTGCTCGGCCCCGTCTTCGGCGGCTTCCCGACCTCCGCCTTCGCGCAGAACGTCGGCGTCGTCTCGCTCACCCGGGTCCGCTCCCGCTACGTGGTCGCCGTCGCCGGCGGCGCCCTCCTGGTGCTCGGCGCCTTCCCGGTGCTCGGGGCGGTCGTCTCCATGGTCCCGATGCCCGTCCTCGGCGGCGCCGGCATCGTCCTCTTCGGCTCCATCGCGGTCAGCGGCATCCGGACCCTCTCCGAGGCCGGGCTCGACGACAGCTCCAACATCATCCTGGTGGCCGTCGCGCTCGGAGCGGGCATCATCCCGCTCGCCGCGCCCACCTTCTACGCCGGCTTCCCCGCCTGGGCGCAGACCGTGCTCGGCTCCGGCATCAGCGCGGGCGCGCTCGTCGCCGTCCTGCTGAACCTGTTCTTCCATCACCTCGGCACCCGGAGCCGTCAGACGGTCCCGGCACTCAAATCCTCCTAGGGTCCTGCCGTGCCCACCCCACCCATGAGGAATGAAGGAACCGCCATGGCAGCACCTTCGGCAGCCCCCCGGCGCATCGTCATCGAGAACGCGGCGATCGCCACCGTCGACGCGAACGACACCGAGTACGCCTCCGGCCACCTCGTCGTCGCCGACAACAGGATCGAGTCCCTCGGCGCCGGCAAGGCCCCCGAGAACCTGGAGAACGTGGTCCGGCGGATCGACGCCTCCGGCCACCTGATCACGCCCGGCCTGGTCAACACCCACCACCACTTCTACCAGTGGATCACCCGCGGCCTCGCGACCGACCACAACCTCTTCGACTGGCTGGTCGCGCTCTACCCCACCTGGGCGCGGATCGACGAGTCGATGGTCCGCGTCGCCGCCCAGGGCTCGCTCGCCATGATGGCCCGCGGCGGCGTCACCACCGCCATGGACCACCACTACGTCTTCCCCAAGGGCTCCGGCGACCTGTCCGGCGCCATCATCGGCGCCGCCTCCGACATGGGCGTGCGCTTCACGCTGGCCCGCGGCTCCATGGACCGCAGCGAGAAGGACGGCGGCCTGCCGCCGGACTTCGCCGTCGAGACCACCGAGGGCGCGCTCGCCGCGACCGAGGAGACGGTGAAGAAGCACCACGACGCCTCCTTCGACTCGATGACGCAGGTCGCCGTCGCCCCCTGCTCGCCCTTCTCCATCTCCACCGAGCTGCTCCGCGAGGGCGCCGCCCTCGGCCGCCGCCTCGGCGTGCGCATGCACACCCACGGCTCGGAGACCGTGGAGGAGGAGAAGTTCTGCCACGAGCTCTTCGGCATGGGCCCGACCGACTACTTCGAGTCGACCGGCTTCCTCGGCGAGGACGTGTGGATGGCGCACTGCGTCCACATGAACGACTCCGACATCGCCGCCTTCGCCCGCACGAAGACCGGCGTCGCCCACTGTCCGTCGTCCAACGCCCGTCTCGCCGCCGGCATCGCCCGCGTCCCCGACATGCTGAAGGCGGGCGTCCCGGTCGGCCTCGGCGTCGACGGCACCGCCTCCAACGAGTCCGGCGAGCTCCACACCGAGCTGCGCAACGCCCTGCTCGTCAACCGCCTCGGCGCCCACCGCGAGGCCGCGCTCAACGCCCGCCAGGCCCTGCGCCTCGGCACCTACGGCGGCGCGCAGGTCCTCGGCCGCGCCGACAACATCGGCTCCCTGGAGGCCGGCAAGCTCGCCGACTTCGTCCTCTGGAAGATCGACGGCCTCGGCCACTCCTCCATCGCCGACCCGGTCACCGCCATCGTCTTCGGCGCGGCGGCCCCGGTCACCGCCTCCTTCGTCAACGGCAAGCAGATCGTCGAGAACGACCGACTGCTCTTCGCCGACGAGGAGCAGATCGCGCGTGACGCGCGCGCGGAGGCGCAGCGCCTGGCCCGCATCGCGGCCCAGGCCTGACCCTCCCCCCGGAGTCCGGTCGAGGGGGACGGCCCTCGACCGGTCGCCGCGGACCCGAGCGGGGTCCGCGGCAGCCCGACCGGAGGCGCCGTACGCCCAGTCGTACGGCGCCCCCGGGACGGCGAGGCGCGCCCGCACCCCCACCGGGCGCCCCGCCCCCGCGCCGCACCCCTTCCTCCGGCGCACCGCACCACCCCGTTCCGAGCCGCACCTCCTGCACTTCGCACCGCATCGCACCACCTCCCTGACACCCGCGTCACCGCCGACGTGTACCCGACCGGAGGAACCGCCGTGGCCGACGAGCCCCAGGTTCGCAATGCACAAGACGCAGGCACCGCCCCGGAAGGCCGGACCAAGCATCCGGTCGACGAGACCCTGCCCCCACTGAAGATGTTCACCAGCGGCCTCCAGCACGTGGCCGCGATGTACGCGGGCGTGGTGGCCCCGCCCCTGATCGTCGGAGCGGCCGTCGGCCTCTCCGGCACCGAACTCACCTTCCTGACCGGCGCGAGCCTCTTCACCGCCGGTCTCGCGACCTTCCTCCAGACGCTCGGCGTCTGGAAGATCGGCGCCAAGCTCCCCTTCGTCAACGGCGTCACCTTCGCGGGCGTGGCCCCGATGCTCGCCATCGTCGACACGACGGAGGACAAGGCCGACGCCCTGCCGATCATCTTCGGCGCGATCATCGTCGCCGGTCTCCTCGGCTTCCTGGCCGCGCCGTGGTTCTCCCGGCTGGTGCGGTTCTTCCCGCCGGTGGTCACCGGCACCGTGATCACCCTCATCGGCATCTCGCTGCTGCCGGTCGCCTTCGGCTGGGCCCAGGGGCCCAATCCGGCGGCGGAGGACTACGGTTCGGGCAAGTTCCTCGCGCTGGCCGCCGTCACCCTCGCCGTCGTCCTGCTGCTGCGCCGCTTCACCCGCGGCTTCCTCAAGCAGATCGCGGTCCTCGTCGGCCTGGTCCTCGGCACCCTGATAGCCATACCCTTCGGGGTCACCGACTTCTCCCCGGTGACCGAGGCGGACATCGTCGGCTTCCCGAACCCCTTCCACTTCGGCGCCCCGCAGTTCGCCCTCGCCGCGATCATCTCGATGTGCGTGGTCATGCTGGTCTCGATGACCGAGTCCACCGCCGACATGCTGGCGCTGGGCGAGATCGTCGAGCGGCCCGCGGACGAGAAGACCATCGCGGCCGGCCTGCGCGCCGACACCCTCGGCTCGGCGATCAGCCCGCTCTTCAACGGCTTCATGTGCAGCGCCTTCGCGCAGAACGTCGGCCTGGTCGCCATGACCCGGATCCGCAGCCGCTTCGTCGTCGCCTGCGGCGGCGGCCTGCTGGTCCTGATGGGCCTGTCGCCGGTGATGGCCTCGCTGATCTCGGTCGTGCCCCGCCCGGTCCTCGGCGGCGCCGGTGTCGTCCTCTTCGGCTCGGTCGCGGCCAGCGGCATCCAGACCCTGGTCAAGGCCGGCCTGGAGAAGGACAACAACGTCCTCATCGTGGCCGTCTCGATCGCGGTCGGCATCATCCCGATCACCAAGCCGGACTTCTACCACGCCTTCCCGGAGACCGCCCAGATCATCCTGGACTCCGGCATCTCCACCGGCTGTGTCGCCGCCGTCCTGCTCAACGTGGTCTTCAACCACTTCGGCCGCCGCGCGGACGACGACGAGGTGACCGCGCCGATGGAGCCGGGCGACGAGATCTCGGAGACCCGCGGCGCCAAGGCGGCCCCCGTCCACTAGGACCCGCCGCACCCGTCCCGCCCGCCCCGGGCCCCGCGCACCGCGCGGGGCCCGGGGCGTCGTCGTCTCCGGCGCCCTCACCGCCACTCCAGCGCGATCCGCCGGGCGCACTCGCGGGCCAGCGCCGGATAGGCGGCGGCGATCGCCTCGTACAGCCTGCGCCGCAGCAGCCGCTCGGCCTCGCGGCGGCCGGCGTCGCCGTACAGCCCGTCGAGCAGCGTCTCGTACCGGACCAGCGCCTGCCGCAGATAGCCCACCTGCCAGCGCACGAGCGAGCCGGCCGGCGCCGGCGCGCCCCGCCCGCCCGGGCCGCGGGCGGTCAGCAGGTGCCGGTGGCGGGCCGCCCGCCGCTCCAGCTCGGCCGCGGGCAGCCGCGGCACCAGGATCGGCTCGGCCCGGATCGCCGCGAGCACGGCGGCCCGCCGCCCCTCGGCGAGCACCCCGACGGCGGCGCTCCCGCGCCGCTCCACCAGGGCGGAGGAGGCCGCCGTGAACTCCGGCGTCCGCTCCACCGCCTCCACCCGCGCCAGCAGGTACAGCCGCAGCGGCGCGAGCGTGTACCGGCGCGGGTCGCGCCCCTGCACGTCCGGAAGCCCCAGCAGCTCCCGCATCATCGCGTCGGTCCAGCCGCGCCGCCGCACCCCGGCCGACGACACGTACAGCGAACGGTCCGTCATGATCCCCCCAAGAATCGACTACGGAGAGTAACGATCCCAGTGGAGCACGCCCCACCGACAACGCCCTCTTGCGAACCGCTCCCTCCGCGTGCCATATAGGTCTGGACCTTTCCGACGGAGATGGAGGCCGGCCCGTGCGACGCCCCCAACGCCCGCTCGCCGCAAGCCTGTTGGCCGTACTGGCGCTCAGTGCCTGCGAGCGTGCCGAACCCCCGGACACCACCCCGCCCGCCGCCCCCACCGGCCTCACCGCCGCCTCCGGCAGCGCCACCACCGTCCACGTCATGTGGGAGGCCGCCGCCGACGACCGCGCCGTCACCGGCTACCAGGTCCTCCAGGACGGCCGCCAGGTCAAGGAGGTCCCCGCCACCACCGTCATGACCGACGTCACCGGCCTCGCCCCCGGCACCCGCCACACCTTCGCCGTCCGCGCCCGCGACGCCGCCGGCAACACCTCGCCCGCCACCCCCGCCGTCCCCGCGACCACCCTCCGCGCCACCGCCGAGGACCGCGAACCCCCCACCGCCCCCCGCACCCTGCGCGCCACCCCCGACGGCCCCGGCGCCGCCGCCCTCACCTGGACCGCCGCCCGCGACGACACCCGCGTCACCGCCTACGACGTCTACCAGGCCGGCGTCCGCGTCCACACCGCCCCCGGCACCGCCACCACCGCCCGCCTCACCGGCCTGCGCCCCGGCACCGCCTACTCGCTCACCCTCCGCGCCCGCGACGCCGCCGAGAACTCCTCCCCGGACAGCCCGCCGGCCGAGCTCACCACCGCCCCCGCCCCCGGCGCGCCCCCCAACACCTCCCCGCTCGCCCTGCGGGCCGAATCCGCCCACGGCGAGATCACCCTCACCTGGACCCCGCCCGAGACCGGAGCCCCCGTCACCCACCACGAACTCCACATCGACGGCCGCTTCGCCACCACCGTCGTCTGGGGCACCGCCCCGCCCCCCGGCCGCGCCGCCTACACCTTCCCGGCCCAGGCGGAACCCGGCACCCGCCTCACCCTCACCCTCCGGGCCCGCCTCCCCGACGGCACCTGGGGCGACTTCTCCGCGCCCCGCACGGTCGTGGTGCGCTGAACCCCCGCCCGGGGTGTCCCTCAGGCCGTTCCCGGCACCCCCGAACTACCCTGGAACCGTGGCCGAGACCGTTCTCACCAATACCGGGCTGGACCAGTTCCTCGCGCGCCTCGACGGCGGGGCCGAGACCCGGGACCCCGCCTTCCGGCGGGCCGCCGAGGTGGTGCTGGGGCTGCTGGCGCTGCGCGGGGCCGACCGGAAGAGCGGGATGCCCGAGCCGGAGCCCGCGCTCGTGCGCCGGCTGCTCGTGGAGGACCTGCCAGCGTTCGTCCACGTGGCGCCGGGGGAGCTGGCGGCCTACCCGGCCGTGGTGGAGGCGCTCGCGGGGTGCTTCGGCGGAGGGCTGCGCGAGCGGGTCGCCGCCGTCGTCGGCGAGAGCGCCGGGGACTTCGAGCGGGCCATGGGCGATCCGGGCAACCTCACCTGGTACCGCTGGTACGCCTCGCTGCTGCGGACCATGGGGACCGACCTCGGCGACGCCGAGGACGTCCGGCGGCGGATCGGCGCCCTCGACGGCGCGCCGCTGCCCGACGGGGTGCTGCGGGCCGACCTCATGGGACGGACCGCGCTCGCCGACACCGTGCTCGCCGAGGCCGTCGCCCGCGCCTACGTCCGCGACGCCGAGGAGCCGCCCGCCGCGGGCCCGCTCCTCGGCGACCACGCCGTCGCCGCCGGCGTCGGCCGGGTCGCCGCCGCGCTCCTCGACCGCTGGACCGCCGCCGGCCTCGCCGAGCAGCTCACCGGCGCGTACGCCCGCTTCGCGCCCGGCCCCGACGACTTCCCCCACCTCGTCCTCGCCGACGCCCTCCTCGACGAGCACATGGACTACCACGGCGACCCCGGCATCGCCGTCCCGCCGCTCCGGGCCGCCGGGGCCGGGAGCGCCGGGGCAGGGGACGCCGAGCGGGACGCCGACGCCCTGCTCGCCGCCGTCGAGGAACTGGCCGAGGAGGAGTACGAGCCGTACGGCGGCGAGGCGCCGCACCTGCTGTACGCGCTCTACCAGCGCGGCTGCGCCGCCGACTCGATCGCCCGCCGCGCCGCCGAGTACGAGGACTGGACCGTCGACCCGGCCCTGGAGGACGTCCCGGTGACCGTGCCGGAGGGCGTCACCGGCGCCTACGTCACCCCGCCCGTGCCCGAACTCGTGCGACTGCTCGGCTCCGCCGGCCTCGGCGAGGACGACCGGGCCCGCCTGGAGGGACCGGCCCGCGAACTCGCCGCCGTCGCCGACCGGCTCGCCGCCACCGGCCTGGTCCTGCGCGCCGGGGACGCCTTCGGGCTGACCCCGCGCGGCGCCGCCACCGTCCGCTACCTCCTCCGGGTGCGCGGGGTCGCCGCGCCCACCGCCGCCGAGGCGGCGGCCTGGTCCGCCCCGGAACTGGTGGCCGCCGCCGCGCGCTGGCCGCAGGCGCCCGCCGCGCACGCGCTGGCCGACTGGCTGCACGCGCGCGGGGACACCGCCGAAGCCTGGTCGGAGCTGCTGGCCGCGCTCGGCACCGTCCACGCCCACGCCTCCGAAGGAGCCGACGTGCGCGCCCTGTTCGGGCTCCTGGACACCGCCGCCGCCCCGCCCGGCGCCCTCCGCGAGGCCCTGCGCGACCCGGTGACCGGCGCCTACGCCCTGCACGCGCTCCGGGCGCGCGGCGAGGAGGCCGACCCGGTCCAGGTGCCGGTGTCGGCCCGCGCCCTGCTCGTCCTCGACCGGCTGCCCGGCAAGAAGGGACCGCTGGAGTCCCGGCGGGCCGCCTTCGACGCCGCCGCCGCCGACTGGCCGGGCGGCTCGGCCGCCCTGGTCAGGGCGATGGCCGGGGCCGACCCGCACGGCGCCGCCCGGGTCCTCGGCCCCCTCGGCATCAGCCTGCCGTGAGGTACATCCCCGAGGGGCCCGCGCCCGCCGTGTTCCGGCAGGACCGGTTGCCCGACGGGACGTCCCGGATCAGCGCGAGACAGCGCCCGAGCGCCTGCTGTCCGTAGGCGTTGGGGTGCATGGACTCCTGGACGAGGCCCTGGGTGCTCTGGCTGTCGATCCACCGCGCCCACTCGCTCGTCGCGCCCGAGGGCGGCAGCGCGGCGGTCGCCTGACGGCTCGCCCTCGCGCACACCTCGCGGCCCTGGAGCGCGTCCCGCAGGTCCAGGAACTGCGCGCCCTTCGCCACCGCGACCTGCCGCAGCCGGCCGGAGAGCTGGGGGACGAGGGAGTCCCGCGCCCAGTCGGAGTCCTTGTTCCAGAACGGGCAGCCGCCCGTGTTCGTCCGGGACCAGCCGCTCTCGGAGTAGCGGTTCTCGGCCGCGCGGGGGAGCGGCGACGGGTAGGACTGGAGCACGATCCGGTAGTCGGAGGCCGCGTAGCCCGCGCCGGCCATCACCGCCCGGACCTCGTCGACGGCCTTGCCGACGGAGGCCATCACGGCGTCGATCCGGGCGTCGACCTCGGCCTGCTGGTCGTCGTGGCAGTAGGAGTACCAGACGAGGTAGTCGGTGGCGCAGGTGGTGATGATGTCGGCGAAGCCGAGGTCGTTGCCGCCGACGGAGAGCGCGATCAGCTCCACGTCGTGGGAGGCGGCGACGGCGGCCAGCCGGTCGGCCTGCGGGGCCTCGCCCTTGTACGCCCGGCCGCCCTGCGAGGCGCGGAAGACGTTCTCGGTGGTCGCCCCGGAGCAGGCCAGGTTGATCAGGGAGCTCGCGATCGGCCCGGCGCTGCGCACCTCGGAGACGTCGGAGCGGTGGCAGCCGCCGGCGGTGGAGCCGTACACCCGGGAGGGGTCGTAGCCGCTGCCGGTCCAGGCGCGGTCCGTGCCGTCGCGGCTGCCGGAGTTCGTGAGGCCGTTGCCGAGCCAGCGGCCGGCCTCGCCGGAGATGTAGCTGTCGCCCATCGCGACGACGGCGGTGGGGCCGGTGCCGGGGGAGGCGGCGGCCGGCGGGGCGGCGACGGAGGCGAGTCCGGCGGCGGTACACAGTGCCAGGAGTGCGCGGAGCGCGCGGTGGGGGGTCGAGGGCATGGCTGTGCTCCTGCGGTACGCGGTGACGTGGGGGACGGCCGCCGGCCGGTGGCATGGCGGAATCTCGCACGCGCCGACTTATTACCGCTAGGTAGCTGCGTATCTCGGTTCCGTCACGTCCCCTGTGACGCGACAGGCCCCGCCCCCCGGAGCTGTGCGTTCACCGGGGACGGGGCCCGTACGGGCGGGGCGTGGCGGTCTCAGCCGACCAGCTGCTCGTACGCGGGGAGGGTGAGGAAGTCCGCGTAGTCCGCGTCGAGGGAGACGTGGAGGAGGAGGTCGTGCGCCTGCTGCCACTTGCCGGCGGCGAAGGCCTCCTCGCCGATCTCGGCGCGGATGGCGGCGAGCTCCTCGGCGGCGACCGCGCGGGCCAGCTCGGGGGTGGCCTTCACCGTTTCTCCGGCGTGCTCGAACTCGACACCGGCGTTGATCCACTGCCAGATCTGCGAGCGGGAGATCTCGGCGGTGGCGGCGTCCTCCATGAGGTTGAAGATGGCGACGGCGCCGAGGCCGCGCAGCCACGCCTCGATGTAGCGGATGCCGACCTGCACCGCGCTGACCAGGCCCGCGTAGGTGGGCTTGGCGTCGAGCGAGTCGATGGCGATGAGGTCGCCGGGGGCCACGGAGACGTCCTCGCGCAGCCGGTCCTTCTGGTTCGGCCGGTCGCCGAGGACGGCGTCGAAGGAGGCCATGGCGATCGGGACCAGGTCGGGGTGGGCGACCCAGGAGCCGTCGAAGCCGTCGCCGGCCTCGCGGTCCTTGTCGGCCTTGACCTTCTCGAACGCGACCTTGTTGACCTCGGCGTCCTTGCGGGACGGGATGAAGGCCGCCATGCCGCCGATCGCGTGCGCGCCGCGCTTGTGGCAGGTGCGGACGAGGAGTTCGGTGTAGGCGCGCATGAACGGGGCCGTCATCGTGACCGCGTTGCGGTCCGGGAGGACGAACTTCGCTCCGCCGTCACGGAAGTTCTTGACGATGGAGAAGAGGTAGTCCCAGCGGCCCGCGTTGAGACCGGCGGCGTGGTCGCGGAGCTCGTAGAGGATCTCCTCCATCTCGTACGCGGCCGTGATGGTCTCGATGAGGACCGTGGCGCGGACGGTGCCCTGCGGGATGCCGACGTAGTCCTGGGCGAAGACGAAGACGTCGTTCCAGAGGCGGGCCTCCAGGTGCGACTCGGTCTTCGGCAGGTAGAAGTACGGGCCCTTGCCGAGGTCGATCAGGCGCTGCGCGTTGTGGAAGAAGTACAGGCCGAAGTCGACGAGCGCGCCGGGCACCGGGCGGCCCTCGAAGGTGAGGTGACGCTCCTCCAGGTGCCAGCCGCGCGGCCGCATGACGACCGTGGCGAGCTCGTCGGCGGGCTTGAGGGCGTACGACTTGCCCGAGCGCGGGTCCGTGAAGTCGATGTTCCGGGTGTAGGCGTCGATCAGGTTGACCTGGCCGAGGACCACGTTCTCCCAGGTGGGGGCCGAGGCGTCCTCGAAGTCCGCGAGCCACACCCGGGCACCCGAGTTCAGCGCGTTGATCGTCATCTTCCGGTCGGTCGGACCGGTGATCTCGACGCGGCGGTCGTTCAGGGCCGCCGGGGCCGGCGCGACCTTCCACGAGTCGTCGGCGCGGATCGCCGCGGTCTCCGGCAGGAAGTCGAGGGTGGAGGTGCGGGCGATCTCGGCGCGGCGCTCCGCGCGGCGGGCGAGCAGCTCGTCGCGGCGCGGGGTGAACCGGCGGTGGAGCTCGGCGACGAAGGCGAGGGCCGCCTCCGTCAGCACCTCCTCCTGGCGCGGCAGGGGCTCGGCGTCGACGACGACCAGGGGGGACGGCGCTGGTGCGGACATGAACTGTCACTTCCTTCAGCGGACTACGCGTGCGGTACCAGGCGGCCGCCGGGCGTCACGGACGGCACGGAGTGCCGCGGGTGCCGAGATACGGCCGCGAGCGCCCTCGCAGGGGCTCAGGCGCTTCTACGCAGTGGATATTAGTTTCCTCATGGTGGAAGTTCAATCGTTTGTTGATGTCGAGATTCTTCGGGTCGACAGAACGTGGCTCCCGGTGCCAGCCCCCTCACTCCAGGTGCCCGCAACCGGGCGGTCTCACCCCTCCAGCCGGTACAGGTCCGCCTCCGTGTCGATGTCGAAGGGCTCGGCCACGTCCCCGCACTCCACCAGCGCGACCGCCGCCCGGTGCGCCGCCAGGTACTCCCGCGCCCCCCGGTCGCCCTCCGCGCCCGCCGCGATCCCCGCCCAGCGGTCCGCCCCGAACAGCACCGGATGCCCCCGCCTCCCGTCGTACGAGGCCGCCGCCAGCGCGTCCCGCGCGCCGTACGCCCCCCGCACCCGGGCCACCGCCGCCGCCCCGATCCCCGGCTGGTCCACCAGCGACACCAGCGCCGCGTCCACCCCGCGCGGATCCGCCGCCAGCGAGGCGAGCCCCACCCGCAGCGAGGAGCCCATCCCGCCGGCCCACTCCGGGTTCTCCACCACCACGCACCCCGGCAGCTCGGCCCGCTCCCGTACGAGCTCCGCCGAGGCGCCCAGCACCACGTGCACCACCGCGCAGCCGCCCTCGCGCAGCACCCGCACCGCGTGCTCGACCAGCGGCCGGCCCCGGTACGGCAGGAGGGCCTTCGGGCGCCCGCCGAGCCGGCGCCCGCCGCCGGCGGCGAGCAGCAGCCCGGCGACGAGCGGAGAGGAGGAAGGGGAGGGTGAGGCTGTCTTCGTCATGGGGACTGCATACCGCACGACACGGAATGACACGGTCGCATGAATGCGCGGCACGGACTCTTCCCCGCCGGGCGGCCGGGGGGTTAACTGACCCCCACTCAGGGCGCCTGACCACCGCCCGGGGCCAGGGGAGCGGACGTCTCGGAGCGGGGGACCGTGTTGCGGAGCGTGGGGCAGAGGCGAGTGGCCGGCGAGGCAGTGGACCCGAGGGTGACCGGACTGCGGTCCGCCGTGTCCCGGCTCCGGCGCGAACTGGCCGGACACCGGGTGGACCTCGCCGACCGGGAGGTCGCCGAGGACGAACTCGCCGCGCTCGACGCGATGGCGGTCAGCGGAGCCCCCGAGGTGTGGCGGCTGCGCCGCAGCCTGCTCCTGGTCGCCGGCTCGCTCGGCTCGGTGAGCGCCCTGTCCGAGGCGCTGACGGGCGTCCGCCACGCGGTCGAGCTCTTCGGCCCCGCCGTACCGCCGCAGCCGCCCGGGTCCTGAGGATCAGCGCCGGATCAGGCGCCGCTCGCGGGCCGCCGCCACCGCCGCCGTCCGCGAGTCCACGCCCAGCTTGGCGAAGACGTGCACCAGATGGGACTTCACCGTCGCCTGGCTGAGGAAGAGGACCTTGCTGATCTGCTGGTTCGACAGGCCCTCGCCGACCAGCTGGAGCACCTCCAGCTCCCGCTTGGTCAGCGCCTGCGCCGGGGTCCGCATCCGGTCCATCAGCCGGTGCGCCACCGCCGGGGCCAGCGCCGACTGCCCGGCCGCCGCCGTCCGCACCGCGGCCGCCAGCTCCTCCGGCGGCGCGTCCTTCAGCAGGTAGCCCACGGCGCCGGCCTCCACCGCCGCCAGGATGTCCGCGTCCGTGTCGTACGTCGTCAGCACCAGCACCCGCGGGCCGCCCGGTACGGCCGTGATCGCCGCCGTCGCCTCCGAACCGTGCATCCCCGCGCCGAACTGGAGGTCCATCAGGACCACGTCGACGCCCCCGGCCGCCGCCAGCTCCACCGCGCGCTCCGCCGACGCCGCCTCGCCCACCACCGTGAAGTCCGGCTCGGTGTCGAGCACCGCGCGCAGCCCGGCCCGTACCACCGGATGGTCGTCGGCGAGCAGCAGCCGGATCGCCGGGAGCGCCGTCACCGGGCACCTCCCGCGGGCAGCGGCAGGGTGACCGCGACGGCCGCGCCCTGCCCGGGCGCCGACTCGACCGCGAACGTGCCGCCCAGCGATTCGGCCCGCGAACGCATCGCCGGCAGCCCGAACCCACCGCCGTCGCCGGAGGGGCGCGTCCCCTCCGGATCGAAGCCCTTCCCGTCGTCCACCACGTCCAGCGCCACCGCGTCCTCCATGAACGACAGGGTGATCTCCGCCCGCGCCGCCCCCGCGTGCCGCACCGTGTTCCCCAGCGCCGACTGCGCGATCCGCAGCAGCGCCACCTCGTACGGCGTCGGCAGCTCCACCGGCGTCCCGCTGACCGAGAACCGCACCCGAGGCCCCGCGCCCGGCTCGCACAGCCGCTCCAGCGCCGCCGCCAGCGAGCCGTGCTCCAGGTCCGGCGGCGTCAGCGCCCGCACGAAGCGGCGCGCCTCCGCCAGGTTGTCCTGCGCCGCCCGCCGCGCCCGGTCGATGTGCCCGGCCGCCGGCGAACCCGCGGGCAGTGCCCGCTCGGCCGCCCGCAGCAGCAGCTGGATCGACGACAGCCCCTGGGCGAGCGTGTCGTGGATCTCCCGGGCCAGCCGCTCCCGCTCGGCCAGCGTCCCCGCGTGCCGCTCCGCCGCCGCCAGCTCGGCCCGGGTGGCGATCAGCTCCTCGATCAGCCGCCGCCGCCGCTCGCTCTCCCGGTACAGCGCCTGGTAGCCGAGGACGGTCGCCACGGCCACGGCGGCGCCGAGCAGCGGCCCGATGAAGACCCCCGGGTTCGGGGCGGCGCCGTGGCCCACGTACGAGAGGATCGCCGCGCCCGCCGTCAGCGCGACCGCCGGCAGCGACCAGCGGGCCGGCAGCAGGTGCAGCTGGAGGAAGTACAGCGGGAAGGCGAGCCACAGCGCCTCCGGCGTCGCCCACAGCAGGGCCAGCCAGGACAGCGCGAGCACCGCGAGCCACCCGGCGGCGGCCCGCTGCGAGGCCCGCACGGAGGGGAGCAGGGCCCCCGCCGCGTAGACCGCGCCCGTCACGGTCGCGGCGACCGCCCCCGCGGTGGAGCGGGCGCGGACCGCGGCCAGCACGAGCAGCCCCGTCATGAGGAGGTGGAGGCAGAGGCGCAGGACGCGCAGGGCGGGGGTCAGCGTGCGGGGATCCATGTCCCCACCAGCGTAGACAGGGCGCGCGGGGACCGGCTCCATCGAAAGTTTGATTGAGGAGCCATCCGTGGCGCGATGCCCGCGCGGGGGGCGGGGCGGCAGGCTCGGTCCCATGTTCGTGGCATGGAGAGACCTGAGATTCGCCAAGGGGCGGTTCGCCCTCATGGGCACGGTGATCGTGCTGATCACCCTGCTCGTGGGGCTCCTTTCCGGGCTGACGGCCGGACTCGCGCGGGAGAACGTCTCCGCGATCACCGGCCTGCCCGCCGACCGCGTCGCCTTCGCCGCCCCGCCGGCCGGGCGGTCGGTCTCGTTCACCGACTCGACGGTGACCGAGAGGCAGTGGACCGCCTGGGCGCGGCAACCCGGCGTGACCGGGGCGGCGCCGCTCGGCATCCGCACCCTCGACGCGGTCGCGGGCGACCGGACGGCCGCCGTCTCCGTCTTCGGCACGGAGCCGGGCGACGGCCTCGCGCCCGCCCCGGTCGCCCCCGGCCGGGCGGTGCTGTCCGGGTCCGCCGCCGGGGAACTCGACGCGCGCGCCGGCGACACCGTCCGGCTCGGGCCGCTGGAGGTGCGGGTCTCGGCGGTCGCCGGCGACGCCTCGTACAGCCACACGCCCGTCGTGTGGACCTCCCTCGACGACTGGCAGCGGCTCGGTCAGGGCGGCACCACGACGGAGGAGCGGGCGACGGTGCTCGCGCTGCGCGGCGACGGCGTCGACTGGGCGGCGGGCGACGCGGCCGCCGGCACCGAGGCGCGGACCGTCGACGGCGCCCTCACCGCCATAGGGTCCTACCAGGCCGAGAACGGCTCGCTCCAGCTCATGCGCGGCTTCCTCTTCGTGATCTCCGCGCTCGTCATAGGAGCGTTCTTCACCGTCTGGACCATCCAGCGCAGCGGCGACGTCGCCGTCCTCAAGGCGCTCGGCGCCTCCACGGCCTACCTGCTGCGCGACGCGCTCGGACAGGCCGTGCTGATGCTGGTCGCCGGGACGCTGCTCGGCACCGGGCTCGCGCTCGGCATCGGCGCGCTCGTCAGCGGCGGCGACGTGCCCTTCGTGCTCTCGCCGCTGACGGTGCTCGGTCCGGCCGGCGTGATCATCGTGCTCGGCGCCGTCGGCTCCGCGCTCTCCATCCGGCGGATCACCGCCGTCGACCCCCTCACCGCGCTCGGGAGCGTCCGATGAGCCTCGAACTCGATGCCGTGACCCTGACCTACCCGGACGGCGACGGGCGGCTCACCGCGCTCGACGCGGTCTCCCTCACCGTCCCGCCCGGCCGCGTGACGGCCGTCGTCGGGCCCTCCGGCTCCGGCAAGTCCAGTCTGCTCGCCGTCGCCGCGACCCTGGTCACCCCCGACCGGGGGCGGGTCGTCGTCGCCGGGACGGACACGGCGGGGCTCGACGCGGCCGGCCGGGCCGCGCTGCGGCGGTCGTCGATCGGGATCGTCTTCCAGCAGCCCAACCTGCTGCCCTCGCTGACGGCGGTCGAACAGCTCCAGGTCATGGCGCACCTGTCCGGGCGTCCGCCGGCGTCGGTACGGGACCGGGCCATGGACCTGCTCGACGCGGTGGGCCTGGCGGACCGGGCCGGGCGCCGGCCGCACCAGCTGTCCGGCGGCCAGCGGCAGCGCGTCAACATCGCGCGGGCGCTGATGAACGAGCCGGCGGTGCTGCTGGTCGACGAGCCGACGAGCGCGCTGGACCACGAGCGGGGGGAGGCGGTCGTCGCGCTCCTCGCGGAGCTCACCCGCGCGCGCGGCACGGCGACGGTGCTCGTCACCCACGACCGGGCGCACCTCGCCGCCGCCGACCGGACGGCCACGGTCAGGGACGGCCGTCTGACCGTCCCGGCCCCGGTCTGACCCCGCGGCCCCCGTGCCCGCCCGTCCCGCCCCGCGGGACGCGTGCCCGCGGGGACGGCGGGGGCGGCCCGGGGGTCACGCCTGGCCGTTGAGGGTGGTCGTCGTGAGGGCCGTGGAGAGTTCCTGGGCCACCTGCTGGAGGATGGGGACGATCTTCTCCGTGGCCGCCTCGGTGACCCGTCCGGCCGGGCCGGAGATGGAGATGGCCGCCGCGGTGGGGGAGTCGGGGACCGACACCGCGAGGCAGCGGACCCCTATCTCCTGCTCGTTGTCGTCGACGGCGTACCCCGTCTCACGGACCGCCGCGAGCGCCGCGAGGAACCCGTCCGCCGTGGTGATCGTCTTCTCCGTGGCGGCCGGCATCCCCGTACGGGAGAGCAGCGCGCGCACCTCGTCGTCCGGCGTGTGCGCGAGGAGCGCCTTGCCGACGCCGGTGGAGTGCGGCAGCACCCGGCGGCCGACCTCGGTGAACATGCGCATGGAGTGCTTGGACGGCACCTGCGCGACGTACACGATCTCGTCGCCGTCGAGGAGCGCCATGTTCGCCGTCTCGCCGGTCTCCTCGACGAGCCGGGCGAGGTAGGGGCGGGCCCAGGTGCCGAGGAGGCGGGAGGCGGACTCGCCGAGGCGGATGAGGCGGGGGCCGAGCGCGTACCGCCGGTTCGGCTGCTGGCGGACGTAGCCGCAGGCGACGAGCGTGCGCATGAGGCGGTGGATCGTGGGCAGCGGCAGTCCGCTGCTGGCGGAGAGCTCGCTCAGCCCGACCTCGCCCCCCGCGTCGGCCATCCGTTCCAGGAGGTCGAAGGCGCGCTCGAGGGACTGGACGCCACCGCTCGCGGCGGGCTTGGCGGCGTCGGTGGTGCTGGCGCTGGACGTCGGCACGTCAACGGTCCTTTCGGGGCAGGCGGGCAAGGCAGCAGCCTACCGGGCCGCCGGGCCCGGCACCGTGTGCGGGGCCCGGCGTACCGGCCGGTCAGCGGGGTGTTTGTCCGTTGTCGGCGGCTGCTCGGCGGGGGGCGGGTCCGCCCCGCCTGTGCGGAGCTACCTTCTACTCTACGAAATTCGCATTCCACTTTGTGGAAACGTCTAAGCGGGGTTCCTCGGGTGCCCCCCGCCGGAGCGGGCCCTTGACGACGTGTCGTCCCGGCCGCAGACTCCTTCAACAGTTCGTTGAAATTCTGCTTCGTGGAAGCGGAACGGGAAGGGGCATGGTGGACGTCAACCTGGTACTGCGCTCGACACGGGTCATCACCCCGGAGGGCACGCGGCCGGCGGCCATCGCGGTCGCGGGCGGGACGATCACGGCGGTGCTGCCGCACGACGCCGAGGTGCCGGCCGGGGCGGTCCTGGAGGACGTCGGCGACGACGTCGTGCTGCCGGGACTGGTCGACTCCCACGTGCACGTGAACGACCCGGGCCGGACCGAGTGGGAGGGCTTCTGGACCGCCACCCGCGCGGCCGCCGCCGGCGGCATCACGACCATCGTCGACATGCCGCTGAACTCGCTGCCGCCGACCACGACCGTGGAGAACCTGCGCACCAAGCAGGAGGTCGCCCGCGCGAAGGCGCACGTGGACGTGGGCTTCTGGGGCGGCGCGCTGCCGGACAACGTCAAGGACCTCCGCCCGCTGCACGACGCGGGCGTCCACGGCTTCAAGTGCTTCCTCTCCCCGTCGGGCGTGGAGGAGTTCCCCGAGCTGGACCAGGAGCAGCTGGCCCGCTCCCTGGCCGAGATCGCCGGCTTCGACGGGCTGATGATCGTGCACGCCGAGGACCCCCACCACCTCGCCGCCGCCCCCCAGAAGTCCTCGGTCGCGTACGCCGACTTCCTCGCCTCCCGGCCCCGGGACGCCGAGAACACCGCCATCCAGAACCTGATCGCCCAGGCCCGCCGGCTCGACGCCCGCGTCCACGTGCTCCACCTGTCCTCCTCCGACGCGCTGCCGCTGATCGCCGCCGCGAAGGCCGAGGGCGTGAAGATCACCGTCGAGTCCTGCCCGCACTTCCTCACCCTCACGGCCGAGGAGATCCCGGACGGCGCCACCGAGTTCAAGTGCTGCCCGCCGATCCGCGAGGCCGCCAACCAGGACGCCCTCTGGCAGGGCCTCGCCGACGGCGTCATCGACTGCGTCGTCTCCGACCACTCGCCGTCGACCGCCGACCTCAAGACCCCGGACTTCGCCTCCGCCTGGGGCGGGATCTCCTCCCTCCAGCTCGGCCTGCCCGCCATCTGGACCGAGGCCCGCCGCCGGGGCCACTCCCTGGAGGACGTGGTGCGCTGGATGTCCGCCGGTCCCGCCCGTCTCGCCGGCCTGGACCGCAAGGGCGCCATCGAGGCCGGCCGCGACGCCGACTTCGCCGTGGTCGACCCCGAGGCCACCTTCACCGTCGACCCGGTCGAGCTCCAGCACCGCAACCGCATCACCGCCTACGCGGGCAAGACCCTCCACGGCGTCGTCACCTCCACCTGGCTGCGCGGCGAGCGGATCAACGACCGCGGCACCCTGGCCGAGCCCTCCGGCCGCCTCCTCGAAAGGAACAACTGACCCGTGAGCACCGGCATACCCTCCTTCACCGGCGACGCCAGCCCCTTCGGCGGCGGCGACCCGTACGCCGACTACCGCACGGCCGAGTTCCCCTTCACCCGGTACGCGGACCTGGCCGACCGCCGCCTCGGCGCCGGTGTCATCGCCGCCAACGACGAGTTCTTCGCCGAGCGCGAGAACCTGCTGAAGCCCGGGGCCGCCGAGTTCGACCCCGAGCACTTCGGCCACAAGGGCAAGATCATGGACGGCTGGGAGACCCGCCGCCGGCGCGGCGTCTCGGCCGCCGAGCCGCACCCGACCGCCGAGGACCACGACTGGGCCCTGGTCCGGCTCGGCGCCCCCGGCGTGATCCGCGGCATCGTCGTCGACACCGCCCACTTCCGCGGCAACTACCCGCAGGCCGTCTCCGTCGAGGCCACGTCCGTACCCGGCTCGCCCTCGCCCGAGGACCTGCTCGCCGACGACGTGAAGTGGACGACCCTCGTCCCGCGCACCGCCGTCGGCGGCCACGCCGCCAACGGCTTCGCCGTCGACGTCGAGCAGCGCTTCACCCACCTCCGCGTCAACCAGCACCCGGACGGCGGCATCGCCCGCCTCCGCGTGTACGGCGAGGTGGCCCCCGACCCGGCCTGGCTCGGCGTCCTCGGCACCTTCGACCTCGCCGCCCTGGAGAACGGCGGCCAGGTCGAGGACGCCTCCGACCGCTTCTACTCGCCGGCCACCAACACCATCCAGCCCGGCCGCTCCCGCAAGATGGACGACGGCTGGGAGACCCGCCGCCGCCGCGACAAGGGCAACGACTGGATCCGCTACTCCCTCGCCGCCGAGTCCGCCATCCGCGCCGTCGAGATCGACACCGCCTACCTCAAGGGCAACAGCGCCGGCTGGGCCGCGCTCTCCGTGGCCGCCGAGGGCTCGGAGGACTGGACCGAGGTCCTGCCCCGGACCCGCCTCCAGCCCGACACCAACCACCGCTTCGTGCTCGACGCGCCGGCCGTCGGCTCCCGGGTGCGGATCGACATCTACCCGGACGGCGGCATCTCCCGCCTCCGCCTCTTCGGCTCCCTGACCGAGGCGGGCGCGGCCCGGCTCACCGCCCGCCACCAGGAGCTGGGCGGCTGACCGGGGCCGTACGGCTCCGGGGGCCCGGCCGGCCGACACCGGCCGGCCCCCGGCAAGAGCCCGGAGACCCCTCCGGGCCCCCGACTGGGCGGGTACGACACCCCGCCCGGCCCGCGAGGGCGCACCGACCCGACAGCACCGGTGCGCCCTCGCGAACCTCTTTCCGTCACGCGGCGTGGCCGCCGTCCACCGACAGCTCGGCACCCGTCACGTACCGCCCGTCCGGGCCCGCCAGATAGGCGACGGCCGCCGCCACCTCCTCCGGGGTGCCGAAGCGGCCCAGGGCCGTCATGGCCGCCTGGCCGGCCGCGTACGGGCCGTCCGCCGGGTTGAGGTCCGTGTCGACCGGGCCCGGGTGGACGAGGTTCGCGGTGATCCCGCGCCCGCCCAGCTCGCGCGCCAGCGCCCGGTTCAGGCCCGACAGCGCCGACTTGCTCATCGTGTACAGCGTGCCGCCGGGGCCCGGCACCCGCCGGGTCATGCAGGTGCCGATGGTGACGATCCTGCCTCCGTCCGGCAGCCGCTCCGCCGCCGCCTGGGAGGCGAGGAAGGTCGCGCGGACGTTCACCGCGAGCACCCGGTCCACATCGGCGAGGGCCAGCTCGGAGAGCGGGCCGAGGACGCCGATGCCGACGTTGTTGACCAGGACGTCGAGCCGCCCCAGGTCGTCCGCCGCCCGGTGCACCGCGCCCGCCGCGTCCCCGGCGTCGGCCGCGTCGGCGCGCAGCGGCAGGGCCCGCCGGCCGGCCGCCTCGATGAGGGCCGCGACCTCCTTCGCCGCCGCCTCGTCCCGCACGTAGGTGAAGGCCACGTCGGCGCCCTCCCGGGCGAGCCGCACGGCCGTCGCCGCGCCGATGCCGCGGCTGCCGCCCGTCACCAGTACCGCCGTCCCGTTCATCGTGGACATCGCTTCCTGCCTCCTCGGATCACACAACTGGTTGCGGATTCAAGGGAACCCGGGGCGGGAGGCCCGTGCTGGCGGCCATCGGACACCGCGTTCGCCGGGGGGACCGATGAGTTCCGCCGTCCGGCGCGGTCGACACCGGTGGAACACGATGGAAGCGAACGACGAAAGGCATCCGCCATGGCCACCCTGAGCCTCACCCAGTTCCTCACCCTCGACGGCGTCCACCAGGCCCCGGGCGGCCCCGACGAGGACCGCAGCGGCGGCTTCGAGCACGGCGGCTGGTCCGTGCCCTTCGGCGACGAGGACTTCGGCCGCCGCGTCGACGAGATCTTCGCCCGGCCCACCGCCTTCCTCCTGGGCCGCCGCACCTACGACATCTTCGCGGGCTACTGGCCGAAGCGGACCGACCCGTCCGACCCCGTCGCGAGCAAGCTCAACGCCCTGCCCAAGTACGTCGCCACCACCACCCTCGACTCCGCCGACTGGGAGCACACCACCCTGCTGCGCGGTGACGTCGTCCAGGAGGTCGCCGCCCTCAAGGAGCGCCTCGACGGCGAGATCCAGATGCACGGCAGCGCGGGACTCGCCCACACCCTCCTCGACCACGACCTCATCGACACCCTCCACCTGCACGTCTTCCCGGTCGTCCTCGGCAGCGGCCGCCGGCTCTTCGCCGAGGGGGCCCGCCCGACCGCCTTCCGGCTCACGGAGACGACCGTCACCGGCGCGGGCGTCGCCCTCCACACGTACGAGCGCGCGGGCCGCCCGGAGTACGGCAGCTACGCCTGAGCGGGTCCAGAAGATTTGTGTAGTCACCACCGGCACCGCCGGGTACGGTGATCGTTCCGCGTGCGAGCCGCCGAAGTCTCCACCCCGCCGGCAGTCTTGGAGACCCGGACCGACATGACCGCTTCGTCCGCTTCGCCGTACGCCGCACCCGCCCCCCTCGCCGCCCGCCGCCGCGCCTGGCTCACCGACCTGCCGCTGCTGCTCGTCGCCGTCTTCTGGGGCGGCAGCTACCTCGCCGCCAAGGGCATCACCACCAGCCACACCGTCGTCGCCGTCCTCGTGCTGCGCTTCGCGCTGGTGGTGCCCGTCCTGGTCGCCGCCGGGTGGCGCGGGCTGCGGGCGCTGACCGGCGCGCAGTGGCGGGGCGCCGCCCTGCTCGGCGGGATCCTCGCCGGGATCTTCCTCCTGGAGACCTACGGCGTCGTCCACACCTCCGCCACCAACGCGGGCCTCATCATCAGCCTCACCATGATCTTCACCCCGCTCGCCGAGGCCGCCGTCACCCGGACGATCCCCCGAGCCCTCGGCTCCGCTCAAGCGGGGGGGACCCCCATCTCGCGCGGCTTCCTCGGCGCCGCCGCGCTCTCCGTCACCGGTGTCGTCCTGCTGACGCAGGGCGCGGGCTTCACCGCGCCCTCCTCCGGCGACGTGCTGATCCTCCTGGCGGCGGTGGCCAGGACCGCGCACGTCCTCGCCATGGCCCGGATCAAGGCGGTCCGGTCGGCCGACTCGCTCTCCCTGACCACCGTCCAGCTCGGCACCGCCGTCCTCGTCTTCGCCGTCCTCGCCGCCGCCGGCGGCGGCGTCACCCCCTGGGCGGCGGCGCTGGAGTTCGGGCCCCGCGAGTGGGCCGGGCTGATCTTCCTCTCCGTCTTCTGCACGCTCTTCGCCTTCTTCGTGCAGATGTGGGCCGTCCGCCGCACCTCCCCGTCCCGGGTCAGCCTGCTGCTCGGTACGGAGCCGCTGTGGGCCGCCCTCGCAGGCGTCGCGCTCGCCGGCGACCGTCCGGGCGTCCTCGGCCTGGCCGGCGCGGTCCTGGTCCTCGGCGGCACGGCCTGGGGCCGCCGCGGTGCCGACGCCCAGTAGGTTGTGATCACGTCAACCCGTGCCGGCACCGCCGGCACGGGTTGACGCTCCTCGACCGCGCCCGCCGTTCCCGGGGCCGCGGCCCCGCCCCGGGCTCCGCCGGCCACGCGAGCGGCTCCGCCGCGCGCCGCGTGGCGGAGCACCCGGACGGCACGGACCGCGCCCGACCCGGGCCGTCCCCTCCCTCCCCGGCGGGCCGGGCGGCCTCCTCCGCCCGGCGGGTCAGGTCCTCTTCTCCACCCGGTCCGAGACGATCATCAGGACCAGGCCGAGGACCGCGACCACGATGTTCGCGAAGACCTCCCGCCCCTCCAGGAACCACACGTGGTCCGTCAGGAAGCGGGTCGCGCCCATGAACGAGAACCAGCCGTCCGTCAGCTCGCGGACCACGCCGCAGACCCCGAAGACGCTGAGCAGAAAGCCGCTGACCTCAAGAAATCTCCTCATGTGACGATCATGGGAGCGACCCGCGGCCCCCCGCGTCCGCCGTCGGTCCACCGCCCCGCGACCGAAGTATCGACCCGTGCGACTCAGGTCGCGGCCGGACGCCGGGGACCGGTGCGGCGGACCCCGGCTGCGTACATTGCGGATATGACCCGAACGGACCGGCAGCGGTGGCTGCTCCCCTCCCACCTGGTCGCACCGGGCGGGGCCAGGGCCGCCCGGCCCCGGCGCACCGTGCGCGACTGGGTCGTCGACACCCTGGTCTTCCTGCTCGCCGCGTTCTTCGGGCTCGTCGCCCTCGACACCAGCGCCCGCTACCACAGCGATCCCGTCAACCTCATGGACCAGATCGCCGGCGCCCTGGCCTGCTGCGCGCTCTGGCTGCGCCGCAGGTGGCCGGTGGGGCTCGCCGCGGTCCTCGCCGTCGCCGGAGCGCTCGTCCCGGTCGCCGCCGGGGCCATGCTCGCGAGCCTGTTCAGCGTCGCCGTCCGGCGTCCCTTCCGGGACGTGGCCTGGATCGTCGGGCTCGCCCTCGCCGGAGCCGTCGCCACCGTCTTCGTCCGGCCCGATCCCGAGACCGGCGCCGCCCTCGGGATCGTCCTCGGCGTCGCCCTCACCCTCCTCGTCACCGCCTGGGGCATGCTGGTCCGGGCCCGCCGCCAGCTCGTCGAGGCGCTGCGCGAGCGCGCCGAGCGGGCCGAGTCGGAGGCCGAACTGCGGGCCGCCCAGGCCCAGCGGCTGGCCCGCGAGGCCATCGCCCGCGAGATGCACGACGTCCTCGCCCACCGGCTCACCCTGCTCAGCGTCCACGCCGGCGCCCTGGAGTTCCGGCCCGACGCCCCGCCCGAGCAGATCGCCCGCGCCGCCGGCGTCATCCGCGACAGCGCCCACGACGCCCTCCAGGACCTGCGCGAGATCATCGGCGTGCTGCGCGCCCCGGAGGAGGAGAACGGCGGCGGCGACCGGCCGCAGCCCACCCTCGCCACCCTCGGCGCGCTCGTCGACGAGTCCCGCGCGGCCGGGATGCGGGTCGTCCTCGAATCCGCGGTCGACGACCCCGGCTCGGTGCCCGCCGCCACCGGCCGCACCGTCTACCGCATCGCCCAGGAGGGCCTCACCAACGCCCGCAAGCACGCCCCCGGCGCCGAGGTCACCGTCGTCCTCGGCGGCCGGCCCGGCGACGGGCTCACCGTCGAGGTCCGCAACCCCGCCCCCGGCGGGCCCGTGCCGCACGTCCCCGGCTCCGGCCAGGGCCTCATCGGGCTCTCCGAGCGGGCCGCCCTCGCCGGCGGACGCCTCGACCACGGCCCGACCCCCGGCGGCGGGTTCGCCCTCACCGCCTGGCTACCGTGGCCCGCATGACCATCCGGCTGCTCCTCGTCGACGACGACCCCCTGGTCCGCGCGGGCCTCGCCCTGATGCTCGGCGGCGCCGAGTCCATCGAGATCGTCGGCGAGGGCTCCGACGGCAGCGAGGTCCCCGACCTCGTCGCCCGGCTCGCCCCCGACGTCGTCCTCATGGACATCCGCATGCCGCACGTCGACGGACTCACCGCCACCGAGCGGCTGCGGGCCCGCCCCGGCGCCCCCGAGGTGATCGTCCTGACCACCTTCCACGCCGACGAGCAGGTGCTGCGCGCCCTGCGCGCCGGCGCCGCCGGCTTCGTCCTCAAGGACACCGCGCCCGCCGAGATCGCCCGCGCGGTCCTCCGGGTCGCGGCGGGCGACCCGGTCCTCTCCCCGGCCGTGACCCGCCAGCTCATGAGCCACGTCGCCGGGGCGCCCGGGACGCTGCCCCGGCGCAGCACCGCCGCCGAGCGCCTCGCCGGACTCGCCGACCGCGAGCGGGAGGTGGCCCTCGCCGTCGGCCGCGGCGCCTCCAACGCCGAGATCGCCGCCCAGCTGTACATGAGCGTCCCCACCGTGAAGACGTACGTCTCCCGGCTGCTCGCCAAGCTCGGCCTCAACAACCGGGTCCAGGTCGCCCTCCTGGTCCACGACGCCGGCCTCCTCGAAGACGGCCCCCAGGACCGTACCGGCGAGTAGGGTGGCGCGGGTGACCATCACCGACGCCCTGTCCACGGCGCGCGAGATCCTGCGGGCCCAGCCGTTCAGCCGCCTCCTCGGCGCCGACGTCACCGCCTTCGGCGAGGACGGCGCCACCCTGGAGCTCCCGATCGGGAAGGACCTGCTCCAGCAGAACGGCTTCGTGCACGGCGGGGTCCTCTCGTACGCCGCCGACAACGCGATCACCTTCGCCGCCGGCGCCGTCCTCGGTCCCGCCGTCCTCACCGCCGGCTACTCCATCGACTACGTCCGCCCGGCCCTCGGCGCCACCCTCCGCGCCCGCGCCGAGGTCCTCCACGCCGGCCGCCGCCAGGCCGTCGTCCGCTGCGAGCTCCTCACCGTCGGCGAGGAGGGCGACGAGACCCTCTGCGCCCTCGCCCAGGGCACCGTCCGCACGATCGGCTAGAACCCGGCGCCATCCGTCCGGACGCGGGGCCGGACGGACAGGGCCGCTGTCCGTCCCGGAGCGGATGGATCCCGCCGCTGTCCGTCCCGGAGCGGATGGATCCCGGCGCTATCCGTCCACCCGCACCGGACGGCCCTCCCGCCGGGAGCGTTCACACGCGTCCGCTACCCGCAGGGCCGCCAGGGCCTCCCGGCCGTCGCACGCGTTGGGGCCCTCGCCGCGCACCAGCCGGACGAAGGCGTCCAGCTCCGCCTCGTACGCGGGGGCGAAGCGCTCCAGGAAACCGGGCCACGGCTTGGGCGGGGGAGCGGCGGAGTGCGGCTCCAGCGAGGTGAGCGGGGTGCGCTCGTCCAGGCCCACCACCAGCTGGTCGCGGTCGCCCGCCAGCTCCATCCGCACGTCGTAGCCGGCGCCGTTGCAGCGGGTCGCGGTCGCGGTCACCAGCGTGCCGTCGTCCAGGGTGAGCAGCGCGGCGGCCGTGTCCACGTCACCGGCCTCGCGGAACATCGCCGGACCCGCGTCCGCGCCGCGCGCGTACACCTCCACCACCTCCCGGCCGGTCACCCAGCGCACGACGTCGACGTCGTGGACCATGCAGTCCCGGAAGAGGCCGCCGGAGAGCGGCAGATAGGCGGCGGGCGGCGGCTCCGGGTCCGAGGTCACCGTCCGCACGGTGTGCAGCCTCCCCAGCCGGCCCGCCCGGACGGCCTCCCGGGCCGCGCGGTAGCCGGCGTCGAAGCGCCGCATGAACCCCAGCTGGAGCTCGGTGCCCGCCTCCGCCACCGCGGCCAGCGCGGCCAGCGTGCCCGGCACGTCCAGGGCGATCGGCTTCTCGCAGAAGGCCGGCAGGCCCGCCCGCGCGGCCCGGGCGATCAGCTCCGCGTGCGCGGCCGTCGCCGAGGCGATCACCACCGCGTCCAGGCCCCGGCCGAGCAGCGCCGCCACGTCCGGCGCGGCCTCGGCGCCCACCGCCGCCGCCACCGCCCCCGCCCGCGCCGCGTCGGCGTCGGCGAGGACCAGCGAGCCGACCCCCGGATGCCGGGCGAGCACCCCCGCGTGGAAGCTCCCGATCCGGCCCGTACCGATGAGTCCGATGCGCATGGCCCCACCGTGGGCTGCCCGTCGGGGCGGTGTCAAGGTCACCACGACGTGCCCCGCCGCCGCCCCTTCGGGCCGCCTTCGATGGTCCGTACGTAGGTCCCGCCGGAGCGGGGTAGGGCCCCCTGACGAGCGGCGGGACCCGCATGACCGATACTGCAATGCACGCAGAAGGACATAAAGGAGGGCACGGCCTCGTGACCAGGTTTCGGACAGGAGGGGTACGCGCCGCGATCGGCGCCGTGCTCGCACTCGCGCTCACGGGAGCGCTCGCCGGGTGCAGCAGCACGGGCGGCAAGCGGGCGGAGGACGCCCGCAAGGCGGCCGCGGCCCAGGGCCGGGCGGCCGTGGACACCCCCCGCTGGACCTTCGCGATGGTGACCCACTCGGGCGACGGGGACACCTTCTGGGACATCGTCCAGAACGGTGCCGAACAGGCCGCCGCCAAGGACAACATCAACTTCCTCTACGCCCACAGCGACGAGGCCCAGCAGCAGGCGCAGCTGATCGACTCGTACGTCGCCAAGGGCGTCGACGGGCTCATCGTCACCCTCGCCAAGCCCGACGCCATGAAGGCCGCCGTCGAGAAGGCCGTCAGGGCCGGCATCCCGGTGGTCACCGTGAACTCCGGCGCCGACCAGTCCAAGGCCTTCGGCGCCCTCACCCACATCGGGCAGGACGAGACCGTCGCCGGCGAGGCCGTCGGCGAGGAGCTGACGAAGCGCGGACGGAAGAAGGCCCTCTGCGTCCTGCACGAGCAGGGCAACGTCGGCCACGAGCAGCGCTGCGCCGGCACGAAGGAGACCTTCGGCGGCGAACTGGTCAACCTCTACGTCGACGGCACCAACATGCCCGACGTGAAGGCGTCCATCGAGGCCAAGCTCCAGGCCGACAAGGACGTCGACGCCGTCGTCACCCTCGGCGCCCCCTTCGCCGACGCCGCCGCGCAGGCCGTGAAGAGCACCGGCAGCAAGGCCGAGGTCGACACCTTCGACCTCAACGCCAAGGTCGCCACCGCCCTCGCCGACGGCACCCTCGGCTTCGCCGTCGACCAGCAGCCCTACCTCCAGGGCTACGAGGCCGTCGACCTGCTCTGGCTCTACCGCTACAACGCCGACGTCCTCGGCGGCGGCAAGCCCGTCCTCACCGGACCGCAGATCATCACCAAGGACCAGGCCGGGGCCCTGAAGCAGTACGCGGAGCGGGGGACCCGATGAGCGCCACCGCACCCCCCGCGGGAGGCGACGGCGTCGACCACGTCGACGAACGGCTGCTGCGCACCACCCCGCTGAAGAAGCTCCTGGCCCGCCCCGAGCTGGGCTCGGTCGTCGGCGCGATCGCCGTCTTCGTCTTCTTCGCGGTCGTCGCCGACAGCTTCCTGCGCCCCTCCAGCCTCGGCACCGTCCTCTACGCGGCCTCCACCCTCGGCATCATGGCCGTCCCCGTCGCGCTGCTGATGATCGGCGGCGAGTTCGACCTCTCCGCCGGCGTCCTGGTGACCAGCTCGGCGCTGGTGTCCTCGATGTTCAGCTACCAGATGACCGCGAACGTGTGGGTCGGCGTCGGCGTCTCGCTCCTGGTCACCCTGGCCGTCGGCGCCTTCAACGGCTTCATGCTGACCCGGACGAAACTGCCCAGCTTCATCATCACGCTCGGCACCTTCCTCATGCTCACCGGCCTGAACCTGGGCCTCACCAAGCTGATCGCCGGCACCGTCTCGACCAAGTCGATCGCCGACATGGAGGGCTTCCCCTCCGCCCACTCCGTCTTCGCCTCCACCCTCACCGTCGGCGGCGTCGAGCTGAAGGTCACCATCCTGTGGTGGCTCGGCCTGGTGGCGGTGGCCACCTGGATCCTGCTCCGCACCCGCTTCGGCAACTGGATCTTCGCCGTCGGCGGCGGCGCCGACGCGGCCCGCGCGGTCGGCGTCCCGGTCCACCGGACCAAGATCGGCCTCTACACGGGCGTGGCCTTCTGCGCCTGGATCGCCGGCCAGCACCTGCTGTTCTCCTTCGACGTCGTGCAGTCCGGCGAAGGCGTCGGCAACGAACTGATCTACATCATCGCGGCCGTCATCGGCGGCTGCCTCATCACCGGCGGATACGGCTCGGCCATCGGCTCCGCCGTCGGCGCCCTCATCTTCGGCATGACCAGCAAGGGCATCGTCTACGCCGAGTGGAACCCCGACTGGTTCAAGTTCTTCCTGGGCGCGATGCTGCTGCTCGCGACCCTGCTGAACGCCTGGATCCGCAAGCGCGTGGAGGCCACCAAGTGACGACCGACACCGCCCCCCTGGTGCAGCTGGACGACGTCAGCAAGTACTACGGCAACATCCGCGCCCTCGAAGGGGTCTCCCTGGAGGTCAGGGCCGGGGAGATCACCTGCGTCCTCGGCGACAACGGCGCCGGCAAGTCCACCCTCATCAAGATCGTCGCCGGACTGCACCGGCACGACGCCGGCACCTTCCGCGTCGAGGGCGAGGAGGTCTCCCTCGCCAACCCCCGCGACGCCCTCGACCGGGGCATCGCCACCGTCTACCAGGACCTCGCCGTCGTCCCCCTGATGCCGGTCTGGCGGAACTTCTTCCTCGGCTCCGAGCCCACGAAGGGCAAGGGCCCCCTCAAGCGGCTCGACACCGAGCTGATGCGGACCACCACCCGCGAGGCGCTGCTCCGCATGGGCATCGACCTCCGGGACGTCGACCAGCCCATCGGCACCCTCTCCGGCGGCGAGCGCCAGTGCGTGGCCATCGCCCGCGCCGTCCACTTCGGCGCCAAGGTCCTCGTCCTCGACGAGCCGACCGCCGCCCTCGGCGTCAAGCAGTCCGGCGTCGTCCTCAAGTACGTCGCCGCCGCCCGCGACCAGGGCCTCGGCGTGGTCCTCATCACCCACAACCCCCACCACGCCTTCCTCGTCGGCGACCGGTTCGTGCTGCTCAAGCGCGGGGTGATGGCCGCGAGCCACACCAAGGACTCGGTGACGCTCGACGAGTTGACCCGGCAGATGGCGGGCGGCAGCGAGCTCGACGACCTCCGCCACGAGCTGGAGCGGCCCGCCGGCCCGTGACCCGCCCCGGGTTCTCCTCACGCGGACCCGGTGCCCCTCCTGGCAGAATCGACCCGATGAACACCTACCGTGACCCGGCCGCCCGGGGCGGCGTCCTGCGGACCGTCGGCACCCGCGAGCGGCGCTCCCACCTGTCGGCGCCCCGGGTGCCGACGGTGGGCATCGACATCGGCGGGACCAAGGTGATGGCGGGCGTCGTCGACGCCGACGGCACCATCCTGGAGAAGATCCGCACCGAGACCCCCGACAAGTCCAAGAGCCCCAAGGTCGTCGAGGACACCATCGTCGAACTGGTCCTGGACCTCTCCGACCGGCACGACGTGCACGCCGTCGGCATCGGCGCCGCCGGCTGGGTCGACGCCGACCGGGCCCGCGTCCTCTTCGCCCCCCACCTCGCCTGGCGCAACGAACCCCTCCGGGACGCCCTCCAGGACCGCCTCGCCGTCCCCGTCATGGTCGACAACGACGCGAACACCGCCGCCTGGGCCGAATGGCGCTTCGGCGCCGGACGCGGCGAGGACCACCTCGTCATGATCACCCTCGGTACGGGCATCGGCGGCGCCATCCTGGAGGACGGCAAGGTCAAGCGGGGCAAGTACGGCGTCGCCGGCGAGTTCGGCCACATGCAGGTCGTGCCCGGCGGCCACCGCTGCCCCTGCGGCAACCGCGGCTGCTGGGAGCAGTACAGCTCCGGCAACGCCCTGGTCCGCGAGGCCCGCGAGCTGGCCGCCGCCGACTCCCCGGTGGCGTACGGGATCATCGAGCGGGTCAAGGGGAACATCCCCGAGATCACCGGCCCGCTCATCACCGAGCTGGCCCGCGAGGGCGACGCCATGTGCGTCGAGCTCCTCCAGGACATCGGCCAGTGGCTCGGCGTCGGCATCGCCAACCTCGCCGCCGCCCTCGACCCCTCCTGCTTCGTCATCGGCGGCGGCGTCTCCGCCGCCGACGACCTGCTCATCGGCCCCGCCAGGGACGCCTTCCGCCGCCACCTCACCGGCCGCGGCTACCGCCCCGAGGCCCGGATCACCCGCGCCCAGCTCGGCCCCGAGGCCGGCATGGTCGGCGCCGCCGACCTCGCCCGGCTCGTCGCCCGCCGCTTCCGCCGCGCCAACCGGCGCCGGGTGGAGCGCTACGAGCGGTACGAGCGCTACGCGCAGGCCTTCCGCCCCGGCACCCACGGGCGCGGCTCCCGCGGCACCGAGGACCCCGCCTCATGACCCTGCGCCCCCCGCCCGCCGGCCCGCCGGCCGGACCCCCCGAGGAGCTGCTCCCCGAGCAGCGGCCGCCCGGGGGACGGCTGCCGGAGTACCGGGGCCGCATGATCCGCCGCCGCTGGCTGACGGCGGTCATCATCGTCCTGCTCGTCGGCATCCCCGCCGGCTACCTGGTGATCTCCGCGGGCCAGAGCCGGGAGAGCGGCCTCGACAAGGAGCGCGAGTCCTCCGTCGTCGGCCTCCAGGACAACTGGCCCTCGCTGATGAAGCGCCGGGTCTTCGAGGTCCCCGTCCCGGCGGGCGCATCCGGCGTCGCCTACTACGAGACCAGCAACTGGAAGACCAGCCGGCTGTACGTGCAGTTCACCACCACGGCGACCGGCCTCGACACCTTCCTCGCCGAATCGGGCACCGGCCGCTCCGCGCTCACCCCCGGTCTGATCACCGTCTCCGACCGGGACGCCGGCATCGTCGGCTGGACCTTCCCCGACGGCCTGACCTGGTCGGGCACCACGGTCGACCGCGAGGACCCCCGCCCGTCCACCGACATCACCGTCGACCTCACGGACCCGGCCTTCCCCCGCGTCTTCGCGGTCTCCACGACCAGCCCCTGACGGCCCCCGGACCGGACGGCCCGGCTCCCGGCGGCCCCGGTCCCCACGGGCCCCGCCCCCGCCGCCGGGGCCCCGGACGCCGGCGGTGACCCACAATGGACCCCATGAACCGTTCCTCCCGCCCGGACCACAGCCCCCGCCCCGCCGCCTCCAAGGACGACTTCGCGCAGCCGGTCAGCCACACCCCGGCCCTGCCCGCCGTCGCCTCCTTCGACGAGCTCGGGCTGCCCCCCGAGGTACGGGAACTGCTCACCGCCCAGGGCGTCGTCACGCCCTTCCCGATCCAGGCCGCCACCCTGCCGAACGCCCTCGCCGGGCGGGACGTGCTCGGGCGCGGCCGGACCGGGTCCGGCAAGACGCTCGCCTTCGGGCTGCCGCTGCTGGCCCGGCTCGCCGGCAGCCGGGCCGAGGCGCGCAGGCCCCGCGCGCTGGTCCTGGTCCCCACCCGCGAGCTGGCCCAGCAGGTCACCGACGCGCTCGCCCCGTACGCCGCCGCGCTGAGGCTGCGGCTCGCCGCCGTCGTCGGCGGCATGTCGATCGGACGGCAGGCCACCGCCCTGCGCGACGGGGCCGAGGTCGTCATCGCCACCCCCGGCCGCCTCATGGACCTCGTCGAGCGCAAGGACGCCCGCCTCGACCGGGTGGAGATCACCGTCCTCGACGAGGCCGACCAGATGGCCGACATGGGCTTCATGGACCAGGTCACCGCCCTGCTCGACCTGGTCCGCGACGGGGGCCAGCGGATGCTGTTCTCCGCCACCCTCGACAAGAACGTCGACCTCCTGGTCGAGCGCTACCTGCACGACCCGGTCGTCCACTCGGTCGACCCCTCGGCCGCCGCCCACGCCACCATGGAGCACCACGTCCTCCAGGTGCACGGCGCCGACAAGTTCGCCACCGCCACCGAGATCGCCGCCCGCGAAGGCCGCGTGATCATGTTCCTGTCGACCAAGGCGGCCGTCGACCGCTTCACCGCCCACCTGCGCGGCAGCGGCGTCCGCGCCGCCGCCCTGCACGGCGACAAGTCCCAGCCCCTGCGGACCCGCACCCTGGAGCGGTTCCGCAGCGGCGAGGTGCCCGTCCTCGTCGCCACCAACGTCGCCGCCCGCGGCATCCACGTCGACGACATCGACCTCGTCGTGAACGTCGACCCGCCCGCCGACCACAAGGACTACCTGCACCGCGGCGGCCGCACCGCCCGCGCCGGCGGCTCCGGCACCGTGGTCACCCTGGTCCTGCCCGACCAGCGCAAGGACGTGCTCCGCCTCATGGCGGACGCCGGACTCCGGCCCGCGGTCACCCAGGTCCGCTCCGGCGAGGCCGAGCTCAGCCGCATCACCGGCGCCAAGGCCCCCTCCGGCGTCCCCGTCGACGGCAGCGCCCCCAGCACCGAGCGCGCCAAGCGCGGCGGCGCGCAGTTCCGCGGCATGGGCACCGTCCCCGGCAAGCCCGGCCGCGCCAAGAACGAGTCCCGCCGGTCCGCCGAGGAGCGGAAGCTGGCCGAGGCCCGCAGGGCCGCCCGCGTCCGCCGCGGCCACTGATCTCCCGAAGCCCGGCCCGCCCCGCCCTCCCGGCCCTTCGGATCCCGCGAATCCCGCCCCGGCGCCCCACGGGAACCGAAGAGATGAGAGGGTCGGGCGAGTGAGTGAGACACCGACGAACACCCTGCAATACCGAGTCGACGGCCCCGAGGACGCGCCGGTCCTGGTCCTGGGCCCCTCGTTGGGCACCACCTTCCACATGTGGGACCGCCAGATCCCGGAGCTGGTCCGGGAGCGGCGCGTCGTCCGCTTCGACCTGCCCGGCCACGGCGGTGCGCCCGCGCAGCCCTTCACCTCCGTCGCGGAGCTCGGGGACCGCGTCCTCGCCACCCTCGACGCCCTCGGCATCCAGCGCTTCGGCTACGCCGGCTGCTCCCTCGGCGGCGCCGTCGGCCTGGACCTCGCCCTGCGCGCCCCGCACCGGGTCGCGTCCCTGGCCCTGGTCGCCACCGCGCCGAGGTTCGGCACCGCCGACGAGTTCCGCCAGCGCGGCGTCGTGGTGCGGGCCAACGGCCTGGAGCCGATGGCCCGCACCGCGCCCGAGCAGTGGTTCACCCCGCACTTCGCCGCCAACCAGCCCGCCATCGTCGACTGGGCCGTCCAGATGGTGCGGACCACCGACGCCCCCTGCTACGTCGCCGCCTGCGAGGCCCTCGCCCTCTTCGACGTACGGGCCGCCCTCGGCTCCATCGGGGTGCCCGCGCTCGTCCTGGTCGGCTCGGAGGACCGGGTCACCGGCCCCGCCGAGGCCCGCACCCTCGTCGCCGGCATCGCCGACGCCAAGCTGGCCGTCGTCCCGGGCGCCTCCCACCTCGCCCCCGTCGAGCAGCCGGCCGCCGTGACCGACCTGCTCCTGGAGCACTTCTCGGCGACCTCCCACGAGACGAGCGGCACCCTCGCCGTGCCGCCGCCGGTCCCCGCCCCGGCCGCCTCCGAGCCCGTCGCCGCCCCGGCCGCCCCCGAGGACGGCGAGGAGGCCCCGGCCGCCCGCCCCGACCCGTACGAGAAGGGGCTCGGGCTCCGCCGCGAGATCCTCGGCGACGCCCACGTCGACCGCGCGCTCGCCGACGGGGACGCCGCCGACTTCCAGGAGCTCGTCACCCGCTACGCCTGGGGCGAGGTCTGGGCCCGGGAGGGCCTCGACCGGCGCACCCGCAGCGTCGTCACCCTCACGGCCCTCGTCGCCGGCGGCCACCGCGAGGCGCTCGCCGACCACACCCGCGCCGCCCTCCGCAACGGCCTCTCGCCCGCCGAGATCCGCGAGATCGTGCTCCACACCGCGGTCTACTGCGGCCTGCCGGCCGCCGAGACCGCCCTCGCCGTGGTCGGCCGCGTCATCACGGAGGAGACCACGCCACCCGCGTAGCCCGGTCCGCGTCCGCCCGAGCCGGGCCCGCACGCCCGGCGTAGGGTGAGGCCGTGAAGCTGACGAAGAAGTCCCATGCCTGCGTCCGGCTGGAGAAGGAGGGGCGGACGCTCGTCCTCGATCCCGGGATGTTCACGGAGGAGGACGCCGGGCTCGGCGCCGACGCGCTCCTCGTCACCCACGAGCACCCGGACCACTTCGACGAGGGGCGGCTGCGCGCCGCCCTGGAGGCGAATCCGGCCGCCGAGATCTGGACCCTGCGCAGCGTCGCCGACCAGCTCGCCGCCGCTTTCCCCGGCCGGGTGCACACCGTCGGGCACGGCGACGCCTTCACCGCCGCCGGCTTCGACATCGAGGTCCACGGCGAGCTGCACGCCGTGATCCACCCGGACATGCCGCGCGTCACCAACGTCGGCTTCCTCGTCGACGGCGCCGTCTTCCACCCCGGGGACGCCCTCACCGTCCCCGGCCGCCCGGTGGACACCCTGCTGCTGCCGGTGATGGCGCCGTGGAACAAGATCTCCGAGGTGATCGACTACGTCCGCGAGGTCAAGCCCCGCCGGGCGTACGACATCCACGACGCCCTCCTGACCGACCTGGCCCGGCCGATCTACGACCGGCAGATCGGCGCGCTCGGCGGCACCGACCACCAGCGGCTCGCGCCCGGCGGATCCGCCCGGCTGTGAGCGGCGTCCGGGCCGCTGTCGGTGCCCGCCGTTAGGCTGGGCGCCATGCGCATCGCCACCTGGAACGTCAATTCGATCACCGCTCGGCTGCCCCGGCTGCTGGCCTGGCTGGAGAGCAGCGGCACCGACGTGCTGTGCATCCAGGAGACCAAGTGCGGCGCCGAGCAGTTCCCCGCCGACGAGCTGCGCGCGCTGGGCTACGAGTCGGCGGTCAACGCCACCGGCAGGTGGAACGGCGTGGCCCTCCTCTCCCGCGTCGGCCTCGACGACGTCGTGTCCGGTCTGCCCGGCGGCCCCGAGTACGACGGGGTGCAGGAGCCCCGCGCGGTCTCCGCGACCTGCGGCCCGGTCCGCGTCTGGTCGGTCTACGTGCCGAACGGCCGGGAGATCACCCACGAGCACTACGCCTACAAGCTGCGCTGGCTGGAGGCGCTGAAGGCCGCCGTCGGCGAGGACGCGGCCGGCGAGCGCCCCTTCGCCGTCCTCGGCGACTACAACATCGCCCCGGCCGACGCCGACGTCTGGGACGTCTCCCTCTTCGAGGGCGCCACCCACGTCACCGCGCCCGAGCGCGAGGCCCTCGCCGGCCTGCGCGAGACCGGCCTCACCGACGTCGTGCCGCGCCCGCTCAAGTACGACCACCCGTACACGTACTGGGACTACCGCCAGCTCGCCTTCCCCAAGAACAAGGGCATGCGCATCGACCTGGTGTACGGCAACGAGTCCTTCGCGAAGGCCGTGAAGGACAGCTACGTCGACCGCGAGGAGCGGAAGGGCAAGGGCGCCTCCGACCACGCCCCGGTCGTCGTCGACCTCGACCTCTGACCCCGGGGCGGCCCGCCCCGGCGCCCGGACGATCTCCGCGCGCCGGGTGGTGGACCGGCGGGTGACGGTGCGACGCTGTTCCGATGAGCATCCCGTTTCTCGACCACTGGCGCAAGCGGCGGGAGCCCGCCCCGTCCCCGCTGGCCACGGCCTTCGACCGTGACCCGGAGGGCCTGGCGGAGCTGCTCGCCGAGTGCGAGCTGCTCCGCGCCCGGGTCGAGTCGGCGGGCGTCGCCCTCGACGACACCCCGCGCTCGCTCCAGGAGCTGGACCAGCTCCCGCCGCGCTGGCGCGACGACCCCGAGGAACTGCCCTGGTTCGGCAACGACGCGGGGCTCTACCTCGGCACCGTCATCGTCCGCACCGTGCCGGGCGCCCACTGGCAGGTGTGGCCGAACGGCGGTCCGGTCGTCGTCCTGGAGTCCGGCCGCGAGATCCCGGTCGTCGAGTACGGCGTCGAGTGGGCGATGACCGGCACGCCCGAGCTCTCCCAGGCGTACGCGGAGGCCGCCGAGCGGTGACGTAAATACGGCTAATCCCGGCTTGCCCCTTTTAGGCGTGTCGGGCGTGAAGTCCCTTTTCCCGGCGGATAGTTTGCGCTGTCTCGACGCACACCGCATCGACACACGCATCCGCACACCGCATCGGCACACCGCTGAGGAATGGGGCAGGGCAGCGCATGACCGTCGATCCGCTGATCGAACTGCGTGGCGTGAACAAGCACTACGGCACGCTGCACGTCCTCCAGGGCATCGACCTCACCGTCGGCCGCGGCGAGGTCGTCGTCGTCATCGGCCCCTCGGGCTCCGGCAAGTCCACCCTCTGCCGGGCCGTGAACCGGCTGGAGACCGTCGAGTCGGGCGAGATCCGCATCGACGGCCGCCCCCTCCCCGAGGAGGGCAAGGAGCTGGCCCGGCTGCGCGCCGAGGTCGGCATGGTCTTCCAGTCCTTCAACCTCTTCGCCCACAAGACCGTCCTCGCCAACGTCTCCCTGGCGCAGGTCAAGGTCCGCCGGCGAGGGAAGGCGGAGGCCGACCGGCGCTCCCGCGAACTCCTCGACCGGGTCGGCCTCGCAGCCCACGCCGACAAGTACCCCGCCCAGCTCTCCGGCGGGCAGCAGCAGCGCGTCGCCATCGCCCGCGCCCTCGCCATGGACCCCAAGGCGCTCCTCTTCGACGAGCCCACCTCCGCCCTCGACCCCGAGATGATCAACGAGGTCCTGGAAGTCATGCAGCAGCTCGCCCACGAGGGCATGACCATGGTCGTCGTCACCCACGAGATGGGCTTCGCCCGCTCCGCCGCCAACCGGGTCGTCTTCATGGCCGACGGGCGGATCCTGGAGGACCGCGCCCCCGAGGAGTTCTTCACCGCCCCGCGCAGTGAGCGCGCCAAGGACTTCCTCTCCAAGATCCTCTCGCACTGACCGGGGTGGGAACCATGCAGCGCACGCACCGACGCCTGGGCGCCCTCGCCCTGCTGCTCGCCGTCACGGGCTCCCTGCTGGCCGGCTGCGGCCGCCCCGGCAGCCCGCCCGTCAAGGGTCCGCAGCCCGACCAACTCCCGGTCTACCGCGTCCGGTCGGACTTCCGGCTGCCGGAGTCCTCCACCTGGAACCGGGCCAGGAAACGCGGGCGTCTGGTGGTCGGCGCCAAGGAGGACCAGCCGTACCTCGGCGAGAGGGATCCCGCCACCGGCCGCTACTCCGGCTTCGACATCGAGATCGCCAAGATGATGGCCGCCTCCCTCGGCTTCGAACCGGGCGGCATCGAGTTCCGCACCATCGCCTCCGCCAACCGCGAGACCGCCCTGCAGAACGGGCAGATCGACTACTACGTCGGCACCTACACCATCAACGACAAGCGCAAGCAGCTCGTCGGCTTCGCCGGTCCCTACTACCAGGCCGGCCAGTCGCTCCTCGTCCGCACCGACGAGAACGACATCCACGGCCCGCGGGACCTCGACGGCAAGCGGGTCTGCTCGGCCGCCGGCTCCACCCCCTACCAGCGGATCCAGCAGGAGTACCCGAAGGCCGAACTCGTCGCCTACGACACCTACTCCATCTGCGTCGACAACCTCCTCACCTACCAGGTCGACGCCGTCACCACCGACGACACCATCCTCATGGGCTACGCCGCCAAGGTCCCCGACGAACTCAAGCTCGCCGGGAAGCCGTTCTCGAAGGAGCCGTACGGGATCGGCGTGCCGCGCGGCGACACCGCGCTGCGCCTCGCCCTCGACGACGCCATCGCCGCGCACGAGAAGAACGGCGACTGGAAGAAGGCATACGACGCGACCCTCGGCCTCTCCGGCGTCCCCGCCCCGACGCCGCCGCCCATCGACCGCTATCCGTCCGACTGAGGACCCCCACCGCTGACATGGACGTACTGACAGAGAACTTCTCGCTCTACGGCGAGGGCTTCCTCGGCACCCTCGAACTCACCGTCTACGCCTCGGCGCTCGCCCTCGTCCTGGGCTTCGTCATGGCCGCCTTCCGGGTCGCGCCCGTCGGATCCTTCCGGGTCTTCGGCACGGTCTGGGTCACCATCCTGCGCAACACCCCGCTCACCCTGCTCTTCTTCGCGGTGATGCTCGGACTGCCCCGCTTCGGACTCGTGCTGCCCTTCGAGCTGTTCGCCGTCCTCGCGCTCGGCTGCTACACCTCCGCCTTCATCTGCGAGGCGCTGCGCTCCGGCATCAACACCGTGCCGGTGGGGCAGGGCGAGGCCGCCCGCAGCCTCGGCATGAGCTTCACCCAGACCCTCGGCACGGTCATCCTGCCGCAGGCCTTCCGCTCGGTGATCCCGCCGATCGGCTCCACCCTGATCGCCCTCGCCAAGAACTCCGCCATCGCCGGCGCGTTCAGCGTCACCGAACTCCTGGGCACCTACAAGACCTTGAGCGAACTCGGCTACAACATCATCTGGACCTTCGTCTGGATCGCCGTCGGCTACCTGATCATCACCCTCTCCATCAGCGCCGTCTTCAACGTGATGGAGAAGCGCTGGGGGGTGGCCCGATGAGCCGCACGCCGCACGCCAGCGCCCTCTACGACCTCCCCGGCCCGCGGGCCCGCCGCCGGCACCTCCTCTACGGCCTGGCCTCCACCGCAGTGCTCCTCGGCATCGCGGCCTGGGTCCTCTACCTCCTCTTCGACACCGACCAGTTCACGGCGGTGAAGTGGCGGCCCTTCCTCTACGACGGCATCCAGGAGCTGCTGCTCGAAGGACTCGGCAACACCCTCAAGGCGTTCGGGCTCGCCGCAGTCCTCTCGCTGGCGCTCGGCGCGCTGCTCGCCACCGGGCGGCTCTCCGACCACCGGCCGGTGCGCTGGACCGCGACCCTGCTCGTGGAGTTCTTCCGCGCCATGCCCGTACTGGTGATGATCTTCTTCATCTTCGTGGCGCTCAAGGTGCAGCCGCTGCCCGCGCTGGTCGCCGGACTCACCCTCTACAACGGCTCGGTCCTCGCCGAGGTCTTCCGCACCGGCGTCCACGCCGTCCCGCGCGGGCAGGGCGAGGCGGCGTACGCGCTCGGCATGCGCAAGACCCAGGTCATGACCTGGGTCCTGGTCCCGCAGGCGGTCCGGGCGATGCTGCCGGCCATCATCAGCCAGCTGGTGGTCGCCCTGAAGGACACCTCGCTCGGCTACCTCATCACCTACGAGGAATTCCTCCACGCGGGCAAGCTGATCGCCTCCAACCTCGACTACGACCTGCCCTTCATCCCGGTCGTCCTCGTCATCTCGCCGATCTACATCGGCATGTGCATGCTGCTCTCCTGGTTCGCGACCTGGGTCGCGCGCCGGGAGCGCCGCGACCCCCGCACGAAGGGGGTGGACGTCGCTCCCGCCGCACCGGTGACCACGCTGCCGGGCCGCGAGTGACCCCGAACGGGCTCCCGCGCGGGGCCTGAACCGGCCCGGCAGCAGCCGTGATCACTCCTCCCGCAGCGGCACCGACAGGTACGAGGGGTCGGAAGCGGGGGAGGAGAAGGTCAGCTGCGCGCCGGCCGGGTTGTGCTCGATGTACAGCGGGTCGACGGTGTCGACGACCAGCGCGAGCCGGTGGCCGGCCGGGACGTCGTAGGCCGTGGAGAACAGCTCCAGGTCCACGGCGAACGGCCGTCCCGGCGCCTTGTCGTGGAAGGTGTACGGGGCGTTGCTCACCAGCTTCCCGACGCCGAGCGGGCCCACGTCGTACAGGTACGCCACGAAGGTGCCGCTCGACGCGGTCGGGGTGACCGTGGTGTGCAGCACCGGCGTGCCGCGCACCGCCGCGCCGGAGCCGTACCGCCCGGACTGCCAGACGGCGGCGAAGGAGCGGGGGAGCAGCGGGACGGAGACGGTCGGCGGGGTCTGCGCCAGCTGGTCGAGCAGGTTGCTGAGCAGCACGATGCCGCCGTCCGCGCCGGAGTTCACGTTGGCCCAGACGTGCTCGGAGTCGTTCAGCGCGATCCGCTCGCGGTGCGCGTTGACCGACTTCCAGTCGGCGTAGCCCTCGTAGCCGCCGTCGGACCGGGGCTTGAGCTGGACCGGCCGCTCGCGGTCGATGCCGTTGTCGGCGCCCTTGAGGTGGCGGTCGAACCAGCGGTGGGCGCTGGTCCAGGTGTCGTTGGGCAGTCCGAGGATGCCGGTGGCCTCGGCGGTCGCGTGGTCGCCAGGGCGGAACTCTAGCCGCTTGGGGCCCTTCAGCTTCTCGTAGAAGCTCGCGTACTGGTTGGGCGGGAAGATGGTGTCGCCCCAGGCGTTGCCGAGCATGACCGCGGTGCCGTTGGCGTTGATCCGGTCCAGGTGGGTGGCGGCGGACCGCTGCCGCCCCCAGGCGATCATCTCGTCCTCCTGGTCGAGGTTCGAGGAGAGGAAGTCGCCGAGGACCTTCTCCAGCTCGGGCCCCGGGCGGCCGGTGAGGTACCCGGCCCCGCCGAGCAGGGCGGCGGCCTGGAGGTGCTGGGTGCGGCCGCTGTAGATGGAGTCGATGAGGTCGGCCCAGCCGCTCAGCGCGGCGACGGCCTTGACCCGGGGGTCGTGCGCGGCGGCCAGCAGGGAGATGCCGGCGCCGTAACTCACCCCGGCCATGCCGACCTTGGCGGGATCGGCCGGGGTGTTCGCGAGCGCCCAGTCGATCACCTTCGAGGCGTCGGCGACGTCCTTGGGGCCGGCGGTCTCGATCTCCCCGCCGGACTCCCAGAAGCCGCGCGAGTTGTAACTCACCACGACGTAGCCGGACTCGGCGAGCTTCCGCGCCTGCGCCAGGTACTCGATCTGCGGCATGGCCCAGCTGGTGGGCAGCACGATCACCGGGTGGCGGGCGGAGCCGTCGGTCCCGGCGGGCGTGACGACGTTGGCCTTGAGGACGGTGCCGCCGTCGCCGGCGATGTCCACGAACCGGATGGACGGGCCGCTCTCCGCCGCCTGGGCGACGGGGGCCACGGACAGGGCCGTCCCGGCCACCAGGGCGGCGGAGACGGCGAGGGCCAGGGATGAGCGCACGGGCCACTCCTCGATGGGGGGTCACTGATGGGGGGCAGTGAAGTGGCCCGACGGTAACCGGGACGTGCTACCCGTGGTAACCGGTCGGTAAGTTACGTGCGAGTAACGATTGGGGGAGTGCCGGGGCGTGCCAGGGAGTGCCGGGGCGCGCCAGGGCGCGCTGGTGCGTGCCGGGGAGTGCCGGGGCGATCCGGTACGGCCCCGGGGCCGGGGCCCGGCCCCCCACCGGGCCCCGCCGCCCGCGCGTACCGCCTCCGCGTGCCCCGCACGCGCCGCCGCCGCCCCGTCGGCACCGCGCCCCCGCCCTCTCGCGGGGCGGCATGACCCCCCGGCCTACTCCCGCTCCAGCGCCGCCGACTCCTCGCCCAGCGCCAGGCCCTCGGCCCGCCGCCCCCGTGCGAACGGCTCGCGCTGGTGCCCGGCGAGCGCCCGGCGCAGCGTCTCGGTCCGCCTCGGGTGGTCCCTCCGCATCAGCCGGGCCACCTCGACCGCTTCCCTGGCCGGCTCCTCGCGCCGCTCCGGCGTCACCCCCGTCTGGTGGAACGCGGACACCAGCCACTCCGTCAGCTTCGGCGCGTACGCGTCCGGGCCCACCCACGCCGGCACCCGGTACGCCTCCACCCGCTCGGGGACCGACAGCCGCCACGAGGCCAGCAGCAACACCCGTGCCCTCAGAACCTCGTCCTGGTTCACGACCCGCACCTTCCCCGCTTCGCCCCTGTGTGTCATGGCGGAGATTCCGGACGTCGGCCGACAGCCCGGACAAGGCGCGCGAACTGCGCGTTCCTTCCTAAGACAAACGGCTCTGACCTGTCATGATGGACACGTCTTCACCCCTCCTCCAGGCTGGAGCCGTGACGCAGCCGACGGACCTCCCCGATGTCTTCGACCCCCGGATCCACGCCGCCGGGCCGCCGCACGACGCGTTCCGGGAGCTGCGGGACCGGGCGCCGGTCGCGTGGCAGGAGGAGCGGGCGGTGCTCGGCTGGCCGGCCGGGCCGGGGTTCTGGGCGGTGACCCGGCACGCCGACGTGGTCCGGGTCCTCAAGGACGCGGGGACGTACTCCTCCTGGCTCGGCGCCACCCAGATCCGTGACCCCGACCCCGCCGACCTGCCCTTCATCCGGCGCATGATGCTCAACCAGGACCCGCCGGAGCACGGCAGGCTGCGGCGGCTCGCCAGTCGGGCCTTCACGCCGGGGCGGATCGCGCGGTTCGAGGAGACCGCCCGCGCGCGGGCCCGCGCGCTGCTGGCGGCGGCGGTGGAGGAGGGCGGCGAGGTCGACCTCGTCCGGGCCGTCACCGACGACTACGCGCTGCTGAACCTCACCGACCTGCTCGGCGTGCCCGCGAGCGACCGGGGACTGCTGCACGCCTGGACCGAACGGGTCATCGCCTACCAGGACCCGGACGAGCCGGCCGTCCTCGGCACCGACGGGAAACCCGTCAACCCGCGCTCGCCGGCCATGCTCGCCGAGATGTTCGCCTACGCGCAGGAGCTGGCCGCCCACAAGCGCGAGCATCCGGCCGACGACCTGATGACCGCCCTGGCCACCACCGAACTCGCCGACGCCGAGCTGGAGATGTTCTTCTTTCTGCTCACCGTCGCCGGGAACGACACCGTGCGCGCGGCGGCCCCGGGCGGCGTCCTCGCCCTGTGCGGGCACCCCGGCGAGCAGCGCCGGCTCTGGCGGGGCGAGGTCGGCACCGACACCGCCGTGGACGAACTCCTGCGCGTCCACCCGCCGGTGCTCTCCTTCCGCCGCACCGCCGCCCGCGCCACCGAACTGGCCGGGGTCCGGATCGCGGAGGGCGACAAGGTCGTCGTCCTCCACGTCTCCGCCAACCACGACGAGCGCGTCTTCCCCGACCCGCACCGGCTCGACCTCGCCCGCCGCCCGAACCCCCACGTCTCCTTCGGCGACGGGCCCCACGTCTGCCTCGGCGCCCACTTCGCCCGGCTCCAACTGCGCGTTTTCTACGAGGAGCTGCGGGATGCCTGCAGGGGAGTCGAGGCCGCCGGGACGCCCCGGCGGCTCGTCTCCAACTTCATCAACGGGATCAAGTCGCTGCCGGTACTGCTGCGGGAGCCCTGAGGGCGGCCCGCGTCACGTCCGCCACCAGCTCGACCACGTCCGGGCCGTACGCCTGGGAGTTGACCACCTTCAGGAGCAGGACGAACGTGCCGTTCCGGTGGGTGCGGGCGAGCCGCTCGTGGTGCCGGGCCAGATAGCGGGTCGCCGCCTGGTTGGTGATCGCCCGCTGGCCGCAGAAGAGGAAGACCGGGCGCCCGCCCTCGCCGGCGGTGATCCGCGCCAGCACCACGTACTCGACGGCGCCCGGATCCATCCGGTACCGCTCGCCGCCCACCTCGATCGCCCCCCGCTCCTCGACCGGGTCCTTGTCGGTCACCATGGTCAGCCCGGGCAGCAGCGAGCCCAGGTGGGCGGCCATGCGCCGGTTCGACCCCGGGCCGCCGACGCAGAACTCCGTGCGGTCGCCGAAGCCCAGATGCGTCCGGTCGTGCTGGACGATCTGCGCCTGCGCCCCGCAGTCCTTCACGAGCGCGGCCAGTTCGAGCAGCGCGAAGACGTCGAAGCGGTGCACCGCCCCGTCCCCGCCCGCCTCCCGGTTCACCACCAGCAGGCACTCCGCGTGGCCGGGCAGGCCGAAGAACGCCTGCTTGCGGCGGAGCCGCCGGCGCCACACGTACGTCCGGGTGAGCCAGCCCAGGGACGCGCTGAGGCCGGTCGCCAGCACGCCGAGCACGATGTTGCGCAGGTCCTCGTCCATAGGGGCGCATGCTAGCGGCGGCCGGGTGACCGTTCGAGAGGGGCGGGAGGGCCTCCTGCCGCGAGGACGGCCCGGAAGTTACGCCGCGTGGACGGTCATTGACGGGAGGTCAGGATGCGTCGTTCCGCAGTCCGGTACGGGGTGGTCGCGGCGGCGGCCGCGACGGTGCTCTCGGTGGGGGCGGCCGTACCGCCCCGTACCGCCCCACAGGTCCAGCCGGCCCCACAGGTCCAGCCGGCCGCGCAGGACCGGGCGGTCCCACAGGCCCGGCCCGCCCCGCCCGGCAAGGTGCCCGTGGCCGTCGGCCACGGCGGCGCCGTCGCCAGTGTCGACGTCGACGCCAGCGCCGCCGGGATCGAGGTGCTGCGCCGGGGCGGCAACGCGGTCGACGCGGCCGTCGCCGTCGCCGCCGCCCTCGGCGTCACCGAGCCGTACTCGGCCGGCATCGGCGGAGGCGGCTACCTCGTCCACTACGACGCCCGGAGCCGTACGGTCCACACCGTCGACGGCCGCGAGACCGCCCCCGCCTCGGCCGACGCCGCCCTCCTCACCGAGAACGGCGCCCCCCTCCCCTTCGAGGAGGCGATGACCAGCGGGCGCTCCGTCGGCACCCCCGGCACCCCCGCCACCTGGGCCACCGCCCTGGACGCCTGGGGCAGCAAGCCGCTCCGCGAACTCCTCGCCCCCGCCGAGCGGCTGGCCCGCGAGGGCTTCACCGCCGACGCCACCTACCGCGCCCAGACCGCCGCCAACGAGGCCCGCTTCCGCGACTTCCCGGCCTCCGCGGCCCTCTTCCTGCCCGGCGGCCGGCTCCCCGAGGTCGGCTCGGTCGTCAGGAACCCGGACCTGGCCCGGACCTACGCCATCCTCGGGAAGGAGGGCGTGGACGCCCTCTACCGGGGCCCGCTCGCCCGCGACATCGTGCGCACCGTCCGCACCCCTCCGGTCCGCGAGGGCGCCGGCCGCGTCGTCCGCTCCGGCGACCTGACGGAGCGGGACCTCGCCGCGTACCGGACCGTCCGGCGCGCACCCACCGAGGTCACGTACCGGGGGCTCGGCGTGTACGGCATGGCCCCGTCGTCCTCCGGCGGCACGACCGTCGGCGAGGCCCTCAACATCCTGGAGACCGCGGACCTCTCCGCCCTCACGGAGACGGACTACCTCCACCGCTTCATCGAGGCGAGCCGGATCGCCTTCGCCGACCGGGGCCGCTGGGTCGGCGACCCGGCCTTCGAGACCGTGCCCGTCCGGGGCCTGCTCTCCCAGCGGTACGCCGACTCCCGGGCCTGCCTGATCCGCGACGACACCGCCCTGACCAGCCCGCTCGCGCCCGGCGACCCGCGCCGCCCGGTGCCGTGCGCGGCCGGCGGGACCGCCGCCCCGACCACGTACGAGGGCGAGAACACCACCCACCTCACCGTCGCGGACCGGTGGGGGAACGTCGTCGCCTACACGCTCACCATCGAGTCCACCGGAGGCAGCGGCATCACCGTCCCCGGGCGCGGCTTCCTGCTCAACAACGAGCTGACCGACTTCTCCTTCGTCCCGGCGAACCCGGCCGTCCACGACCCCAACCTGCCCGGCCCCGGCAAGCGCCCCCGCTCCTCGATCTCCCCGACGATCGTCCTCGACCGCCACGACCGGCCGGTCCTCGCCCTCGGCTCACCGGGCGGCGCCACCATCGTCACCACCGTCCTCCAGACCCTCGCGGGCGTCCTCGACCGGGGCCTGCCGCTCGTCGACGCCATCGCCGCCCCGCGCGCCAGCCAGCGCAACCAGACCACGACCGAGCTGGAGCCGGCCCTCTGGAACGGCCCGGTCAGGCCCGCGCTGGAAGCCCGGGGACACGCCTTCCGACAGAACCCGGAGATCGGCGCCGCCACCGGCGTCCAGCGCCTGCCCGACGGGCGGTGGCTGGCCGCCGCCGAGACCGTCCGCCGGGGCGGCGGCTCGGCGATGGTGGTCCGCCCGGGCCGGTGAGGCCCCCTCAGGCGCCGGTGTCCCGGGCCGACTCCAGCGCGCGGGCCGCGGCGAGGCAGTCGGGCGGTGCCTGCGGGTCGTCGCGGACCGCCCGCAGCAGGGCCGGCACGGGCATCGTCCGGAGCGCGTGGCGCCAGCCGGGGTGCCCGTGGGAGGCGGCGTACCGGGCGGTGAGGAGCCCCGCCGGGGTCAGCTCCGCGCCGGAGCGCAGCAGCAGCGCGGCGAGTCCCCGCCGGTCCAGGCCGGCGCAGATCTCCCGCGCGGTGACGTGGTTGCGGCGGTGGTCGTCGTGGACCTCGTACAGCAGGGCGTACACGAGCCGTTCCTCGCGCGGGGTGACCGGCACGGGCAGCGCCGTCCGCCACCAGAACGACTCCACGGCGGCCGGCGACAGCGGCACGGGCATCCCGCAGGACAGCGGCCCCGGGGCCAGCCGGATCGCGCCCAGGGCGATCCAGCGCTCCGACAGCCCGCGCCGGAAGGCCAGTCTGCCGGCCGTCTCCGGCGCCAGCGCCCCGGCCGCCTCCGCCAGCTCGTCGACCGCGGGCCCGTCCGTCCACACCAGGGCCGGCACGTCGCCGTCGTGTCCGGCCGTCACCGTGCCGAACCGCCCGCTCAGGGCGTCCGCCAGGGCGGCCGCCGTCCCGGGTCCCGGGCGCGTGTCCTCCGTCATGCCGCGAGTCTAGGAGCCGCCTCCGACAGCGCCTTCCGACAGTGCCTTACGGAAGTGCCTTCCGGCGGCGGCCCCGGCGACCCCCGGCGGCCGCGCCCCCCCCCGCGGAGCGACCGTGCCCGGCCGGCCGGGCGGGCTACAGCGCCGTGAGGACGCGCGGTCCCGCGTCGGTGACGGCCACGGTGTGCTCGGCGTGGGCGGCCCGGGAGCCGTCGAGCGTGCGGATCGTCCAGCCGTCCCGCGCCGTGTAGTGCTCGTCGCCGCCGCCCGCGATGAGCATCGGCTCGATGGCCAGGACCATGCCGTGGCGCAGTCTCATCCCCCGCCCGGGACGCCCCTCGTTCGGCACGCCCGGGTCCTCGTGCATGGCGCGGCCGATGCCGTGGCCGCCGAAGCCGTCCGGGACGCCGTACCCCGCCTTCCGGCACACCGTGCCGATCGCGTGCGCGATGTCGCCGATCCTGTTGCCCACGACGGCCGCCCCGATGCCGGCCGCCAGGGCCTCCTCCGCGGCGCCGATCAGCCGGGTGTCCTCGGGACGGGCGCGGCCGACGGTGAAGCTCACCGCCGCGTCCCCGGCCCAGCCGCGCAGCAGGGCGCCGCAGTCCACCGAGACCAGGTCGCCGTCGGCGAGCCGGGCGCCGTCCGGGATGCCGTGCACGATCGCGTCGTTGACGGACACGCAGACGACGGCGGGGAAGGGGGTCGGCGCCCAGGCCGGGCGGTAGCCCAGGAAGGGCGAGCCCGCGCCGGCCCCGTCCAGCACCTCCCGGGCCGCCCGGTCCAGCGCGGCGACGGGCACCCCGGGCGCCGCCGCCGCCCGCGCCGCCGCCAGGGCGCGGGCCACCACGCGGCCCGCCTCGCGCATCTCGTCCATGTTCTCGTCGGTCTTGATCTCCACCATGCCCATTACTATACCGGTATGAAAATGGGGTGCGGGCCGCTACAGTGAGGGCATGGTGCGCACCCCCCTGACCCCGGAAGAGCGCGAGCGCGGCGAGCGGCTCGGGCGGCTGCTGCGCGACGCCCGCGGCGAGCGCTCGATGGTCGAGATCGCCGCGGCGGCCGGCCTGTCGGCCGAGACCCTCCGCAAGATCGAGACCGGCCGCGCCCCCACCCCGGCCTTCTTCACCGTCGCGGCCCTCGCCGGCGTCCTCGACCTGTCGATGGACGAGCTGCTCACCCGCTGCGCGCCGCTGCCCGCCTGACCGGCCGCGTCCCCGCCTTCCCCGCCGAGTGGCCTCCGCCCCGCCGGGGGAGGACGCTGGAGATGAGTACGTCCGGGTGGACCGAGGGCGTACCGCCGCAGGGAGCCTCCGCCCGGCCGGGATCGGGGCTGTGCCATGCGCATGCTGATGAAGGTCGAGATGAACACCGAGGTCTCCAACGACCTCATCCGTCAGGGCGCCGTCCAGGGGCTCATGCAGGAGGCACTCGGGCGCATCCGGCCCGAGGCCGCCTACTTCACCGTCGAGAACGGCTGCCGCACCGGCTACTTCTTCTTCGACCTCGCCGAGACCTCCGACCTGCCCGCCATCGCGGAGCCCTTCTTCATGAGGCTCGGCGCCAAGATCCACTACTCGCCGGTGATGAACCAGGAGGAGCTGGCCAAGGGCCTGGGCCGGCTCTCGACCTGAGACCGAGCCCGGCCGCCGAAGCCGCTCCGGCCGCCGAAGCCGCCCCGGCCACCGAGGCTTCCCCAGCCGACCCAGCCGACCCAGCCGACCCAGCCGACCCAGCCGACCCAGCCGACCCAGCCGACCCAGCCACGGAGCCGACCCGGTCGTCGAGGTCCCCCAGCCGCCCCGGCCACGGAGCCGCCTTGGCCACGGAGCCGCCCCGGCCGCCCCAGCCACGGAGCCGCCCCGACCGCCCCCGGCCGGTCCCCCGGGCTCAGGCCGGGGCCGAGACCGCGAGCTGGACCCGGCTGTGCCGGGGCGCCTCGATCTCGTCGAGCAGGGCGAGCGCCAGATCGGCGTGCGCGATCCGGCCGGGGCCGTCCATGACCGTGCCGACCGCCGTCCGGTACCCGCCGGCGGGCTCCGCCTCCGCGTTCAGGTCCAGCGGCGGCACCACCATCAGCCAGTCGAGGTCGGGCCCGGCCCCGGCGGTCAGCAGCTCGAACTCCACGACGTGGCCCTGGGCGAAGGCCCGCCACGCCCCGGGGAAGTCCGGCGCGTCCATCAGCCGCACCCCGGCCGCGTCCTCCAGGGTGGTGGCGATCCCCAGGGTCAGCAGCCGCCCCACCCGCGCCTCGGCGAGCCCGGACAGCAGCGCCTTCGCCGTCGCCGCGAAGTACTCCTCCGACGGCACGTCGAGGCGGACGGAGGCGTGCACGGCCGCGTCGTGCCCGGCGGCGAGCGCGGCCACCGACTCCGGGTCGGTCACGTCGCCGCGCGCCACCGTCACGCCCGGCCGCCCCAGGTCCGGGTGGCGCGCCGGATCGCGCACCACGGCCGTCACCCGGTGGCCCCGGGCCGCCGCCTCCGCGACGGCCGCGCGGCCGACCCGCCCGCCGGCCCCGAACACGATGATCTTCTTGCTGGTGTCGTTTCCCATGGCCGGGACGGTAGGACGGGGGACCCCGGTTACTTCAACGGTACCGGCGCCGCTACCGTCGGCCCCATGAGCCAACCGCCCCCGATCCCCGTCCTGTTCGACGACCCCGACTGCGCCGGCGGCGCCGTCCAGCCCTTCCGCGTCGGCGACAAGTGGACCGGCGTGGTGCTGCGCTGCCTGGAGGACGGCGCCGCCCGCCGCTTCGGCGAACTCCGCGCCGCCCTCCCGTGGGTCACCCCCAAGGTCCTCACCGAGACCCTCCGCTCCATGGAGCGGAGCGGCTTCCTCACCCGGACCGCGTACGAGGAGAACCCGCCGCGCGTCGAGTACGCCCTCACCGCGCTCGGCCGCTCGCTCCTCGGCCCGCTCGACACCGCCTGCGCCTGGGCCCGCGCCCACGGCACCGCGATCGGCGACGCCCGGGCGGCGTACACGGAGGACCGTCCGGTGGCGTGACCCCGTGGAGTGACCCGGCGACGCGCCCCGGGGCGTGCCCGGTGGCGTAACAGCGGATGCGGCGGCCCGTCCGGGGCCCACCGTGGTGCCGTGCACCCTCAGTCGCGTACCCGCCCGCGCCGCCTCCGGGCGCTCGCCGCCGCCCTCGTGCCGCTGCTCCTCTCGACGGCGGCCTGCGGCGGCCTGCGATGGCGGGCCCTCCGGCGAGCCCGCGCAGGCCCCGCCGGCCGCCACCGCCCACATCGCCGAGACCGCCTGGCGCCAGGGCGTCGACCTCTACCGCGAGGGGGCGCCCAGGATCGCCGCGGCCCTGGAGTTCCGCGCCCGCTACCAGCTGGGCGCCACCGCCCCGCGCCGGCTGTGCGGCGGCAGGGTCGAGCGCACCACGGGCCCCGACGTCGAGGTCGCCCTCAACCACCTCGAAGGCCGCATGGGCATGCGGCTGCCGCAGACCGCGAAGCTCGCCGCGAGCCGGCGGCCCGGCGGCACCGACGACCTCTTCGTCGCCCGGGAGACCCTGACGCACGCCCGCAACCCCACCCCGGCATAGGCTCGGCGGTCATGACGACCGACGGACGAATCCCCGAGGAGCTGCGGCGCGGCCGCTACCTCAGCCTCACCACCTTCCGGAAGAACGGGACCGGCGTCGCCACCCCCGTGTGGTACGCCACCGAGGGCGAGCGGGTGTACGCGTGGACCCGCACCGACTCCTGGAAGGTCAAGCGGCTCCGCAACGACCCCCGGGTCGAGCTGAGCGTCTGCGACGTGCGCGGCAACGTCCCCGAGGGCGCCGTCCGCGTCCCCGGCACCGCCCGGCTCGTCACCGGGGAGGAGCTGCGGCACGTGCGCAAGCTGCTCTCCCGCAAGTACACCTACCAGTTCTGGCTGGTGGACTGGCCGGCCATGGTCGCCCGGCTCGGCAAGCGCCCCCACACCGGCATCGTCGTCACCCTGTGACCGGCCGGTACGGGACCGATGTGGTCCCCGGGGCACGGAAAGGAAAACGGTCCGTAGCCGTCCCGTAACACGAATGCGGTGCAATGCCCTGCGGCGGACCGGAAGGTCCCCTTCTATCGCGGGGCAGGTGCGAGCGCATGACGGTCACTCACATTCCGCCGGAGATGGCGGAGTTCACCCACTGGCTGGGTGGACTCGCCGCCCGCGCCGAGCGGGCCGGCGGCTGGTGGGCCGTCTTCGCCGAGCGGGACCCCGACGGCCTGGGCGCCTGCCTGGAGGGCACCGAGCTGCTGCCCTGGGACGTGGTCGCCTCCCTCCTCCAGGACGTGGGGGAGGACCCGGGGCACGCGCGGGGGCTGTACGCGGCCGCCGCCGGCGTCCACGACCTGAGGCCCGGCGGCGCCGAGGCGCTGGCCGCGCGGCGCGCGCTGATGGAGGACGAGCGCCGGCACGCCGGGGCCCGGATCCAGGAGCTGGACCTGCTCCTCCTCACCCACCCCGACCCGGACTCCGGGGAGGCCGCCCGGCTGGCGCACGACCTCGCCTGGACCCGCGACGACCTCGCCCGCGCCACCGCCCGGATCGCCGACCTCACCGACCGTCTCGACCGGCTGCGCGCCGCCCCGGCGCCGGGGACCGGGCCGGACGGGGGCCCGCCGCCCGCGCCGGAGCGGCGGCGCCCCCGCGGCGCCCGTTACGCCTGGGTGGAGGACGACGCCGGGGCCGGCGGGCCCGCGCCCTCCGCCGTCCCCGAGCCGCCCGCCGGCGGTGCGGAGCCGCGCGGCGCCCGCTTCCGGCTCCGGACCGCCCCCCGTACCGACCCCACCGCGCCGGCGGCACCCGGTGCCGCCTCCGGCCCGGCGCACGCCGCTCCCGGTTCCGCGTCCGCCGCTTCCGGTTCCGCGCCCGCCGCTCCGGGTGCCGCGTCCGCCGTCCCGGACGAGGCCGAGGAGGCCGCGCGCGCCGCCGTCAACGCGGTCTACGCCCTCCGGCGGCTGCGCGCCCAGGGCCGTACCGGCGAGGCGCACGTGCTGCTCTGCGAGGCGCTCGTCGGGCCGCCCGCCCGGCTGCCCGCCCTCGCGGGGGAGCTCCACCGCGCCGGCTTCGGCGCCGACTGGGGGACCCTGCTCTGGGAGGCCGCCTCGCTGCCGCCCGCCCGGCTCGCCGCCGTCGCCGGGGCGCTCGCCGACGCCGGCCGCGCCGACGACTGCGAACAGCTGCTGCGCCAGGGGCTGGCCCGCCCCGTGGAGGAACTGGCCGGAGCCGTCGCCGCCCTGGTCGCCGAGGGGCACGACCGCGAGGCCCGCGCGCTGCTCACCGCCTTCCTCCGGGTCCGCACCCCCGAGGAGGCGGCCCGGCTCGCCGCCGTGCACCCCGCGCTGCTCGTGCCCCGGCTCGGGGCGGCGGCCCGCGCCCTCTCGGCCGCCGACGACCGGGCCCTGCGGCACGCGCTGCGGGTCGGGGGAGTCCTCGGGGACTGAGCGCCGGACCGGAACGGGCCGGGAAGCGGAAACGTACGAGCGGGGAGCAGTCGGCACGTGTCGGTACGTGTCCGGTGTGGACCACTCCGGTATGAAACATGATCGACTGCTCTGCTTCCGGGCGGCGGTCTTGCTCCGGGGTGTGACGGGGCTTACGTTCTCCTCCTACGCATCGTGTCTACGGGCGTAGAGGCTCTTTGCTGCCGCGCCGAAGGAGCTGCTCATGACCGTCGTACGCGCCGCCCTCGTCCAGGCGACCTGGACCGGCGACACCGAATCCATGATCGCCAAGCACGAGGAGCACGCCCGCGAGGCGGCCCGTCAGGGCGCCCGGGTGATCGGGTTCCAGGAGGTGTTCAACGCCCCCTACTTCTGCCAGGTCCAGGAACCCGAGCACTACCGCTGGGCCGAGCCCGTGCCGGACGGCCCCACCGTCACCCGGATGCGGGAGCTCGCCCGCGAGACCGGCATGGTCGTCGTCGTCCCCGTCTTCGAGGTCGAGTCGGAGGGCTTCTACTACAACACCGCCGCCGTCATCGACGCCGACGGCAGCTACCTCGGCAAGTACCGCAAGCACCACATCCCCCAGGTCAAGGGGTTCTGGGAGAAGTACTACTTCCGCCCGGGGAACGCCGGCTGGCCCGTCTTCGACACCGCCGTCGGCAAGGTCGGCGTCTACATCTGCTACGACCGCCACTTCCCCGAGGGCTGGCGGCAACTCGGCCTCAACGGCGCGCAGTTGGTCTACAACCCCTCGGCCACCCACCGCGGCCTCTCCTCCTACCTGTGGCAGCTGGAGCAGCCGGCCGCCGCCGTCGCCAACGAGTACTTCGTCGCCGCCATCAACCGCGTCGGCGTCGAGGAGTACGGCGACAACGACTTCTACGGCACCAGCTACTTCGTCGACCCGCGCGGCCGGTTCGTCGGCGACGTCGCCTCCGACAAGACCGAGGAACTCGTCGTCCGCGACCTGGACTTCGGCCTCATCGAGGAGGTCCGGCAGCAGTGGGCCTTCTACCGCGACCGCCGCCCCGACGCGTACGACGGGCTGGTCCGGCCGTGAACAGCCTGCACGCCCGGCACCGCACCGTCCTCCCCGACTGGCTGGCGCTCTACTACGACGAGCCGATCGAGATCACCCACGGCGAGGGCCGGCACGTCTGGGACGCCGAGGGCCGCCGCTACCTCGACTTCTTCGGCGGCATCCTCACCACCATGACCGCCCACGCCCTCCCCGAGGTCACCAAGGCGGTCGCCGAACAGGCCGGCCGGATCGTCCACTCCTCCACCCTCTACCTCAACCGGCCGATGGTGGAGCTCGCCGAACGGATCGCCACCCTCTCCGGCATCCCCGACGCCCGCGTCTTCTTCACCACCTCCGGCACCGAGGCCAACGACACGGCCCTGCTCCTCGCCACCGCGTACCGCCGCTCGAACCAGATCCTGGCGATGCGCAACAGCTACCACGGCCGCTCCTTCTCCACCGTCGGCGTCACCGGCAACCGCGCCTGGTCGCCCACCGGCCTCTCCCCGCTCCAGACCCTGTACGTGCACGGCGCCGTCCGCACCCGGGGCCCCTTCGCCGGCCTCACCGACGAGCGGTTCACCGAGGCGGCCGTCGCCGACCTGGAGGACCTGCTCGGCCACACCCACCGCACCGCCGCCCTCATCGCCGAACCCGTCCAGGGCGTCGGCGGCTTCACCTCCCCGCCCGACGGCCTGTACGCCGCCTTCCGCCGCGTCCTCGACCGGCACGGCGTCCTCTGGATCTCCGACGAGGTGCAGACCGGCTGGGGCCGCACCGGCGACCACTTCTGGGGCTGGCAGGCGCACGACCGCGCCGGGCCGCCCGACATGCTCACCTTCGCCAAGGGCATCGGCAACGGCATGTCGATCGGCGGCGTGGTCGCCCGAGCCGAGATCATGAACTGCCTCGACGCCAACTCCATCTCCACCTTCGGCGGTTCGCCCGTCACCATGGCCGCGGGCCTCGCCAACCTCGGCTACCTCCTCGACCACGACCTCCAGGGCAACGCCCGCCGCGTCGGCGGCCTCCTCGTCGAACGGCTCCGCGCCGCCGCGGCCGGAGTCGAAGCCGTCCGCGAGGTCCGCGGCCGCGGCCTCATGATCGGCATCGAACTCGCCGACCCCGCCACCGGCCGCGCCGCCCCCGAGGCGGCCTCCGCCGTCCTGGAGGCGGCCCGCGCGGGCGGCCTCCTCATCGGAAAGGGAGGCGGCCACGACACCAGCGCCCTGCGCGTCGCGCCCCCGCTCTCCCTCACCGTCGCCGAGGCCGAGGAAGGCGCCGAGATCCTCGAACAGGCCCTCAGATCCCTCTAGCCGGCAGGGGAGAAGCTCCGTGAGCACCCGAACCCTCGACCGGGGCGGCCGCGTCGGCTCCGCCCCCGGCGAACTCCACGCCGACGTCCTCGTCGAGGACGGCCGCGAGGCCCCGGACGCCCGGTACGCCGAGACCGACGGCGACCGCGCGATCGCCCACGCCTCCCGCAGGATCATGTCGGACGTCACCCCGGCCGCCCTCAAGGAGACGGCCCTCCTCGTCCAGGAGGGCACCACCTCGTCCAAGGCTTTCATCCGATCGCGTGACCAGGGGTTTTCTCACGGAGCGGCCCGTGTGCGGTGCGAGGTGGCGGAGTGAGGGGGCCGGCGGACCGGGGCGTGGCCCCGGCCCGTGCCGGTGATGGCGTGGTCGGCGGGAACGAAGGGACGGCTGGGGAATGACTCGGACTCTGATCACCGGTGGTCTTGTGATCACGGCCGCGGACGAGGTGCACGCGGACGTGCTGATCGAACACGGCCGGGTGGTGGCGCTGGCGGCGCCGGGGACGCAGGAGTGGACGGCGGACCGGGTGATCGACGCGTCGCAGAAGTACGTGATCCCGGGCGGGGTCGACGCGCACACGCACATGGAGCTGCCTTTCGGCGGCACGTTCGCGTCGGACACGTTCGAGACGGGGACGCGGGCGGCGGCGTGGGGCGGGACGACGACGATCGTCGATTTCGCGGTGCAGGCGAAGGGCGAGCCGCTCCGGGCCGGCCTGGACGCCTGGATGGAGAAGGCGGACGGGAACTGCGCGGTCGACTACGCGTTCCACATGATCATGTCGGACGTGAACGAGTCGACGCTGCGGGAGATGCCGAAGCTGGTCGAGATCGGCGTTTCCTCGTTCAAACTGTTCATGGCGTATCCGGGCGTCTTCTATTCGGACGACGGCCAGATCCTGCGGGCCATGCAGGTGGCCGGGGACACCGGCGGGCTGATCATGATGCACGCGGAGAACGGCATCGCGATCGACGTCCTCGTCGAGCAGGCCCTGGCCCGGGGCGAGACGGACCCCCGGTACCACGGGGAGGTCCGCAAGGCGCTCCTGGAGGCGGAGGCCACCCACCGCGCCATCCAGCTCGCCCGGGTGGCCGGCTCCCCGCTGTACGTCGTCCACGTCTCCGCGCAGGAGGCGGTGGCGGAGCTGGCGGCGGCGCGCGACATGGGCCTGCCGGTCTTCGGCGAGACCTGCCCGCAGTACCTGTTCCTGTCGACGGACAACCTGGCGGAGCCGGACTTCGAGGGCGCCAAGTACGTGTGCAGCACCCCCCTGAGGCCGAAGGAGCACCAGGCGGCGCTCTGGCGGGGGCTGCGGACGAACGACCTCCAGGTGGTGTCGACGGACCACTGCCCGTTCTGCTTCGTCGGCCAGAAGGAGCTGGGCCGGGGAGACTTCTCGAAGATCCCCAACGGCCTGCCGGGCGTGGAGAACCGCATGGACCTCCTCCACCAGGCCGTCGTCGACGGACACATCTCCCGGCGGCGCTGGATCGAGATCGCCTGCGCCACCCCGGCCCGCATGTTCGGCATCTACCCGCAGAAGGGCACCCTCGCGCCCGGCGCCGACGCCGACGTCGTCGTCTACGACCCGCACGCGACCCAGGTGCTGTCGGCCGAGACCCACCACATGAACGTCGACTACTCGGCGTACGAGGGCAAGACGATCACGGGACGGGTCGAGACGGTCCTGTCCCGGGGCGAGGTCGTCGTCGACCGGCGGAAGTACGTCGGTCACGCGGGACACGGGGTGTTCGTGCCGCGCGGTCTCTGTCAGTACCTGGGCTGAACGGCCCGGTGGTTCCATCGCACCGACTCGAACTGGGAGGTCCCGCGTGGACTTCGGACTCGTGCTCCAGACCGACCCGCCCGCCTCGCAGGTCGTCGGCCTGATGCGCCGGGCGGAACGCAACGGCTTCCGCTACGGCTGGACCTTCGACTCCGCCGTGCTGTGGCAGGAACCCTTCGTCATCTACAGCCAGATCCTCGCCAACACCACCAAGCTGCGCATCGGTCCCATGGTCACCAACCCCGGGACGCGTACGTGGGAGGTGACGGCCTCCACCTTCGCCACCCTCAACGACATGTACGGCAACCGGACCGTCTGCGGCATCGGCCGCGGCGACTCCGCCATGCGGGTGGCCGGCCGCAAGCCGAACACCCTGGCCCGCCTCGGCGAGGCCATCGAGGTCATCCGCGACCTGGCCGAGGGCCGCGAGGCGACCGTCGACGGCAACCCGATCCGCATCCCCTGGATCAAGAACGGCAAGCTGCCCGTCTGGATGGCGGCCTACGGCCCCAAGGCCCTCGCCCTGGCGGGCGAGAAGGCCGACGGCTTCATCCTCCAGCTCGCCGACCCCTTCCTCACGGAGTGGATGGTCAAGGCGGTCCGCAAGGCCGCCCAGGACGCCGGCCGCGACCCCGACGCCCTGACGATCTGCGTCGCCGCCCCCGCGTACGTGACGGCCGACGGCTCCCCGCAGGCCCTGGCCCACGCCCGGGACCAGTGCCGCTGGTTCGGCGGCATGGTCGGCAACCACGTCGCCGACCTCGTCGCCAAGTACGGCGAGCACTCCTCGATGGTCCCCGAGGAGCTGACGGCCTACATCAAGGACCGGCACGGCTACGACTACTCCCACCACGGCCGCGCCGACAACCCCGACACCACCTTCGTCCCCGACGAGATCGTCGACCGCTTCTGCCTCCTCGGCCCCGCCGAGGCCCACATCGAGAAGCTGAAGCACCTGCGCGGCCTCGGCGTCGACCAGTTCGCCGTCTACGCCATGCACGACAACCGCGAGGCCACCATCGACGCCTACGGCACCGACATCATCCCCGCGATCAACGCCTGATTTACGCCGTCCCCCCAAGCGGAAGCCTTCAACTGGCCCGAACCAGACCCTGTGTGCGACAGGGGGGCTGTACGTTGCGGGGAGAAGACCCGAGGTGACGTGAGGGGCGGGTGGGCGATTTGCTGGCCGAGACTCTGGCCGCGTTGGCCGCGGCGGGCGGCGGGGCGGTCGTCCAGGCCGCGGGGACCGACGCCTGGTACGCGGTGCGGCAGCGGGTCGCCGAGCTGTTCGGCCGCGGCGACGCGGAGCGGGGACGGGCCGAACTGGAGCGGCTGGACCGGACGGCCCGGGCCCTGGAGCCGGGCGCCGCCACGGACCCGGACCGGGAGCAGTCGCACCAGGAAGGTTTCTGGCAGGGGCGGTTCGAGGCACTGCTGGAGTCCCTCGACGCGGGGGACCGGGAGCGGACGGCCCAGGACCTGCGCGCACTGCTGGCCTTCGTCGCCGGCGAGGGGGGCGATACGGCGCTGGCGACGGGGAACGCCCTGGCGCGGGACGGCGGCACCGCCGTGACCGGGGTGAAGCGGTCGGACGGCGGTCGGGCCGCACGAGCCGTGGACACCGGGGACGCGGAGGCCACCGGCCCGGGGTCCACCGCGGTCAGCGGCATCGCGGCCGGGTAGGCGGGCGGAGCGGCGACATGGCCAAGTGGCGGTGGGGCAGGAGGCGCGACCCCGGCAAGCGCACCCTGGCAGGGGGCACGGTGGGCGGCGACGTGCCCGTGCAGCAGGTGTCGGACAGCGGAAACGCCCACGCGACGAACGGCGCCATCGCCAACACGGGCGTCTACAACGACTACTCCGTGAGGCTCTCGTCGAAGGCCGTGCGGCCCGTGGGCAAGGAGAAAGCCCGGCCGGGACTGGACAACCTGCCCTACCGCACCGCCCACTTCGTGGGGCGGGCCGCCGAACTCGACCGCCTCGACGCCGCCATGAAGAAGTCCGGTGGCGTGTGGATCCAGGCCGTGCACGGTCTCGGAGGGGTCGGCAAGAGCACGCTGGCCGTGCACTGGGCGGCCACTCGGGCCCGGAAACACCGCCTCGATCTCGTCCGGTGGATACCCGCCGACAGCGCGGCGAGCGTGGAGCAGGGGCTGGCCGCCCTGGCCACCGCCCTGCAGCCCGCCGCCTCCAAGGCGCTGACGGTGGAGGCCCTGGCCGAGAACGGGATGCAGTGGCTGGCCACGCACAGCGACTGGCTGCTCATCCTGGACAACGTCAACCACCTCGCGGACATCGCCCCGCTCCTGGCCCGCGTCCCCAGCGGCCGCTTCCTCATCACCAGCAGACTCGCCGCCGTGTGGCACGACGCCGCCGAGGTCATCCGGCTCGACGCCCTGCAGCCGGCCGAATCCCTGGCCCTGCTCACCCGCATCGCGAAAGCCGGCGGCTGCCGGGACCTGTCCGGAGCGGCCGAATTATGCGAGGAGCTGGGGCACCTTCCCCTGGCCGTCGAACAAGCCGCCGCCTGCCTCGCCGAGAACCCTCTGCAGACCCCGAGCGGCTACCTGGACCTGCTCCGGCGGAACCCCGGCCCGCTGTACGAGCAGGGCGGCGAGGGCTTCACCGTCGCCGAACGCACCATCGCCCGCGTCCAGCGCGTGTCGCTGGACCGCATCGGCGAACGGCAGCCGCTGGCCGCCGACGTGCTGCGCACGCTGGCCTGGTACGCGCCCGACGGCATCCCCGCCGGGCTCGTGGACGGCGAGGGCGAACCGGCCGCGGTCGCCGACGCGATCGGCACCCTGAACGCGTACAGCCTGATCACCGTGGACCCCGAGGCACGCGCGCTCTCCGTCCACCGGCTGGTCCAGTCCGTCGCCCGGACCTCCGACGCCCACGACCCGCACCGCGCGTCCGGCCTCATCGCCGGAGCCCGGGGGCGTGCGACCGCCGCACTGGAGGCCGTCGTCCGGCCGACCGACTGGCAGGACCCCGGCAGCTGGCCCACCGGGCGCACCCTGCTCCCGCACATGGAAGCCCTGGCCGACCACACGCCGCTGCCCGCCGACACCGGCACCATGGCACGGCTCCTCGACCACGCCGGCGTGTTCCTCATCAGCCAGGGACTCGCCACCCGAGCCGCCGCGCACCTCCGTCGAGCCCTCGACCACCACGAGGAGGAGCTCGGCCACGACGACATCCACACGCTCACCTGCCGTCACAACCTGGCGCACGCCAAGGAGGCGTCCGGGCACGTGAAGCGGGCCATCCCCCTGTACGAGCGGGCCCTTCTCGACGAGGAGCGCGTTCTGGGGGCGACGCACCCGCTCACCCTCGCCAGTCGCAACAACCTGGCCGACGCCTATCGGGCCGTGGGCGATCCGGACCGGGCGCTCGCCCTGCTCGGGTGGGACCCCGTGCTCGGCCCGCTCCTCGACGCACCGGAGGGCGAAGAGGACCTCTCCGCCCTCGCCGCGCGCAACACCCTCGCGGGCGCGCGGTACACGGCGGGACGACGCGCCGACGCCGTTCGCCTGTACGAGGAGAACCTCGACGCATGCGTCCGCGTGCTCGGCGAGGAGCACCACCTCACCCTCGTGACGCGGAGCAGCCTGGCAGCCGCGCGCGTGGCGGCGGAGGATCCGCGCGCTGCCGTCCCCCTCTTCGAGGGGCTCGTCCGGGACCTGGAACGGGTCCTGGGGGAGGAGCACCCCGACACCCTCCTCGTGAGGGCCGGTCTGGCGGGCCTGTACCGGGAGGCGGGCGAACCCGACCGGGCCGTCGAGCTGTTCGACGAGGTGCTGCGGGTCATGGAGGGCGTGCACGGCGAGGACCACGGAATCACCCGCGCCACCCGAGTCGCCCTCGCCCTCGCCTGCCGGGCCGCCGGCGATCCGGACCGCGCGCTTCGCCTCGCCGCTCCACGACCGGAGCGGCCGGCCGGTCACGGAACGCCGGCGGCCGGTGCGGCGGCCGCTTCGGACGGGGGCCGGCCCCTTGACGCCCGCGGCGCCGACATCGGCTACGGGTTCCTGACCGTCGGCGACGCGGAGCGGGCCGTTCCGCTGTTCGAGCGGGCCGTCCACGACAGCGGGCACCGGCCGGCCGAGGACGACCCCCGTGACCTCACCCTCCGCCACAACCTGGCGGTGTCCCACCTCATGGCGGGCGCCCCCGAGCGCGCCCTGCCCTTCTTCCGGCAGGTCCTTGAAGCGCGGGAACGCACGCTGGGCGAGGACCATCCCGACACCCTCACCAGTCGCAGACACCTCGCCGACGCCCACCGTGAGGCAGGCGACTCCGACCGGGCGATCCCGCTGTACGAGCGGACGCTCCACGCACGGAGGCGGGTTCTCGGCGCGGACCACGAGGACACGCTCGCCGTCCTCGGCACGCTCGCCCACACCTACCGGCTCGCGGGGCGGCCCGACCGGGCCCTGCCCCTCTTCGAGCGAGCGCTCCAGGGGCAGGAGCGGGTGCACGGCCCCGGCCACCCGGACACGCTCGCCGTCCGCAACGGCCTCGCCGGGGCGTACCGGGACGCGGGTGACCTCCACCGGGCCGTGCTGCTCCACGAGGAGAACGCCGCCGCGTGCGCGCACGCCCTCGGGGACGAGCACGCGCACACCCTCGTCGCCCGCCACAACCTGGCCGTGGCCCACGCCTCCCGCGGGGACTTCCGCCAGGCCCTGCCCCTGCTCGTGAACACGCTCCACCGGCAGCGGAGGGCACTGGGCGCGGGGCACGAGGACACCCTCGCCACCCGGCTGAGCCTGGCCGGCGTGTACCAGGCGCTCGGAACGGGGCGCGGGGCCCGACGCCTGTACAAGAGGACCCTTTCCGCGTGCCTGCGCGCCCTCGGCGAGGACCACCCCCTGACCCGGGCCGCACGCCACCGGCTGACGTCCCTCGAGCGGTCCGGACGCCGACGCTGAGCGCCCCCGACGGCGCGCCTGCCGCCACGGCGCCCTTGGGGAGGTAGGGGATCTGCGAGATGCGCCCGTTCCCGCGGTAGGCCCACGCGTGGTAGCAGCAGCGGAGGATCTCGCCCTCCACCACGCCCAGGCTCAGCGGCACCTGCCGGTGGGCGCGGCGGTCCTCCAGGGCGTACGCGGTGCCGCCGGCGCCCCGGTGGAGCGCGATGCGCCGCCCCGCGAAGGACACCGCGCGGACCTTGCCCCTGCGCAGGCCCGCCGACCGGGCGACGGGGTACCAGAAGTCCGGATCGATCCCCACGCGCCGCAGATCGACCTCGCGCGTCCCGCGGTCACCGGCCCGCGGCCCGTGCTCCCCGTCCGCGAGGGTGGCGTCGGCCTCCTGGGGCATGCGCGTCTCTCTTCCTCGGGGCTCCCGCTCTCCACTCGTACGGGCACAAGCCCAACAGGATCTGCCCGGATGTGCGATTCACCGGTCCGCCGACCGCCGGTTTCGGTTTCGGTTCCGGTTCCGGTTCCGGTTCCGGTTCGGGAGGGTTCGCCGGGATGGGACTCGATCGCTTCCGGGCGGCCCGGGAGGGAGATGGCCAAAAGTGGTCACTCGGTCACTTTCCGTGTTCCGCTGGGGGCGGGGGAGCCATCGAGGGAGCGTCATGCGGGTAGCGGTCGTGGGACAGGGACATGTCGGACTGACCGGTGCGGTGGCGCTGGCCCAGCACGGACACCGGGTCGTCGGAGTCGAGAAGGACGCCACCAGGCTGATGCTCCTGCGCGCGGGCGAGCCGACCGTCGTCGAGACCGGCCTGGCCGAACAGATGGCCGCGGTCTTCCGTGCCGGACGGCTCCAGTTCACGGACTGCCTGGAGGAGGCGGTGGCCGCCGACCCCGTCGACGCGGTCCTCATCTGCGTCGGCACGCCCCCCTCCCGGGACGGCGGCCCCGACCTGACGCAGGTGTACCAGGTGTTCGAGGAGGCGGCGGGACTGGACGGGAACCCCCTGATCGTGCTCAAGTCCACCGTCCCGCCCGGCACCACCGACGCGCTGCTCGCCGCACGGCCGGACCTGCGGGACCGGTTCGTCTGCAACCCCGACTTCCTCGTCCAGGGCACGGCCCTGGACGACTGGCGCGCCCCCACGCGCACCGTCGTCGGCTCCCGCTCGCCGCACGCGCTGGAGCGGCTGCGCACGCTGTACGCCTGGAGCAGCTCCTCGTGGGTGACGACCAGCCCGTCCAGCGCGGAGATGGTGAAGTACGCGAGCAACGCCTTCCTCGCGATGAGGATCAGTTACGCCAACGAGCTCGCGCGGCTCTGCGGGGACCCGGACCTCGACGTGGACGCCGTCATCACCGGCGTCGGCCTCGACCCGCGCATCGGCCGTGCCCTGCCCGGCCCCGGACCCGGCTTCGGCGACTCCGACCTGGCCAAGGACACCCTCGCCCTGGCCGTCTGGGCACGCGCCAGGGCGATCGACACGCCCCTCCTCGACGCCGCCATCGAGATCGACGTCCGTCAGACCGGCACCATCATGGAGCTGGTCCGCACGGGGGCCGGCGGACGCCTGTCCGGCCTGAGCGTCGCCGTCCTCGGCCTGCGGCACGAGCCCTGGAGCGACGACCTGCGCGCCGCCCCCAGCCGTGCGCTCATCCCGCTCCTGCACGAACACGAAGCGGACGTCCGCGTCTGGGACCCCGCCATGACGCCGGAGGAACTCCGCTCCCTGGCCCCCCGCGCCCTGCCCTGCACCGCACTGGTCCCTGCCGTCACCGGGGCGCACGCCGTCGTCGTCCTCACCCCGTGGCCGCAGCTCGCCGAAGCGGACTGGGACGACCTCGCCACCCGCATGAAGGCCCCGCGCCTCCTCGTGGACGCCCGCAACCACCTGCCCACCCGGCTCCTCGCCCGCTGGCCCGGCGTCTACCGGAGCGTCGGCAACCGCCACCCCGCTCCGCAGGTCTCCGAGCCCGAACCCACCTCCTAGCCCGTCCGACCGGCGCTCCGACGCGCCCGCGGTCTACCAGCGGCTGCGCACGGCGATGATCGGGCGGCCGGGCTAGGAGGCCGCCGCCCGCGCGCAGAGCCTCCAGCAGGAGATCCTCGGCACCGCCGTCCCCGCGGACGTGCCCGAACTCACCGCCCCGCAGGCGCGGCGGGAGGGCGGGCGGCGTCATGCGCGGTGAGCCGAGGTGCGCCTGTCCGGGGCCCGAGGGGACCTTCACCGAGGCGGCGCTCCGCCTCCTGCCCGAGGCCGCCGGTTCGGCGCACGCGCCCTTCCCGACGGTGGGCCCGGCCCTGGGCGCGGTGCGCACGGGCGACTGCGTGGGCGTGGTCCTCCTGACCCCGCATCCGGCCCTGACCACCGGAAACGCGGGTGAGAAGCACCTCGAACACCTGGTAGATTGATGTTCGTCGCCGCGAGGGAACGAGCGGTCGGCCAACACCTTGTCCGGGTGGCGGAATGGCAGACGCGCTAGCTTGAGGTGCTAGTGCCCTTTATCGGGCGTGGGGGTTCAAGTCCCCCCTCGGACACGATCGACGACGAGCCGTGCGGGCCGGTGAGAACCGGCCCGCACGGCTCGTTCCCGTTCGCGCTCCTTCCCGGCCGCGCCGGAGCCGGTCACGGGACCGGCGGGCCCACCCCCGTGACCTGACGGATCCAGGCCAGGTGGGCGGTGATCCTGGTGTTCACCGCCGGGGTCTCGGTGGCGCAGCCGCGGCCGTAGGAGACGAGGGCGGCCAGGACCGGCCGGGCTCCGGGGGCGCGGTGGACCAGGGGGCCGCCGGAGTCGTGGACGCAGGTGTCGCGGCCGGGGGTCCAGGTGCAGAGCTGGGCCGGGGTGAGGCCGTCGACGCCGCGCAGCGCGCAGCCGGCGTTGCCGAGGGTGTCCAGGGTGACGGTGCGCAGCACGGGGGAGGGGGCCCCGCCGAAGGCGGTCGCGCCCCAGCCGACGGCCTCCAGACGGGTGTGGGTGAACGATTCGGCAGGAGCGGGAAGCGGGACCGGACGGACCCCGGCGTCCGGGCGGACCGGGGCGGCCAGGGTGATCACGGCGAGGTCGTCGTGCTGGGTGCGGCGGTCGTAGCCGGGGTGGAGCGTGAAGCGGGCGGGACGGGCCACGCGCGCGTGGCGGGACTCCGTCGCCGTGCGCAGGTCGTGCTCGCCGAGGAGCACCGCGACCCGGCCGGTGGCGGCGTACGAGCCGGTCAGGCAGTGGGCGGCCGTCAGGACGTGCCGGGGACCGATCAGGGCGCCGCCGCAGAACTGCCGGTGGCGCTCGACGTCCACCAGCGCCGCCGCGTACGGATGCGCCCCCGGGGCCGCCTCCCGGCCGCCGACGATCGCCGCCGCCTCGCGCGGTGCGACCGGCGCCGTCGCCAGGACCATCCCCAGCAGCGCCGCCGTCAGTGCTCTCGCCCGTCCCAATGTGCCCTCCGTGGCCGTCGACGCAGCATGTCCACGACGTCAACGAGCCGGTCCTGGGCAGGTCACCCGACCGTGCGGGGCCGATGCCCGGGGGGCGTACGGGCCGAGCGCCTCCCGCACGGCTCCCGCGCCGGCGCTTCCCCCGCGCGGCCCGGTCCTACGGCACCCGCGCGGTCCACTCCTCGGTGGCGAACTTCGTCCGCACCAGCTCCTCGGCGGCGGCCAGCTCCTCCTCCGTCACCCGGCCCTCCGCCAGGCCGTACCGCTGCCGGAAGGAGCCGATCATCCGCTCGATGACCTCCTCGCGCGGCAGACCGGTCTGCCGGCGCAGCGGGTCGACCCGCTTCTTCGCGCTCTTCGTGCCCTTGTCGGAGAGCTTCTCGCGCCCGATCCGCAGCACCTCGGTCATCTTGTCGGCGTCGATGTCGTAGGCCATCGTCACGTGGTGCAGCACCGCGCCCTCGCCGGTCACCATCCGCTTCTGCGCCGCGCCCGCGATCTTCCCGGCCTCGGTGGCGATGTCGTTGAGCGGCTGGTACCAGGCCTTGACGCCCATGTCGCCGAGCGCGCCGAGCACCCAGTCGTCGAGATAGGCGTAGCTGTCGGCGAAGGTCAGGCCCTGCACCAGCCGGTCGGGGACCGACAGGGAGTACGTGATGGTGTTGCCGGGTTCGATGAACATGGCGCCGCCGCCGCTGATCCGGCGCACCACCCGGATCCCGTGCCGCTCGGCGGCCTCCGGGTCCACCTCGTTGCGCAGCGACTGGAAGCTGCCGATGACGACGGCGGGCGCGCCCCACTCCCAGACCCGCAGGGTCGGCGGGCGGCGGCCGGCCGCGACCTCGGTGGTGATCACCTCGTCGAGCGCCATGTGCAGGGCGGGGGACTGCGGCGGCTCGTGGACCAGCTGCCAGTCGTAGTCGGTCCAGTCGGTGGCGTGGGCGAGCGCCCGGCGGACCGCGATCCCGACGCCCTCGCTGGTGAGGCCGTACATCACGGTGCCCGGCGGCAGGGCCGCGTCGACGCGGGCCGCGAGCCCGGCGGCGTCGGTGTCGGCGGGGGCGCCTTCCAGGGCCCGGTCGACGGCGAGGATCGCCTCGTCGGGTTCGAGGAAGAAGTCGCCGGCCACCCGGACCCGGGCCAGCGCCCCGTCCACCACGTCGAGGTCGACGACGACCAGCTTCCCGCCGGGGACCTTGTACTCGCCGTGCACCGGACCGACCTGCCTCTCAGGAGCCTCGACATCCCGGTTAAGGGGTGAAACGGTCCAAAGCGTACTCCCGGGCGTCCCCTTCCGGCCGGTGCGGGTCCGAAGGAGGCCCCGTACCGGCTGTCGGACCCGCGTGCTTAGCTGGTCGCATGATCGATTCCTTCCTTGAGCACGTCCTCGACGGCGGCACGACCGAGGTGGAGGAGGCGGTCCGCAAGGCGGCCGCGGCGGAGGTCATGCCGCGCTTCCGGCAGCTCGCCGCGCACGAGATCGTCGAGAAGAAGGGGCCGTACGACCTGGTGACGGTCGCCGACCGGGCCGCCGAGGAGCACCTGACCGCGTCCCTGACCGCCCTGCTGCCCGGCTCCGTCGTGGTCGGCGAGGAGGCAGTCCACGCCGACCCGGAGCTGTACGGCGCGCTGCGCGGCGACGCGCCCGTCTGGATCGTCGACCCGGTCGACGGCACCCGCCAGTTCGTCCAGGGCGACCCGGCCTTCTGCACCCTGGTCGCCCTCGCCCGCCACGGCGAGCTGCTCGCCTCCTGGACCTACGCGCCGGCCCTCGGCGAGCTGGCCGTCGCCGTCCGGGGCCGCGGCGCCACCCTGAACGGGCAGCCGCTCCGGCCCGGCCCGCCCGCTTTCGGCGCGGTCCTGGAGGTCGCGACCTCGCACCCCGACTACACCACGCCCGACCAGAAGCGGGCCCTGCTCGCCCTGGTCACCGAGGGCGTCCGGCCCCGTCCGTGCGGCTCGGCCGGACTGGAGTACCTCGCCGTCGCCCGGGGCGCGCTCGACGCGACCGCCTTCAACTGGGACTACGCGTGGGACCACGCGGCCGGACTGCTGCTGGTCACGGAGGCGGGCGGCGCGCACACCACCGTCGCGGGCGAGCCCTTCCGGATCGCCGGGGACAACGCGCTGCCGTTCACCGCGGCCCGGGACGCGGCCACCGCCGAGCGGATCCGCGCCCTCCTCGCCTCCGGCCCGGCCGGGGACTGACGCGTGCTCACCACCCGCCGCCCGGGGCGGAACAGGCCCCTCCGGAGGGGCCCCGCCCGCGCGGGTGGGCCCGGGCCTATCCTGGGCCCGGCGAACCGCCGGCCGACGTGAGGAGCCCGAGGTGACGTCGCTGCTCGATGCCGTGGTCGTGGGGGCGGGGCCCAACGGACTCACCGCCGCCGTGGAGCTGGCCCGCCGCGGCCGCTCCGTGGCCGTCTTCGAGGCGAAGGAGACCGTCGGCGGCGGAGCCCGCACCGAGGAGCTGACCCTCCCCGGCTTCCGCCACGACCCCTGCTCCGCCGTCCACCCGCTGGGCGCCGGCTCGCCCGTCTTCCGGACCATGCCCCTCGACCGGTACGGCCTGGAATGGCTCCACCCCGAGCTGCCCATGGCCCACCCCTGGGCCGACGGCACCGCCGCCGTCCTCTCCCGCTCCGTCGCCGAGACCGCCGCCTCCCTCGGCCCGCGCGACGCCGGCGCCTACCGCCGGCTCGTCACCCCCTTCCTCGGCAAGTGGGACGCCCTGGCCCGGGACTTCATGCAGCTGCCGCTCACCGCGCTGCCCCGCGACCCGGTCGGCCTCGCCCGCTTCGGCCTGCTCGGCCTCCAGCCCTCCACCTGGCTGCTGCGCCGCTTCCGCGACGAGAAGGCCCGCGCCCTCTTCGCCGGCATGGTCGCGCACGTCATCGCCCCCCTCGACGGCTTCGCCACCTCCGCCGTCGGCCTCGTCTTCGCGCTCGCCGCGCACGCCGGCGGCTGGCCCGTGCCCCGGGGCGGCTCCCAGGCCATCCCGGACGCCCTCACCGCGTACCTCACCGAACTCGGCGGCACCGTCCACACCGGCTACGAGGTCAAGCGCCTCGACGACCTGCCGCCCGCCCGCGCCTACCTCTTCGACACCTCGCCGACCGCCCTCGCCCGCATCACCGGCTTCGGCGCCCACCACTACGCCCACTACCGGTACGGCGCCTCCGCCTTCAAGCTCGACTACGCCCTCGACGGCCCCGTGCCGTGGACCGCCGAGGCCGCCCGCCGGGCCGGCACCGTCCAGGTCGGCCCCACCACCCGCGAGATCGACACCGCCCTGCGCCAGGCCTTCTCCGGCACCGCCCCCGACACGCCGTTCCTCATCACCGCCCAGCCCAGCCTCGTCGACCCCTCCCGCGCCCCCGGGGGCAAGCACGTCTTCTGGGCGTACGGCCACGTGCCCAACGGCTGGCGCGGCGACCTCACCGACGCCGTCGAGCGGCAGATCGAGCGCTTCGCCCCCGGCTTCCGCGACCGGATCCTGGCCCGCGCCACCGCCGGCCCGCCCGAACTCGCCGCGCGCAACGCCAACTACATCGGCGGCGACATCGCCTGCGGCGCCGCCGACGGCCTCCAGCTGGTGCTCCGCCCCACGCTCTCCCCGTGGCCCTACCGCACCCCCCACCCGGCGGTCTTCCTCTGCTCCTCCGCCACCCCGCCCGGCCCCGGCGTCCACGGCATGTCGGGGCACAACGCGGCCAAGGCCGTCTGGCGCCACCTCAGGAGCCAGGAGGGCCGGGGAACCTAGACTCGCCCCATGGCCAAGTACATCGACGTGCACCCCGAGAACCCCCAGCCGCGCATCATCGACGGCGTGGCCGACTCGATCCGCAAGGGCGGCCTCATCGCCTACCCCACCGACTCCTGCTACGCGCTGGGCAGCCGGATCGGCAACCACGACGGCCTCAGCCGCATCCGGGAGATCCGCCGCCTCGACGACCGGCACCACTTCACCCTCATGTGCGCGGACTTCGCCCAGCTCGGCCAGCTCGTGCACATCGACAACCGGGTCTTCCGCGCCGTCAAGTCCGCCGTCCCCGGCGCCTACACCTTCATCCTGCCCGGCACCAAGGAGGTGCCCCGGCAGCTGCTCCACCCCAAGAAGAAGACCGTCGGCGTCCGCATCCCCGACCACGTCGTCACCCAGGCGCTGCTCGCCTCGCTCGGCGAACCCCTGCTCTCCAGCACCCTCCTGCTGCCCGACGAGGAGGAGCCGCTGACCCAGGGCTGGGAGATCAAGGAGCGGCTCGACCACCAGGTCGACGCGGTCCTCGACTCCGGCGACTGCGGCACCGTCCCCACCACCGTCGTCGACTTCTCCAGCGGCGACCCCGAGATCGTCCGCGTCGGCGCGGGGGACCCCGCGCGCTTCGAGTGACGGAAGGGGCCACCTCACCGGCGGTGGCCCTTACGCCCCCGCCCCGGGCCGCCGTACGGTCGGCCGGGTGGACCGCCGTTCACCCCGACCGCCGGAGGCCCCCGCGTGATCGTCATCGCCCACGTCAGCGACATCCACATCGACGCGGGGGAGCGGGCCACCGCCCGCACCCGCGCCGTCCTGCGCCACCTGGAGGAACTGCCGTACGACCTGGCGGCCGTCCTCGTCTCCGGGGACGTCGCCGACCACGGCGCCCCCGCCGAGTACGACCGCGCCCGGGAGCTCCTCACCGGCCGCCACCCGCTGGTCGTCTGCCCCGGCAACCACGACGACCGCGCCGCCTTCCGCGCCGGGCTCGGGCCGCTGCTCCACGAGGACGGCGACCCGGCGCCCACCGCCCCCGTCGACCAGGTGCTGCGCGGCGACGGCTTCGTCCTCGCCGTCTGCGACTCCTCGATCCCGGGCGAGGACGACGGCCGGCTGGCGGACGGCACCCTGGAGCGGCTGGACCGGGTCCTCACCGGCACTCCGCACGACACGCCCGTCCTCGTCGCCTTCCACCACCCGCCGGTGCCGCTGCACACCCCGTACGTGGACGGGATCCGGCAGTCCGGCGAGGAGCGGCTCGCCGCGCTCGCCGCCCGCCACCCCCACCTCACCGCCTTCCTCGCCGGCCACGCCCACACCGCCGCCGCCACCACCTTCGCCGGACGCCCGCTGCTCGTCGCCCCCGGCGTGGTCTCCACCCTGCGACTGCCCTGGGAGCACCCCGGCCCCGACGGCCCGCACGTGCACCTGGACGCCCCGCCCGGGATCGCCTTCCACATCCTCGGCGACGACGGCCGGCTCACCACCCACTACCGGACGGTCCCGGTGGACTGAACCGGCGGCCGGACGTCCATGTCGTTTTCCTGCCAGCCCGGCGCCCGCGCATCCCCGATCCTGGATCCATGCACACCGAGACCGAGCGCTGTGTGCGGGCCGTCCAGTCCAAGGACGCCCGCTTCGACGGCGTCTTCTTCACCGCCGTCCGCACCACTCGGATCTACTGCCGGCCCAGCTGCCCGGCCGTCCCGCCGAAGCCCGAGAACATGGAGTTCCACCCCAGCGCCGCCGCCTGCCAGCGGGCCGGCTTCCGGGCCTGCAAGCGGTGCCGCCCCGACACCAGCCCCGGCTCCCCGGAGTGGAACGTCCGGGCCGACGCCGTCGCCCGAGCGGTGCGGCTGATCCAGGACGGGGTCGTCGACCGGGAGGGCGTCCCCGGGCTCGCCCGCCGCCTCGGCTGGTCCACCCGGCAGATCGAGCGCCAGCTCCTCGCCGAGCTGGGCGCGGGCCCGCTCGCGCTGGCCCGCGCCCAGCGCGCCCAGACCGCCCGCGTCCTCGTCGAGACCACCGCGCTGCCCTTCGGCGAGATCGCCTTCGCCGCCGGCTTCTCCTCGATCCGCTCCTTCAACGACACCGTCCGCCAGGTCTTCGCCCTCACCCCCGGCGAACTGCGCGCCCGCGCCGCCCGGCCCGCCGCCCCCCACACCCCCGGAGTGATCTCGCTGCGGCTGCCCTTCCGCGCCCCGCTCGAACCGTCCAACCTCTTCGGCCACCTCGCCGCCACCGCCGTCCCCGGCGTCGAGGAGTGGCGCGACGGCGCCTACCGCCGCACCCTCGCCCTCCCGTACGGCCACGGGATCGTCGCCCTCGCGCCGCGCCCCGACCACATCGCCTGCAGGCTCTCCCTCACCGACCCGCGCGACCTCACCCACGCCATCAGCCGCTGCCGCCGCCTCCTCGACCTCGACGCCGACCCCGTCGCCGTCGACGGCCGGCTGCGGGACGACCCGCTGCTCGCCCCGCTGGTCGACGAGGCGCCGGGCCGGCGCGTCCCCGGCACCGTCGACCCGGCCGAGTTCGCCGTCCGGGCCGTCCTCGGCCAGCAGGTCTCCACGGCCGCCGCCCGCACCCACGCGGCCCGCCTCGTCACCGCCCACGGCGAGCCCGTCGAGGACCCCGAGGGCGGCCTGACCCACCTCTTCCCCACCCCGGAGGCGCTGGCCGGGCTCGACCCCGAGACCCTGGCCCTGCCCCGCAGCCGCCGCACCACCCTGCTCACCCTCGTCCGCGCCCTCGCCGACGGCACCCTCGCCCTCGGCCCCGACACGGACCGCGCGGAGACCCGCGCCCGGCTCCTCGCGCTGCCCGGCTTCGGCCCCTGGACCACCGAGGTCATCGCCATGCGGGCGCTCGGCGACCCCGACGCCTTCCTCCCCGGCGACCTCGGCGTCCGCCGGGCCGCCGAGGGACTGGGCCTGCCCGGCGCCCCCGCCGCGCTCACCGCCCGCTCCGCCCCCTGGGCGCCCTGGCGGGCCTACGCCGTCCAGTACCTGTGGGCGACCGACAGCCACCCGATCAACCACCTCCCCGCGTAAGGAAGATCCGTCATGCCCCGCACCACCACGCCCCGCACGGTCGTGCACACGGTCGTGGACAGCCCCTACGAGCCGCTGACCCTGGTGGCCGTCGACGGCGTCCTCAGCCGCGTCCACATGACCGGCCAGCGCCACCGCCCGCCGGAGGAGACCTTCGGCGACCGCGACCCCCGCCCCTTCGGCGAGGCGGTCCGCCAGCTCGACGCCTATTTCGCGGGCGAGCTCACCGAGTTCGACCTGCCGCTCCGCCTGGAGGGCACGCCGTTCCAGCTGCGCGTCTGGGAACAGCTCCGGCTCATCCCGTACGGGGAGACCCGCACGTACGGCGAACTCGCCGAGGTCCTCGGCAGCCCGGGCGCCTCCCGCGCGGTCGGCCTCGCCAACGGCAAGAACCCGGTGAGCGTCATCGTCCCCTGCCACCGCGTCATCGGCTCCGGCGGCGGCCTCACCGGCTACGGCGGCGGCCTGGACCGCAAGCAGCGCCTGCTCGCCTTCGAGTCGGGCGGCTCCGGCCTCCCCGACGCCCTGTTCTAACCGAGCCGCTCCAGCAGGGCCGGCAGGGCCGTGCCGATCGGCTCGCGCAGGATCTCGGCGGCCAGCGGGTCGTACGGGGTCTGCTCGGCGTTCACGATGACCAGCCGGGCCCCGTGCTCGGCCGCGATCCCGGCCAGCGAGGCCGCGGGCTGCACCTGGAGGCTCGTACCGACCGCGACGAACACCCCGGCCGCCTTGGCCACCGACATCGCGTTCCCGAGCACCACCGGGTCGAGCCGCTGCCCGAACATCACGGTCGCCGGCTTCAGGATCCCGCCGCAGTCCCGGCACGCCGGGTCCGGATCGCCGGCCTCCAGCCGCTCCAGCGCCTCCGCCATCGGCGTACGGGCGCGGCACGCCGTGCACACCACCGACCGGGCGGTGCCGTGCAGTTCGAGCACCTTCCGCTCCGGGAGGCCCGCGGCCTGGTGCAGCCCGTCCACGTTCTGCGTGATCACCCGCAGCGCCTTCCCGCTCCGCTCGTACGCGGCGATCGCGCGGTGCGCCGCGTTCGGCTCGGCCGTCAGCACCGGGGCGTCGCGCCGCATCAGCCACGAGCGGCGGCGGACCTCCGGGTCCGCCATGTACGGCCCGTAGGTGACCAGCCGTTCGGCATCGGGGTCCCGGCGCCACAGCCCGTTCGGCCCCCGGTAGTCCGGGATGCCCGAATCCGTGGAGATACCGGCACCGGTGAGGAACGCGACCGTCGTCATGGCGGGAGCGTAGGCATCCCGGAACGGCTCCCGCGAGCGGGTTTCCCGGTGCTAGGTTCCCGCACATGGCCAAGGTGAACATCGCGCTCGACGCCGAACTCGTCGTGGAAGTCATGGTCCTGGCGGGCGTCGGCAGCCCGCAGGACGCCGTGGAGGCCGTCGTCCGCGACTACATCGCGCGCGGCCACCGCACGGAGGCCCGGACGGCCACCCGCGACGAGGCGAACCGCACCGGCGACATGCTGCCGCCGGAGCCCCCGCAGGGCTGACCCCGGCCGGGCGGTCAGGCGGCGGGCAGGCCGTTCTCCAGCTCCGCCGGGCCGGTCCCGCCGGCCAGCACGTCCAGCGCGGCCCGCACCCGCAGGCCCAGGCCGTCCGAGAGGTGTGCCGTGATCTCCGAGGGCTCGATCAGCTTCCAGGAGACCAGCTCCTCCTCCTGGAGCCGGATCTGCGCGAACCGCTCCTCGGGCAGCACCCCGCCGTCGTAGAGGTACGCCACGATCGGCGGCCGGGTCGTGCTCTGCGCCCAGTCCACCACGAGCAGCGGGCCGAGCGGCAGGTCCAGGCCGATCTCCTCGGCGGTCTCCCGGCGGGCCGCCTGCCGGGGAGTCTCGCCGGTGTCGGACTCGACGGTCCCGCCGGGCAGCGTCCAGTCCTCCCGGTAGTTCGGTTCCACGATCAGGATCCGGCCCCGGGCGTCCCGGAAGAGCGCGGCGGCACCGGCCAGGACGCGGGGCAGGCCGGCGATGTACGTGGCGTAATCGGTGAGGGTCACCGCGTCAGCGTATCGACTCGCCCCGGCCGCCCCGGGCCGCTCCGGCGATCCCGGACCCGCCGTCCGGAGCCGGGCGGGGTCCACCCGCCGCCGCGCGGCGGGTCAGGCGCTCCCGCCGTCCCGCGGCGGGTCGGCCGGACCGCCCTCCCCGTCCGCGCGGGAGCGGGCCGCGCGGCGCAGCCGGTGGTGGCGTGAGCCGCCGCCCTGCTCGGTCATCGCCTCGCCGACCAGGGCCCGCACGGCGTCCCGCATCCCGTGCAGGGCGTGGTGCCGGGCCGGGCCCGCGCCCGGGTCCTCCCGCAGCTCCTTCACCAGCGCCCAGCACAGCACCAGCATGACGACCACGAACGGCAGGGCCACCAGGATCGTCGCCGTCTGGAGCGAGTCCAGGCCGCCCGCGACCAGCAGCACCGCCGCGACGGCCGCCATCAGCACGCCCCAGGTCACCACCAGCCAGGTCGGCGGGTTCAGGGAGCCCCGGCTGGTCAGCGAGCCCATGACGAGGGAGGCCGAGTCGGCGCTGGTGACGAAGTACGTCATCACCAGCAGCATCGCCACCACCGAGGTGAGCGTGCCGAGCGGCAGCGCCTCCAGCATCGCGAAGAGCGAGGCCTCCGCCCCGTCCTCCACCGCCGTCGCCAGATCGGCCCCGCCCGTGGACTCCAGCCGGATCGCCGTGCCGCCCATCACGCAGAACCAGACGACGGTCGCCCCGGAGGGCACGAGCAGCACGCCCACCAGGAACTCGCGGATCGTCCGGCCGCGCGAGATCCGGGCGATGAAGGTGCCGACGAAGGGCGCCCAGGAAAGCCACCACGCCCAGTAGAAGATCGTCCAGGCGCCCAGCCAGTCGCGGTCGGTGAAGGCGCCGGTGCGGCTCGCCATCGGCAGCAGCTGGTGGAGGTAGCCGCCGACCGAGGCGGGGATCGTGTCCAGGACGTAGACGGTCGGGCCGAGCAGGAAGACGAAGAGGGCCAGGCCGGCGGCGAGCACGATGTTCAGCGTCGACAGCCACTTCACGCCCTTGTGCAGGCCGGAGAAGGCCGACAGGACGAAGGCCGCCGACAGCGAGGCGATGATGATCAGCTCGGTGGCCGTCGAGTCCTCGACGCCCATGGTGAGGTTCAGCCCCTCGGCCACCTGGAGCGCGCCCAGGCCCAGGCTGGTCGCCGTGCCGAAGACGGTGGCGAAGACCGCCAGCAGGTCGATCGCCCTGCCCTGCCAGGACCTGGCCCGGCGCTCCCCGAGCAGTGGCACGAAGGCGCTGCTCAGCCGGTTGCCGCGGCCCTTGCGGAAGCCCGCGTAGGCCAGCGCCAGCCCGGCGATGCCGTAGATCGCCCACGGGGTCAGCGTCCAGTGGAAGAAGGAGTACTCCATCGCGGTCCGGGCCGCCGCGCCCGTGCCCGCCGGGCCGCTGCCCGGCGGCGGGTCCAGGAAGTGCTGGAGCGGCTCCCCGACGCCGTAGAACATCAGACCGATGCCCATGCCGGCGCTGAACATCATCGCGATCCACGCCAGGTTGGTGAACTCCGGCTCCGAGTCGTCCGCCCCCAGCCGGATCCGGCCGAAGCGGCTCAGCGCGATCACCACGCACAGCACCAGGAACGTGTCGGCCGCGATCACGAACAGCCACGCGAAGTTCTCCAGGACCCAGGAGAGGGCCGAGGACGAGGCGCTGTCGAAGGACTCCTCGCCGAGCGCCGCCCAGGCGACGACCGCGACGACGGCGGCCACGCCGATCCCGATGACCTTCGCATCGGGGGCGGGTCGTTCCGGTACGTGATCCGGAGACGTCCGCTCGTTCATATCCGTGCTCATGCGAGCCCACTATGGTCTGACATTTACCGTTATCCGGGGGTGGCACGCCGTCTGGCCGTACGGATAGGGTCGGCCCTGGCGCGACTGCCTGTTCGAAAGCAAGGGATGCAAGGTGACGGACGGAGCAGCAACTCAGGTCGCTCACGTGCTGGTGGCGGCCGACAAGTTCAAGGGCTCGCTCACGGCCGTACAGGTCGCGGAGCGGGTCACGGCGGGGCTCCGGAAGGTCGTCCCCGACCTCTCGGTCGAGGCCCTGCCCGTCGCCGACGGCGGCGACGGCACGGTCGCGGCGGCCGTCGCGGCCGGCTTCGACCGGCACGAGGCGCGGGTCACGGGACCGGTCGGCGAGACGGTCACCGCCGCGTTCGCGCTGCGCGGCACCACCGCGGTCGTCGAGATGGCGGAGGCATCTGGCCTCCAGCTCCTCCCCGCCGGCACGTTCGCCCCGCTGACCGCCACCACGTACGGCTCGGGCGAGCTGCTGCGCGCCGCGCTCGACGCGGGTGCCACCACGATCGTCTTCGGCGTCGGCGGCAGCGCCACCACCGACGGCGGCGCCGGCATGCTCGCCGCGCTCGGCGCCCGCTTCCTCGACGCGGCCGGCGAGCCGGTCGGCCCCGGCGGCGCGGCCCTCGCGGCGCTGGACTCCGCCGACCTCTCCGGCCTCGACCCGCGCTTCGCCGGCGTCGAGTTCATCCTCGCCAGCGACGTCGACAACCCGCTGACCGGCCCCAAGGGCGCGCCGGCCGTCTACGGCCCGCAGAAGGGCGCCACGCCCGAGGACGTCGAGACCCTCGACGCGGCCCTCGCCCACTACGCGCTGGTCCTGGAGAAGGCGATCGGCCCGAAGGCCACCGAGCTGGCCGCCGCGCCGGGCGCGGGCGGCGCGGGCGGCATCGGCTACGGCGCCCTCCTCCTCGGCGCGGGCTTCCGCCCCGGCATCGAGCTGATGCTGGAGGTCCTCGGCTTCGCCCCCGCCCTGGAGCGCGCCACCCTCGTCATCACCGGCGAGGGTTCCCTCGACGAGCAGACCCTGCACGGCAAGGCCCCCGCGGGCGTCGCCGCCGCGGCGAGGGCGGCCGGCAAGGAGGTCGTCGCGGTATGCGGCCGCCTCGCCCTCCCCCCGGAGACCCTCGGCGCCGCCGGCATCCGCCGCGCCTACCCCCTCTCCGCCCTGGAGCCGGACCCTGCCAAGTCCATCCCGAACGCCGGCCCCCTCCTGGAGGAAGTCGCCTCCCACATCGCCCGGGACTTCCTGGCGTAGCCCTCCCCCGGCCGGGCGTCCTGCGACGCCCGGCCCTCACGGCCGTCGGCCCGCGTCGACCATCCGATCCGGAGCGCCGGTCGAGGGGGCCGGCGTGATGCGCGTCGTACCGTCGCTGCCGCTGACCAGGAGGGCGTCCGGACCGTCCCAGGCGACCGCGACGAAGCCCGCGCGCTCGCCGTACGCGGCCACCGGACGGCTCCGGGCGGTGAGACCCGAGCCGGAGCCGACCGTCACCCGCCACAGCGGGTCGATGAGGGCGGCCCCGTGTCCACCGTCCCGTACCGCTCGACCCCTCCCGACGCGGCCCGGCGCTCCGACTCCTCCCGGCCGGGGGAGAGGAAGCCGCCGGGAACCACCCGCAGGAACACCAGCAGGACCGCCGCCGCCGCGCACACGGCCGCCGGCTCCTCGCGCACCCACCTCCGCCTGCCCGCCGGACGCCCACCGCGCACAGCACCGCCCTGGCGAGCCGGGACGGCCAAGGCGCCCCGAACACGGTCAGCAGCACCACCCGCCGCGTCGACTCCGCCACCAGGGCTCCCAGCGCCTGCGCCACCGGAGCCAGCAGCCCCACGGCGATCAGCGCCCTCCCGAGGGGCACCCGCCGCCGTGTCGTGCGCGTGTTCGTCGCCATGGCCGCGAGGGGATCCTGCCAGGTCAGCCGGGCTCGCGTAGGTACTCGGTGTACGTGGTGGTTCCGTAGGCGGCGACGGCGCCGGAGAGGGTCGCCCGTCCGCCCGACTCGTCGACGTCCATCCCCACGGAGAACGGGAGGTCCAACTCGACCGTGCGGGGCTCGTCGGGGATGCCCACCCTCCAGGTGCCGCGGAGCGGCGGCTCGTCGGGTCCGCCGTTCAGCACGGTGCCGGTCAGCTCCGCCGTATTGTCCTGGCGCAGCGTCAGACGTCCGTCGCCGCCCTTCTCGGTCCAGACGCCGACGACGTCGGCGGTCTCCAGGTAGCGCGGACCGCCGGTGGCGACGGCGTACAGCGTTCCCAGGACCGCCAGCACGACCACGGCGAGCACCACCGACGGGATCACCACCACCCAGGCGGGCACGGGCGTCCTCCCGGACCCGGGCGGCTCGGGCGAGGACACGGACGGTGATCTCTCGGACGTCATGCCTCAGCCTGACGCGGTCAGCCGGAACGCGTCCAGCGCCAGTGTCATCTCCGTGAGGTCCCGGGGGCGGGACAGGGAGCGGGAGGTCAACTGCTCCAGGCGGCGCAGACGGTTGAAGACCGTGTTGCGGTGGCAGTAGAGCCGGCCGGCCGCGCGGCCCGCCGAACCCTCGCAGTCCAGCCAGGCGTCCAGGGTCTCCAGGAGGACCGCCCGGTCGGCCGGATCCAGTTCCAGGAGGCCGCCGAGGACGTCCGTCACCAGGAGCTCCGCCAGGTCCGGCTGGCCGACGATCAGCGCGCCGGCCATCCGGCGGTCCAGGCGGACCACCTGACGGGTGCCGGGCGGGCAGGTGCGCAGGGCGAGTTCGGCGAGCCGGCGGGCACGGCCCAGCTCGGTCAGGCCCGTCACCACCGGGCTGATCCCGCCCGGACCGGGGCACCGCCCGTCCAGCAGCTCCGCCAGCGCGTCCAGGTCCGTCCCCCCGCCCAGCGCCACCACCCCGATCTCGCAGTCCGCCCGCATCCGCCACAGGAACCGCAGCCCCTCGCCGCGCACCTGCCGGTGGAAGGGCTCGCGCTCCTCGCGCCGGTCGGGCCGCAGCACCACCACCGCGTACCGCCCCTGCTCCGGCAGGTCCAGGCCCGCCGCCGCCCGCGCCACCAGCTCCGGCCCCCGCTGGCCCTGCAACAGCGCGTCCAGCAGCGCCTGGAGCTGCTCGTCCGTCCGCCGCCGCAGCTCCGCCTCCGTCGCCCGGTACGCCTCCGAGGCCCGGTCCGCCTGCGCGTCCACCGCCGACCACACCGTCGTCGCCGACTGCATCAGCGCCGCGAGCTGCGCCGCGTCCGGGCCCGCCCCCTCGATCAGCGCGTCCCACACCAGGTGCCCCGCGTGCCGGTACGCGTGCACGACCAGCTCCAGCGGCATGCCCTGCTCGGCCCGCCGCCGGCCCATCAGCTCCGCGTGCTCCAGGTCCCGCCGGGGCGAGTGCCGCGGTGCGGAGATCATCTCGATGCCGATCCGGATCGCCTCGTGCGCCTCCTGCCAGTGCTGGTCGTAGGGCACGATCCGCCCGTAGGCGGGCTCGTACGCGTGGAGTTCCGTCAGATGCTCGTCCACCAGCTCCGGCACCCGCTCCAGAAGCGTCGTGCACGCACGGGCGAGCACCTTCCAGTCGTCACCGGTCCGCCGTCTGCGCCGTCCCATGCCGGGAGCATCCACCGCTCCGCGCTCCACGGCAACGCCCTGACGCGCAGCGTTGTGCGCGTGCACAGCCCTCCGGCGGCCCCGCTGGTCACCGGCAGCGTTTGTGCCGCCGGGCGTGGACGGGCGGTCCGGCGCGGTGCTGGGGTGAGCGCCACCGAACGGCCGAGTAACAACGGCGGCCGGGAAAAGGGGAGTCATGGGAGGTACCGCACCCGCCCTGACGGTGACGGATCTGACGGCGGGATACGGACCGGTGCACGCGCTGCGGCGCGTGTCCCTGACCGTGCCCGCGGGGGCCGTCGTCACCGTCCTCGGCGGCAACGGCGCCGGCAAGTCCACACTGCTGCGGGCGGTCTCGCGCACGCTGCGCTTCCACGGCGGGGCCGTGGTCTCCGGCACGGTCGCCGCGGCCGGCCGGCCGCTCGACGGACTGCCGCCCGACCGGGTCGTGGCCGCCGGCGTCTGCCAGGTCCCCGAGGGCCGGCAGGTCTTCGCCCGCATGTCCGTCGAGGACAACCTGCGGGCCGGCGGGCTCGCCCGGCGCGGCGACCGCACCGCGAAGGCCACCGCGCTGCGCCGGGTCCACGAGCTGTTCCCCGTCCTCGCCGAGCGGTCCCGGCAGCCCGCCGGGCTCCTCTCCGGCGGCGAGCAGCAGATGCTCGCCGTCGGCCGCGCCCTGATGGCCGCCCCGGAGCTGCTGCTCCTCGACGAGCCCTCGCTCGGCCTCGCCCCGCTGATGGCCGCCCGCATCGCCGACGCGGTCCGGGAGATCAACGCCCAGGGCACGGCGGTGCTGCTGGTCGAGCAGAACGCCGCGCTGGCGCTGAAGCTCGCCTCCCACGCGTACGTCCTGGAGGTCGGCGAGGTCACCCTCTCCGGCCCGGCCGACGAACTCGCCGCCTCCGACGAGGTCCGCCGCCGCTACCTCGGCGTGGTCGACGCCGACGCGGCCGAGGACGCCGCCCGCGCCCGCGCCGCCCACCCCGTCCTGTCCCGCTGGGACGAAGCGGCCCGGGTTCCCGCCCGAGGCCCGCGCCGCAAGGAGACCCCCCGATGACCACCCCGGACGGGCCGGCCGTGCCCGCCCCCCGCACCCCCGGCCCCGGCGCCGCACCGGCCCGCGAGGACGTCCCCGCCCTCACCGTCACCGGCCTCACCGTCCGCTTCGCCGGACTCACCGCCCTCGACGGCGTCGACTTCACCGTCCGCCCCGGCACCGTGCACGCCCTCATCGGGCCCAACGGCGCCGGCAAGTCCACCTGCTTCAACGTGCTGTCCGGGGTGTACCGGGCCACCTCCGGCTCCGTGCGGCTCGGCGGGCACGAGCTGACCGCGCTGCCCCCGCACCGGATCGCCGACCTCGGAGTGGGCCGGATCTTCCAGAACCTGGCGCTGCCGCCGCGCGCCACCGTCGAGGACAGCCTGATGCTCGGCCGCCACCGGCTCACCCGCACCGGCTTCCTCGCCGCCGGCCTCCGGCTGCCGTCCGCGGCCCGCGAGGAGGCCCGCCACCGGGCCCGCGTCCGGGAGATCGCCGACTTCGTCGGCCTCGGCGACCAGCTCGCGAAACCCGCGGGCTCGCTCCCGTACGGACAGCAGAAGCTCGCCGAACTGGCCCGCGCCCTCTGCATGGAGCCCACCCTGCTGCTCCTCGACGAGCCGGTCGCCGGCATGACCGCCGACGAACGGCGCCGCACCGCCGCCGTCATCGCCGGCGTCCGCGACGGCCTCGGCATCTCCGTGCTCCTCGTCGAGCACGACATGGGCCTGGTGATGCGGCTCGCCGACTCCGTCACCGTCCTCGAATTCGGCCGCCGGATCGCCGACGGCAGCCCCGCCGACGTACAGAACGACCCGGCGGTCGTCCGCGCCTACCTCGGAGAGGAGACCGCCGCGTGAGCACCTTCGCGGAGTTCCTCATCAACGGGCTCTCCCTGGGCTCCGTCTACGCCCTGATCGCCCTCGGCTTCGTCGTCATCTTCCGCGCCACGGAGGTCGTCAACTTCGCCCACGCCTCGCTGCTCCTGGCCGGCGGCTACCTCGTCGCCGTCCTCCACGAACCGCTCGGCTTCTGGCCCGCGCTGGCCGCCGGGATCGCGGGCGCGGCCGTCGTCGGCGCCGCCGTCGAGTTCTTCGTCATGCGCCGCCACCGGGGAGGCGACCACAGCGTCCTCGCCATCGTCACCATCGGCGTCGACATCCTCCTCGCCACCGAGCTGACCCGCCGGATCGGCACCGACATCCTCGCCCTCGGCGACCCGTGGGGCGACGCGGTCGTCACCCTCGGCCCGGTGACGATCGCGGAGACCCGGATCGCCGCGCTGCTCGCCGCCGGCCTCCTCATCACCGCCTTCCTGCTCGCCTTCCGGCACACCTCCTGGGGCGTCGCCATGCGGGCCGCCGCCGAGAACCAGGAGACCGCCGCCCTGATGGGCGTCCGGCTCGGCCGGGTCTCGCTCGGCGCCTGGGCGGTCGCCGGGGCCCTGGCCGCGGTCGCCGCCCTCTTCCTCACCGTCTTCCCCACCCCGGGTCTGGAGCGCGGCACCTCGCTCGCCGCCCTCAAGGCCTTCCCCGCCGCGATCCTCGGCGGCCTCGACTCCACCACCGGCGCGCTCGCCGGCGGACTGATCGTCGGCGTCACCGAGTCCCTCGCCACCGGCTACCAGTCCGACCTCGCCTTCCTCGGCCGCGGGATCGGCGACCTCGCCCCCTACCTGGTGATGGTCGCGGTGCTGCTGATCCGCCCGGCCGGCCTCTTCGGCACCAAGGAGCTCGCCCGTGTCTGAGCGCCTCAGGATCCCCGCGAAGGCGTACGGCCTCGCCGCCGCCGCCCTCGGCGGCGTCCTCCTGCTCGTCCTCCCCTTCTACCTGGAGCGGTTCTGGCTCCAGGCCGGGCTCTTCGCGATGGCCGCCGCCATCGGCGCCATCGGCATCAACCTGCTCACCGGCGCCACCGGCCAGCTCTCCATGGGCCACGCCTTCTTCCTCGCCGTCGGCGCCTACGGCTACTGCGCCCTGGCCGGCGACGGCACCGACGGACTCAGCGGCCTCGGCCTGCCGGGCTGGCTCGCCGCCGTCCTCGCCGTCGGCCTCGCCGGGCTCGCCGGCGGGGTGTTCAGCCCCATCGCGGGCCGGCTGCACGGCGCGTACCTCGGCATCGCCACCCTCGCGCTGATCTTCATCGGCCAGCACGTCCTCTTCAACGCCCACGACCTCACCGGCGGCTACAACGGCCGGGCCGTGCCGCCGCTGAACCTCTTCGGCCTCACCTTCGACGACACCGAACTCCTCGTCGCCCAGGTGCCTTTCGGCGCCGTCGAGAAGCTCTGGTACCTGGGCCTGGCCCTGCTCCTCGCCGGGGTGCTGTTCGCCCGCGGGGTGCTCCGGGGCCGTCCCGGGCGCGCCATGAACGCCATCCGCGACCACCGGATCGCCGCCGGCGTCATGGGCATCCCGGTCGCCCGGCACCGCGCCGCCGTCTTCGTCCTCTCCTCCATGTACGCGGGCCTCGCCGGCGTCCTGCTCGCCCTGGTCTTCCAGCGGACCGTGCCCGAGTACTTCGGCATGGCGCTCTCCCTGGAGTACCTGGCGATGATCGTCATCGGCGGGCTCGGCTCCGTCGCCGGGGCCGTCGCGGGCGGGGTCTTCGTCGCCCTGCTCCCGCAGCTCCTCAACCGGTACGCCGAGGCCCTGCCGCTGGTCTCCGCCCCCGGCACCGGCGGCATCGCCCCCGGCGAGGCCGCCCGCTACCTCTACGGCGCCGCCGTCGTCGGCACCGTCCTCTTCCTGCCCGGCGGCCTCGCGAGGCTCGTCGCGCGAACCCCGATCCACCGACCCTCAGGGGAGACTCGATGAACCACAGACGACAGGCCGTGCGGGGCCTCGCCACGGCGCTCGCCGTGCTGGTCGCGCTCACCGCCGCCGGATGCAGCTCCAAGGCGAAGACCGGCGGCGCCGAGGAGACCGGCGCGGGCGGGGTGAAGATGGGCGAGGGCGTCACCGACACCACCATCACGCTCGGCGCGCTCACCGACATGACCGGCGTCTACGCCACCCTCGGCAAGAGCGTCACCCAGGCCCAGCAGCTGTGGGTGAAGCAGACCAACGCCGCCGGCGGCATCTGCGACCGCAAGCTGGAGCTGACCGTCCGCGACCACGGCTACGACCCGCAGAAGGCGCTCGCCGCCTACACGGAGCTGGAGCCGAAGGTCGTCGGCTACCCCCAGTTCATCGGCTCCCCGTTCGTCGCCGCCGTCAAGCAGCGCGTCGACGGCCAGGACAAGGGCCTGGTCATGCCCCAGGCATGGTCGGCCTCCCTCCTCGGCTCCCCGTACATCCGCGTCCTCGGCGCCACCTACGACGTCGAGACGATCAACGCGGTCGACTTCCTCGTCACGGAGAAGGGCCTCAAGAAGGGCGACAAGCTCGGCCACGTCTACTTCGAGGGCGACTACGGCGAGAACGCCCTCAAGGGCTCGAAGTACGCCGCCGAACAGACCGGGCTGACCGTCGTCGAGCAGAAGATCAAGCCGACCGACAACGACATGTCCGCGCAGGTCGCCGCGCTCAAGCAGGCCGGCGTGAAGGCGGTCCTCGTCAGCGCCGGCCCGCGCCAGGCCGCCTCCCTGGTCGGCGTGGCCGCCGCGACCGGCCTGCGCGTCCCGGTCGTCGGCAACAACTCCGCCTTCGCCCCCCAGCTCCTCGGCACGCAGGCGGGCCCGGCCCTGGAGAAGATGTACTGGTTCGCCTCCCCGAGCCTTCCCATCGGCGCCGACACCCCCGTCGCGAAGAAGCTCGCCGCCGACTACGCGGCCGCCTACCCCGAGGACGGCCTCGACAACGGCGTCGTCGCCGGCTGGACGGCCGCGACCGCCTTCGGCGAGATCCTGAAGAAGGCCTGCGAGAAGGGCGACCTCACCCGTGAGGGCGTCAGCAAGGCGCTCCTCATCCTCAACGCCCACGACCCCGGCTTCGGCATGACCCACGACTTCACCGACCCGAAGTCGCCCTCGTCCCGCCAGTCCGTCATCATCCAGCCCGACAAGAAGGCCGCCGGCGGCATGCGCACGGTCCGGCAGCCCTTCGTCTCCGAGGCGGCGAAGGCCTACACCTTCTGACCCGCCCCGCGGCCCGGGCCGCGTCCCCCGGGAGGAGAACGGAACCCGTCCTCCTCCCGGGGGCACCGGCCGTCATCTGGCCGAAACCTGACGGTGTGATCCTCGGGCCATGAACGTGATGATCGAGGAGAACGCCGCCCACCCCCGCCTGCCCGCCCTGCTCACCGCCTACCACCTCGCGACCGAGGCCGAGAAGGGCGCCGCCGTGACCGGCCCGGCCGACCTGCCGGCCGCGCGCCGCGCCGAGGCCGAGGACCCGGTCGGCGCCTTCGCCGCCGACACCGTGCTCCTCGCCACCACGCCGGAGACCGGGGAGGCCGTGGGCTGTCTCGTCCTGAGGGCCGGGGCCGTGCCCGAGGTCAAGCGGGTGTGGGTGGAGCCGGAGGCCCGGGGGCGGGGGTTCGCCCGGGCGCTGATGGGGGAGGCGCTGCGCCGGGCCGCCGCGGCGGGCGCCCCGGCCGTGCGGCTCACGGTCTGGGAGTGGCGCGAGGGGCCCCTGGCCCTCTACCGCGAGCTCGGCTTCGAGCCCGCCGAGCCGTGGGAGGACCGTCCGCGCCTGCTCTTCCTGGAGAAGCGGTTCGCCCCCGGCGACCGCGTCGAGCTCCTCGCCCCCGACGACGTGCGGAAGCACGCCGACGGCCTCGCCGCGCTCCTCGTGGACGCCGTCGACGACGGCGCCTCCGTCGGCTTCCTGGCGCCCCTGGACCCCGCCGAGGCCGCCGCCTGGTGGGAGGGGACCGCGGGCACCCGGGACGTCTGGGCGGCCTTCGGGCCGGACGGCGCCGTCACCGGGGCCGTCACCCTCCTCCGTACCGCCACCGCCAACGGCCGGCACCGCGGCGAGGTGGCCCGGCTCCTCGTCCACCGCTCGGCCCGGGGCCGGGCGCTCGGCCGCCGCCTGCTGGCCGCAGCGGAGGCCCACGCGGCCGCCACCGGCCTCACCCTGCTCGTCCTGGACACCCAGACCGACAGCCCCGCCGAACGCCTCTACCGGGGCGCGGGCTGGCTGCGGGCCGGCACGATCCCCGGCTACGCCGCCGACCCGGCGGGCACCCTCCGGGCCACCACGCTGTACTACAAGCGCCTGGCGTAGGTCCGGCGCATGACGAAGGGCCCGGAAGCGAGGTGCTTCCGGGCCCTTCACCGGCTTGTGTGCGGCCGGGGGTCAGCGCAGCTGCGCCGCCTCCGCCTGCCGCGCCTCCCGGCTCTCCCGCCGGTTGCCGCGGAAGGTGTTCACCCGGCGGGCCGTCGCGAAGAGGGGGATCACGGCGCCCAGCACGACCTGGAGGGCGCACCCGGTCTGGAGCAGGAACTGTCCGCCGGGGGCGTCGAACGCCCAGGCGGCCAGCATGGCCATCGCGCCGACGATCCAGCTGAGCATCGCCGCCGCGAGGACACCGCGCGGCTTCGGGTACTCGACCCGGCTCACCATCAGCCACGCCGTGCCGATGATCGCCAGCAGCGTCGGGATGAACGGCAGCTCGAGCAGGATGATCGAGACCACCGTCAGCGCGCCGAAGGGGCTCGGCATGCCCTGGAACATGCCGTCCTTCATCGTCACGCAGGAGAACCGCGCCAGGCGCAGCACCACCGCGAGCAGCACCACGATCGCGGCGACCGCCGAGACCTTCTGCTGCGCGTCGTCCGCGACCATGCCGTAGACGAGCACGAAGTACGCCGGGGCCAGACCGAAGCTGATCAGGTCCGACAGGTTGTCGAGCTCGGCGCCCATCGGCGAGCTGCGGAGCTTGCGCGCCACGATGCCGTCGAAGAGGTCGAAGATCGCCGCGCACAGCATCAGTATCACGGCGGTGGCGGCGCTGTTGCGCGCCATCCCCGACTCCGTGCTGCCGGTGAGGTGCGGGATGAGGATGCCCGTGGTGGTGAAGTACACCGCCATGAATCCACACGTGGCGTTGCCGAGCGTGAGGGCGTCCGCTATGGACAGCCTCAGCGACAGCGGCATCTCCTCCGCCTCTCGGGCCGCCTCCGCCTCGGCGTCGGCGGCCCAGTCGGCGGCGCGTGTGTCGGGATCAATCACGGTCAATGCGAGTCACCCCCGCGGTCGTGACCTGTCCGACCTCGACGGCGACCTCGACACCCTCCGGGAGGTAGATGTCGACCCGCGAGCCGAAGCGGATCAGGCCGATCCGGTCACCCTGCTCGACCTTCGTCCCCTGCGGGATGTACGGCACGATCCGCCGCGCCACGGCACCCGCGATCTGGATCATCTCGATGTCACCGAGCTCGGTGTCGAAGTGCCAGACGACGCGCTCGTTGTTCTCGGACTCCTTGTTGAAGGCCGGGACGAAGCCCCCCGGGACGTGCTCGACCGAGGTCACCGTGCCGGCCAGCGGCGCACGGTTGACGTGCACGTTCAGCGGGCTCATGAAGATGGCGACCCGGGTGCGCCCGTCCTTCCACGGCATGATGCTCTGCACCACGCCGTCGGCGGGGGAGATGACCCGGCCCTGAGCGATCTCTCGCTCGGGATCGCGGAAGAACCACAGCATGCCGGCCGCGAGCGCGGTGGTCGGCACGGCGATGGCCCGGGCGCGCTTCGAGCGGCCCGAGCGCGCGAGGCTGAGCGCCGCCGTGGCGACGGTCGGCAGAAGCCACGGCGATGCTCCGCGTGCGATGCGTGCGCCCTTGAGGCTGTCGCGGTGTGCAGAGTTTGGGCTGTGGGGCATGGATGACCTTCGTAGCGGATGATGCCGCGCTGGCAACGGGGGACGGCGGCTTTCCGGCGATGCTATCGGTTGCGGGGCGCAACTGGGCAAGCCAGGAACCGAGTCGAAGGCCGGAAGACGAACACGGGGTGTGATCTTCTTCGCGGCCCAATCGACTCAAAACCGACAATCAGCCCTGGAAGCGGTACTCCTCCAGGAGGCGGCGGCCAATGATCATTTTCTGGATCTCGGCGGTACCTTCACCGATGAGCAGCATCGGCGCCTCGCGGTAGAGCCGCTCGATCTCGTACTCCTTCGAGAACCCGTAGCCGCCGTGAATGCGGAAGGCATCCTCCACGACCTCCTTGCAGTACTCGGAGGCGAGGTACTTCGCCATCCCTGCTTCGAGGTCGTTTCGTTCCCCGGAGTCCTTTTTGCGTGCTGCGTTCACCATCATCGCATGGGCGGCCTCGACCTTGGTAGCCATTTCGGCCAGCTTGAACTGGATGGCCTGGTGCTGGGCGATCGGCTTTCCGAAAGTGTGACGCTGCTGGGCATACTGGACGCCGAGTTCGAAAGCACGCTGAGCGACGCCGCAACCACGGGCCGCCACGTTCACGCGGCCGACCTCGACGCCGTCCATCATTTGGTAAAACCCTCGGCCGGTGACCCCGCCGAGCACCCGATCGGCCGGAACGCGCAGGCCGTCCATGATGAGCTCGGTGGTGTCGACCCCCTTGTAGCCCATCTTGTCGATCTTGCCGGGGATGGTGAGGCCCGGACGGACCTCGCCGAAGCCGGGCTCCTTCTCGACGAGGAAGGTCGTCATCGACTTGTGGGGGGCGGTGCCCTCCGGGTGGCCTTCGTCACTCCGGACGAGGACGGCGACCAGCGAGGACGTGCCGCCGTTGGTCAGCCACATCTTCTGGCCGTTCAGGACGTACTCGTCGCCGTCCTTCACCGCCTTCGACGTGATGGCCGACACGTCCGAGCCGAGGGCCGGCTCCGACATCGAGAACGCGCCGCGCGTCTCGCCGGCCGCCATCCGCGGAAGGAAGTACTCCTTCTGCTCCTGGGTGCCGTGCTGCTTCAGCATGTACGCGACGATGAAGTGGGTGTTGATGATGCCGGAGACCGACATCCAGCCGCGCGCGATCTCCTCCACGCACAGCGCGTAGGTGAGCAGCGACTCGCCCAGGCCCCCGTACTCCTCGGGGATCATCAGACCGAAGACGCCGAGCTCCTTGAGCCCGTCCACGATCGCCTGCGGGTACTCGTCGCGGTGCTCCAGCTCGGTCGCGACCGGGATGATCTCCTTGTCGACGAAGTCCCGCACGGTGGCGAGGATCTCCTGCTGGACGTCGGTCAGACCGTGGGTCTGGGCGAGTCGCGCCATGACTACTTCTCCGGCTTCTTGGAAGGCTCGATGAGCTCGGGGCGGCCCGGCTGCTCGCCGCCGCGCGCGTCGATGTACTCGGCGGTGGGGACCATCACCTTGCGGCGGAAGACGCAGACCAGGGTGCCGTCCTGCTTGTAGCCCTTGGTCTCGACGTACACGATGCCGCGGTCGGTCTTGGACTTCGACGGGGTCTTGTCGAGGACCGTGGTCTCGCCGTAGATCGTGTCGCCGTGGAAGGTCGGCGCCACGTGCCGCAGCGACTCGATCTCCAGGTTGGCGATGGCCTTGCCGGAGACGTCCGGCACGGACATGCCGAGCAGCAGCGAGTAGATGTAGTTGCCGACCACCACGTTCCGCTTGAAGTCGGTCGTGTTCTCCGCGTAGTTCACGTCCATGTGCAGCGGGTGGTGGTTCATGGTGAGCAGGCAGAAGAGGTGGTCGTCGTACTCGGTGACCGTCTTTCCCGGCCAGTGCTTGTAGACGGCACCGACCTCGAACTCTTCATAGGTGCGGCCGAACTGCATGGTCCTACGCCTCCGGGATCTCGAACTTGCTGGTGCGCCGCATGCCGGCGGCGCGGCCCTTGCCGGAGATGACCAGGGCCATCTTGCGGGAGGCCTCGTCGATCATCTCGTCGCCGAGCATCGCGGAGCCCTTCTTCCCGCCGGCCTCGGAGGTGTAGTAGTCGTACGCGTCGAGGATCAGCTCGGCGTGGTCGTAGTCCTCCTGCGAGGGCGAGAAGATCTCGTTCGCGGCGGCGACCTGGTCGGGGTGGAGCACCCACTTGCCGTCGAAGCCGAGGGCGGCGGCGCGCTGCGCGACGGCCTTGTAGCCCTCCTGGTTGCGGATCTGCAGGTAGGGGCCGTCGATCGCCTGGAGGTTGTTGGCGCGGGCCGCCATCAGGATGCTCATCAGGATGTGGTGGTACGCGTCGGCCGGGTAGCCGGGCGGCTGCTCGCCGACGACCAGGGACTTCATGTTGATGGAGGCCATGAAGTCGGCCGGGCCGAAGATGATCGTCTCGACGCGCTGCGAGGCCTGCGCGATGGCGTTGACGTTGTTCAGGCCCTGGGCGTTCTCGATCTGCGCCTCGATGCCGATCTTGCCGACCTCGAAGCCCATGGTCTTCTCGATCTGGGTCAGCAGCAGGTCGAGCGCCACGATCTGCTGGGCGTCCTGGACCTTGGGCAGCATGATGCAGTCGAGGTTCTGGCCGGCGCCCTCGACGACGGTGACGACGTCGCGGTACGTCCAGTGGGTCGTCCAGTCGTTGACGCGGACCACGCGGGTCTTGCCGGTCCAGTCGCCCTCGTTGAGGAACTTCACGATGGTGTGGCGGGCCTCGGGCTTGGCCAGCGGCGCGCAGGCGTCCTCCAGGTCGAGGAAGACCTGGTCGGCCGCGAGGCCCTGGGCCTTCTCCAGGAAGCGCGGGTTGGAGCCGGGCACCGCGAGGCAGGAGCGGCGGGGACGCAACCGGTTCACGGGGCTGGTCATGCGGGGACCTCCGTACATTCAAGGGGGCTGAGCTTGTGAGCTTTCCGGATCTCGTCGACGATACGGCCGATGATCTCGGTGATACCGAAGTCCTTCGGGGTGAAGACGGCGGCCACACCCGCGCGGCGCAGTTCCTCGCCGTCGGCGTTCGGGATGATGCCGCCCACGATGACCGGGATGTCGGTGGCGCCGGCGTCCTTGAGGCGGTCGAGGACGTCGGGGACCAGCTGGGCGTGCGAGCCGGAGAGGATCGACAGGCCGACGGCGTGCACGTCCTCCTCCAGGGCGGCGTCCACGATCTGCTCCGGGGTGAGCCGGATGCCCTGGTAGACCACCTCGAAGCCGGCGTCGCGGGCCCGGACGGCGATCTGCTCGGCGCCGTTGGAGTGGCCGTCGAGGCCGGGCTTGCCGACCAGGAAGCGCAGCTTGCCGATGCCCAGGTCCTGGGCGGTGCGGTCGACCTTGCGGCGGACCTCGGCCATCGGGGAGCCGGTCTCGGCCGGCACGGCGACCGGGGCGGAGGAGACGCCGGTGGGGGCGCGGTACTCGCCGAAGACCTCGCGCAGCGCCCCGGCCCACTCGCCGGTGGTGACGCCCGCGCGGGCGCACTCCAGGGTGGCCTCCATCAGGTTCTCGGTGCCGCGGGCGGCCTCCTTCAGGAGCTCCAGCGCCTGCTGGGTCGTCGGGAAGACGAAGGGGTCGCCGTTGCCCTGGCGGTCCGTGGACTCCTGGCGCTCGGCGCGCCAGCGGGAGACGGCGCCGACCACGCGGGCCTCGACGGCCGGGTCGACGGTCTGGATCGCCGTGTCGAGGTCCGCGGTGAGCGGGTTCGGCTCGGTCGACTGGAAGACGTTGACGCCGATGATCTTGTCCTCGCCGGACTCGATCCGGGCGCGCCGCTCGGCGTGCGAGGAGACCAGCTGGGCCTTGAGGTAGCCGGACTCGACGGCGGCCATCGCGCCGCCCATCTCCTGGATCCGGTCGATCTCGGCCAGGCACTCGGTGACGAGGGCGTCGACCTTGGCCTCGACGACGTGGGAGCCGGCGAAGATGTCCTCGTACTCCAGCAGGTCGGACTCGTGGGCGAGGACCTGCTGGATGCGGAGCGACCACTGCTGGTCCCACGGCCGGGGCAGGCCCAGGGCCTCGTTCCAGGCGGGGAGCTGGACGGCGCGGGCGCGGGCGTCCTTGGAGAGGGTGACGGCCAGCATCTCCAGGACGATCCGCTGGACGTTGTTCTCCGGCTGGGCCTCGGTGAGGCCGAGCGAGTTGACCTGGACGCCGTAGCGGAAGCGCCGCTGCTTGGCGTCCTCGATCCCGTACCGCTCGCGGGTGACCGTGTCCCAGATGCGGCCGAAGGCGCGCATCTTGCACATCTCCTCGATGAAGCGGACGCCCGCGTTCACGAAGAAGGAGATGCGGGCGACGACCTCGCCGAACCGCTCCTCGGGCACCTGGCCCGAGTCGCGGACGGAGTCGAGGACCGCGATCGCGGTGGACATCGCGTACGAGATCTCCTGGACCGGAGTGGCCCCCGCCTCCTGCAGGTGGTAGCTGCAGATGTTGATCGGGTTCCACTTCGGGATGTTGTTGACCGTGTACGCGATCATGTCCGTCGTGAGGCGGAGCGAGGGGCCGGGCGGGAAGACGTGCGTCCCGCGCGACAGGTACTCCTTCACGATGTCGTTCTGCGTGGTGCCCTGGAGCTTGGTGATGTCCGCACCCTGCTCCTCGGCCGCCACCTGGTAGAGCGCCAGGAGCCACATCGCCGTGGCGTTGATGGTCATCGAGGTGTTCATCTGCTCCAGGGGGATGTCCTGGAACAGCCGTCGCATGTCGCCGAGGTGCGAGACGGGGACCCCGACCCGGCCGACCTCGCCGCGGGCGAGGACGTGGTCGGGGTCGTAGCCCGTCTGGGTCGGCAGGTCGAAGGCGACCGACAGACCGGTCTGCCCCTTGGCGAGGTTGCGCCGGTACAGCTCGTTGGACGCCTCGGCGGTCGAGTGACCGGCGTAGGTCCGCATGAGCCACGGCCGGTCCTTCTGGCGCTCAGTCATGTGCGGTCCCCGGGCTCAGATGTTGCGGAAGCGGTTGATGGCGTCGATGTGCTGGGCGCGCAGTTCCTCGTCGCGGACGCCGAGGCCCTCCTGGGGGGCGAGGGCGAGGACGCCGACCTTGCCCTGGTGGAGGTTGCGGTGGACGTCGTACGCCGCCTGGCCGGTCTCCTCCAGGGTGTACGTCTTGGAGAGCGTGGGGTGGATCTTGCCCTTGGCGATCAGGCGGTTGGCCTCCCACGCCTCGCGGTAGTTCGCGAAGTGCGAGCCGATGATCCGCTTCAGCGACATCCACAGGTAGCGGTTGTCGTACTCGTGCATGTAGCCCGAGGTGGAGGCGCAGGTGGTGATCGTGCCGCCCTTGCGGGTGACGTAGACGGAGGCGCCGAAGGTCTCGCGGCCCGGGTGCTCGAAGACGATGTCGATGTCCTCGCCGCCGGTGAACTCGCGGATCTTGGAGCCGAAGCGCTTCCACTCGCGCGGGTCCTGGGTCCGCTCGTCCTTCCAGAACTTGTAGCCCTCGGCGTTGCGGTCGATGACCGCCTCGGCGCCCATGGCCCGGCAGATGTCGGCCTTCTCGGGGGAGGAGACGACACAGATCGGGTTGGCGCCGCCGGCCAGCGCGAACTGGGTGGCGTAGGAGCCGAGGCCGCCGGAGGCGCCCCAGATGAGGACGTTGTCGCCCTGCTTCATGCCGGCGCCGTTGCGGGAGACCAGCTGCCGGTAGGCGGTGGAGTTGACCAGGCCGGGAGCGGCGGCCTCCTCCCAGCTGAGGTGCTTCGGCTTGGGCATCAGCTGGTTCGACTTGACGAGCGCGATCTCGGCCAGGCCGCCGAAGTTGGTCTCGAAGCCCCAGATCCGCTGCTCGGGGTCGAGCATGGTGTCGTTGTGGCCGTCGGAGGACTCCAGCTCGACGGACAGGCAGTGCGCGACGACCTCGTCGCCCGGCGTCCAGGCGTTGACGCCGGGACCGGTGCGCAGCACGACGCCCGCGAGGTCGGAGCCGATCACGTGGTACGGCAGGTCGTGGCGCTTGGTCAGCTCGGAGAGGCGGCCGTAGCGCTCCAGGAAGCCGAAGGTCGAGACGGGCTCGAAGATCGAGGTCCAGACCGAGTTGTAGTTCACGGAGCTGGCCATCACGGCCACGAGCGCCTCGCCGGGGCCCAGCTCGGGGAGCGGGACCTGGTCGAGGTGGAGCGACTTGCGGGGGTCCTTGTCGCGGCTGGCGACGCCGGCGAACATCTCGGCCTCGTCCTTGTGGACGGTCACGGCCTTGTACGACTCGGGGAGCTTGATGTTCGCGAAGTCGGCGGACGTGGCGTCCTGCGACTGGATCGCGTCCAGGATTTCCTTCACGGTGTGCCTCCGGCGGAGAGCGTCCGGGAGCGGACGCCTGAGGGGTACGTCGGGGAGTGCTGCTGCTGTGGAGGTGTGCCGTCGGTTCGGCTCGGGTGGTGCGGTGGCCGCGCCGGTGTGGGGCGCGAGGGTGCCTGTGACGCAGGCGTCCGGGCGTACGGCCGTGGGGCCGCTGGGACAGCCGGAGTACGGGTCTTCTCCGCGCTCCGGCCGCCCGGACAACATCAACGTATGGCACGCCGTGTCACGTGACAAGGCACTGCGTGCCAACAATTTCCCTCAGATGCGAAAAGGTGCTCACCGATGAGCGATGATCGATCGAATGCGCCTCTGAGCTGGGAGAACGCGACGAGGGCCGCCCCCGGGAAACCGGGGGCGGCCCTCGTGTCGGACCTTCGAAGGTGCGGGAGAGGGGTGTCTCAGCCCTTCGTGAGTGCCTGCTGGATGGTCCGCATGACCTCGTCCAGCGGAGCGTCCGTACGGGCCACCGCGACGACCACGTCACCCGAGGCGGAGACCCGCGCGGCCGGCGTCTCCCGCGGCGGCTGGGACTGCTGGGTCTGCTGGGTCTGCGGGGAGGAAGGGGCCGGGCGGCCCGCGCCTATGCCCGAGCCGAAGGTCTCCCGCACGATCGCGAAGGCGTGGTCGAGCTGGCTCTCCACGTCGCCCTGCCCGCCCGCCCGCAGCCAGCGCCGCAGCACGTGGTTGTGGGCCGTGACCACCGCGGAGGCCGCCACCTCGGCGAGCAGCGGGTCGTCGTTGCCGTCGTGGTGGTCCCGCTCGTCGAAGTGGCCCAGCAGGTAGCGGGTGAAGAGCCGCTCGTAGCGGGCCACCGAGGCGATCTCCCGCTCCCGCAGGGTGGGCACCTCACGCGTCAGCCGGTAGCGGGCCACGGAGATCGCGGGGGAGCCCGCGTACATCTTCATGACCTCCTTGATGCCCCGGCACACGGTGTCGAGCGGGTGCTCGTGCGGCGGGGCCGCGTTCAGCACCGCCTCCGCGCGCACCAGCGTGTCGTCGTGGTCCGGGAAGATCGCCTCCTCCTTGGACCGGAAGTGGCGGAAGAAGGTCCGCCGGGCCACCCCGGCCGCCGCCGCGATCTCGTCGACCGTGGTGGCCTCGTACCCCTTCGTCGCGAAGAGCTCCATCGCGGCGGCCGCCAGCTCCCGGCGCATCTTCAGCCGCTGCGCGGCGGCACGGGTCCCCGCCGCGCTCTCCTGAGCGTCGGACGAAGAGGTGGCACGGGGTGTCTTCACGGCCTTGGGCATGACCCGAACGTACTGCATCCGTGCAGGAAGACGCGCCTGCGGGGGCGGGCCGCCGAAGGGCTCCAGCAGCCCGCCCCACCCCTGTCCGGGATCGCCGGGCTCAGCGGCGGGCATATTCGCGGAAGCCGCGCCCCGTCTTGCGGCCCAGGCAGCCGGCCGCCACCAGGTGCTCCAGGAGCGGCGCCGGGGCCAGGCCCGGGTCGCGGAACTCGCGGTGCAGCACCTTCTCGATCGCCAGCGAGACGTCCAGGCCGACCACGTCGAGCAGCTCGAACGGCCCCATCGGGTAGCCGCCGCCCAGCTTCATCGCCGTGTCGATGTCGTCCAGCGTCGCGTAGTGCTCCTGGACCATCTTGACCGCGTTGTTCAGGTACGGGAACAGCAGCGCGTTCACGATGAAACCGGCCCGGTCGCCGCAGTCCACGCCGTGCTTTCGGATCTTCGCGGTGACCTCGCGGACCGTGGCGTGCACGTCGTCGGCGGTCAGGACCGTACGGACGATCTCGACCAGCTTCATCGCCGGCGCCGGGTTGAAGAAGTGCATGCCGATGACGTCCTGCGGGCGGGTGGTCGCCCTGGCGCAGGCCACGACCGGCAGCGAGGAGGTCGTGGTGGCGAGCACCGCGCCCGGCTTGCAGATCTTGTCCAGGCGGGCGAACAGCTCCTGCTTGATCCCCAGGTCCTCGGCGACCGCCTCGACCGCCAGGTCGACCCCGGCGAAGGAGTCCAGCGAACCGGCCGGGACGATCCGGGCCAGCGTCTCGTCGCGGGCCTCGCCGGTCATCCGGCCCTTGCTCACCGAGCGCTCCAGCGACTTGGCGATGTACGCCTTGGCCGCGTCCGCCTTCTCCTGCGAGCGGGCCGCGAGGACCACGTCGTAGCCGGCCTTGGCGAAGACCTCGGCGATGCCGGAGGCCATCGTGCCCGAACCCGCCACGCCCACCGAGCGGACCTCGCGGCCCGCGCCGGCGGCGCCCGAGGCCGCCGGGGTCAGCGCGTCGTCGACCTTCTCGGCCGCGCCCGGCGCCGCGTAGGTGTAGAAGCCGCGGCCCGCCTTGCGGCCGGTGAGACCGGCCTCGGAGAGCTGCTTCAGGATCGGCGCGGGGGCGTGCAGCCGGTCGTGGGACGCCTGGTACATCGCGTCGAGGACGGTGCGGGCCGTGTCGATGCCCACCAGGTCGAGCAGTTCCAGCGGGCCCATCGGCAGGCCGCAGCCCAGCTTCATGGCCGCGTCGATGTCCTCGCGGGAGGCGTAGCGGGCCTCGTACATGGCGGCGGCCTGGTTGAGGTAGCCGAAGAGCAGCCCGTCCGCGACGAAGCCGGCCCGGTCGCCGACCGCCACCGGCTCCTTGCCGAGGTCCTGGGCCAGCCGGGTGACGGCGTCCACCGCCCGCGGGTCGGTCAGCACCGAGGAGACCACCTCGACCAGCTTCATGGCCTGGACCGGCGCGAAGAAGTGCAGGCCGAGGACGCGCTCCGGGTGCGCCGAGTCGGCGGCCAGCCGGGTCACCGACAGGGCGTTGGTGCCGGTGGCGAGGACGGCGTCCGGGCGGACGATGCCGTCCAGCGTCCGGAAGACCTCCTGCTTGGTCTCGTACTCCTCCGGGACGACCTCGATGACGAGGTCGGCCGCGGCGGCGGCCTGGAGGTCCGAGTAGACGCGGAAGCGCGCCAGCGCGTCCTGCCGCTCGTCCTCGGTGATGCGCCCGCGGGCCACCGCGCGGGCGGTGGACGCCTCCAGGGCGGCGACGGCGCGGGCGCCGGCGGACTCGCTGACGTCGATGCCGACGACCTCACGGCCGGCCCGGACGAGGACGTCGGCGATGCCGGTGCCCATGGTGCCGAGGCCGACGACGGCGATGGTGGAGAGAGGGGTGTCCATCAGGGGACTCCTGAGAGGAAGAGTGACGACTGAAGGCGGTGCGCGCGCGGAGGGAAAGGGCGCGGGAATACCGGGAACGCGGCCGGCCGCACGGAGGCGGCGCCGCGGTGCGCGGGGATGCGGCCCCGGTGCACGAGGCGGCGAGGGCCCGAAGAGGAGAAAAGAAAGGAGACGAGGGCCCTGTCCCTGAGCCACGTCGAGAACTGCCGAACCGACCAGCGCTCACCGCGGCTGCGTCACCAGGCCGCGGCGAGAAGTGCGGGGGTTCCCCGCTCACTTGAGATTAACCGGCCGGTAACGAGCGCGCCAGTCCTGGGAACTCGGGAAAATGTGATGTGGATCGCGGATAGCCTCGGATTCATGGAAATCGTCGAGGACAACTCCGAGGATCCCGAATTCTGCTCGATGATCGATCGATTGCGCGACGAGATCGAGAACGAAGAGGAAGCCGTTACCGCCGCATTCGGAGAACTCGCCCGCACCACCGACCCCGAGGAACTCCACCGGCTGCTCACCGCCCCCGCGCAGCCGCTCTGGGCGCGCGAGATCGCGGCCTACCGCCTCGGCGTGACCGGCGACCCGCGGGCCTTCGAGGCCCTCGTCCTCCTCCTCAACCACCGGGACCCCGAGCGGTGCGTCACCGCCGCCCACGCCCTCGTCCGGCTCGGCGACCCGCGCACCGCCCGGGCCGCCGCCGCCCTCGCCACCAACGAACTCCGGGCCGCCTACGCCCTCCTGCCGGTCCGGCTCCTCGCCGACCTGCGCGCCCCCGAGTCCGTCCCGGCCCTCGTCACCGTCCTGGAGCGGCGGCTGGCGGCCGGCGACCCCCACTGGCGCGTCGGCCTCGCCTGCGTCGAGGGCCTCGGCACCCTGGGCGACCCGCTGGCCCGGGACGTCCTGGAGGCCGCCCTCCCGCACCCCCGCCTCGGCCGCGCCGCCGAGCGCTCCCTGGCCCTCCTCGGCGGCCCGGGGGCCTGACCCGCTCGGGGGCCGCGCGGCGCGACGACGCCCGCGCCCCGGAAGGGCGCGGGCGTCGTCGGTGAGGGGCCCGGGTCAGCGCACGTGGCCGAGCAGCCCGTGGAGGGTGGTGGCGGCGCGCTGGACGCGGGCGGACGCCTTTCCTCCGGCCTGCGGGCCGGCCTTCTCCCCGGCCCCGCTCCCGGCCTTCTTCTTCGCCTCGTCCCCGGTCTTCTCCGGAGCGGCCGCCGGCTCCGGCTCGGGGCCGGGGAGGGCGGCGCAGACCGCGTCGACCTCCGAGGCGCCCTCGGCGCGCGGCACGGTGCCGGTGGCGAGGTAGGCGCTCAGGTGCTCGTCGAGGCAGTCGTTCCCGGCGAGGGTCACGCCGTGGTTCCCGCCGCCCTGCTCGACGACCAGGCTGGAGCCGTGGAGCATCCGGTGCAGGGCGAGCCCGCCCTCGTACGGGGTGGCGGCGTCGTCCGTGGCCTGGAGGACCAGGACCGGCGGCAGCTGGTCGTTGGAGACGTCCGGCGGGGTGAGCGGCTCCACCGGCCAGAAGGCGCAGGGCGCGTTGTACCAGGCGTTGTTCCAGGTGGAGAAGGGCGCCTTGGCGTGGACGCTCCAGCTGTCCTTCCGCCACACGTTCCAGTCCCGGGGCCAGGCGGCGTCCCGGCACTGGACGGCGGTGTAGACGGAGTAGCCGTTGTCGGCGGCGGAGTCGGCCTCGCCGAAGCGTTCGTAGGCGGCCGTGAGCGGGGCCGGGTCGCCCTCGTTCACGTACGCGGAGAAGGCGCTCGCGAGCTTGGGCCAGTACCCGTCGTAGTAGCCGCCGGGCAGGAAGGTGTCCTCCAGCTCGCCCGGGCCGACCTTGCCGCCCGCGGGGGAGTCGCGCAGTTCCTCGCGCATCCGGTACCAGGCCGCCTCGACCGCCGACGGGTCGGTGCCCAGCCGGTAGACGGAGTCGTGCTTCGCCACCCAGGCCATCAGGTCCTTGTGCCGGGTGTCGAAGGCGTAGTCCTGCGCGATGTTGTCCTCGTACCAGACGCCGTTCGGGTTCACCACGGAGTCCAGCGCCATCCGTCGCACCCGCTCCGGGTACAGGCGGGCGTAGACGGCGCCCAGGTAGGTGCCGTACGAGTAGCCGAGGTAGTTGATCCGGTCGGCACCGAGCGCCTTGCGGATCAGGTCGAGGTCGCGGGCGGCGGAGACGGTGTCGATGTACGGGAGGACGTCCGCGTGCTTCTTGCCGCAGGCGGCGGCGAAGGCCTGGGCGCGTTCCACGGCGGTCCGCTCGCCGTCGGCGCCGCGCGGCACCGAGTCGGGGCGCACGGGGTCGAAGTGGCCGGGCCGGCAGTCGAGCGCGGGCTCGCTCCTGCCGACGCCGCGCGGGTCGAAGCCGATGACGTCGTACTCGGCGGCGACCTTCGCCGGCAGCGAGGCGGCGACGTAGCCGGCCATGCCGCGGCCGCTGCCGCCCGGGCCGCCGGGGTTGACCAGGAGCGGGCCCTGGAAGGTCTTCGCGGTGTGCGGGATCCGGGTCAGCGCGAGCGTGATGCTCCGGCCGGCCGGGTCGTCGTGGTCGAGCGGCACCCCGAGGGTGGCGCACTGGAGCTTCGGGTACGCCTTGGTGCCGCAGTCGGTCCAGGCGAGCGGGGGGAGGGGGCGGGGGACCGGTTCACCGGTGCCCGCGGCGGACGCGGGCAGGACGGTGACCGTCCCGGCGACCAGCGCCCCAGCGGCGATCAGCATTCCTGCGCGGGTGGTCATGGAGCGTGGAGTGCCCCGCGGGGCGCGGGACACGACCCGTTCCGCCGGTAATCGACCCGAACGGAGGGGGTGATGACGGCGTGTCAGGTGACTTCCCGGCGTGTCGGCGGGCTCAGAGGAGGGTGAGCTGCTCCGCGTCGCCCGGCCGCGGGGCCGGGGCCGGGCCGGGGGCGGGACCGGCCGCGCGGCGCGGGTTCTGGCGCGGGGCGTCCCGGCGGGCCGGTCCGATGCCGAACTCGGCGGCCAGTTCGTGGACCTGACGGGTGATCCGCCGCTGGTACCAGGTGGGCGCGTAGGCCCCGCCGGCGTACATCCGCTCGTAGCGGCCGACGAGGTGGGGGTGGTGGCGGGCGAGCCAGCTCGTGAACCACTCGCGGGCGCCGGGCCGCAGGTGGAGGACGAGCGGGGTGACGGAGACGGCGCCGGCCTCGGCGACGGCCCGGACGGTGGCGCGCAGCTGCTCGGGGGAGTCGCCGAGGAAGGGCACGACCGGTGCCATGAGGACCCCGCAGCCGATGCCGTGCTCGCCCAGGGTGCGGACCACGTCCAGGCGGCGGTGCGGGGAGGGCGTGCCGGGCTCGACGGTGCGCCACAGCTCCTCGTCGGTGAAGCCGACCGAGACGGAGACGCCGACCTCGGTGACCTCGGCCGCCTGGGTCAGCAGCTCCAGGTCGCGCAGGATCAGGGTGCCCTTGGTGAGGAGGGAGAAGGGGTTCGCCCGGTCGCGCAGCGCGGTGAGGATGCCGGGCATGAGGCGGTACCGGCCCTCGGCCCGCTGGTAGCAGTCGACGTTGGTGCCCATGGCGATGTGGGCGCCCTGCCAGCGGGGCGAGGCGAGCTGGCGGGCGAGCAGCTCGGGGGCGTTGACCTTGACCACGATCTGGGAGTCGAAGCCGAGGCCGGTGTCGAGGTCGAGGTAGGCGTGGCTCCTGCGGGCGAAACAGTAGACGCACGCGTGCGTGCAGCCGCGGTAGGGGTTGACCGTCCACTCGAAGGGCATCCGGGAGGCGCCGGGGACCCGGTTGAGGATGGAGCGGGCGCGGACCTCGTGGAAGGTGATGCCGCGGAACTCGGGCGTGTCGAAGGTGCGGGTGGTGACCGCGTCCGTGCCGAAGAGGGCGATGTCGGCGGGCGCGGAGGGGGTCTCGCCCAGATGGTCCCAGCGCATGGGCGCCTCCTCGATCGGCTTCGTTCGTACGTTCGATTCCCGTGGACCCCAGAATAGAACAACTGTTCTCTTGATCGTCGCAACCCGGATTTCGCGCCCCGTGGGGCTCGTGGTTCGCTTGGTCCGCAGCCCCGAGACACCCCGAAGAACCATGAGCTGGAGGAAATGCGATGGCGCAGGTCGAGGCCACGACGGAACGGATCATCGCGGCGGACGCGGAGACGGTGTTCGACACGCTGGCCGACTACAGCGGCGCGCGCGCGAAGCTGCTCCCCGAGCACTTCAGCGAGTACGAGGTCCGCGAGGGCGGCGACGGCGAGGGCACCCTCGTCCACTGGAAGCTCCAGGCCACCAGCAAGCGCGTCCGCGACTGCCTGCTGGAGGTCACCGAGCCCACCGACGGGCAGCTCGTCGAGAAGGACCGCAACTCCTCCATGGTCACCACCTGGACCGTGACCCCGGCCGGCGACGGCAGGTCGCGCGCCGTCGTCACCACCGTCTGGAACGGCGCCGGCGGCATCGGCGGCTTCTTCGAGCGGACCTTCGCCCCCAAGGGCCTCGCCCGGATCTACGACGCCGTGCTCGCCAACCTCGCGGCCGAGACCGAGAAGTAACGCCCCGGGCGTTCACCGATTCGAGTGGATTCCCCGCCGCCCCCGTACCGGCGCCCGAAGTGCCGAGGGGGCGCGGGGAGTTCCGCAAACGCGCTGATGAGCGCCGCAAGTACCCCCTCGCGCCCCGTCGTTCGCCCCCACCCGGCCACCCGTCGGCCACCTCCCGCCCGCCCCGCCCGACTTGCTCCCGCTTCGCGCCCGATGCGAAGAATGGCCCGTCCCCCAGGCCGCTCACGAGCCGGGGCGACGCCGTGACGAGGGGAGCCGTACGTGGGTGCGATCACGCTGGTGAAAGAGGCCGGGGGAGCCGCGGCGCTCCCCGGTGACGTCCCGCCCGCCGGACCCCCGCCGCCCCCGGCCGAGACCCCGCTCGACCCCCGTCGGGTCCGGCTCGTCTTCCTCGGCCTGATGCTCGCGCTGCTCCTCGCCGCGCTGGAGCAGATGATCGTCGCCACCGCCCTGCCGAAGATCGTCGGCGAACTCCAGGGCCTGGACCGGATGTCCTGGGCGATCACCGCCTACCTGCTGACCTCCACCATCGGCCTGCCCGTCTACGGCAAGCTCGGCGACCTCCTCGGCCGCAAGAGCGTCTTCCTCTTCGCCATCGTGGTCTTCGTCATCGGTTCCGGACTCGCCGGCTGGTCACGGACGATGGACCAGCTCATCGCCTTCCGCGCCCTCCAGGGCGTCGGCGCCGGCGGCCTGATGATCGGCGTCCAGGCGATCATCGCCGACATCGTCCCGCCCCGCGAACGCGGCCGCTACATGGGCCTGATCGGCGCCGCCTTCGGTCTCGCCTCCGTCGCCGGACCGCTCCTCGGCGGCTTCTTCACCGACCACGTCTCCTGGCGCTGGTGCTTCTACTTCAACGTCCCCTTCGGGCTCGTCACCCTCGCCGTCGTCGCCGTCGTCCTCAAGCTGCCCAAGCCGAAGGTCCGCGCCCGCTTCGACGTCCTCGGCACCCTGCTCCTCGCCGCCGCCTCCACCTGCCTGGTCCTGCTGACCAGTTGGGGCGGGACGGAGTACGACTGGGACGACCGGGTCATCATCGGCCTCGGCTGCGGCGCCGCCGGAACCACCCTGCTCTTCCTGGTGGTCGAGCACTTCGCGCCCGAACCCCTCATCCCCCTGCGGCTGTTCCGCGACTCCGTCTTCACCGTCACCGCGCTCGTCGGCGCCGTCGTCGGCATCGCCCTCTTCGGCGCCGCCAGCTACCTGCCGAGCTTCCTCCAGATGGTCGAGGGCGCCAGCGCCACCGAGTCCGGGCTCCTGATGCTCCCGCTCATGGGCGGCATCGTCATCGCCTCCGTCGTCTCCGGCCAGCTCATCAGCCGCACCGGCCGCTACAAGGCCTACCCGGTGATCGGCGCCGCCCTCGCCGTCCTCGGCATGGCGCTGCTCTCCCGCATGGACATCGGCACGCCCCGCCTCACCCACAGCCTCTGGCAGGCCGTCCTCGGCACCGGCATCGGCCTGATCATGCCCGTGCTGATCCTCGCCGTGCAGAACTCCGTCCGCCCCGCCGACCTCGGCACCGCCACCAGCGCCCACAACTACTTCCGCCAGATCGGCGGCAGCGTCGGCGCCGCGATCTTCGGCACCCTCTTCGCCGCCCGCCTCGACGACGCCCTCGCCGACCGGCTCCCCGCCCTCCAGGGAGCGGGCGCCCAGGGAGCGGCCCCGCCGCCCGCCGAGGCCATCACCCCGCAGTCGGTGCACGCCCTGCCGCCCGCCCTGCGCGACCTCTACGTCCAGGCCTACGCGGACGCCATGCCGCGCATCTTCCTCTACCTCGTGCCGGTCCTCGTGCTCGGCCTCGTCCTCGCCTTCTTCCTCAAGGAGCAACCGCTGGTGTCCCACCACACCCCCGCCCCCGAGGCCACCGACATCCCGTACGACACCGCCTACGACACCACCGCCCAGGCCGTGCCGCACGCCCGCCACGCGACCCCCGCCCCCGCGCCCGCCGCCCCGCACCACGGCGGCCTGCCCGTCTGCGGCACCGTCCAGCACCACGACGGCAGCCGCGTGCCGCGCGCCGCGCTCACCCTCATCGACGTCGGAGGGCGCCAGATCGGCCGCGGCGCCAGCGGCGAGGACGGCCGGTACGCGCTCAGCGTGCCCGGCGGCGGCGCGTACGTGCTCATCGCCGCCGCCGGCGGGCACCAGCCGCAGGCCGTCTCCGTCACCGTCGGCGACCGGCCCGTCGAGCTCGACGTCGTCCTCGGCGGCGCGGGCCGCCTCGCGGGCAGCGTCGTCACCGCCGACGGCACCCCCGTCCGGGACGCCGCCGTCACCCTCACCGACGTCCGCGGCGAGGTCGTCGCCTCCACCCGCAGCGGACGCGAGGGCGGCTACGTGATCACCGAGCTGGTCGCGGGCGAGTACACCCTCGCCGCCAGCGCCCCCGCCTTCCGGCCCGCCGCCGTCCCGGTCAGCGTCCAGTCCTCCCGCGAGACCCGCCAGGACATCGAGCTGGCGGGCGGCGCGGTCCTCCGGGGCACGGTCAGGGCGGGCGGCGGCCGTCCGGTGGAGGACGCCCGCGTGACCCTGCTCGACGCGGCCGGGAACGTCGTCGACACCCTCACCACCGGCCCCGACGGCACCTTCCGCTTCGTCGACCTCTCCTCCGGCGAGTACACGGTCATCGCCGCCGGGTACCCGCCCGTCGCCACCGTCCTCCAGGTGGCCGGCGGCGGCCGCACCGAACGCGACCTCCAGCTCGGCCACGCGGACTGACGGCGGCCCGGTTCAGGAGGCGGTCGGCGCCGCCTTGCGCAGGGCGCTGATGCAGCTGCCGATCGCCTCCTGGAGGGCTTCGAGGCGCTGGAGCATGTCCTCCTCGTAGATCTCCTCCTCCAACACCTCGTCGAGGGTCAGCTCCTCGAAGACCTTCGTGGCCTTCTGGAGGGAGCTGTAGAAGCGGGTCCTGCGCTCCTGGACCCGCAGCGCCGGGTCCTCCTCGACGGCCTTGGCGACCAGGCCCCGCACCGACTCGTACGCCTCGCCGGCCCACTCGCCGGCCTCCTCCGAGTCGTCCAGCTCGTCGATCAGCGACAGGTGCCGCTCGGCCTCCGCGCGCACCGCGGCCGGCGCCTCCACCGTCTGCCCGGCGGGCGTCCTGACCTGGCCGCTCTCCACGATCTGGCGGACGTAGCCGACCCGGTCCGCGACCTTCGCCTCGCTCGCCACCGCCTTCTTCAGGTCGTCGGTGCGGGCGAAGGCCCGGGCCATCTCCGTCTGGAGCGCCGGGTCCTCCTTCATCCGGTCGAGCAGCGCCCCGCGCGCCGCCTCGGCCGTCCCCGGATCGGCGAGGATCGCGGCCCGCAGCGCCGTCGGGTTCTCCGCCACCTCCAGCGCCTTCGTCGGCCGGATGCCCTCCGCCTCCGCCGCCGCGCTGATCGCCTGACCGCGCACCGAGGACGCGCTGTTGCGCGAGGCGTAGTACGACAGCCAGGCGTCCGCGTCCGGCAGCTCGATGTCCACGCCCGGCTCCAGCACCTCGAACTGCGGCACCAGGCCGTCGTCCGCCGCCATGTCCCACGCCTTGTAGTGGCGCATCACGCGCTCCGCCGAGCACCCCGCCAGCGCCGCGAACGCCCGCGCCGACACCTTCCGCGCCGCCGCGCCCTCGGCCGGCTGCCCGCCGGGCCGCACGCTGCGCGCCACCTTCAGCGCGAAGGTCCAGCCGCCGGTCCGGGCGTAGACCCCGAAGTCCTGGGCGTCCCGGACGACCACCGGGTCGTGGTCGGCGGGGTCGGCGGTCAGCTCCTCCGGGGCCCCGGGCTCATCGGACTCCTCCGGGGCCGCGGCCCCGGCCGCCGGAGCCCCGGGGACCCAGAAGCCCTCCTCCGGCTCGGCGGGGGAGGGAGAGGGGGAAGGGGTGGAGGCGGGGGTGGCGTCGGGGGTGGTGTCGGACGGATCGAGGGCGATGGTCACCGAGAACACTCCGGTCGGTCGGGCGGGACAACTGCGGCCGACAGCCTATACATACCGCTTGTCGATGTTTGGCCCGATTGCGAAGTCGGACCGTCCGGGAAAGGGATGGCGTCCGGGAGGACCGCCGGGCAGGATGCCTCCATGATCCACGGAATCGAGACCCGCCCCGCCCGGTGACCGCCCCGCACGCGCGGCCCGCGCCCGCGCCCTCCCTCCACGCGTACGCCCTGGGCGTCGGCGCCGCCGCTCCCGGCACCCCGCCGCCGCGCGGCGGCCACCCCCTCCCCGACACGGCACGGCCACCGCACGGCGCGGGACCCCGCCCGCCGTACGAGGAGGCCCGCCAGACCGTCACCCGGCTCCTGCTGTCCCGGCTGGCCGAGCCCGGCACGGACCGTGCCGCCGCCGAGACCGAACGCGCGCTCGTCGCCACCCGCGTCCGCGAACAGCTCGTCTTCCCCACCGCCGCCGCCCTCGACCACGGCGACCCGCCCGCCGCCCGCGCCCTGGCCCGGAGACTGGTCCGCACCGGGACGACCGTCCACGGCGTGGTCGCGGGACTCGGCCTGCTCGTCCGGCTGGGCGAGCCCGAGGACCTCCCGTACCTGCGCGCCCTCGGGCACCTCGACGGCGTCTTCCGGTACGCCATCGAGGTCCTCGACCGCCTGGACCGCCCGGCCGCGGCACTCCTGTGGCTGACCCACTTCACCGCGAGCGACGAAGCGCGCGGGCTCGTCGAGGCCGTCGCCGCGGGGGACCGCGCCCTCGTACGGGAACGGCTCCGGGGGCTCGCCCCGCGCGACCGGCGCATGGCGCCCGACCACGCCCGGCGCACCGCCGAGGCCACCGGCCTCGTGGACCTCCTCGACCGGGCACCCGAGGACACGGCGCTCCTCGCCCAGGCCCTGCTGCTCCTCGCCCGGACGGTCGCCCAGGGCGACCACGCCATCGAGATCCTCGACCACGCCGACGGCACCGCCCTCTACGAGGCGGTGGCCGGACGGGCCCACCTGCTGCCCCCGGAACCCGGCCACCAGGCCCGGCTGCTCACCCTCGCCCAGGAACTCCACAGCGGCCCCTCCCACCTGCTCGACTGGCCGCCGGGACGGCGCGAGAAGGTCCTCGGACAGCTCCTGGACGCCGTCCGCGAACCCGGGACGGAGGGACGGCGCGCCGACTGGATCCGGCGCACCGCCCGGCACCTCCGCGAGACGGCGGGCCGGGCCCCCGCGCCCGGGCTGCGGATCGAGGTCGCCGTCGCCGACCCCGCCGAGCCGGACCCCGTGGAGACCCGGCTCCTGGTCGACGGGCGCCCGATCCTGCCCGGGGCCTTTCCGCAGGGGCGGGGCGGCACCCCCGAAGACCTCCTCGACTCGGGCTCCCTGCGGGCCGGCGCCGAACCCCGGGCCGTGCGACTCGGCGTCACCTCCTGCGCCGAGGCGTGCTGCGGGGCCCTGTACGCCACCGTCCGCCGTGAGGGCCCGCACGTGGTGTGGAGCGACTGGCGGCGGCCCGGCCGGCTGCCGGAGCTCCCCGCGTACCGCTTCGACGCCGACGCCTACGACGCCGAGGTCGCCCGGGCGGAGCACGACCACGACTGGACCTGGCCGGCCCGGCACACCGCCCGGCTGATCACCGCCGGACTCCGCGACCGGCCGGGACTCCTCACCCGCTGGGGCCTCCGGCACGAATGGACCAGCACCTTCTTCCGCGATCCCGACACCACCGTCGTCACCATGACGGGGCCGCCCCCGGACGGCTCCGGCGAACGGCGCCACGCCTACTCGTGGTACCTGCCCGACGACGGGAGGCCGCCCGCGGAACGCGCCGCCGAGGCGCTGCGCCGCATGTCGGAGACGGATCCGCGGACCTTCGCGGAACGCCTCTAGGCCACCGGCGGCGCCCCTCCCGGGGCGCCACCGGTCCACTCCAACGACAGTTATCCACAGGGGTGGTACGGCCGCCGGACGGCGCGTACGGTGCCAGTCATGAAGATCCTCATCAGCGCCGACATGGAGGGGGCCACCGGCGTCACCTGGCCCGCCGACGTGCTCCCCGGCACGCCCCAGTGGGAGCGCTGCCGTCCGATGTTCACCTCGGACGTGAACGCGGCGGCGCTCGGCTTCCTCGACGGCGGCGCCGACGAGGTGCTGGTGAACGAGGCGCACTGGACCATGCGGAACCTGCTCCTGGAACGGCTCGACGACCGGGTCCAGATGCTCACCGGCCGGCACAAGTCGCTGTCGATGGTCGAGGGCGTCCAGCACGGCGACGTCGACGGGATCGCCTTCGTCGGCTACCACACCGGCGCCGGCGCCGAGGGCGTCCTCGCCCACACCTACCTCGCCAACTCGATCACCGGCGTCTGGCTGAACGGCCTGCGCGCGAGCGAGGGGGTGCTCAACGCGCACGTGGTCGCCGAGTACGGCGTGCCCGTCGTCCTCGTCACCGGCGACGACCTGACCTGCGAGGACGCCCTCGACTACGCCCCCGAGGCGCTCAAGGTCGCCGTCAAGGACCACGTCTCGCGGTACGCGGCCGTGTGCCGGACCCCGGCCCGCACCGCGGCCGACATCCGGGCCGCCGCCCGCGAGGCCGTCGCCCTCGCCGTCCGCCACGAACCGGTCCACGCCGGACCCCACACCGTCCAGGTCGAGTTCGACGCCGAGCACCTGGGCGCCGCCGCCACGGTGGTTCCCGGCGTGGCGCGGAGCGGCGAGCGGCGCGTCGCGTACACCAGCGCGACGATGTACGAGGCGATCCGCACGTTCAAAGCGGTCACGACGATCGTGTCGGCCGCAGTGGAGGAGCAGTATGGCTAGCAGCACGTCCCCCGCGGCCACGTCCCCCGCGGACACGTCCCCCGCGGGGCCGGACGCGAAGGCGCTCGACGAGGTCGTCGCCTTCACCTCCGACCTGATCCGCATCGACACCGGCAACCGCGGCGGCGGCGACTGCCGCGAGCGGCCCGCCGCCGAGTACGTCGCCGAGCGGCTCGCCGACGCGGGCCTCGAACCGACCCTGCTGGAACGCACCCCCGGCCGGACCAACGTGGTCGCCCGCATCGCCGGCACCGACCCCACCGCCCCGGCGCTGCTCGTCCACGGCCACCTGGACGTCGTCCCCGCCGACCCGGCCGAGTGGACCGTCCACCCCTTCTCCGGCGAGGTCCGCGACGGGATCGTCTGGGGCCGCGGCGCCGTCGACATGAAGAACATGGACGCGATGGTCCTCGCCGTCGCCCGCTCCTGGGCCCGCCAGGGCGTCCGGCCGCGCCGCGACATCGTCCTCGCCTACACGGCCGACGAGGAGGACAGCGCGGACGACGGCTCCGGCTTCCTCGCCGACCGGCACGCCGGCCTCTTCGAGGGCTGCACCGAGGGCATCAGCGAGTCCGGGGCCTTCAGCTTCCACCCCCACCCCGGCCTGACGCTGTACCCCATCGGGGCCGGCGAGCGGGGCACCGCCTGGCTCAAGCTCACCGCGCACGGCCGGGCCGGCCACGGCTCCAAGGTCAACGAGGCCAACGCGGTCACCCGCCTCGCCGCCGCCGTCGCCCGCATCGGCGCCCACACCTGGCCCGTCCGGCTCACCGCCACCGTCCGCGCCGCCCTCACCGAACTGGCCGCGCTCCACGGCATCGAGGTGGACACCCACGCCCCCGACCTCGACGTGCCGCTCCTGCTCGACAAGCTCGGACCGGCCGCCGCCCTCGTCGAGGCCACCGTCCGCAACAGCGCCAACCCGACGATGCTCCAGGCCGGATACAAGTGCAACGTCATCCCCGGCCAGGCCGTGGCCTACGTCGACGGACGGATGCTGCCCGGCACCGAGGACGAGTTCGCCGCCACCATGGACCAGCTCACCGGACCGGACGTCGACTGGGAGTTCCACCACCGCGAGGTGCCGCTCGAAGCACCCGTCGACGCCCCGACCTTCGCGAAGCTGCGCGCCGCCGTCGAGCGCTTCGACCCCGGCGCGCACGCCCTGCCCTTCACCATGTCCGGCGGCACCGACGCCAAGCAGTTCTCCCGGCTCGGCATCACCGGCTACGGCTTCTCGCCGGTGAAGCTGCCCCCGGGCATGGACTACGGGGCGATGTTCCACGGCGTCGACGAACGCGTCCCGGCCGAGGCCCTGCACTTCGGCGTGCGGGTGCTCGACCACTACCTGAAGACCGCGTAGGACCGAACCGGAACCCGGGGGAGCGACGATGCAGAACGAGGCAGCCCACGGCAGCTGGACGTCACCCGTCGGAGCCGCGCTCGCGGCGGCCAACGACGGACGGCCCGCCTACCTGGCCACCGTCGGCGACGAGGTGTGGTGGACCGCGCCCCGCCCCACCGAAGGCGGCCGGCGGACCCTGGTCCGGCGGCGCGCCGACGGCACGGAGGAGACCCCGCTGCCCCCGCCGTGGAACGTGCGGAACCGGGTCATCGAGTACGGCGGCCGCCCCTGGGCCGCCGTCGAACGGCCCGAGGGCGGACCCCTGCTGGTCTTCTGTCACTTCCCCGACCAGCGGCTCTACGTCCACGAGCCCGACGCCGCGCCCGGCACGGCCCCCCGGCCGCTCACCCCCGTCTCCGGGGTGGGCGGCGGGCTGCGCTGGGCCGACCCGGTGCTCCTGCCCGGCCGGGGCGAGGTCTGGTGCGTCCTGGAGGAGTTCACCGGACCCGCGCCCACCGACGTCCGCCGGGTCCTCGCCGCCGTCCCGCTCGACGGCTCCGCCGCCGAGGACCGGTCCGCCGTGCGCGAACTCTCCGACGGACGGCACCGCTTCGTCACCGGCCCCCGGATCTCGCCGGACGGACGACGCGCCGTCTGGCTCGGCTGGGACCACCCCCGGATGCCCTGGGACGGCACCGAGGCCGTCCTCGCCGACATCACCGCCGAAGGCACCCTCAAGGACGCCAGGACGGTCGCCGGCGGCCCGGAGGAGTCGGTGCCGCAGGCCGACTGGGACGCGGCCGGCCGGCTCCTGCTCGCCAGCGACCGCACCGGCTGGTGGAACCTCTACCGGGCCGAGGTCGCCGCCGACGGCACCCTCGGCCCGGCCCGGGCGCTCTGCCCCCGCGAGGAGGAGTTCGCCGGGCCCCTCTGGCAGACCGGACTCACCTGGTTCCAGGCCCTGGAGACCGGCCCGATCGCCGTCCTGCACGGCCGCGGCGACGCCGTCCTCGGGATCCTCGACCCCGACACCGGCGCCCTCGTCGACGCCCCCGGCCCCTGGACCACCTGGAGCTCCACCCTCGCCGTCCACGGCACCCGCGTCCTCGGCGTCGCCGCCGGGCCCCACCGCCACCACGAGATCGTCGAGCTCGACACCCGCACCGGACGCACCCGCGTCGTCGGCTCCCCGCACACCGACCCCGTCGACCCCGCCCACTACCCCGAACCCGTCACCCGCACCTTCACCGGACCCGGCGGCCGGGAGATCCACGCCCACGTGTACCCGCCCCGCAACCCCGGCTTCACCGGACCCACCGGAGCGCTCCCGCCCTACGTCATCCGCGCCCACGGCGGCCCCACCGGCCACTCCCCGCTCGTCCTCGACCTGGAGACCGCCTACTTCACCTCGCGCGGCATCGGCGTCGCCGAGGTCAACTACGGCGGCTCCACCGGCTACGGCCGCGCCTACCGCGAGCGGCTCCGCGGCCAGTGGGGCGTCGTCGACGTCGAGGACTGCGCCGCCGTCGCCACCGCCCTCGCCGCCGAGGGCACCGCCGACCCCGCCCGCCTCGCGATCCGCGGCGGCAGCGCCGGCGGCTGGACCAGCGCCGCCTCCCTCGTCCGCACCGACGTCTACGCCTGCGGCACGATCATCTACCCCGTCCTCGACCTCACGGGCTTCGTCGACGAGACCCACGACTTCGAGTCCCGCTACCTCGACGGGCTCGTCGGCCCCCTCGACGAGGTGCCCGAGCTGTACGCTGAGCGCTCCCCGATCGCGCACGTCGACCGGATCACCGCCCCCTTCCTCCTCCTCCAGGGCCTCGACGACGTCATCTGCCCGCCCGCCCAGGCCGAGCGCCTCCTCACCCGCGTCGCCGGCCGGGGCGTCCCCCACGCCTACCTCGCCTTCCCCGGCGAGGGCCACGGCTTCCGGCACGCCGACACCATGATCCGCGCCCTGGAGGCCGAACTCGCCCTCTACGCCCGGGTCTTCGGATTCGACCGGCCCGACGTGCCGGAGCTGGAGCTGCGCGCGTGACCGCCTCCGTACCGGAACTCGCCCGGCCCGCCCGGCTGCGGCCGGGCGACCGGGTCGCCGTCGTCGCCCCCTGCGGCCCGGTGCCCGGGCCCGCGCTCGACGCCGGACTCGCCGTGCTCCGCGGCTGGGGACTGGAACCGGTCGTCGCCCCGCACGTCCTCGACGTCCACCCGGAGATCGGCCACCTCGCCGGCACCGACCGGGACCGCGCCCGCGACCTCACCGAGGCCTGGTGCGACCCCTCCGTCGCCGGGGTGCTCTGCGCCCGGGGCGGCTACGGCGCCCAGCGCATGGCCGACCTCCTCGACTGGACCGCGATCCGGGCCGCCGGGCCCAAGGCGTTCGTCGGCTACAGCGACGTCACCGCCCTCCACGAGGCCCTCGCCGTCCGCGCCGGCTTCGCCACCCTCCACGGCCCCATGACCGCCGTCTCCGTCTTCGCCGGCGACCCCGCCACCCAGGAGTCGCTGCGGGCCACCCTCTTCGAGCCCGAGACCGTCCGCGTCCTCGGCCTCGACACCGCCCGGCCGCTCGTGCCCGGCCGCGCCGCCGGCATCACCCTCGGCGGCTGCGTCAGCCTCCTCGCCGCCGAGCTCGGCACCCCGCACGCCCGCCCCTCCGCCTCCGGCGGGCTGCTCCTCCTGGAGGACGTGGGGGAGGAGCCGTACCGCATCGACCGGATCCTCACCCAGCTGCTCCGCTCCGGCCTGCTCGACGGCGTCGCCGGGATCGCCCTCGGCTCCTGGGCGGAGTGCGGGCCGTACGAGGAGGTGCGGGCGGTCCTCGCCGACCGGCTCGGCGGACTCGGCGTCCCGGTCGTGGAGGAGCTGGGCTTCGGCCACGGACCCACCGCCCTGACCGTGCCGCTCGGCCTGCCGGCGGTGCTCGACGCCGACGCCGGCACCCTCACCCTCGACGTGCCCGCCCTGCTCTGACCCACCGAACCCGCCTCCGCCGAGGGCCCGATGAGGCCGGGGGCCGACCGACCGGCCGGGCTCGACGGACCGGCCAGAGCGGCTGGACCGGCCAGAGCGGACGGACCGGTCAGGGTCGAGGGGCCGGTTGGAGGCGAGGGGTCGGCCGGGGCCGACCGACCGGCCGGGGCCGGTCGGTGCGGTGGCCGGGGGGCTACTCCGCCGACAGCCTCCGCCGGTGCTCGGTCGCCTTGCTCTGGCTCGTCTCCAGGTGGCGCAGCGCCAGCTCCTCGACGCCCTCCACGTCCCGCGCCTCGATCCGCCGGAACAGCTCCTCGTGCTCCTCGGCCACGACCGTGAAGTCGTCGTGCTGGCCGAGCAGCCAGCGCATCCGGCTCCGCAGCGTGCCCTCCAGCTCGGTCAGCAGGGCGTTGTCGGCGAGCTCGGTGACCGTCTCGTGGAAGTCGGCCGCCGCCCGGCGCGCCTCCGCGCCGTCGCCGCGCCCCGCCGCGGCCTGCTCGGCGTCGAGGTCGGCGCGCAGCTTGGTGAGGCCCGCGCGGGTGCGGCGCTGGGCCGCGAGGCGGAAGGCCAGGACCTCCAGGGCGGACCGGACCTCGATGAGGTCGGTGATGTCCGACGGGGTGAACTCCCTGACCACCGCCCAGGTGCGAGGCCGGGGCGTCACGAGCCCCTCGTTGACCAGGTCCCGCAGCGCGTCGCGGACCGGCAGCCGGCTCACGTCGAGCTCGGCCGCGATCTCCCGCTCCACCAGCCGGCTGCCGGGGGCCCGGGTCCCGTCGATGATCTGGTCGCGCAGGGTGCGCGTGATCCGCTCCGACTCGGGCCTGAACTCCTCAGCAGCTGTCATGGCCGCCATTCTCCCACCGGGGAGGACGGCTCCCGCCGCCCTCCCCGGCCGGTCACAGCGCCGCGTACCCCGGACGCACGACGTCCTCGATCAGCCGCAGGCGCTCCGGCAGCGGCAGGAAGGCGGCCTCCAGGGCGGCGACCGTGAACTCCTCGAAGACCTCGGGGCCGTACCCGAAGGCGTCCGCCATGTGCTGGAACTCCTCGCTCATGGTGGTGCCGGAGACCAGGCGGTTGTCGGTGTTGAGGGTGACGCGGAAGCCGAGGCGGCGCAGCTCGTCGATCGGGTGCGAGCCGTAGTCCTTGGCCGCGCCGGTCTGGAGGTTGGAGGTCGGGCAGACCTCCAAGGCGATCCGGTTGTCGCGGACGTAGGAGGCCAGCCGGCCCAGCGTGCCGTCCTCGGCGATGTCGTCGGTGATCCGCACGCCGTGCCCGATCCGCTCGGTGCCGCAGACCTGCACCGCCTCGTGGATCGACTCGGCGCCGACGGCCTCGCCCGCGTGGATGGTGAAGTGGCAGTTCTCCCGCTTCAGGTGCTGGAAGGCGGGCAGGTGGCGGGCGGGCGGGTTGCCGATCTCGCCGCCGGCGATGTCGAAGCCGGCGACGCCGTTGTCCCGGTGCGCCACGGTCAGCTCCGCGATCTCCAGCGAGCGGTCGGTGTGCCGCATGCCGGTGAGCAGCGCGCGGACGGTGATCCGGCCGCCGGCCCGGCGCTCGCCCTCGCGGAAGCCGTCGTTGACCGCCTCGACGACCTCGTCGAGGCTCAGCCCGCCCTCCAGGTGCTGCTCGGGGGCGTACCGCACCTCGGCGTAGACGACCCCGTCCGCCGCCAGGTCCTCGGCGCACTCGGCGGCGATCCGGACCAGCGCCTCGCGGGTCTGCATCACCGCGCAGGTGTGGGCGAAGGTCTCCAGGTAGCGCTCCAGCGAGCCGGAGTCGGCGGCGTCCCGGAACCAGACCGCGAGCTCGGCCGGGTCCTCGGTGGGCAGCGCGGTGTAGCCGCACTCCCGGGCCAGCTCGACGATGGTGGCCGGGCGCAGCCCGCCGTCGAGGTGGTCGTGGAGGACGGCCTTCGGGGCGCGGCGGATCCAGTCGGAGACGGCGGCGCGAGAGGACGCGGAGGGCGCGGCAGGGTTGTCAGACAAGTGCATGGCCGGGAAGTGTACGTCATGACCCGCCCGGCGGACGCGCGGACGCCGGAGGGAAGCCAGGAGGCGCGGTACGGCTCCGAGGGCGGAGGTCCGGAGCCGGCCCCGCCCGCCCGCCGGCCCCGCCCGCCCGCCGGCCCGGGGCGCGGGGCGCCGGGGGCGCGGGCTCGGCGGGACCGTCAGCGGGACTGGAGGACCGGCAGGGCGGGCGCGCCGGTCGGGAGCATGTGCTTGGCGGCCAGGACGGGGGTGTCCCCGACCCGGACGACCTGGGTGACCAGGACCGCCGGGGTGTCCGCGGGCCTGCCCAGCTGTTCGCCGCGGCGCCGCCCGAGGAGGGTGGCGGTGATCCCGCTGTGGGCGTGCAGGGCGACCTCCCGCGAGGCTCCGAGCAGGACCGAGAGCATCGACGCGGCGGGGCCCGCCGTCCCCGGCGCGCACTCCCGCAGTGCGGCGGCGAAGGCGGGGTGGACGCGGTCCAGGACCTCGTCCGCCGCCGCCCACTCGTGACAGAGGGCCGCGGGTCCGGCCTCACCGGCCAGCACCGACTCCCAGAACCGCAGCTCGGCGCGGGCCGGGGCCAGCAGGTGCTGGGTGGTGAAGTCGGTGGGCTCCTCCAGGGTGCGCAGCAGGGCCCGCACGCGGGGGCCCGTGCCGCCGCCGATCAGCTCCTCCAGCGGCTGGACGTGCTCGAAGCCGCGGCGCGGCGGGCGGGCGTTCACGGTCCGGCCCACCCCCCGCCGCACGGTCAGCAGCCCGTCCTCCTGGAGGAGCAGCAGCGCCTCGCGCAGGGCGGGCCGGCTCACGCCCAGCTCGGCGGCGAGCTTCGGCTCGGAGGGGAGGGTCGAGCCGGGCGGATAGGTGCCGTCGTGGACGGCGTCCGCGATCCGCTCGTAGAGCGCCACGACCGGCCGCCGCCGGTGCCCGCTGACCGCCAAGGCCTCTCCTCTTCCCGTCTGGTCCGGTCGTCCGGCCACCACCGTAGCCGCCCCATGTTGTCTGACAAGTCACCCGGACGGAGTCGTCCACCGTCCCGTCGGCGTGCCGGTCCCCCCATTCTGGTCCCACGGGTACGCCCGTGACGGACGACGGAGGAGAGGGCGGGCATGAGTCCCAAGGACACGGCGGGCACGAAACGGGGCGACAGGTTCGGAGCCGTCACCCCCGGACGGATCGGGATGGTCGTCGTCGCGGTCCTCCTGCTCGTCTTCATCTTCGAGAACACCCGCGAGGTCAGGATCCGGCTGCTGATCCCCGAGGTGACGATGCCGCTCTACCTCGCCCTCCTCGCCACCGCGGTGCTGGGCGCGCTCTGCGGCTGGTACGCGGCCCGGAGGGGCCCGAGGAGGAGCCGGTGAAGCGCGGCGCCCTGATCGGGGCGGGCGCGGCGCTGGCCCTCGCCGCGGCGGCGGCCGGCGCGGCCGGGGACGCGGACACCCGCCGGGCCCGGCGGGCGGCGGGCGGCGCGTGGCCGCCGATGCCGGACTTCCGGGGCGGCGGGCTGTGGCGGGTCTTCACCCGTCTGGACCACCGCACCCGGCTGGACGTCCACGACGCGAGCGGCCGGGACCGGCGGGTCCTGTGGCCCCCGCGGTGGCGGGTCTGCACCCAGTACCCGTCCGCCGGCACCGGCCTCGACCGCCGCACCACGGTCGTGATCGGCGTCCTGCGCAAGGGCGAACCCTGCCCGGTCCGGGTGACGGCCGCCCGCCGCTGAACGGGACCACCGCCCCCGGAGCCGTACCCCGGGGCGCGCGCCCCGGAGCCGTACCCCGCAGCGCACCGCCCCCGGAGCCGTACGCCGTGCCGCCCCGCCCCCGGAGCCGTACCGCCCGGCGCGCACCCCGCCGCCGCCCGTGCCGCCCCGCTCCCGGAGCCGTGCCCTGTGCCGCCCCGCTCCCGGAGCCGTGCCCCGTGCCGCCCCGCCCCCGCGCCCCGTCGGCGCTAGCCTGGGGCGCATGCCCGACGATCTCGACCGCTTCCTCGTGGCCGGGCCCCGCGTGGGTCTGCGCCCCTTCACCCTCGACGACGCGGGGGAGTTCACCGCCCGGGCCGAGGAGAGCGTCGCGCTGCACAGGCCGTGGCTGTTCCCGCCCCGCACGGCCGAGCACTACGCCGCCTACGCGGGCGCGCTGATCGAGGAGCCGGCCCGGGCCGGCTTCCTCGTCTGCGAGCGGGCGGAGGCGGGCCGGATCGCCGGGTTCCTCACCGTCAACAACATCGTCCACGGCGCCTTCCGCAGCGCAGCCCTCGGCTACGGCGCCTTCGCGCACGCCGCCGGGCGCGGCCTGATGGGGGAGGCGCTCGGCCTCCTCCTGGCGCACGCCTTCGGCCCGATGGGACTGCACCGGCTGGAGGCCAACATCCAGCCCGGCAACGGCCCTTCGCGCGCCCTGGTCCGCCGGGCCGGCTTCCGCCTGGAGGGCTTCTCGCCCGCCATGCTGTTCGTCGACGGGGCCTGGCGGGACCACGAGCGCTGGGCGATCACCGACCCTTGCGGTTGATCTTCATCGTGTCGAGGTCGGTCACCGTGGACTTCAGCCCCTTGTAGCCGTGCCCGAGGGCGGCCAGCGCCGCCTCCACCCGCTCCTCGGCGAGCGCCCCGGCCATCTCGTCGCCGTCCTCGGCGTCCGACGCGACGACCAGCCGGTACGAGAAGTGCTTCAGCGCCCGGTCGTAGGTGAGCGAACCCTCCTCGGTGAAGCGCATCCCCGCCAGGCCGTGCTCCTCCACCTCGGCGAGCAGCCGCTCCCGGCTCTCGGCCGACAGCCCGTCGAAGGTGCCCCGCACGATGACCCGGTAGGTGTGTGGCGTGCCCATCTCTCGTACTCCCGTGGTGCTCCCGGTGCCCGCCCCGGCGGCGGACGACCCTCCACCCTAGGCCGGGGACCGGCCGCCGCGCGCGGCAATAAAACGCCGCACGAAGCCCAGGTCACGCGGTCTGTTCAGGGCGGGCCCCGGCGTGTTCCATGGGCGGATGACGACCGTACGACGTGCCGTGCTCACCCTCCCGGCGGCCCCGCTCGGCCCGGACAACCCGCTGCCCGCCCTGCGCGCCCCCGGACCGGCGCACGCCCTCGGCCCCGAGGAGCTGGCCGCGCTGCCGCGCGAGATGGCGCGGGGCATCGGCCGGGCGCCGCTGCGCAGCCTGCTGCCCGCCCCGGTCCGCGACGGCTACGGCCGGGAGCGCCCGGAGGCCGCCCTCGACGTCCTCGTCCTGGAGAACGACCGGCTGCGGGTCACCGTCCTGCCCGGGCTCGGCGGCCGGATCCACTCCCTGCGCCACAAGCCCACCGGCCGTGAACTCGTCTACCGCAACCCGGTGTTCCAGCCCGCCGCCTTCGCCCTCAACGGCGCCTGGTTCTCCGGCGGCATCGAGTGGAACACCGGCGCCACCGGCCACAGCACCCTCTCCTGCGCCCCGCTGCACGCGGCGACCGTCCCCGCCCCCGACGGCACGCCGATGATCCGGCTCTGGGAGTGGGAGCGGCTGCGCGACCTGCCCTTCCAGGTCGACCTGTGGCTGCCGGAGGGCTCCGACTTCCTCCTCGTCGGCGTCCGGATCCGCAATCCGCACGAGCGGCCCGCCCCCGTCTACTGGTGGTCCAACACCGCCGTTCCCGAACGCCGCCGGGTGCTCGCCCCCGCCGACACCGCCTGGCACCACGGCTACGAGCGCGGCCTGCGCAAGGTCCCCGTGCCGGTGGGGGAGGACGGCACGGACCGCTCCCGGCCCGGGCAGAGCACCCACGCGGCCGACTGGTTCTACGACCTCCCGGACGGCCGGCGCCGCTGGATCGCCGCCCTCGACGAGGACGGCACCGGTCTCGTCCAGACCTCGACCGACCCGCTGCGCGGCCGCAAGCTCTTCGTCTGGGGCGCCGGGCCCGGCGGCCGCCGCTGGCAGGAGTGGCTCACCGCGCCGGGCACCGAGGGCTACGCCGAGATCCAGGCCGGACTGGCCCGCACCCAGCTCGAACACCTGGAGCTCGCCCCCGAGTCGGAGCTGAGCTGGCTGGAGGCGTACGGGCCGCTGGCCGCCGATCCAGGCGCCGCGCTCGGCGCCGACTGGGCCGCGGCCCGCGCGGAGGCCGAGCGGAGCCTCGACCTGGTTCTGCCGCGCGCCGCCGTCGACGCCGCGCACACCGCCTGGCGCGCGGGGGCCGCCGACACCGACCCGGAGCCGGACGCGGTCCTGTCGGCGGGCTCCGGCTGGGGCGCGCTGGAGGTGCTGCGGGCCGGGCTCGACCTCCCCGGCACCCCCTTCCCGGAGACGACCCTCGGTGCCGGGCAGCGGCCCTGGCGGGACCTGCTGCGCACCGGCGTCCTGCCGCCGCCCGCCAAGGGCGACGTGCCGTTCCCGCCGCAGACCGCCCCGGCCTGGCGGGACATGCTGGAGACCGCCCCCGCCGATCCGTCCACCGAGTACCACCTCGGTCTGGCCCAGTGGCACGCCGGCGACCGGGCCCAGGCGGTACGGAGCTGGGAGCGGGGGCTGGCCGGGGCGGCGGTGCGCTGGCCGCTGCTGTACTGCCTGGCCGTCGCCGACCGCGAGGACGGGCATCCCGAGCGGGCCGCCCACCGCTTCGCCGAGGCGTGCGCGGAACTGGACGGGACGGTCGACGGGCCGGCCGCCGCGACGACGGCCGCCGCGCTGACCCGCGAGGCCGTCGACGCCCAGCTCGCGGCCGGCCGGACCGAACGGGCCCGCGCGCTGTGGCGGGCGCTGCCGGAGGAGGAGCGCGGCCGGGGCGCCTTCCGTCTCCTGGAGGCGCGGATCCTCCTCGCCGAAGGGCGGCCGGCCGAGGCCCGCGCCGTCTTCGACGCGGGCTTCGAGGTCCCGGACCTCCGCGAGGGCGCCGAGACCCTCGGCGAGCTCTGGGCGCGGCTCACCGACGAACCCCTGCCGGCCGCCTACGAGTTCCGGATGCGGCCCTGAGGGCGGGCCGGGGTCACGCCCGGCACAGGATCTCGCCGTGCGGGACCATGAACCAGGCGTCCTCGCGGGTGCCCCACTCGCGCCAGGCCGCGCTGATCCCCTCCAGTTCGGCGCGGGTGGCGTGGCCGCCCAGGACGGCCAGGTCCGCGTAGGAGGAGGCCGTCGTGCGGTCCGCCCACAGGCCGCTCCACCAGGCCCGCTCGTCGGGGGTGGCGAAGCACCAGGCGGTCGCCGTGGTCGTCACGTCGGTGAAGCCGGCCTGCCGGGCCCAGGCGAACAGCCGCCGCCCGGCGTCCGGTTCGCCGCCGTTGGCCCGTGCCACCCGGCGGTAGAGGTCCAGCCAGCCGTCCAGCTCCGGGCTCGCGGGGTACCAGGTGAAGGCGCCGTAGTCGCTGTCGCGGGCCGCTACGATCCCGCCCGGCCGGCAGACGCGGCGCATCTCCCGCAGCGCCTGGACCGGGTCGCCCACGTGCTGGAGCACCTGGTGGGCGTGGACGACGTCGAAGGAGTCGTCGGGGAAGTCCAGGGCGTGGACGTCCGCCACCTGGAACTCCACGCCTTCCAGGCCCCGTTCGGCGGCGGCCGCGCGCGCCTTGTCCAGGACGTCCTCGGCGGTGTCGACGCCGGTGACCCGGCCCGGGGCGACCAGGGCGGCCAGGTCGGCGGTGATGGTGCCGGGTCCGCAGCCGACGTCCAGCACGTCGAGTCCGGGGCGCAGTTCGTCCAGCAGGTAGGCCGCCGAGTTGGCGGCGGTGCGCCAGCTGTGCGAGCGGAGGACCGACTCGTGGTGGCCGTGGGTGTAGACGGCGGTCTCGTGGGCCTTGGACTGCTCGGAGGCGTGCGTCATGGAACCGACTCCCTCGGTGTGGGTGCGTGGTTCCACGGTAGGGCCATTCGCCGGATCGTGAGACCGACGTCTCGTCATGTGGACGAAGGGGGCGTGAGGGGGCGCGTGAACGGGCGGTCGGCGGAGAGGAGTTCGAGGGGGGAGCGGCGAGGTGATCCGGAAAGGTTCCGGATTGAAGTTGGTTTCTAGAAAGGACTTCTATATCTTTCCGTGCGGGGGGACGCGCAACGGGGGCGCGTACCAGCGGGGCGGCCCGGACCATGGGGGAACCGGGCCGCCGCGCTTCTTCCCGTCCCGCCGCCGCGCCTGCGGCAGCCACGGGGACCTCCGCGACCCGCCCTCCGTCACCCGGACGGCCCTCGTCGGACGCGCCGGCGGCGCCCGCGGCCCCCGCACCGCCCGGCAGGGCCGGGCCGTCTCCGGCACCGCCCGGACCCCCCGGCGCCGTCGGCCCGCCGCCGCGCGGCCCGGACACCCCGTACGCCTCCGGCGGCACCGACCACGACCGGGTCCGCCGCCCCCTCTCCCGTACCACCGGCGCCGCCGGGAACGTCCGCCCCGGCCGGGCCGTCCGCCCCGCCCGGGGCCACCTCCTCGACGCCGTCGTCCGTCACCCGGTCACCGTCATTTAAAAGCGCGACAGCGGGCAGGAGCGCCTATAAAGGGCACGGGGACGCCGTGCCCGGTGCCCCGCGCGCTCAGGAGGTACGGGACATGCGGGAGACGGCTCCGGAAGGCCGCGGCCCGGTGCGCTACGCCCCCCCGGCGCCCGGGAGCGGCCGCCCCGTTCCCCCGGGGCTCGCCGCGCTCCTCGCGGCCGCCGCCGGCCGGACCGATCCCGAACCGCCCGGCGGCGGACCCGTCACCCGCGAGGCGGCCGCCGGGTACTGGTGGCGCCGCGGCCTGCGCGGCCACGCCGAGGACGCCCTCGTGGCCCCCGGCGCCCCCGCCCTGCTCCTCGCCCTCCTCGCCGCCCACGGCGGCGACGTGCTGCTGCCCCGCCCCTGCCCCGCCTGGTGGACCCCGCAGATCCGGCTCCTCGGCCGGCCCGCCTACCACGTGCCCACCACCCCCGAGGCCGGTGGCGTCCCCGACCCGTACGCCCTCCTGGAGACCGTCCGCCGGGTCCGCGCCGAGGGCGGCGACCCCCGCGTCCTGCTCCTCTCCGTCGCCGACGACCCCACCGCCACCGTCGCCCCGCCCGAACTCGTCCGCGAGAGCTGCGAGGCCGCCGTCGCCGAGGGCCTCCACGTGATCAGCGACGAGACCTGGCGCGACACCCTCCACCATCCCCGGGACACCGTCCTGGTCAGCCCCGCCGAGATGTGCCCCGACGACGTCACCGTCCTCGCCGACCTCGCCGGCGGCGGGCTCGTCCCCGCCTCCTGGCCCTGCGCCATCGCCCGCTTCCCGCCCACCGGCGCCGCCCGCGCCGACCGCTACGGCGACCCCCGGGCCCGCGCCCTCGACGTCCTCACCGCCCTCGGCGCCGTGCTCCCCGCCCCCGTCGCCGCCGCCGTCGCCCACGCCCTCGACGAACCCGAGGACGTCCTCGTCCCTGCCCTGCGCGCCGCCGCCGTCCACGGCCGGCTCGCCGCCGCCGCGTACCGCGCCGTCCTCGCCGCGGGCGCCCTCGCCCGGCCCCCGAGGGCCGGCCGCCACCTCTACGCCGACCTCGGGCCGCTCCGCGCCGGACTCACCGCCCACGGCGTCACCGACTCCCTGGAACTGGAGCAGCACCTCACCGCCCGCCTCGGCCGGCCCGTCCCCGGCGGCCACCGCTTCGGCGACGAACTCGGCGCCCTCCGGTTCCGCCTCGACACCGGCCCGCTGCTCGGCGCCGGCCCGTCCGAACGTGCCGAGACGCTCGCCGCCCGCGTCCCCGAGGAACTGCCGCAGGCGGTACGGGCCCTGGGCGGGCTGACCGCCGCCCTCGACGAACTCGCCGACCCCACCGCGCAGAACGGAGCCCGCAGATGACCGAACGGACGGCCCGCCCCGCCCCGGCCGCCGGGGCCCCGCACCGGGCCTCGCCCGCCGCGCTCCCCACCTCCGTGCTCCAGCCCCTCGGCCGGCTGCGCGCGGACTGGCCCCGCACCTTCGCCGACCGGCTCACCGCGCCCCTGCCCGGCGTCCGCGCCCTCGCCCGGTTCGCCCGCGAAGGAGCCGTACGCCCCCGGCCCGAGGGCCTGCGGGACGTGCCGCTGCTGCCGTTCGAGCCCGGCCCGCTGCCGCCCGCCGGCCCCGGCACCGTCGCCGTCACCTGGGCCGGGCACGCCAGCTGGATCGTCCGCGTCGGCGGCCTCACCGTCCTCACCGACCCGGTCTGGTCCCGGCGCATCTTCGGCACCCCCGCCCGGCTCACCCCGGTCGGCGTCCGCTGGGAGGACGTGCCGCCGGTCGACGCCGTCGTCATCAGCCACAACCACTTCGACCACCTCGACGCCCCCACCCTCCGCCGCCTCCCGCGCGCCACGCCGGTCCTCGTCCCGGCCGGCCTCGGCCGCTGGTTCGTCCGGCGCGGCTTCACCCGGGTCACCGAGCTCGACTGGTGGGAGGCGGCCGAACTCGGCGGCGTCCGCTTCGACTTCGTCCCCGCCCACCACTGGTCCAAGCGGACCCTGCTGGACACCTGCCGCTCCCTGTGGGGCGGCTGGGTGCTCACCGACACCGCCGGCCACCGCGTCTACTTCGCGGGGGACACCGGATACGGCCACTGGTTCGCCGAGATCGGCCGCCGCCACCCCGGCATCGACCTGGCGCTCCTGCCCATCGGCGCCTACGACCCGCGCTGGTGGCTCAGCGACGTCCACACCGACCCCGAGGAGGCCGTCCAGGCCCACCAGGACCTGGGCGCCCGCCGGATGGCCCCCATGCACTGGGCCACCTTCGTCCTCTCCTCCGAACCCGTCCTCGAACCCCTCACCCGGGTCCGGGCCGCCTGGGCCCGCGCCGGACTTCCCCGCGAGGACCTGTGGGACCTCCCGGTCGGCGGGTCACGCGTCCTCGTGCCGTAGCGCGTCGCGCCCGCCGCCCCGGATCCGCCGCCACAGCACCGGAACCGCGCTGACCAGCAGCGTCAGGCCCACCGCCGCCACCACGCCCTGCCAGGGCTCCGGGAAGAGCGAACCGCCCAGGATCCCGATCAGCTGGTACGTCGCCGCCCAGGCCAGGCACGCCGCCGCGTCGCCCCGCGCGAACCGGCGCAGCGGCATCCGGGCCAGCAGACACGCCAGCATCACCGGGATCCGCCCGGCCGGCACCAGCCGGGACAGCACCAGCACCGACACCTGGTGGCTGTCGAGCCGCTCCTGCGCGTGCGCCAGCCGGTCCGGCGTCACCCGCGAGCGCAGCGCCGCCAGCCAGCGCGAGCCGTTCCGCGACCGGACCCCGCGCTGCCCCAGCCAGTAGAGCGCCAGATCGCCGAGGAAGGCGGCGGCCGAGGCGACCAGGAAGACGTAGAGCAGCGAGAACGGCGACGACTGGTGAAAGGCCACCACCGCCGCCGAGCTGACGATCGCCCCCGTCGGCACCACCGGCACCAGCGCGCCCAGCGACACCAGCAGGAACAGCGAGGGGTACCCCACCGCCTGCTGCGTCGACTCCGGCGGCAGGTCCCGCACCGCGGCCAGCAGCCCACCGCTCACCGGGCGACCTCGGGCCGCACCCGCTCGCCGTGCGCCGGCCGGTGCACCGCCACCTTCGGCGCCAGCCGCGCCGCCTGCCGCGCGAACTCGTCGCCCGGCGCGTGGAACTCGTGCGGCCGGACCCCGTCCATGCCGATCGGCCAGTACGTCCCGTAGTGCACCGGCACCGCCGCCGCGGGCGACAGCTCCGCCAGCGCCTCCGCCGCGCGCCCCGCGTCCAGGTGCCCCTGTCCCAGGAACGGGCCCCAGCCGCCCACCGGCAGCAGCGCCACGTCCACCGGCCCGACCGCCTCCGCCATGCCGTCGAAGAGCCCGGTGTCCCCGGCGAAGTAGGTCCGCGCCTCGCCCTCGACCACATAGCCGAGCGCGGGGGAGCGGTGCGGGCCGAACGGCAGCCGCCGGCCGTCGTGCAGGGCCGGTACGGCCCGCACCGTCACGCCCTCCACCACCACCTCGTCGCCGGGCGACACCTCCGTCAGCCGCAGCCCCGCCGCGGCCAGCCGGCGCAGCCCCGGCACCGCGTCGGGCGCGCCGGACGGCACCAGGAGCCGGGTCCCCGGCGCGAGCCGGGCCAGCGACGGCAGGTGCAGGTGGTCGGAGTGCAGGTGCGAGACGAGGACCGCCTCCGCGACCGCGGCCTCGGGCGGCGGCGGGGCGCCGCGGCGGCGGCGCAGGTGCGCGAGGCGCCGGGCGAACAGCGGATCGGTGAGGAACCGGACCCCGGAGTCCTCGACCGTGCAGGTCGCGTGCCCCCACCAGGTGACCTCCACCGGCATGCCGCCCTTCCCTCGCGATCCGCGCTCCCTCACGAGGGTAGAGGCCCGGCGGCCCTCCCGTGCGGCTCCGCGGGGCAGTAGGGTCGGCCCATGAACGACGTCCGGGTCGCGGCGATCGCCAGCCTCACCCCGCTCGAAGAACTCGATTCCGACCCCTTCCTCGTCGACACGCGCGGCCAGCACGCGGTGTGCGCCCGCTGGGCGGTCGAACGCGGGTACGTCCTCGCCCGCCAGCTCCTCTTCTACGGCGTCCGGCCCGACCACGACGAGCTCTGGGCCGACGTCGAGTCCGGCGCGGTCGACGTCTTCGTCGCGGCGAACGAGCACGTCCTGGCCCGGGCGCTCACCTCGGTGCCGGGCTTCCGGGCGGAGTGCGCGCGGCGCGGCGTGCGCGTCGAGACGGCCGACGCGGCGCCGCCGCGCTACGACTCCGCCGCCAGGGCCGCCGTCCACCGCCGCCTCTCCATGCCCACCGCCGGCTACGACGGCACCTGACCCCCCGCCCCCGCTCCGCGATCCGCGCCCGGCCGCACCACTGGGGGACGCCCCGGGTGGGGAGGTATGTCAGGGTGGGGGGACGTTTGGGCGGAAGGTGCGGGCGGCGTGGGCGACGGGCGAGGGCGCGACCGGCGGTGGCGGGGCGCGGGACGGACGGCGGTGCGGGTGCTCAGCGTGTGGGGCGTCTCGACGCTCACCCTGCTCGTGCTCGCGGGACTGCTGCCGGACTTCCAGCTGCAGTCCCCCGGCGGCGACAGCTTCACCCGCACCGCCCTGACCGCCGCCTGGGCCGCCGGCGCCTTCGGCCTGCTGACCGCCCTCGTCTGGCCGCTCGTCGTCCGCGCCTTCCTGCTGGTCCCGGCGCTCGTCCTCGGCCTGCTGGTGTTCTTCCTCAACGGCTCGCTGCTGCTCCTCGCGCTCTGGCTGATCCCGGACGGGCGGGGCGCCGCCGACCCCGAGACCGCCGTCGTCGTCGCGGCCGTGATGTCCGCGGTCGCGTCCGCCACCTCCACCGCGCTCGCCGTGCGCGACGACGAGGCCTACCGCCGCCGGCTGTACCGGCAGACGGGCCGCACCAGCCCCCGCGACCCCCGCTCCGTCCCGGCGCCCGCCCCCGGCACCGTCTTCGTCCAGCTCGACGGCGTCGGCCACGAGGCGCTGCGCCGGGCCGTGGCCGACGGACTGATGCCGACGGTGGCGGGCTGGCTGGACGCCGGGCACCGGCTCACCCCGTGGCGGACGGACTGGTCGAGCCAGACCGGAGCCAGCCAGCTCGGCATCCTGCACGGCACCAACGAGGACGTGCCCGCCTTCCGCTGGTACGAGAAGGACACCGGCCGGCTCATGGTCTCCAACCGGCCGGCGAGCGCGGTGGAGCTCCAGCGCCGGGCGGTGCGCCGCACCGGCGACGGCGGGCTGCTCAGCCTGGACGGCGCCTCCCGGGGCAACCTCTTCAGCGGCGGCGCCGACCAGGTGGCGCTGGTGCTGACCGTGGCGGCGCGCCGGGGCCGCCGCAACCGCTCGCGCGCCGGCTACGTCGCGTACTTCGCCGACCCGGCCAACGCGGTGCGCACCGCCGGCTCGCTCGTCAACGAGGTCGTGCGCGAGCTGGCGCAGTCCACCCGGGCCCGGCTGCGCCGCGAGACGCCCCGGATCCGGCGCGGCGGCACGTACCCCTTCGTGCGGGCCTTCGCGACGGTGGTCGAGCGGGACGTGGTGGTCGCGGCGGTGATGGGCGACATGCTGGCGGGCCGTACCGCCGTCTACGCCGACCTGGTGGCCTACGACGAGGTGGCGCACCACTCGGGCCCCCGCGGCCGGGACACCGACCAGGTGCTGCGCCGGCTGGACCGCTCGCTCGGGCTGGTCGCCCGGGTCGCCGAGCACGCCCCGAGGCCGTACCGGATCGTGCTCCTCTCCGACCACGGGCAGAGCCCGGGGGAGACCTTCGCCGGCGCGTACGGGCTGACGCTGAAGGACCTGGTGCGGGCGGGCTGCGGGCTGCCGGTGTCCCGGCGGGTCGGCCGGACCCGCAGCGGCGCGGAGGCCAGGGACGCGGCCAGGGACGCGCTGCGCAGCGCCCTGCACCGGCCGGTGGAGACCGGTGAGGAGACGCGGCGCGAGCTGCCCGCCCGGCCCTCCGAGCCGGTCGTCCTCGCCTCGGGCAACCTCGGCCTGATCTCCTTCCCGGACGTGCCGCACCGGATGACGAGGGAGGAGATCGACCGGCGCCACCCGGCGCTGCTGCGGACCCTCGCCCAGCATCCGGGGATCGGCTTCCTGCTGGTGGCGAGCGCCGAGCACGGCTCGGTGGTGATGGGCCGGGACGGCGTGGAGGTGCCGGTGGCGGAGCTGGCCGACGACGGGCCGCTGGCCGTCTTCGGCCGGGGCGCGGCGGACGCGGTCCGGCGCACCGACGGCTTCCCGCACGTCGCCGACGTGATGGTCAACTCGATGTACGACCCGGCGACCGGCACCGTGCACGCCTTCGAGGAGCAGATCGGCTCGCACGGCGGCCTCGGCGGCGAGCAGTCCCGCCCCTTCCTGCTCTCCCCGCCGGAGCTGTCGCCGCCGGTCGCGGAGGGGGAGGAGCTGGTGGGCGCCGAGCACGTGCACCGGGTGCTGCGGCGCTGGCTGCGCGAGGGCGACGGCCCGCAGGTGCCGCTCGCCCCGGAGACGGCCCCGGAGACGGCCCCGGAGACGGCCCCGGAGACGGCTCCCGAAGCGGCCCGGCCCGCGGCGCCCGGACCCCCGTGACGGTGAACCGGCCCCCGGAGGCGTAGTCCAGGAGGGCGGTTCTCCCGCCCGGACGGAGCGCCGGACGGCCCGGCGGGGCAGTACGGATCACCGTGAGCCCCGCACCCCGGCCGTCCCGCGCGCCCGCCACCCCGGCGGGCCGCACGGCGCGCCTCCGGCGGCTCCTCGCCCTGCTCTGCGGCGCACTGATGGTCCTCGCCGCCCTCGGCGGGGCGGGCGGCCCCGCCGGTGCCGAACCCCGGCCGGCCGCCGCGCCCGCCGCCCCGGACCCGGCCGGCGAGACCCACGAACCGGGCCCCGCCGAGGCGGGCCTCCCCGGCCGCGCCCGGCGCCGCCGGACCCGCGTCCGGCCCGTCCCGGCGTCCCCGCGCCCCCACCGGTCCCGCCGCGCCCCCGGGGCCGCCGCCCCCGCCCCCGTACCCGTGCCGCGCCCGTCCTCGCCCCGGCGGGTGGTGATGCGCTGCTGACGGGCCCCGCCTCCAGCAGCCCCCACCCGCCCCGCACCCCGCGAGGAGCACCGCCATGCCCACCGACCCGTACGCCGTCCTCCAGGCCCTGCTGCGCGCCGAGGCCGCCCGGTCCCGCCGCGCCGCCGAGCACCCGTCCGCTCCGGCCCCCGAACCGGCCGCGGCGCCGGCGCCCGCCCCCGTCGGCCCCGGCCCGCGCCGCGAGCCCCGGGCCCGCTGACGGACGGTCCGCCGGCCACCGGATCCGGCCGCCCCGCTCCCGCCGGGCGGCCGGATCCGTCCGGTCGCCGGGGAATCCCGTTTGCGGCCGCCCGCTTGTCCGTACCACGCTGTCCGGATGACCTCGGCCGACCGGACCCCCCAGCCCGCTCGGTCCCCGGACCCCGGCGCGGACCCCGGCGCGGACCCCGGCCCGGGCCCCGGCCCGGGCCCCGGCGAGGATCCCGGCGCGGACCTCGGCCCGGGCCCAGGGCCTCGCGTCCCCGCCGTCCTCGTCGTCCTCGCCCGCCGTGCCGCCGGCCGGTGCCTCTCCTTCGCGCGGCGCCCCTACCGGGACCGCCCGGACCCCGCGTACCGGGTCCGGCGGTGGCCCGACCTCACCGCGCTCTGCCTGGCCACCGTCTTCTTCTGGTCGAGCCTCAGCCCCTCGCTGGTGCCCCGCCCCTGGTACCTACAGGGCATCGTCGGCGGCATCACCGCCGCCATCGGCTACGCCCTCGGCTCCACCCTCGCCTGGCTCTTCCGGACCGTCGTCCCCCGGCACCCGGGGGAGGGGTTCCGCACCCGCTGCTGGCAGGCGTACTGGCTGCTCGCCCCGTTCGCGAGCGTCTGGCTCATCTCCGAGTCCGCCCGGATGCAGCGCCGGCTGAGGGTCCTCCAGGACCTGCCGCCCTCGCTGACCTGGCACACCCCGATGATCGCACTGATCGCCCTCGCGCTCCTCGCCCTCGCCCTGCTCCTGGCCCGGCTCGTGCGCCTCGGCGCCGTCACCCTGATCCGGCTGCTCGGCCGGCTGCTGCCCCGGCCCGTCGCCTACGCCACCGGCGCGCTGCTCACCGCCCTCGCCGTCCTCGTCGGCGTCCGCGACCTCGTCTACGACCGGGGGATCGTCGACGTCGCCGACCGCATCGCCGCCGCCACCAACGGCGGCACCAAGGCGGGCATCGAGCGCCCCGTCTCCCGCTTCGTCTCCGGCGGCCCCGGCTCCCTCCTCGGCTGGGACTCCCTCGGCTACGAGGGCCGCAACTTCACCGGCTCCACCCCCACCCGGGCCGCGCTCACCGCCTGGAGCGGCCGCCCCTCCCGCGACCCCGTCCGGGTCTACGTGCCCTCCACCCCGCCCGTCGCCTTCGCCGACGACCGTCCCTTCGCCGCCCAGGCCGCCCTCGCCGTGCGCGAACTCGACCGCACCGGAGCCTTCGACCGGGCCGTCCTCGCCGTCGCCGGCACCACCGGCACCGGCTGGGTCGACCCGAACGTCGCCGAGGCCCTGGAGCACATGTACCGGGGCGACACCGCGATCGTCGCCGTCCAGTACTCGTACCTGCCGAGCTGGGTCTCCTTCCTCGTCGACAAGGAGAAGGCCGGACAGGCCACCCGCGCCCTCCTCGACGCCGTCCGGGCCCGCCTCGACGCGCTGCCCGAAGACCGCAGGCCCCGGCTCGTCGTCACCGGCGAGAGCCTCGGCGCCTACGCCGTCGAAGCCTCCTTCGGCACCGTCGACGCCCTCCTCGCCGGCACCGACGGCGCCCTCCTCATGGGCCCGCCCGACTTCTCGCCGATCTCCCGCGAGCTCCGCCGCGACCGCGACCCGGGCAGCCCCGTCTGGCGCCCCGCCTACGACGACGGCGCCCACGTCCGCTTCGGCCAGTTCCCGGCCGCCGACCTCGCCCGCCCCACCGCCGCCTGGCGGCACCCCCGCGTGGTCTACCTCCAGAACGCCTCCGACCCCGTCGTCTGGTGGTCGCCCGACCTCCTCCTCGACCGGCCGGCCTGGCTCTCCCGCCCCCTCGGCCCGGACATCACGCCCGAGATCCGCTGGTTCCCCTTCGTCACCTTCTGGCAGACCTCGGTCGACATGGCCGTCTCGTACGGCGTCGACGCCCCGCACGGGCACCGCTACGGCGCCGGGGCCGTCGACGGCTGGGCCGCCGTCGTCCCGCCCGAGGGCTGGACCGAAGCCGACACCACCCGGCTGCGCGCCTACATCGGCCACCGCCGCGCCGCCTACTGACGGCCCGTCGCCCCCCTCCCGCGCCTCCACGGGCGCCGGAGCCCCCGCCCCGCCGCCCCGCGCGGGCCCCCCGCCCGGACTCCGGCATGACCTCCCGGGTAATCGACCCGCACCGGCCCCGGGAGGCAAGCTCAGAACACCGGAACCCGGGCGGCGCACTCCGCCCGGGCGCCGGGTCCCCACCGTAGACACGACCCCTTCTGGAGGGTGATCCGTCATGTCCCAGGCCCTGCTCGCCGGTCTCGCCCGCACCACCCAGCCGCAGTCCATGGTCCGCCGGTTCCTCGCCCTCGACGCCGCCGTCACCGGGGCCAACGGACTCGCCTACCTCCTCGCCTCCGGTCCGCTCGGCGAACTCCTCGGCGTGGACTCCGCCCTGCTCCTCGGACTCGGCCTCTTCCTCACGGCCTTCGCCGCCGGAGTCGCCCTGCTGGCGAGCCGCCCGCAGCCCCCGGCGCTCGCCGTGAAGCTCGTCGTGGACGCCAACCTGCTGTGGGCCGTCCTCAGCCTGGTCGCCCTCACCGCCTGGCTGGACCCGACCACCGCCGGACTCGTCTGGACCCCGATGCAGGCCGGCACCGTCGCCGGCTTCGCCTTCCTCCAGTGGTCGGCGCTGCGCGCCGCCGGCCGCTGAGGAGGCGTCAGTCGCCCAGGGAGCGCAGGTACTCCACCGTCGCCGGGTCGGCCGGGAGCAGCGTCTCGATGGCCAGCTCGGCGACGGTCACGTCCATCGGCGTGTTGAAGGTCGAAATCGACGACACGAAGGACAGCACCCGTCCGTCGTGCTCGATCCGCAGCGGCAGCGCGAAGTACGGATACGGCTCCGGGTCCTCGGCGTCCCGCTCACCGGACGGCTCCGGCAGCGGATACGCCGCCACCTCCTCGTACACCGCGCGCAGCGCGTCCGAGCGGGCGAAGGCGATCTGACGCTCCATCTGGGCCAGCAGGTGCCCCCGCCACTCCCGCAGGTTGCGGATCCGGGGCGCCAGGCCCTCCGGGTGCAGGGTGATCCGCATGACGTTCATCGGAGGCGTCAGCAAGTGCTCCGGCAGCCCGTCGAGCATCAGCGCGATCGCCCGGTTGGCCGCCACCACCGTGTACGAGCCGTCCACCACGAGCGCCGGATACGGCTCGTACCCCTGGAGCAGCCGCGCGATGCCGTCCCTGAGCGTCTCCAGCTCCGGCGCGTCGAGCGTCGACTCCGCGTAGCGGGGCGCGTAACCCGCCGCCAGGAGCAGCACGTTGCGGTCCCGCACCGGCACGTCCAGGTGCTCGGCGAGCCTGAGGACCATCTCCTCGCTCGGACGCGAGCGGCCCGTCTCGACGAAGGAGATGTGCCGCGCGGAGGAGTCCGCGCGCAGCGCCAGCTCCAGCTGGCTGAGCCGTCGCCGCTCGCGCCAGCCGCGCAGCAGAGGCCCGACGCCCGTGTCGCTCACCACCGTTGTCATGCGCAGACGGTATCCCAGAGGGGTGACCCGGGTACGTTCCCCCGGGGAGCGACGTCCGTACCGCGTACCCCCCACCCCGCGCACCACCGACCGGAGGGAGCACCCCCGTGCCCGCACAGCCGCTGTCGCAGAAGGAGATCGAGGACCGACTGCGGGAGCTCCCCGGCTGGTCCGTCGAGGACGCCCGGCTGGTCCGCTCCTACCGGCTCCCCGACCACTTCGCCGCCACCGCGCTCGTCGTCCACGTCGCCCAGATCCAGCAGGAGCTGAACCACCACTCCGACCTGACCCTCGGCTACGACTCGGTCGCCCTCGCCGTCCACACCCACTCCGCGGGCGGCGCCCTCACCGGGAAGGACTTCGACCTCGCCGAACGCGTCGAGTCCGTCGCCCCCGGCCACGGCGCCCGCTGACCCGTCGTCACCCCGGGCCGCCCCGTACGATCCCGGGCATGGCGGACACCCTGCTCGACTACGAGACCGAGGCGGCCCACTACGACGAGACCCGCGGCGGCGTGCCCCGGGCCGAGGCGGCGGCCGGGGCCGTGCTGCGGCTCGTGCCGCCCGGGGCCCGCACCCTGCTCGACCTCGCCTGCGGCACCGGCCTCGTCACCGAGCGGCTGGACCGGCCCGGGCTGCGGGTCCTCGGCGCCGACGCCGCCCACGCCATGCTCCGGACCGCCGCCGGGCGGCTCCCCGGCCGGGCGGTCCGCGCCGACGCCCGCCGGCTGCCCTTCCCCGACGGGAGCCTCGACGCGGTCTGCGCGGTGTGGCTGCTCCACCTGGTGCCGTTCACCGGGGAGATCGTCGCCGAGGCCGCGCGGGTGCTGGGCCCCGGCGGCGTCCTCGCCGTCACCGTCGACAAGGACGCCGCCCACGACGTCGGCAGCGACATCGACGCCCTGCTGCGGCCGCACCGCGCGGCCGGCGCCGCCCACGACCTGGCCGGCCGCGTCGACGCCCTCGCCGCCGCCCACGGCCTGGCCCCGGCCGGCACCGCCACCTTCACCGGCCACGGCCAGGGCGCGACCCCGGCAGCCACCGCCCGCAGGCTCCGCGCCGGCCGCTACGCCTCCTGGTTCCGCGGCGACCCGGCCGCCACCGAGGCCCTCGCCACCGCCCTGGCGGCCCTCCCGGACCAGGACCGCCCCCGCCCGGCCCCGGAGTACCGCCTCGCGGCGTACGCGAAGCCCCCGGCCTCCTAGGTTCTGTCTGACCATTCCCGCCGGTCCGGCTCGCCCGGCACGCACGCTCGCCGCACGGCCGAAACGCCCGAGTAGCGCCTTCCCCGAGCTCTCGGCTTCGCCCGAGCGGGGGAGACCCCGTTCGAGGACGCCCCGGCCGCACGCCGATCGAACGCACCGAACGCCCCGGCCCGATCCGACGCCCATGGTCAGACGGGCCCTAGCCCGCCGCCACCCGGCCCCCGGCCAGTTCGAGCGGGCGGCCGGCGAAGCGCTCGCGGAACTCCCGGTCGTGCGAGACCGCGACCACCGTCCCGGGGAACGCGGCGACCGCCTCCTCCAGCTCCTCCACCAGCGCGGGCGCCAGGTGGTTCGTGGGCTCGTCCAGGACCAGCAGGTCGGCGGGGCGGGCGACCAGCAGGGCCAGTTCGAGGCGGCGGCGCTGGCCGGCGGAGAGCGCCGCCACGGGGACCGTCAGGTCCTCCTCGCGCAGCAGGCCCAGCGCCAGCAGCTCCCCGGCGTGGTCCTCGGCCGGCCCGGGCCGGCCGTCCGCCCAGACCGCGAGGGCGGTCCGGCTGCTGGGGGAGTGCGGCAGCTCCTGCGCGAGGTAGCCGACCCGGCCCGTGCGGCGCACCACCCCCTCCTCCGGGGCGAGTTCCCCGGCCAGGAGCCGCAACAGGGTCGTCTTCCCGGCCCCGTTGGGCCCGGAGACCAGCACCCGCTCGCCGGTCCCGATCCGCAGTCCGTCCACGGCGAGCCGGTCACCGCAGCGGACCCCCTCCAGCTCCACCAGCACCTCCGCGAGGGGCCCGTCGCCGGCGAACCGCCCGCCGAACCGCAGCGGTTCGGGCGGCGCGGCCACCGGCTCCCGCAGCAGCTCGTCGAGCCGGCGGCGGGCCGTCCGCACCTGTCCCGACAGCTTGTTCTCGCTGGAGCGGCGGTGCTTGCCGAAGCCCTGGCGGGGATCCCCGCCGGTCACGGCGAGCCGTCGCCCCGCCGCCGCGACCAGCTCCTCCGTGCGGGCCACCTCCTCCCGCCACTCCAGGTGCTCCTGGACCCGGCGGCGGCGCTCGGCGGCCTTCGCGCTCCGGTAGCCGGCCCAGCCGTCCCCGTACCGCAGCACGGTCCGCCGGTCCCGGTCGACCTCCAGGACCGTCGTCGCGAAGCCCTCCAGGAAGGCCCGGTCGTGGGTGACGACCAGGGCCGTGCCCCGGTGCGCGGCGAGCCGGTCGCGCAGCCGGTCGACGGCGTCGCGGTCGAGGTGGTTCGTCGGCTCGTCGAGCAGCAGGAGCTCGGCGCCGGAGGAGAGCACGCAGGCGAGCGCGAGCCGTGCCTGCTCTCCGCCGGAGAGGGTGGCGAGCGGCCGGTCGCCGGTGAGGTGCCCGAGGCCGAGGTCGCGCAGGGAGGCGGCGGCCTCGGCGTCGGCGGTGTAGCCGCCGCGCTCCTCGAAGCGGTCGAGGAGCGCGCCGTACGCGGCCAGCTCCTCCGGCCCCGCCGTGCCGAGGCCCGCCTCGGCCGCCCGCAACTCCGCCTCCAGGCCGCGCAGTTCGGCGAGGGCGAGGTCGACGGCGTCCTGCACGGTGTCGTCGGGGCCGACCGGGTAGGTCTCCGGCAGGGTCTGGGCGAGCCGGGCGACGGAGCCGGGGAAGCGGACGAGGACCTCGCCCTCGTCGGGGGTCAGGCCGCCGTCGAGCAGCCGGAGCAGGGTGGACTTGCCGGAGCCGTTCTCGCCGACGACGACGGCCTTCTCGCCGGGGCGGACGGTGAAGGAGACCTGGTCGAGGACGCGGCGGTCCCCGAAGGAGACGCCGACGTGACGGAGGGAGAGCTGGGCGCGCTCGCGCATGGGTGGATTCCTCTGCTGGGTTCGTGGAAGGAGGGCACACGAAACCGGCCCGTGGCCGCGTCCGCGGCCGGACCGGCACCAGGAATCAGAGGAAGTAGTAGGAGAACGCACCCATGCGTCCAAGGTAACAGCCGCCCCGCGCGAAGCCCCGGGACTTTCGGCCCGGGCCCTGTGCTGCCCGGGCCCTGTGCTGCCCGGGCTCTGTGCTGCCCGGGCTCTGTGCTGCCCGGGCCCTGTGCTGCCCTGGCCCTGCGCCGCCCTGGCCCCGCGCCGCCCTGGCCGGCGCGGGGCGGCGGCCGGACCTCCCGACCGGCCCCCGCGGCCCGTCCCCGCCCGCCCAGCCCGCCCCGGGGGCCTCAGCCCTCCGCCGCGAACCGCGCGAAGGAGCGCGGCTCGCGCCCCAGGACCCGCTTCACCCCGTCCGTCGGCTCGGCGTTGTGCCCGTCGAGCAGCGTCGCGAAGAGGTCCGCGAACCACTCCGCCTCCGGGCGGGGGAGCCCGAAGCCGGCCAGCAGTTCCGCGTACGCCTCCTGGCTCACCGGCGTGTACGCCACCGGGCGCCCCGAGGCGCGCGACAGCTCCGCCGCCACCTCGTCGAAGGTCAGCGCCCGGGGCCCGGTCAGCTCGTGGACGAGCCCCGCGTGGGCGTCCGACAGCAGCGTCTCCACCACCACGTCCGCGAGGTCCGCCACGTCGACGAAGGGCTCCGGGGTGTCCCCGGCCGGGAAGACCAGCTCGCCCGCCGCGACCCCCTCCGCGAGCAGCCCCTCCGTGAAGTTCTGCGCGAAGAACGCCCCGCGGACCACCGTCAGCTCGACCCCCGCCGCCGCCTCCCGCAGCGCCTCCTCCGCCGCGACGGCCGCCGGCTCGCCCCGCCCCGACAGCAGCGTCAGCCGCCGCACGCCCTCCGCCGCCGCCACCGCGCCGAAGGCGCTCATCGCCTCCGCCGCGCCCGGCGCCCCCAGGTCCGGGTAGTAGTTCACGTACGCCGCGTCCGCGCCCCGCAGCGCCGCCGCCCAGCCCTCCGGCGCCTCCCAGTCGAAGGGCACCGCGCCGGAGCGCGAGCCCTCCCGGACGGCCGGCCCGCGCGCCGCGAGCCGCTCCGCCACCCGTCGCCCGGTCTTGCCCGTCGCACCCGTCACCAGCACCGTACGGATCGTCATGATGTGCTCCTCACCGCTCGTTCGCACGTCCTTCGTGGCTGACTCCAGACTCCCGCCCCGCGCCCCCGCCGCCCATGCTCCAAGGGCTCGCCGGCATACGCGTGCGTCTACGCTGCGGGCATGGACGCACTCGCCGGACTCCTCGACGGGCCCCGTGCCAGGGGCGCCTTCCTGCTGCGGATGGTGATGGACCCGCCGTGGTCCGTGCGGATCGAGGACGGCGCCCCGCTCTGCGTGATGTGCGTGACCGAGGGCGAGGCGTGGATCTCCCCGGCCTCCGGCGAGCCCGTGCCGCTGCGGCCCGGCGACATCGCCGTCCTGCGCGGACCGGAGCCGTACACCGTCGCCGACCTCCCCGGCCGCCCGCCGCTGGCCCGCGTCGGCCCCGGCGGGCACTGCGCCACCCTCGCCGGGGAACCGCTCGCCGAGGCCATGAGCCTGGGCGTGCGGACCTGGGGCAACGCCCCCGACGGCGGCACCACCGTGCTCGTCGGCACCTACCAGATGGACGGCGAGGTCGGGCGGCGCCTCCTCGACGCCCTGCCGCCCCTGGCCCACCTCCCCGCCGACCTCTGGAGCTGCCCGCTGATGCCCCTCCTGGACGAGGAGATCGCGCGCGACGAACCGGGCCAGAGCGCCGTCCTCGACCGGGTCCTCGACCTGCTGCTCATCGCCGCCGTCCGCGCCTGGTTCGCCCGGCCCGGAGCCGAGGCGCCCGCCTGGTACCGGGCGATGGGCGACCCGGTCGTCGGCCGCGCCCTGCGCCTGCTCCACGAGCACCCGGGCCACCCCTGGACCGTCGCCTCCCTCGCCGCCGGGGCGGGGGCGTCCCGGGCCGCGCTGGCCCGGCGCTTCGCCGAGCTGGTGGGGGAGCCCCCGATGGCGTACCTGACCGGCTGGCGCCTGGCCGTCGCCGCCGACCTGCTGCGCGACGGCGACGCCACCCTGGAGTCCGTCGCCCGCCGGGTCGGCTACAGCGGCGCCTTCGCCCTGAGCGCCGCCTTCAAGCGGGTCAGGGGCGTCAGCCCGCAGGAGCACCGGACCGGCGGCTGACGGGCCGGGAGGGCCTCCGGCACCGGCGACACGTTTGCCGTACCGGCAACTTTTCTCGCGTTTCCGGCGCGGTCCGGCGCACGCTGGTGCCATGACCCAGCACCGCGCGTCCCACGCCCCGCACGACCACGGCCACGGCCACGAGCACGGCCCGGGCCACGCCCACCACGCCCACACCCACGCCGACGGCACCGAGACCGACTGGAGCCGGCTCGCCCCGCTCCTGGAGAGCCAGGCCGAGATCGCCGGCGCCGCCTACCGCGAGGCCGCCGCCTGGCTCGGCACCCTCGTCCCGGCCGCCGGCGTGCGCCGCCTGCTCGACGTCGGCAGCGGCCCCGGCGTCATCACCGCGATGCTCGCGGAGGCGTTCCCGTACGCCGAGGCCGTCGCCGTCGACGGCACCCCCGAGCTCCTGGAGCGCGCCCGCGCCCGCGCCGAGGCCCAGGGGCTCGGCGCCAGGATCAGCACCCTGCGCGCAGAACTCCCCGAGGAGACCGCCGGCCTGGGCGAGGCGGACCTGCTGTGGGCCGGCAACTCGCTGCACCACATCGGCGACCAGGGCGCCGCGCTCGCCGACTTCGCGAAGCTGCTCCGCCCCGGCGGCCTGATCGCCCTCGTCGAGGGCGGCCTGCCGCCCCGCCACCTTCCCCGGGACATCGGCATCGGCCGCCCCGGACTGGAGGCACGCCTCGACGCCGAGCACGCCGACCGGTTCGCCCGGATGCGCTCCGAGCTGCCCGGCGCCGTGAACGAACCGGACGACTGGCGCGCCCTGTTCACCGCCGCCGGGCTCACCCCGGCCGGCACCCGCACCTTCCTCGTGGACGTGCCCGCGCCCGTCCCGCAGGCCGTCCGCGAGCTCGCCGTCCGCCACTTCGAGCGGCTCCGCGAGGGCTTCGGCGAGCACCTGGGCGCCGAGGACCGCACGACCCTCGACCGGCTCCTCGACCCGGCCGACGCGCGGTCCCTGCACCACCGCACGGACCTCTTCCACCTGACGGCCCACACGGTCCACACCGCCCGCAAGGGCTGAACCGCGCGGGCCGCCGCGCTCAGGAGGACACCGGCTCCAGCCGCCACCACTGGAACGGCGAGTCGGTGTCCTCCCCCTGCCGGATGTCGGCGCCCTCGGCCGCCGAGCCGTCCGCCACCTCCAGGAGCAGCCCGCTGACGAAGCTCACCAGCGTGACCGTCCCGGGCGTCTGGACGTCCTGCTCGATGATCCACTCCTGGGCGCCGAAGTTGTTCGCCCGCCACTGCTGGACGAGCGCGCCCGGCTCCGTGGAGGCGTTCACGACGTCCAGCCGCTTCCCGCTGGCCGCGTTGACCAGGTGGTAGAGCCCCCCGCCGTTCGGCACCGCCGACACCCGCCACCGCTGCCCCGGGGCGTCCGATGCGGCCCCCTGCTGCACCTTGGCGCCGCCGCGCCGCGAGCCCGCGTACACCTCCAGGAGGAGTCCGCTGCCCACGTTCCGCACCCGGTACAGCCCGTCCGGGACGGGGGCGGTGCCCCCGTCCTCCCTCCCCTTCACCGGGGGCCTCAGGCGCCGGCGCTGAATTCGGCCGGGTCCGGGCCGAGGCGCGTGCCCTCGTCGAGCGCGGCGATCGCCGCCATGTCCTCGGCGTCCAGCTCGAAGCCGAAGACGTCGATGTTCTCGCGGATGCGGGACGGGGTCACCGACTTCGGGATGACCACGTTCCCCAGCTGGAGGTGCCAGCGGAGCACCACCTGCGCGGGGGTGCGGTCGTGCTTGCGGGCGATGGCGATCAGCGCCGGGACGTCGAGCAGCCCCCGGCCCTGGCCGAGCGGCGACCACGCCTCGGTCGCGATGCCCAGCCGGGCGTGCGCCGCGCGGGACTCCGCCTGCGCCAGCTGCGGGTGCAGCTCGATCTGGTTCACGGCCGGGACGACACCGGTCTCGGCCGTCAGCCGCTCCAGGTGCTCCGGGAGGAAGTTCGAGACGCCGATCGCCCGGGCGCGGCCGTCGGCGAGGATCTTCTCGAAGGCCCGGTAGGTGTCGACGTACGCGTCCTTGGCCGGCACCGGCCAGTGGATCAGGTACAGGTCGACGTGGTCGAGGCCGAGGCGCTCCAGGGAGGCGTCGAAGGCGCGCAGGGTGGAGTCGTACCCCTGGTCGCCGTTCCACAGCTTGGTGGTGACGAAGAGCTCCTCGCGGGGGATCCCGGAGGCGGCCACGGCCTGGCCGGTGCCCCGCTCGTTCTCGTAGATCGCCGCCGTGTCGATGGAGCGGTAGCCGGCCTCCAGGGCGGTGGCCACGGTCCTCGCCGCCTCGTCGTCCGGCACCTGCCAGACGCCGAAGCCGAGCTGCGGCATCGCCACGCCGTTGTTCAGGATGACCGTGGGGACCTTGCTGTCCGTGCTCACGTGGGATGGATCCTTACGTCGTCGTGTCGTACGCGGACGGGCGCGCGGGCGCCCGCCCCCTCGACTCCAACGATCACCGGCCCCGCAACATTCCGCCGCCCGGGCGCCCCGTCAGCCGTACAGCGCCTCGACCTCCGCCGCGTACGCCCGCTCGATCGCCTTCCGCTTGAGTTTCAGCGAGGGGGTGAGCAGCCCGTGCTCCTCGCTGAAGGGGTGGGCGAGGATCCGGAAGGTGCGGATCGACTCGGCCTGCGACACCAGGGTGTTCGCGGCCACCACTCCGCGCCGGATCTCCGTCTCCAGGTCCGGGTCGCGGACCAGCTCCGCGGGGAAGAGCGGCGGCCGGCCCTGGATGGCGAGCCAGTGGTCCACCGCCTCCTGGTCCAGGGTGACCAGGGCCGCGACGTACGGCCGGTCGTTGCCGACGACGAGGCACTGGGCGATCAGCGGGTGCGCCCGCACCCGCTCCTCCAGACCGGTCGGCGCCACGCTCTTGCCGCCGGAGGTCACCAGGATCTCCTTCTTCCGCCCGGTGATCGTCAGATAGCCCTCGGCGTCGAGCGCGCCCAGGTCGCCGGTGGCGAGCCAGCCGTCGTTGAGCACCGCCGCCGTGGCCGCCGGGTCGCCCAGGTAGCCGGAGAAGACCTGCCCGCCGTGGAGCCACACCTCGCCGTCCTCCGCGATGTGCACGGTGGTGCCCGGCACCGGCCGGCCCACCGTGCCGTACCGCACCCGGCCGGGCGGGTTCGCGGTGGCGGCGGCCGTCGACTCCGTCAGGCCGTACCCCTCGAAGACGGTGACGCCGGCGCCCGCGAAGAACAGCCCGGTCCTGCGGTCCATCGCCGAGCCGCCCGACATCGCGTACCTGATCCGCCCGCCCAGCACCTCGCGGACCCGGCCGTAGACGGTCTTGTCGAAGAACTGGTGCTGCACCCGCAGCGCCGCCGACGGGCCGGGGCCCTGGCCGAAGGCCTTCTGCTCCAGTGCCTCGGCGTACTTCACGGCCACGTCCACCGCCTTGTCGAAGACGGCGGCCCGGCCGTCGCCCTCGGCCCTGCGGCGCGCCGCGTGGAAGATCTTCTCGAAGACGTACGGCACGGCGAGGACGAAGCTCGGCCGGAACGACACCAGGTCGGGCAGCAGCGCCGACGCGGTCATCGACGGCTGGTGCCCGAGCTTCACCCCGCCCCGCACGGCCGCGACCTCCACCATCCGTCCGAAGACGTGGGCGAGGGGCAGGAAGAGCAGGGTGGACGCCTGGTCGCCGGGCCGGGAGCGGAAGACCGGCTCCCAGCCGGTGAGCAGGGCGTCGGTCTCGAACATGAAGTGGGCGTGGGTGATCACGCAGCCCTTGGGGCGGCCGGTGGTGCCCGAGGTGTAGATGACCGTGGCCACCGACTCGGGGGTCACCGCCCGCCGGTGCCGCTGCACCACGTCCTCGTCGATGCCCTCCCCGGCGGCGGTCAGCTCGGCGACCGCGCCCGGCCCGGCGTCCTCGCCGGGGTCGAGCTGCCACAGCCGCTGGAGCCTCGGCAGCCGGTCCACCACCGACCCGATGGTCATGGCGTGGTCCTCGTGCTCCACCACGCAGGCGGTGACCTCGGCGTCGTACAGCATCCAGTGGACCTGGTCGGCGGAGGAGGTCGGGTAGACCGGCACGGGCTGGGCGCCGAGCGTCCACAGCGCGAAGTCGAAGAGCGTCCACTCGTAGCGGGTGCGGGACATGATCGCGACCCGGTCGCCGAACCGCACCCCGTGCGCGACGAGCCCCTTCGCCAGCGCCAGCACCTCGTCGCGGAAGCGGGCGCGGCTCACGTCCTCCCAGGACCCGTCCGCCGTCCGGCGCCCGAAGGCGATCGCGTCGGGCGCCTCGGCGGCACGGGCGAAGACGGCGTCGGCCAGCCCGCCGCTGAGCGGGGCCGCCTCGACGGGCGGCACGGTGAACTCGCGCACGGACCAGCTCCTCCCTCGACGGCTCGGTGGCTGAAAGGGGCCGCTGAGTGGGCTGCGGCGCCGTGACCGTACCCCACCGGGAGCGGCTGCGGCAGGACCTTCACCAAGCCGCGACATTCGCCGTTCGCACAGGTCAGGGCAGGTGAGAAGGGAAAGGACGGCCGACAGGGGGCCGTTGCGTACCGTCCGGTAGGTCCGTGCCTCCCCAAGTCTCCACGGAATCTGTACGGCCCGCGCACGCCCCCGCGCCCGGCCGGTATCCGTCAGTCCTGGCGCCGCAGCCCGTCGCCGCCCTCCAGGATCGCCCCGGCCAGCGCGTCCGCCGCCTCCTGCGTCGCCCCGCCGCGCCGCCCCTTGCGCAGGACGAAGTCGACCGCGCCCAGCTCCGGCAGCCCCGACCGGGGCGGTACGGGCACGAGCCCGGGCGGCACCAGGCCGCGCGTGTGGGCCATCACGCCGAGCCCCGCGCGGGCCGCCGCCACGTTGGCGCTCAGGCTGGAACTCGTACACGCGATCCGCCACGCCCGGCCCTCCGCCTCCAGGGCCGCGAGCGCCCGCGCCCGGGTGATGCCCGGCGGCGGGTAGAGGATCAGCGGCACCGGCCGCTCCGGGTCGAGCCGCAGCCCCGGCGCCCCGATCCACACCAGCGCGTCGCTCCACACCGGCACCCCGTCCCCGGCGTCCCCGTCCGCCCCGGTGCCCCGCTTGGCGAGGATCAGGTCGAGCCGGCCGGCGGCGAGCCGCGCCTGGAGCGTCCCCGACAGCTCGACGGTCAGCTCCAGGTCGACCTCGGGGTGCGCGCGCCGGAAGGACTCCAGGATCTCCGGCAGCCGGGTCGCCACGAAGTCCTCCGAGGCGCCGAACCGCAGCCGGCCGCGCAGCCGCGTCCCGGTGAAGAAGGCCGCCGCCCGCTCGTGCGCCCGGAGGATCGTGCGGGCGAAGCCCAGCATCGCCTCCCCGTCCCCGGTCAGCTCCACGCTGTGGGTGTCCCGGACGAAGAGCGGCCGCCCGGTCGCCTCCTCCAGGCGCCGCACGTGCTGGCTGACGGTCGACTGGCGCACCCCGAGCCGCCGGGCCGCCCGGGTGAAGGACAGCGTCTGGGCGACGGCGAGGAAGGTGCGCAGCTGCGCGGGCTCGTACACGCCCCGACGTTATCGCGGAACGTGATGACAGTCAGTGCGCTGTGCGGGATTCCCGATGACCGTGCCGTGGACCAGTATGGGGAGCGAGCACCGCCGCCCGCCGGCGGCCCGGGGCCCGCCCGCCGGCGGACTCCGGAGCGGCCCCGCCCCCGACCCGCCCCCGAGTGGAGCCATGAACCGACGCCCCCTCCTGCCCTCCTGGCTGCCGGTCGACGGCTACGTCCTCGCCCTGCTCGGCACCGTCGGCCTGGCCGCCCTGCTGCCCGCGTCGGGCACGGCCGCCACCGCCGCCGAGTCCGCCGCCACGGGCGTCGTCGCCCTGCTCTTCTTCCTCTACGGCGCCCGGCTCTCCACCCGCGAGGCGCTCGACGGCCTGCGGCACTGGCGGCTCCACCTCACCGTTCTCGGCGCGACCTTCCTCGTCTTCCCGCTGCTCGGGCTCGCCGCCCGCGGCCTCGTGCCGGGGGTCCTCACCCCGCAGCTGTACGGCGGCTTCCTCTTCCTCTGCCTGGTCCCCTCGACCATCCAGTCCTCGATCGCCTTCACCTCGATCGCCCGGGGCAACGTCCCGGCCGCGATCTGCGCCGGCTCCTTCTCCTCGCTCGCCGGGATCGTGCTGACCCCGCTGCTCGCGGCCGCCCTGCTCGGCGGCACCACCGGCGGCCCCTCCGCCGACGGCGTCCTGCGGATCGTCCTCCAGCTCCTGGCGCCCTTCCTCCTCGGCCAGGCCCTGCGCCGCTGGGTCGCCGGCTTCCTGGTCCGCCACAGGAAGGTGCTCGGGTACGTGGACCGGGGCTCGATCCTCCTCGTCGTCTACACCGCCTTCAGCCAGGGCATGGTCGCCGGCATCTGGCACCTGGTGACCCCCGGCCGGCTCGCCCTGTTGCTCGCCGCCGAGGCCGTGCTGCTCGCCGTGATGCTGGCCCTGACCTGGTACGGGGCGGCCCGGCTCGGCTTCGGCCGGGCCGACCGGATCGCCATCCAGTTCGCCGGCTCCAAGAAGAGCCTGGCCGCCGGCCTGCCCATGGCGAGCGTCCTCTTCGGCGCCCACGCCTCGCTCGCGGTGCTCCCCCTGATGCTCTTCCACCAGATGCAGCTCATGGTCTGCGCCGTCCTCGCCAAGCGCCGCGCCCGCGACCGGGAGGCCGCCGCTCCCCGGGAGCCCGCCCCCGCCGCCCCGGCCGCCGCCCCGAGGTGACCACCGGGGCCGCTACGGTGCTCCCATGCCCTCCCTCGATCCCGGCCGCACCCGCGCGAACCGCGCCCCGATACGGTACGGGGCCCGCCCCTGCTCCCTCGTCGTCTGCCGGGGGTGCTGTTGCGGAGACCCCCGCAAGAACCCCGGCACCGACCACGCCGCCCAGCTCGACCGGCTCCGGGCCGCCGCGGCGGCCTCCGGCGGGCGGCTCGCCGTCCGCACCAGCGACTGCCTCGGCCCCTGCGCCCAGGCGAACGTCGTGGTCGTCCAGCCCTCCACCGAGGGCCGCAGACGCGGCGGCCGGGCCGCCTGGATCGGCTTCACCCTCGACGACGACTGCCTCGACGACATCCTCGCCTGGACCGAGGCCGGCGGCCCCGGCCTCGCCCCGCCCCCGGCGACCCTGGCCCTCCAGATGATCGACCCGCCGAAGAACTAGTGACCTGGGTCAGAGACTCCTCGTCGGATGCCACGCCTTCGACGGGCCTTCGCTTCTCCGGCGACCCCGAGGCCACCTGCGGCAGGCCCACCGCGTCGAAGCCGGCGGCCCGGAGGGAACTGCCGAACGATCTCCGACTCGGCACACCGGGGCGTTTCTTCCGGATCACCTTGCGGACCGGATGAAGATGCCCGCGAGGTGGAGGGCGGCGAGGTGGACGGTGGCAGTCTTGTCGTAGCGGATGGCCAGGCCACGCCATTGCCTGATCTTGTCGATGCACCGTTCGACGGTGTTCCGCTGTCTGTACGCTTCGCGCTCGAAAGTTGGAGGACGCCCCTCACGGCTGCCGAGCCGTTTGCGGTTCGCTGTCCGGTCGGCGGGCGGGCCGCCCGCGGCTCTCGGCAAGGGGGCCGGAGGGCTGAGGCCGGAACGGTGTCATCGGCCGTGGGATTCGGACACGCTGCTTTCAGGCGCGTCCCGCAGGGTGGCAGCCGCGAGGAGGCTCATGTCGTCTCTTCCCCGGTCGACGCCGAAGCGTTCGGCGGCCGAGTAGAGGGCCGTGACCGCCACCGGGGGAACCGGATCGTCCAGAGTTGTCAGAACACGGGAGATCCGCTGCTCGCCGAACTCCTCCCCGTCGTCGCGGCGGCCCTCGGTGAGACCGTCGGTGGACAGCACCAGCAGATCACCGGGATCGAACCGGACGGTGCGCGTCCGCCAGTTGCCGGGCGGCGCCTCCAGGAACGGATGGACGAGGGGGCCGGTGGCCTCCAACCGTTCGAGCGTCCCGTCCGCCCGCCGCAGGAACGGTTCCTCATGACCGGCGTTCACCCAGGTGAGGAGCGAGCGCTCCGAGGACAGCACGGCAACGGCCAGCGTGGTGAAGCACTCCTCGCCGGCCAGCGCATGGTGCACCGCGCGCACCAACGAGTCCAGGTCCGTGTCCAGACGCAAACCCACCGTCACCACGCTCTTCAGCTGCACGGCCAGCAGCCCGGCAGCGACACCGTGCCCGCAGACATCGCCGAGGAAGACGGCGGTGGATCCATCGGAAAGCCGCACGGCGCCGAGGTAGTCACCCGCGATCAGGCCCTCGGCCGCACGCACGTCGCCGGCCACCACGACCCCGGGCCCCGGCTCCTCGCGGGAGACCAGGATCTCGTGCAGGCCCTGCACCGCCGGTCCGACCTGAACGAGAGCCTCCCGGTTGCGGCGAGACTCGTGCTGGGACACCACCAGGCGCTCGCGCACCCCTTCGGCCTCCCGGGACAGCAGTCCGATCCAGCTGCGGGAACTCCCCGACGGCGGCCCCGCACCCTTCGCGTCACCACTGGCCGCGCGCCGCAGACGCTGGGCAAGCACCCCTGCCGGGGCGAGGTAGCGACGCTGCAGCACCACGGCCCCCACCACTGCCGCGACGAGCACGGACACGGCGAGGCTCAGGATGTAGAACATCACGCTGTGCATGTGCCACATGGCCAGCTGCGCCTCCCGCGCACCGCGCCGCTCCAGCAGCACCGCGAGTTCCTTCGTGTGCGCGTCCACCGCCGCGTAGGTGCCCTCCGCGGGGTCCGCCCCGACGGCGGACGCCGGCAGCCCGTACACCTGTATCCGGTCCACGTGCGTGCCGGGACGGCCGTTCTCCAGCCACAGGGCCACGCTGCGGTCGAGCACCACGATGCCCGCGTCCACCTCGTCGTCCGTACCGGCGGTCATCTGCCTCAGCTCCTCCAGGTGTTCCTCGAGCGCCAGCCGGCTCTTCCCGCGCAGGTCCTCCCCCGCCGCACCGGCCAGCGACGCCGCCCGCAAGTCCCCCACCGCCGCCCGCACGAAGCCGACTTCGGCGACGGCCGGATGCCAGAGGCTCTCGATCCGCTGCGCGGCCCGCTCGTGCCGCGCGTTCAGAACGAAACCCATCACCGCGACGCCGGCCGCGAGCAGCGTCGCCGCGCCGATCAGGGCGGCGAGCAGGAGCCTCACTCTCTTCAGGCCGTGTAGTGACAGCATGTGATCGACAGTACCGATCGCCCCACACCAACCCCGGGGCACCACGCCCGTCGCCACCTGGCGGCAACGCAGGTGAGGGGCGCGGGGACGGCTGACGGGAAAGCGGCTGACGCAGAGACGGCCGGAACGGCCGGAGCCATCGACAGGACTTTCCCGGGGCGGCTCCGGCTCAGTGCCGTCGGGCCCGTCGCGGCCTACGAGTTGCCGAGCCGCCTGGTGTCCCGAGTCGGAGATCTTTCGGCAGTTCCCTCCGGGCCGCCGACTTCGACGCGGTGGGCCTGCCGCAAGTGGCGTCGGGACCGCCGGAGAAGCGAAGGCCCGTCGAAGGCGTGGGATCCGACGAGAAAACTCCGACTCAGGTCACCAGCCCTCCAGCACGATCCGGTGCTCGCCCGCGTACACGTTCATGTCCGGCCCGCGCAGGAAGCCGACGAGCGTCAGGCCCGTCTCCGCCGCCAGGTCGACCGCGAGCGAGGACGGCGCGGACACCGCGGCGAGCACCGGGATCCCCGCCATCACGGCCTTCTGCGCCAGTTCGAAGGAGGCCCGCCCCGAGACCAGCAGCACCGCCCGGTCCAGCGGCAGCAGGTCCTCGCGCAGCGCCCGCCCCACCAGCTTGTCCACCGCGTTGTGCCGGCCCACGTCCTCGCGTACGTCGAGCAGCTCGCCGTCCTCCGCGAAGAGCGCCGCCGCGTGCAGCCCGCCCGTCGTGTCGAAGACCTTCTGCGCCGCCCGCAGCCGGTCCGGCAGCTCGGAGAGGAGCGCCGGGGAGATCCGTACCGGGGGAGCGTCGGCGATCGGGAAGCGGGCCGTGGTCCGCACCGCGTCGAGGCTCGCCTTGCCGCACAGCCCGCACGACGAGGTCGTGTAGACGTTCCGCTCCAGCGTGATGTCCGGGACGACGACCTCGGGCGCGAGCTTCACGTCCACCACGTTGTACGTGTTCGTGCCGTCCTCCTTCGCCCCCGCGCAGTAGACGATGGACCGCACGTCCGCGGCCGAGGCGAGCACCCCCTCGCTGACCAGGAAGCCCGCCGCCAGCGCGAAGTCGTCGCCCGGCGTGCGCATCGTGATCGCGATCGGCCGGCCGTTCAGCCGGATCTCCAGCGGCTCCTCCGCCACCAGCGTGTCCGGACGCGCGCTCACCGCCCCGCCCCGGATCCGCGTGACCCGCCGTCGCTCGGTGACCCGTCCCATCCCCGCCGCCTTCGATTCTTCCGGTGTTCCTGCCCCTGACCCCGCCATTCTCCGCCACCCCCGGATTCCGCGCCCGAACCGGTGCGCCGCCTGAGCCCTTGTCACGGTCGGCCAAGCGACTCGGGGGAATCTTGGTGGTTTACGTCACCGGTTACCCATCAGTCGCTGGCAAGACTGGGTGGTTCCTGCCGCTGAACGAACCATCGAGGGGGTCCCGGGATGACGGGCACTCGCATCGCCGCGCTCGGGCACTACCAGCCCGCCAAGGTACTGACCAACCACGACCTGGCCGAGCTGGTCGACACGAGCGACGAGTGGATCCTCAGCCGGGTCGGCATCCGCACGCGGCACGTCGCCGGGCCCGAGGAGCCGGTCGACGAGCTCGCCGCGCACGCGGCCGGCAAGGCGCTCGCCGCCGCCGGGCTCGCCCCCGGCGACATCGACTACGTCATCGTCGCCACCTCCACCGCGATCGACCGCTCGCCCAACACCGCCGCCCGGGTCGCCGCCCGCCTCGGCATGGGCTCGCCCGCCACCCTCGACCTCAACGTGGTCTGCGCCGGCTTCACCCACGCGCTCGCCACCGCCGACCACGCGGTCCGCGCGGGCGCCGCCCGTCGCGCCCTGGTCATCGGCGCCGACAAGATGACCGAGATCACCGACTGGTCCGACCGCACCACCTGCGTGCTCACCGGCGACGGCGCCGGCGCCGTGATCGTCGAGGCTACGGAGACCGACACCGGCGCCATCGGCCCCGTCCTGTGGGGCTCGGTCCCCGAGATGGGCCACGCCGTCCGCATCGAGGGCACCCCGCCCCGCTTCGCCCAGGAGGGCCAGAGCGTCTACCGCTGGGCCACCACCAAGCTCCCCGCCCTCGCCCGCGAGGCGTGCGCCCGCTCCGGCATCGCCCCCGAGGACCTCGCCGGCGTCGTCCTCCACCAGGCCAACCTGCGGATCATCGAGCCCCTCGCCGCGAAGATCGGCGCCGTCAACGCCGTCGTCGCCCGGGACGTCGTCGACTCCGGCAACACCTCCGCCGCCTCCGTGCCGCTCGCCCTCGCCAAGCTCGTCGAGCGCGGCGAGCTCCCCTCCGGCGCCCCCGTCCTCCTCTTCGGCTTCGGCGGCAACCTCTCCTACGCCGGCCAGGTCGTCCGCATCCCCTGACCGCCCGCATCCCCTGACCGCCCGCGTCCTCCGACCGTGCGGGTCCCTCGACCGCCCGGGTCCCCCGACCGCCCGCGTCCCCCGGACGTCCGGGCCCTCCGCCCCGTCCGGGCCCTCCGCCCCGTTCGGCGGAGCGGGAGGGGCGGCCCGGTGGCGGCGCCTCCCGGGCGCACCTAGCTTCGATCGCGGTGGGGGCGTCCCCGCCCTCGCCGCGAACCGGAGGACCGCATGCGCGCGATACGTACCGCTTCCGCCGCCCTGCTCACCACCGCGGCCGTGGTCCTGTCCGCCCCCGCGGCCTCCGCCGACGACGGCACCGGCACCGGCACCGGAACCGGCCGGGACATCACCTCCTTCGGCTTCTCCGTCACGCCCCGGACCGTCGCCCCCGGCGGCACCGTCACCCTGACCTCCGAGGGCTGCGAGGTGCCGTCCGTGACCGTCACCTCGGGGATCTTCGACACCGTGACCCTCACCGAGGGCCGCCCCGGCAGCGCGACCGTCGACATCGACGCGAAGGCCGGCACCGAGTACGAGATCGCCTTCGACTGCAAGGGCGAACGCGGCACCACCACCCTGACCGTCGGCCACGGCACCGCCCCGCCGCCGGCCCCGGTCACCCCGCACCCCCCGCGGCCCCCGCACAAGGGCGTCAAGGCGGGCTTCGGCGGCTCCACCGGCTCCGACGCGCTCGGCGCGGCCGAACTGGCCGCCGGCGCCGTCCTCATCGCCGGCGCGGCCGGTGCCGCCGTCGCCCTCACCCGCCGCCACGGCCGGGCCGGTGGCCGCCCCTGAGACGGCCCCTCCGTCCCGGTGTGACGAGGTCCGGGACGGAGGGGCGACCAGCGACCCATCCGAGCGGAGGAGGCCCGAGGCGGTGGAGAGCGCGCACGGCCGGCGCGGCGCCTGGGGCGTCGTCGCGATCCTCCTCCTCGTCGGCGTCCACCTCGTCCGGGGCGGTGCGCAGGAGCTCACCGCCGCCGGCCCGCCCCAGCCCCTCGCGGCGGACGCCCCGGCCCCGGCCGTGCCCCCGCCCCCGGCGCGCGCGCCGCTCCCGGCCTCGGCCCCGCTCTCCGTCGCCATCCCGGCCCTCGGCGTGGACGCCCCCCTCACCCGGGTCGGCCTGGACGCGGACGGCTGGCTGGAGGCCCCGCCGCCGGAGCACCCCGGCCGGGCCGGCTGGTACGCGGGCTCGGTCACCCCCGGCGAACCCGGCACCGCCGTCCTCGCCGGCCACGTCGACACCCCCGCCGGGCCCGCCGTCTTCCACGCCCTCGGCGCCCTGACCCGCGGCCGCACCGTCGAGGTCCGCCGCGCCGACGGCCGCACCGCCGTCTTCACCGTCCACGCCGTCGAAGTCGTCCCCAAGGACGACTTCCCCGCCGACCGCGTCTACGCCTCCACGCGCGCCCCCGAACTCCGGGTGATCACCTGCGGCGGCCCCTACACCCGCGCCACCGGCTACACCGGCAACGTCGTCGTCTCCGCCCGCCTCACCGCCGTCCGCTGACCTGACGGATTCCGGACACCGGCTGGCCTGGACCAACTCCCCGGGGCCATCGTGGTACCCGGAGCAGGCGTCGGGGGGCGCCGGGCTTCCGGCCGCCACGGCGGCATCCCCGGGGACGGGCGGTCCCCGTGCGTCCGGTCACGACCCGGGGTCCACCGGCGCACGGGACCGCCCCCTCCCGCCACCCCGTGACTGACCACGGAAAACGCCGGTGAAAGCCCCCGCGAACCCCTGGTAGAGTTATCCATGTCGCTGCGGGGAACACCCGCGAACACACACCCTGTCCGGGTGGCGGAATGGCAGACGCGCTAGCTTGAGGTGCTAGTGCCCTTTATCGGGCGTGGGGGTTCAAGTCCCCCCTCGGACACCAGCAGAGACCCCAGTTCATCTGGGGTTTTTTGCATTTCTGGGCAGTGGCGTGACCAACCACGTGACCAACGGCCCAGCGAATCCCCAGGTCAGACCAGGGACGACAGGCCGAGTCGGCCCGCGCCGGAGGCGGCCAGTCGGCGCGCTCCGTCCTTACGTGAGTGCCCGTACCGGGCCATGGTGTAGCCCGGCGAGTGGTGCCGGACGTTCGCGGAGACCTCTACAGGGTTCTCCCCGGCCTCCAGATCGTTCGTGACCTTGCTGTGCCGCCAGTCGTGGATCCGGAAGTCCTCGGGAAGGTGCAGCCGGTTCCGCAGCGTGCGCCACCGAGCCGAGACCTTCTCGGGGTCCTGCGGGCCCCCGGCCTCACCCCGATACAGCTTGAAGCCGTCCCGGGCGAACACCAGGTCATGATCCACCCACGCGGAGCCGAGTCGTTCCCGCTCCGCGTCCTGGCGCTGCTTCTGCCACTTGAGGACGTTCATCACGGACTGATCCACGTAGATGACTGCGTTGTCGTCGCCGTCCTTGGTCAGCTTCCGCAGCCGGTAGGCGTTGCCCTCCTCAACCACGACCCAGCCCAGTTCGATGGCCCCCTCGTCCCAGCGGATAAGGGACCACTTCATACCCAGGGCCTCACTGCGCCGGACGCCGGTGGCGGCGTAAACGGTCCACAGCGGCGCGTCCCGAAGGCAGTGATGGGTCAGGCCACCGTCACAAGCCCGGTTGCCGCACGGCTCCCACACAGTCCCCAGGAACCGTGCTGTCTGCCCGTCGTCCAGGGTCGGGTACTTCTGCTCCTGGGCGCGGATCTGGCGAGCGGTGGGAGGGTGCGCGGTCGCGGCCGGGTTGGCGGGTATCAGCTTGGGCACTGCCGCGCCGAGAGCGCCGGACAGGATGTTGTGAACGTGCCGGACCGACTTGGCCCCCAGCGGCTTGCCCTTGTTCGTGGGACACGGGGCCGTCTCCAGCAGCCGATACAGATCATCAAGCGTGTCGTCCGTGACCTCGCATAGCTTCACGCCGCCGATGTGCGGCTTGATGTGCAAACGGATCTTCGTCTCGTATCCGGCCACGGTCGTCCCCTCCTTCCTGTGGTTCGCCAGCCACTTGTCCAGCCAGTCACCCAGCTTCATGTCCGAGCGGGTCGCGATCTTCCCGGCCTCGTGGTCGTTGTGCCACTGCCGAAGCGCCTTCTCCGCCTCGGTCTTGGTCTTGTAGTCGCGGCCTATCCAGTAGCGCTCCTTCGTGCCAGTCGCCTTGTTGAAGTGGAGGGGCGTACGGACACCCCAGGTGTTCGGTCGGCCCTTGCGCGGGATCTCCACTGGAGTCCCCCCGAGCCCATTACCGCGCTTTGCCACGGTCGCCTTTCAGTTGTTGCCCATCAGGTAGTCGGTCACCTTGTCGAGGTGTTCGCCGGTCGCGACCTCCCTCCCCTTGGCGGTGAGTTGCCCCCCGGCCTTTCCTGGCACGGTGGTCAGCAGGTCCCGCTTCCGGGCTTCCTTGAGATGGCCCCGGATCGTCTCCGGCCGCTTGTTGGTTAGTTCGGCCAGATGTGCCGTGACGTTGGGCACGGCCTGTGCGACGGCGCGAACGTAGGACTCGGCGAGGAAGGCCAGGTACGCGTCCGAGATGCCCTCAGAGTCCAGCAGCCACCGCAGAACTTCCCCTTCGGCATCCTGGGCAACGTCGCGCTCCGTGCTGGCCGGCCTCACGGAGCGGAATTGGTCGCCCGCCTTCTTGAAATCGATCTGCCGCAGCACCGTGGAGGCCACGCCACCCTGCGTGGCAGCGGGGTCGGCGTCGGGGTGCGGGGTGACGAGGACAAGGGTGGGCCCGCTGGCTGGGTCGGCGTCGGCAGCCCAGCGCATGAGGATGCGCCACGGCCCTACGTCCTGGGTGATCTCGATGTGTTCTTCGCTCATGACGCCCACGGTACCACCCATGCTTGTCATACCTAGGTTTGTCAGTGTGGGTGTTCGCGTGTACAACTGGAGATGAGCCGGGCGGGAACCGGGCGGAGTAGCCGCCCACCGGCCAGGACCAGAGGAGGGCGATGCAGCCCAAGCTGATGACCGTGGACGACGTGGCGGAGTACATGGCCGTCCCGAAGAAGTGGGTCTACTCGAACTGGAAGCGCGAGGAGATCCCATTCCGCAAGGTGGGCCAGTCCCTCCGGTGCCGCCCGGGTGACCTGGAGAAATGGCTAGACCGGCAGAACTGAACAGCATGACCAACGACGCCCCCGAGGGAACCGGGGGCTTTCTTGTTTTTTGGGGGCCTACGTGTACGAGACCATCCCGCCGACCGACGACAGGCGCCGGGCCAAGCTGGAGCAGAACGCGGATGCACTCCTGGAAGCGGCAGGAGATGAAGCGTGGGACGACTGGCCCAATCCCTGGCCGCATCGAAAGGAATCAGAGTTCGAGTGCATATCGGCTGCACATACCGGAATGGTTCCTTTGGTAGTGACATCACTCTGCGCATCACTGCCCGACTTCGACCCAGCAGCGGAGGGGCGAGCGATTCAAGGTCTGATGCAGGAGCGGCCCGGATTGGAACGGCCGGATGCCATTTCGGAGATTCTTGACGGCACGATGGACGGAACCGCCTACGGCTCAGGCTTCACGGTGGAACGTCGCAACTCCCCTCCAGAGGGGTGCCAATGGGGCGGATGCGCTGAGCCGCTGTACGCCCCTGGAGCCGCCCGCAAGCCTGGCAGGCCAAGCAAATACTGCGGGCTCCACAAGAAGGCGGCCAGGGCCCATACGCGGCGGCGCAGGTACGCCGGTGTCCATGTAGGGATGAACAGGAACCTGGTCTACGGCTTCAACGGTTTGAAGGAGCAAGACCTTACGGGCTATCGGCAGATCTGGGCGAGGGTCAACGTGGCTCGGATGTGATCGAAAGGGTCCGCCTTCAAGCAGCCCTCTCGCCTGTGTCGCATTAATTCAGAGCTAGTGGAGGAGTGATCCTCTGGGGCCATGCACACTCGGCGGTGTGCCTCTGGCACGGCCTACGGGCCGGGCAGTTCCTAAGTCGTCATGAGGCTCTGCGGATACCTCCCTGTGAGGGGCAGCGTAGAGAAACACTCCTCCCCTTGCTCTCTGCTTGCATCGTTCACAGTGGGGGGTAAGGGGGGCAATGTCTCTCTTACGTTGTCCTCTTGTGAGGGTTTGAGAGGCCGCCTTTAGAGCGGCCCCTTCACCACTTCCTGTATTTGATAGTTAGTTTGAGGAGGTGTCGCCTGTGAGCGACCCCCAGACCGGTTCCCATTCTCCGGCCCCGGTGCCGGCCGACGGTTCCGACTCCGTTCGGGCTGAGGTGCGGCGCGAGTACGCGGCGAAGCTAGCCCATGCCGAACTCAGGGCCCAGGCTGCCCAGGCCGGTATCAAGCTGAGCGACGGATTCACGGACTACCTGGACGCTTCCAAGCTCGTCGGCGCGGACGGCAACCCTTCGGCGGAGGCCATCGGCAAGGCCCTGGCCCCGTTCGCAGCGGTCCGGCAGCCGGAGTACCCCCACCTCGTCGGCGCAGGCTTCCACCGTGACAGCGCCCCCGTCCCCGCCCGCCGTGTGTCCCTCGACGTCCGCAAGCGCTAACCAGGAGTATCCGTATGACCTTTGCCTACCAGAACGCTGCCACCCACACCTTCGTCCCGGAGATCTGGGATGCCGAACTTCTCGTCGCCTTCGATCCACTGCTGGTCTGGGCTTCCCCGATCGTCTCGAACAACAAGTACGAGGGCGACATTCGGAAGCAGGGCGACGTTGTTCACATCAACTCGCTTCTGCGTCCCACGGTCGGTGACTACAAGCTGCCGGACGGCATGACCGCCCAGCGGCCCGAGACTGTTGACCAGAAGCTCCCGATCACTGAGGCCAAGTACCTCCAGGTCCTCATCGAGGACGCGGAGCGCGTCCAGCTCGCTGACGGGGACCTCGGCTCGCCCATCAATCAGCAGATGATCCGTTCCCTTGCCCGTGAGGCCGATTCCTTCATGGGCGGCGTGATCGCGAACAGCGCCACGGCCCTGCCCACGGTCAAGGCGACGCCGGAGACCGCCCCGCAGGCGTTCTATAGCGCCATCCTGGACATGATGCTGGCCCTGGACGACAACGACATCCCGGCCGGTCGCTACGTGGTCGTCTCGCCTCGCGTGAAGCGGTATCTCATCGAGCACCCAGCCGTAGCCAACGCCGCCGCGTACGGCGAGGGCGGCGTCACCGCCAACGGCGTCGTGGCCAAGCTCGCCGGGTTCACGATCCTGACCACCACGGCCATGCCCACGGGCGTGGACATCGTGGCCGGACACAAGGAGTTCGCCACCTACGCGAGTCAGTTCACCGGCTTCCGCGAGGGCCAGTCGGAGAAGTACCGCGCCGACTACATCGACACCCTCCACCTGTACGGCGGCAAGATCGTGCGGTACCCGGAGCTGGACACCAAGAAGACGGACAACACCTTTGACGAGTCCAAGCCGACCAAGGGCATCGTCAAGGCCGCCGTCGAATGGGTCACCGCGGCCTGACCGACGCAACTAGCGGGGCCCCTGCCAGAACAGGCAGGGGCCCTGTTCCGTTCACGCACCGCAGTGCCGGCCATCGACCCCCTGTAACCGAAAGCGGAGGACTCATGCCCAAGCCCCGAAATCCAATCTCCCCGCACTCCCGATACCGCGAGGCGCAGAAGCTCACCGTACTGCCACTCGACCACGGCCTACCCGTCCCGGAAGTCCCGAACGGCCGGGAATGGTCAGAACACGAGCGGGCCTATTGGATTGAATTGTGGGAGACCCCGCAAGCCTCCCAGTGGGACGACGCCACGGCTGGAATCGTGGCAACACTGGTCGTGCACTGGTCTGAAATCCTTGCCGGGACCGCAACGAGTACACAGCTCATGGAATACCGGCATCTGACCAAGGCCCTGGGGCTCACTCCGGAAGGAATGCGGGCGCTCGGATGGGTGATGGGAGATGAATAGGAAGCTCGCCCGTCGCCGGGCTCAGCAGAACGTCAGCACGTCACGCGAGGCCGAGCGGCAACAGGAACACCGAGCTGGCGTGGAGTGCCATAACCCCTGTTCAGAGTGCTGGTTGGTCTGGTGTCTCCATGTCGCCTGGTTCGCCACGGACGGAATGGGAGAACTGTGGGGAGATGGGCAGAGGCACGACCTGGAGTCGTGTTTCGAGTGCCGCAAAATTGATTGACAAACAAACAACGAAAGGAAGGCACCCCCGGTGGGTCCTATTCCTTATCTAAATACCATTACCCCCATATTGAGTAATGGTTCAGAAATGCGTTAGTTACCGTTCCGTGATAGGGGTGCGGAAGAATAGTTCTTAAGCGGGGAGGCCGTCAGAGCGATGCTCCGGCCACCGCCTGAAACTTCCGCCCTAACAAAGGAATGCAACGCTATGCGTAAGACCGTTCTCCTGCCCGTGGAAAAGGTTCTGTGTGACGCCCACATAGCGCGTGACGGTTCCGAGGTAGAGGCGACGGATACTCTGACGCTGGGACGGCATTCCTGGGATCTGTGCCTGGAACACAACGTCACCTTCGGCCGTTACCTGTGCGATGCGCTGGGCGCCCCGGCCCAAGGTGAGCCGCAGTCGGAGCCTGAGAGTGTGCCGGTCGCTGAGCCTGCCCCGGAGCCCGTGGCCAAACCGTCGCCCGTTGTGGCGGAGACCGAAGCGACGGACGCGAGCGAGGAAGTGAACGAGCCTGAACCCGTGCGAACCGTGATGATCGCGGGTGAGGTGCCCGGTTACGACTGGGACACCGCACGGGAAGCGGTGCGGAACCTGGGCTATGACGTGGTCGGCCGTGCCGATGACAGCACGGTCCTGCTGATCCTGGGTGAGGGTGGCGACCGCAACGGGACGAAACTGCGGGACGCGGCCGAGCGTGGCATCCCGTGTATGGACGTGCGGGAACCGGGACGGTTCAAGTCGGCCATTCAGTCCGCCGAGTTGGTCGGCGGTGACCCGCTGCCCGAGCCTGCCAAGCTGGACCGGGCGGGGATGAGCGAGCGTGAGCGCAACCGGCTGATCCGGACATGGGCCCGTGAGAACGGGTGGCCGAAGCTCCCTGCCCAGGGGCGTGTCCCGATGAACGTCCGCCACGCCTACGAGCTGGCCCACCGTGAGGCGGTGGAGGGAAAAGCGGCAGCGGCCTGAGTGCCGCGCCCACGGTGACGGCCGCCGAGTGCGGCCGTCACCCCCGGCCCCATGACCTGAGCCTGTGGAAGAACGCCAAGGGCTACGGAGCCGGAAGCAAGCCCACCCGCCGCGACTACGGCCCCGGTTCCTGGGTCCTGTGGACCACTCCCAACGGCCGGCGGCGTATGGGAATCGTCAGCGATGACCTGTTCGCCCTGGCCTCTGTGAAGCGGTCGGCTCAGGTCGGGCAGGCGAAAGAATCCCGATGCAAGGCCGTGGTCATTCCGGCCGACGGGGGCGACGCCCTACCGCTGTGCTCGAAGACCAGCAATCACCCTCACGCCGTGATCAAGGACGGCGGCCGATGGCGGCCCGTCCGTCCCCATCACAGGCAGACCAACTCAAAGGAAGAAAAGGCAGCATGAGCGCCCCCGTTTTCTACGGCCCGATCGGTCGAGCCGTCCGCACGATCGCCCCGTTCGCGGAAACCGACCCGCTCGGTATCTACGTCGCCGTTCTGTCGATGTGGTCGGCCGCGATCGGCGGCACGGTCAAGGTGTCATCCCGTGGCAGTGCCCGCCCCGTGCTGCTGTGGTCGGCCCTGGTGGCGGGAACGGGCAGAGGAAAGGGAACCGCGCTCCGAGCCGCCCATCACGTGCTCGACAAGTCCCTGGGACGGTTCCTCGCTACCCACACCACATCCGGCATCACGTCCGGGGCGAGTCTGGTCAATCACCTGTGGGAGCAGCAGGAAGCGACGGCGGAGACCGAGCACGGGCGGGATGTGCGGGCCCTGGTGGTCGAGGAGGAATGGACGGAGGTCTTGAAGCGGGTCAAGCGGGACCCGTCGTTCACGACCAAACTCCGGGCAGCATGGGACGGAACGACCCTGCGCAACACCACCAAGGAAGAGGCCCAGGAAGTCCGCGACCCGGCCATGGTGCTGCACTCTCACATCACGCCGTCCGACTGGGCCAAGTACGTGGGCGAGTCCGAAGCGGCGGGAGGCTCGTACAACCGCATCCTGCCGTTCCTCCTCGGGTCGGTCCCGATGCTGGACGACGACCGCGTGAGCCTGCCGAAGGTGGACGGCTCCGAACTCTCCGACGCCTACGGATGGGCCACCGCCCGCCCCCGTGTGATCACCCTCTCCGAGAACGCCCGGCCGCTGTGGCGGATCGTTCGCCGCTACGCCCGCATCCTGGGCGAGACCCTGCCCGAAGCTCAGGCCGTGTTCATCGAACGCACCGCAGAACAGACGCTCAGGGTCGCCGCCTGCCTCGCAGCCGCCGAGTGCTCAGAGACCATCACAGAGGAAATGCTGTGGGCCGCGCTCACCCTCGTACGCCGCTCCGTCCAGGACGCCGTCCGAATCAGCAAGGGGGCCGACGCTCCGAAGGTGAAGCGACAGCCGCTCAGCCTCGCGGACAAGGTCCGGGCGCGCATTGAAATGAACGGCGGTCGAGCCACGTCGTCCCAGGTGCTCCCATACGTCGGGGCCACCGCCGAAGAGGTCAAGGCACTGCCCGGAATCGTCGTCACCGTCGAACGGGCAGGGAAGACCGGGCGCCCGAAGACCGTTTTCACACTCCGCGGTGACAGTTCTCGTCACCCTGAACACCAGCCGGCCAGCGCGGAGCGTGACCAGAACCGGGACGCTTCCCATTACGCACAGCCGCAGCCGGCCAGCGCGGAGCGTGAGGAGAACCGCGCCACGGTCGTTCGGCTCGACGCCTACCGCCCGGCCCCCACTTCGGCCCCCGTGAGGCAGTCGCCCACTCCCGTTCCCGCCACGACTGACAACCCGTTCCGCGCCCTACTCTGAACCGATCGAACAAACCAAAGAACGCCCCTGCCGAGAACGGCAGGGGCGTTCGTTTGTTGGTTCACCGTCGTAGGTCCCGGAACTCTTCCAGTACCCGCAGCCCAGAGTTGAGCGTCGGCCGGTAGCCGGGGCAGAGCCTTTCCGGGGGCAGTGCCAGCACTTCCCAGCACACCATGCAGCGCATGACCCCAAGGTGCTCCGGGTCGTTCTCCACGCTGCCGCCGCACCGGGGACACTGCTCCATGACGACTCCCTACGCGGTCACGTCGAACTCTCCCAGCTTGGCACCGCCGAGGAAGTCGGTCCACTCCTCGGCCGTGAACTCGACCGTCCGTCCGGTCGCGGTGCTGCGGACCGCCACCTTGCCGGGAACGTTGGTCGCGACCGCCACGCACCGGGGGTCGTTGTTGTTGTACTGGCACGTGCTGGACGTACGGAACTCGTATGCGGGCGTCTTGGCCACGGGTGATCTCCGTTCGCTGTTGTGGTGGTGACCGCCCCCGCCGTGCCGGTCGGCGTCAGTCACGGAAGGGGCGGGGCTTTGAGGAGCGGGGACGTTCCCTCGCTCGATGGGTTGGCGTACTCGCACCTGGTGCAGAAGTACCGGCCGTTCACGCCGCGAACCTTGCATCCGCACCGGGCGCAGTGATGCGTGGTGATCACGCTTCCACGCGAGTGACCACGCTTGGGGCCACCAGCCACTCCCTACCGCCGTTCTCAGGGATGAGGAACGCCATGCGCTGGGGGCGGCGCTCGAAAGGCATAGCGGCCGGGTCCTCGTAGTCGGGGATCACGTCGCGGAGGATGCCTGTGCGTCCGTGTGCGTCCTGGACGAGCTTCCCGACATCCTTCTTGGTGATCACGACAGCTGCGGACACGTGGTGCCCGAGTGCCGATAGACGACGTTGGCCAGAACGCCGGAGTCGGTACCGGTGATGAATCCGCGCCGTACACGCTCGTCCCGCCGAATCGGCTGTCCACACCGGTGGCACTTGTGCCCCGCCGGGGCGTGCGTGCCGTATTCGTCCGTGATGTTTGCGGCCATGCCCACGCCTCTCGATGACGTTACCTGTCGTTCGGTACGTCATCCTTCACGAGTAGACGGTTGGGTAGGCCGATCATTCGCGTCCCGGAATAAAGATCATCCTCGGCAGCTTTCAGCCCATTGGCGGAGCAGGCTTCTAGCGTCATCGCCAAAACAGGCGTGCCGTTCGAACTGAGAGAACACGGCGAGGTATTCGGAGATATCCCGTGCGTCACGGAAGACCATGCGGCCTGTGAAGTTCTCCACCGTGGCCAGGCGATTGTCATAAACCGTGAATGTGTTCATGGGGCCACGGCTCATAAGCGTGCCCAGGGGGACGACCCCGATCCGCACATTGGGCAGGTGGGACAGCGAGACCAGGCGATCGATCTGCACGGCCAGGGCGGGGCCGGGGACGATGGACCAGCGCGCCGCCTGCTCCGTGAGCAGGAAGGTGAAGTGCTTCGCCGTGTTGAAGAGGACCGCTTGCCGTTCCAGCTTGCGGGTCACCGTCTTCGATGAGTCTCCGGGAGTGTGGCTCAGACTGGCTCGAATGTACTCGGGTGTTGCCAGGAGACCGGTAATCATCGAAGGGAGGAAGTACCGGAGTTCTGTTGCCTCTGACTCCAGGGCTGCCAGCTCCGCCTGTCGTTTCTCCACGCCCCGGCGCCAAGAGGACCGCTTGTCCTGCCATTCCGTATTGGCGATCCGTGCGAGGGAGGTTATTTCCGTGATCACATCGGATGGTGCGTCGAGCGCCCGCAAGATGCGCTCGACATCCATCAGGGTCGGCGTCTTCCGGCCCGTCTCGAACTTACTAATCTGGCTCTGCGACATATTGCAGCGTCGGCCGAGCCGTTCCCCGGTCAGGCCGGCCGCCTTGCGGAGGTCGCGCAGTTTCTCCGCAAGGTCGGTCCTGGACTGGCCAAGCTGCTCAGGCTCAAACGTCACACGTTGTCTTTCACGTACTCGGAGAACGGCACGGCGTGGGCCAGGGCGATGCGCTGCCACTCCAGGTAGGGAGCGACGTCACCCGTCACCAGTTCTCGGTTGATCTGCGTACCGTCCGGCCGGAAGTTCAGGTGCACAACGCGTGCGGCATCGAACATCCACCAGTCGGTTCCCGACAGGGGTAGCCCGTAGTCGTCGTGCGTAACGTCCAGGACGCGGATGTCCTCCCCGGCCCGGATGTTGCCGGGGATGCCCCAGGCGAACTGGTACCGCTGGTAGTCGGTCAGCGGCTGGCGCACGATCCGCACGCGCCCGATGGTCCGCCCCGTCGCCACGAAGCCACGGACGCGCTCATGCCACCGCTCGTTGTGCCCCTCCGGCTTGTGCTCGCCCCGGAGGAAGCGGGCGACGTTCTCGGCTTCCTTGGGCATGGTGTACGTGGGCTGCGCTTCGAACCGCCACGCAGCGCGCTCGTAGGCGTCGAACGTCCGCCGCCACTCGTCACCATCCAAGAGCACGGACAGCCTCCCTCAGCACCGCTTCCGGGATCTCCACCAGGGCCTCGCCCTCCGGCGGCTGGAAGGCGCTCGACACGTTGCCCTGGACGACGATGGCGCCGCTCTCCGTGCGGTACACGTTCGGGCAGTCGTCGTCATCACAGTTCGGGCCGTTGAGCTTGCCGGTAAGACGCGTCAGGTCGCTGCGTGCCACTGGTTCCCCTCCCGTCGTCGGCCCCGGTCGGGCCGCTGCCTGACGACGCTATGCAGGGCATCGCTCCTCGTCTATGCCGACTCCGGACTATTCCCGATCCGGCATAAACGATCTTTGATGCTGAGGGTTGGCAACGTGACCAACGCATGACCAACAGCGGTCCGAAACAGCCGGAAACAGGGGGAACGCATGACCAACCGAGCCTGTCAAACGTGCGGCGTGTCCCTGGTATCCTCGCAGGTCACAAGACCAGTGGGCTGGTGCCCGAGAGGAGAGTTCAAGTCCCCCCTCGGACACCACACGGAAGCGCCGGTCGATCTCTCGTCGACCGGCGCTTTCCGCATGCCGCGGCTCTCCCGGACCCCGCACCCGGGATCCCGCCGTCACCCCTTCCGCGCCACCACCAGCCGGCAGTGCGGGCTGCCGTCCTCGCGGGTGCCGAACTCGGGGAGGGGGCGGTGGGTGACCTCGTAGCCGGTCTCCTCCAGGCGGGTGCGGACGTCGGGGAGGCGGAAGGTGCGGTAGTACATGACGAACGGGGGGCGCCGGACGGCGTTGCGGACGCGCATGGCCGCGTCGAAGGCCCAGAGGGTCCAGTAGGCGCGGGAGCCGACCGGGGGCGGGGCCGGGAGCGGGAAGGCGAGGAGGCCGCCGGGGCGGAGGGCGGCGTGGACCTGGGCGAAGAGGGTGCGCTGGGCGTCGGGGAGGAAGTGGCCGAAGGCGCCGAAGCTGACCGCCAGGTCGAAGGAGGCGGTGAAGGGGAGGGCGAGGGCGTCGGCGCGGACCAGGGTCGCGGCGGGATGGCGGCGACGGGCCCCGGCCAGCATGTTCGTGCTGAAGTCGACGCCCGTGACCCGGCCCGCGCAGACCGCGCGGAGCACGTCCAGGCCCGCGCCGGTGCCGCAGCAGACGTCCAGGCCCGCGTCGAAGGGGCCCAGCTCCTCCAGGGCGCGGGCCACCGAGGCGAGGATCCGGTCGGAGGTGCGGAAGGGCGTCGCGTCGAACTTCGGGGCGAGCAGGTCGTAACCGTGCTCGACGGAGGAGAGCGCCTGGACGGTCAGTTCGCGGAGGGTCGGGCCCTGCGGGGTGAACATGGGGCCGACTCTACGCAGCCGGGGGCCCGGACCGTCACAGGGCGCTGCGCACCTGCGGCGCCGGCCACGCCGGGGCGATGCCGGTGAGCTGGCAGGTCAGCAGGTAGAGGGGGATCGGCGGGGTGTAGGGCGAGGTGCCGTCCGGGTGGTGGACCAGCCGGGGGGAGCGGTCGGGGATCTCCGCGCCGGGGGCGTAGCAGGCGGGCAGCGGCCAGACGAGGTCGAGGTCGGAGCCGGCCGGGACGAGCCACCACCACCAGTCGGTGTCGGCGTACACGCAGCCCTTGGCGGGGAGCCGGGAGAGGATCTTGAAGCCGAAGCGGGCGGGGACGCCGACGGCGTCGCAGCCGAGCCCGGTGTTCAGGCCGACGGGGACCGCGAGGCGGGTGGCGGTGAGGGCGGCGCCGCGGCCGGGGTCGCCCGAGGGGGAGCGGCGGGCGCGGGGGGCGAGCAGGGTCGCCATCGACTTCAGCATGGCTCCCCCAGGTGGTGCGGGAGTTCCGCCCAGACGATCTGCGCCGTGCCGTGGCCGGTGCGCTCGGCGCCCCAGGCCTCGCACAGCGCGTCGACGATGAGGAGGCCGCGGCCGCGTTCGTCCGCGCCGCAGTCGCGTATCCGGGGGCCGGCGGGGCCGCCCTCGTCCCGCACGGCGATGCGGAGGGCGTCGGCGCCCTGGCGGAGTTCGCAGACGATCCGGCTGCTCGCGGTGTGCAGCACCGCGTTGGTGACCAGTTCCGAGACGACCAGGGCGGCCGTGTCGCGTATCTCCGGTCCGCGGCCCCAGAGGATCAGCCGCTCCTCGGTGAGGCGGCGGGCGCGGCCCACGGACTCGGTGCGGGCGGGCAGCTCGAAGGCGAAGCGGTGGAGGGCCTCGCGGTGGTGGGGCTCGCGGTGGTGGGGGTCCCGGTACGGATCGCGGTGGGCGTCCCGGTGCAGGGGGTCGTGGTGTGGCTGGGGGCGCTGGGCCATGACTCGGGAGCTCATGAGACCTGAGGGCTGCGCGTTACCAGAAGCCACGACCGGTTCCTCACAACAGTGGGCAGGACTGCCGTACGTCACTGTCGCCGGGGCGCGGGGGCGCACCGGCGGCAGTCTGTACTGGTTCACCGGAACACTGTCCTCCTGACTCGGACACTTGGCAAGTGGCACTCTGAAAATTGCAGAGTGCCGTGTTCTCTCTGGCCGGGCTTCGTGGCACACTCATCGAAACAGCGCGTCGGGGAGGTCTGAGAGTGAGCGAGCCGCGGTCCGCCCCGACGGTGGGACAGGTCGTCCTGGGCCGGCGTCTGCAGGATCTGCGCGAGCGCGCGGGTCTCAAGCGCGAGGAGGCCGCCAAGGTCCTCCACGTCGCGCCGGCCACCATCCGCCGCATGGAGACCGCCGAGGTCGCGCTGAAGATCCCGTACGTCCAGCTGCTGCTGCGCGCGTACGGCATCACCGACCCCGAGGCGGAGGCCTTCGTCGCCCTCGCCGAGGAGGCCAACCTGCCCGGCTGGTGGCAGCGGTTCCACGACGTGCTGCCCGGCTGGTTCTCCATGTACGTCAGCCTGGAGGGGGCCGCGAGCCTCATCCGGGCCTACGAACCCCAGTTCGTCCCCGGTCTGCTCCAGACCGAGGAGTACGCCCGCGCCATTCTGCGCAGCGGAGCGGTCGGCGGTGGCGACGAAGCCGCCAGGGAAGAGGACATCGATCGGCATGTAGCCCTGCGGATGGAGCGCCAGTCCCTGCTGACCAGGGAGGACGCCCCGAAGTTCTGGGTGATCATGGACGAGACGGTCTTCCGCCGGCCGGTCGGCGACGGGCCCGAGGTGATGCGCGACCAGCTCGACCGGCTGCTCGAAGCGTCCGAGCTGCCGAACGTCACCCTGCAGATCGCGGAGTTCGCGTCCGGCCACCACCCCGGCACGTACGGTCCGTTCGTCCTCTTCCGCTTCGCCGTGCCCGAACTCCCGGACATGGTCTACAGCGAGTACCTGACCGGCGCCGTCTACCTCGACGCGCGCCCCGAGGTGGCGTCCCACCTGGAGGTCATGGACCGTATGGCGGCGCAGGCCGCGACTGCACAACGCACGAAGGAGATCCTCCGGGACCTCCGCAAGGAGCTGTGAATGGATCGCATATACAACGGCATGCCCGCCGCGGAGCTCGGTGCCGAGGGATGGCACAAGCCCTGGAGCGGCGGGAACGGGGGCAACTGCGTGGAGGCCATGAAGCTGGCCGACGGCAGGGTCGCCGTGCGACAGTCCGCAGACCCTGAAGGACCCGCCCTCATCTACACCCACGGGGAGATCGCCGCGTTCATCGCGGGGGCCAAATCCGGTCAGGCTGACTTTCTCCTCACCTGACCCCTTCCGCCGCACCACTACCGTCACGTAACTCTTGTAGCAGTGCCACCCGTTCGTCCCTACCAGGAGAGCCGATGACCCAGGAACCCGCTTCCCCGCGGAGCGAGACGCGGATCGACACCAGCAAGCCGCACCCGGCGCGGATGTACGACTGGTTCCTGGGCGGCAAGGACAACTACCCCGTCGACGAGGAGATGGCCCGCCAGCTCCTCACCGTCGACGCCCGCGGCCGGGACATGGCCCGGGTCAACCGCGCCTTCATGCACCGCGCCATCCGCTGGCTCAGCGCCCAGGGCGTCCGCCAGTACCTGGACGTCGGCACCGGGATCCCGACCGAGCCCAACCTGCACCAGATCGCGCAGGCGGCGGCGCCGGACTCCCGGATCGTCTACTGCGACAACGACCCGATCGTGCTCGCGCACGCGGCCGCCCTGCTGCGCTCGACCCCCGAGGGGGCCACCGAGTACATCCAGGCGGACGCCCGCGACCCGGAGACCATCCTCGAAAGGGCCGGAAAGGTCCTTGACTTCGACCAGCCCATCGCGCTGTCGATGCTGGCCCTGCTCCACTTCCTGGGGGACGAGGACGGCGCGCAGTCCATCGTCTCCCGGCTCGTCGACCAGCTCGCGCCCGGCAGCTACCTGGTCCTCTCGCACGTCACCGGGGACTTCGACCCCGAGGGCGCGGCGAAGGCCGTCGGCATGTACAAGGCCCGCGGCCTGACCCTGCGGCCCCGCACCCGCGACGAGCTCGCCGCCTTCTTCGACGGTCTGGAGCTCGTCGAGCCCGGGGTGACGCTCACCGCCGAGTGGCACCCCGAACTGGGCGAGCCGGTGCCGGTCCAGGGCGACGGCCCCATCCCGGGCTGGGCCGCCGTGGCCCGCAAGCCCTGACCGCACGCACCCGTCGACGGGGGGAGGGCCGGCGGGCCCTCCCCCCGTCGACGTTTCACGCCCGCAGGTACGCGAGCCCCGGGTGCGCGGCCGCGTAGCCGTCGAGCAGCCGGCGGGCCACGCCCACCGAGTCCACCAGCGGGTGCAGCGCGAAGGCCTTCACCGCCGTCGCCCGCGCACCGCTCTCCGCCGCCGCCAGCACCTCCCGCTCCACCGCCTTCACCGCCGACACCAGCCCCATGGCGTGGTACGGCAGCGGGTCCACCGCCACCGGACGGGCGCCGCCCGCGTCCACCAGGCACGGCACCTCGACCACCGCGTCCGCGTCGAGGCCCGGCAGCGTGGTGCCGTTGCGGACGTTCAGGATGAGCGTGGCCCGCTCGCCGCGCGCGATCGCCCGCATCAGCGCGAGCGCCACCCTCTCGTAGCCGCCGGGCTCCAGGTCCTCCACCGACCGCTCCCCGGCCCCGGCCGCCTCCCGGTTGTGCGCCATGTACGTCGCCTCGCGGTCGGCGAGCGTGCGGTGCCAGGCGTCCAGGGCGCGGGTCCCCGGCTTCGCCGCCTCCGCGTAGAAGCCGGCCTGCTGGTCCAGGAGGTACGCGCCCCGGGTCTTCGCGGCGCCCCGGTAGGAGGCGACCGCCTCCCGGTTGAAGTAGTAATAGTGCAGGTACTCGTTGGGGACCGCGCCCAGCGACCGCAGCCACTCGGTGCCGAAGAGCCTGCCCTCCTCGAAGGAGCCCAGCAGGGACTCGTCCGCCAGGAGCCGCGGCAGCTCGTCCCGGCCGTCCACCCGCAGCCCGCGCAGCCAGCCCAGGTGGTTGAGGCCCGCGTAGTCGATCCACACCCGGCCCGGGTCCGCGCCGAGGACCCGGGCGACCCGGCGGCCGAGGCCCACCGGGGAGTCGCAGATGCCGACGACCCGGTCGCCGAGGATCCGGGACATCGCCTCCGTCACCAACCCGGCCGGGTTGGTGAAGTTGATGACCCAGGCGTCGGGGGCGAGCGCGGCGATCCGGCGGGCGAGGGCGACGGCGACCGGCACGGTCCGCAGGCCGTACGCGATCCCGCCCGCGCCCACCGTCTCCTGGCCGAGCACCCCCTCGGCCAGCGCCACCCGCTCGTCGGCGGCCCGGCCCTCCAGGCCGCCGACCCGGATCGCGGAGAAGACGAAGTCCGCCCCGCGCAGGGCCTCGTCGAGGTCGGTGGTGGCCGTCACGGCGGGCGCGTCGGGCACCCCCTCGGCCTGTTCGGCGAGGACCCGGGCGACGGCCGTCAGCCGGCCGGAGTCCAGGTCGTGCAGGGTGACGTGGGTGATCCGCCCCTCGGCGTGGTCGCCGAGCAGCGCGCCGTACACCAGCGGCACCCGGAATCCGCCGCCTCCGAGAATCGTCAGTCGCATGTCCCGTACGCTACTCGGCCGCCCCCGCCGGACGGCCCGGACCGGCCCCGGTGTCCACGCCGCCGTCCGCATCCCGGGCGGGCGGCGCCGGGAGAGAATGGCCGCATGTCCCGACGCAAGCCCCGCCCCCGCAAGCCCGTGCCCGCCCCGGCCGTCACCGCCGACACGCCCTGCCCCTGCGGGCTCGACGCCGCGTACGGCGTCTGCTGCGGGCGCTTCCACGCCGGTACGGCCGCCGCTCCCACCGCCGCGCTCCTGATGCGCTCCCGCTACGCCGCCTTCGTCGTCGGGGACACGTCCTACCTGCTGCGCACCTGGGCCCCCGGGACCCGTCCCGGCACCCTCGACCTGGACCCGGGCACGCGGTGGACGGGGCTGGAGATCGAGGCCGCCACCGACGGCACCGCCTTCCACCAGCAGGGCACCGTCACCTTCACCGCCCGCTACGTCCACGCCGGCGAACCCGGCTCGCTCCACGAGCACAGCCGCTTCACCCGCCACGACGGCGCCTGGGTCTACGTCGACGGTGACTTCCCCGACGCCTGACCCCCGGCGCCCGACCGGGCGCCGACCCGGCGCCTGACTCCCGGCGCCCGTCCCGGCCCCGGCGCCGCCCCGTTCAGCGGCCGGCCGGCACCGGGCTCTTCTTCGCGCCGCCCGTCGGCAGGCCCGCGGAGAGGTCCTCCGCCACGGCCTTCTTCGCGATGGCGTCGGCGGCGGCGCGGAGCTCGGGGCCGCTGGGCCGGCCGCGCTCCCGCTCCAGGCGGTCGGCGAGCCAGTCGCCCCAGGCGCGGGTGATGACCTCCGCCTCGCGGGCGCCGGCCGGCGTGTGGGAGAGCAGGTTGCCGTCCCGGGTGAGGAAGCCCTCGTCGACCATCCGGTCGAAGGTCGGGAAGATCACCTCGGGCGGCAGCCGCCGGCTCGCCGCGATCAGTCCGAGGCTCGCGTGCCCGACCGTCCGGGTGTGCAGCTCCACCTGCATGACCGCCCAGGCGCCGGCCGTGTCGAGGCGGGTGTCGGAGTCGGCGACGATCCGGCGGGCGGTGTCCATGTCCATCCGGCGCAGCAGACGTCCCACGGCGAGTTCGAGGAGCTTCGCCGAGTCGCCGCTGCCGGTGGGGGAGGCGAAGCCCTCGCCCATGTCGGGGGCGGCCTCCCGGACCGAGTCGCGCAGCTTCACCTGCTTGAGGAACAGGGCGACGACGAAGCCGACGACGGCGACCGGCACGGTCCACAGGAAGACGGTGTGCAGGGTCTCGGCGTAGGCCCGCACGATCGGGTCGGCGACGCCGCCGGGCAGGGCGTGGAGGCCGGCCGGGCTCTGCGCGGCCTTCGCGACCGTCTCCGGGGGGATGCCGACCGGCCCGCCGAGGACGGACGCCTCGGCGACCCCGGTGGTGAGGTTGGGCTTCAGGGAGTTGGCGTAGATGGTGCCGAAGACGGCGGTGCCGAAGGAGCTGCCCAGCGTACGGAAGAAGGTGACGCCGGAGGTGGCGGTGCCGAGGTCGGCGTAGTCGACGGTGTTCTGCACGGCGATCGTCAGGACCTGCATGCACAGGCCGATGCCGACGCCGAGCACGAACATGTACAGCGACTCCAGCCAGGTGCCGGTGTTCTCGTCCATCAGCGAGAGCAGATAGAGGCCGAGGCCCATGACGGCGCAGCCGATGATGGGGAAGATCCGGTAGTGCCCGGTCTTGCTGACCACGTTGCCGCTGTAGATCGAGGCGATGAGGAGGCCGACGACCATCGGCAGCGTCCGGATGCCGGAGACCGTGGCCGAGTCGCCGTCCACGTACTGGAGGTACGTCGGCAGGAAGGTCATCGCGCCGAGCATCGCGAAGCCGACGACGAAGCTCAGCACCGAGCAGACCGTGAAGACCGGATTGCGGAACAGCCGCATGGGCAGCATGGGTTCGGCCGCCCGGGCCTCCACCCAGCAGAAGAGGCCGAGGGCGACGAGGCCGCCGGCGAAGAGCCCGATGATGACGCCGGAGCCCCACGCGTACTCGTTGCCGCCCCAGCTGGTGGCCAGGATCAGGGCGCTGGAGCCGATCGCGACCAGCGCGATGCCCAGGTAGTCGATGACGGGCCGGCTGGCCGAGCGGACCGAGGGGATCGTCCGGGCGGCGGCGATGACCACGAGGATCGCGATCGGCACGTTGACGTAGAACGCCCAGCGCCAGCTGGCGTGGTCGGTGAACAGGCCGCCGAGCAGCGGCCCGATGACCGTCGAGACGCCGAACACGGCGCCGATCGCGCCCTGGTACTTGCCGCGTTCGCGCAGCGGGATCACGTCGGCGATCAGCGCCATCGAGGTGACCATGAGCCCGCCGGCGCCGACGCCCTGGAGGCCGCGCCAGACGATCAGCAGCGTCATGTTGGTGGCGAGGCCGCAGAGGAAGGAGCCGGTGATGAAGACGATCGCGGAGATCTGGAAGATCAGCTTGCGGCCGAAGAGGTCGCCGAACTTGCCGACCAGGACCGTCGCCACGGTCTCCGCGAGCAGGTAGGAGGTGACGACCCACGACATGTGGGCGGCGCCGCCGAGGTCCGAGACGATCGTGGGCAGGGCGGTGCCCACGATCGTCTGGTCGAGCGCGGCCAGGAGCACACCGAGCATGATCGTGCCGAAGACGATGTTGCGGCGGCGGCCGTCGAGCGGAGCGGGCGCGGCCGGGGCCGCCGGGCTTGCGTCGGTGGTCGTGGTCACCCTCGCAGCGTCACACCGCGCCGCCCCCGCTGCCCGTGGGATGCGGCCGAACGGGCGAGGGCCCCGGGGGTGTGCCGGCGGCGGTCCCGGGGGCGTGCCGGTCGGGTCCCGGGGTGCCGTCGACGACGGCCCCGGAGGCCCGCCGCCGGCCGGTCCCGGCGCCCTGCCGGCGAGGGCCTCAGGGGCGCACCGGCAGGGTCGGGTGGTGCCTGGCCAGGATCTTGTTGGCCCGGGCGAGCGCGGACAGCGCGTGCTCGCGGTCGGCCCGGTCCTCCGCGCAGAGCGGCCCGCGGAAGCGGTAGACCTCGCGCGCCGCGCAGTCCGCCTCGATCTCCGCCTGGAGGACGTGCGCGGGCAGACAGGAGCCGATGAGGGCGGCCACGCGGTCGGGGATCGGGACGGGCACGAGGGGAGAGGGCGAGGCGATCACGGGTCAGTCCTAGCGGTTCGTGGGGGCGGACGGGAAGGGCTCTCACCTCCATACGTACCGGATGGCGGGAGCGGTTCCGGCACGGTTCCGGCGCCGGTGCGTCACGGGGGCGCCCGGCCGGCCCCGGACGCGCGGGCGCACCTCTCCCGGGCCGCCCCGCCCCGGTGATCGCGCGCACCGGCGTTCTCGCAGGTACGGGGCGTGGCGGCGGTCCGGGGGCGCGCCCGGTGCCCGCGCGCCGCCGCCGCGGACGGGCGGCGGCGGGGCCGGGCGGGCGCCGCGCAAGCCCCTGGACGGCACTCCCGGTGTGAAGGAAATCACGTGGCGCCAAGGCGCCGGGACCGGGAAGATCGTCGGCCCGTCCGGTCAGCCCAGCACGTCCGCCAGGTCGTACGAGACGGGCTCGTCGAGCTGGGCGTAACCGCACGACTCCGGGGTGCGGTCCGGGCGCCAGCGCTTGAACCGCGCGGTGTGCCGGAAGCGGTCGCCCTCCATGTGGTCGTAGCCGACCTCGCACACCCGCTCCGGCCGCAGTGCCACCCACGACCGGTCCTTCCCGCCCGACCAGCGGTTGGGCGCGCCCGGCAGCCGGGCCTCCGCGTGGGCGGCCTCCTCGGCCCAGGCCGCCCACGGGTGTCCGTCGGCCGGGTCCGTCCGCAGCGGCTCCAGCTCCCCGACCAGCTCGGCCCGGCGTCCGGCGGTGAAGGCGGCGCAGACGCCGACGTGCTGGAGGGCGCCCCGGTCGTCGTACAGGCCGAGGAGGAGCGAGCCGACGACGGGGCCGCTCTTGTGGAGGCGGTATCCGGCCACGACGACGTCGGCGGTGCGCTCGTGCTTGATCTTGTACATCAGCCGGGCGTCCGGCCGGTAGGGCAGGTCGAGCGGTTTGGCGACCACCCCGTCGAGCCCGGCCCCCTCGTACCGCTCGAACCAGCGCGCGGCCAGCTCCGGGTCCCGGGTCGCGGAGGCGAGGTGCAGCGGGGCGCCGGCGCCGGCCAGCGCCTGCTCCAGGGCCGCGCGCCGCTCGGACAGCGGGACGTCGAGGAGGGAGTCGTCGCCGAGGGCGAGCAGGTCGAAGGCGACGAAGCGGGCCGGGGTGGTCTCCGCGAGCATCCGGACCCGGGAGCCGGCCGGATGGATCCGCTCGGCGAGCCGGTCGAAGTCGAGCCGCCCGCCGTGCTCGACGACGATCTCGCCGTCGACCACGCACCGGTGGGGCAGCCGCTCTCCGAGCGCCGCGACGAGTTCGGGGAAGTAGCGGGTGAGGGGCTTGCCGGTGCGGCTGCCGATGACCAGCTCGGGGCCGTCGCGGTGGACGACCGCCCGGAAGCCGTCCCACTTGGCCTCGTACTGCATCCCGGGCGGGATCTTCTTCACGGCCCTGGCCAGCATCGGCTTCACGGGCGGCATCACCGGCAGATCCATGGGTCGATTGTCCGGTATGCGGCATCCGCGGGCGAGCCCTAGGGTGGCGCTCATGGCAGGCAGGACGGCAGCGGTGGAACTCGACGCGGGCGGCCGCACCGTCCGCGTCTCCAGCCCGGACAAGGTCTACTTCCCGGAGCCCGGCTACACCAAGCTCGACGTGGTGAGCTACTACCTCGCCGTGGGCGAGGGCATCACCCGCGCCCTGCGGGACCGGCCCACGACCCTGGAGCGGTACCCCGACGGGGTGACGGGGGAGTCCTTCTTCCAGAAGCGGGCCCCGAAGCACCTGCCGGACTGGATCCCCACCGCGCGCGTCACCTTCCCCGGCGGGCGCCCGGCCGACGAGCTGTGCCCCACCGAGCCGGCCGCCGTGCTCTGGGCCGCCAACCTCGGCGCCGTCACCTTCCACCCCTGGCCGGTGCGGCGCGCGGACACCGACCGTCCCGACGAGCTCCGCCTCGACCTCGACCCGCAGCCCGGCACCGGCTACGCGGACGCCGTCCGGGCCGCCCACGAGCTGCGGGCCGTCCTCGGCGAGCACGGGCTGCGCGGCTGGCCCAAGACCTCCGGCGGGCGGGGCCTGCACGTCTTCGTCCCGATCCGCCCCGACTGGACCTTCGTCGAGGTCCGGCGGGCCGCCATCGCCTGCGGGCGGGAGCTGGAGCGGCGGATGCCGGACCGGGTCACCACGAGCTGGTGGAAGGAGGAGCGCGGCGAGCGGATCTTCGTCGACTACAACCAGGCGGCCCGCGACCGCACGATCGCCTCCGCCTACTCGGTCCGCCCGCGCCCGCACGCCCCCGTCTCCGCCCCGCTGCGCTGGGAGGAGATCGACGACGCCGTGCCGGAGGACTTCGACATCCGCACCATGCCGACCCGCTACGCCGAGCTGGGCGACGTGCACGCGGACATGGACGACGAGCGCTTCGGCCTGGAGCCGCTGCTCGAACTGGCCCGGCGCGACGAGGCCGAGCGCGGCCTCGGGGACCTGCCCTATCCGCCGGAGTACCCGAAGATGCCCGGCGAACCGAAGCGGGTCCGGCCGAGCCGGGAGAAGAAGGCGGACGGGAACGGTCCCGGCCCGGCCGACGAGCCGCGTTGATCGGACGTTGACGGTGTGTTTAGCGCCCCGCGCCAGAGTGGAGCCATGCAGACCGACACCGACGTCCTGACCTTCCCGGCCCCCCGTCCCGCCGCCGACCTCGCCTGGCGCGAGGACGCGCTGTGCGCCCAGGCCGGACCGGAGTTCTTCTTCCCCGCCCCGGGCTCCTCGACCCGCGAGGCCAAGCAGCTCTGCGGCGCCTGCGAGGGGCGCGTCGCCTGCCTGGAGTACGCCCTCGCGCACGACGAGCGGTTCGGCGTGTGGGGCGGGCTCTCGGAGAAGGAGCGGCTCCGGCTGCGGCGCGGCGGCCGGGGCTGACGGCCCCGGCGGCCGTACGCGCGGATCCGCCGGGGCGGTGCGGGTCAGCCCGCGGCGCGGGCGGCCATCCGGGCCTTGCGGGCGGCGAGCTTCTCGTCGAACTTCGACGCCTCCGCGTCCAGCCCGTTCATGTACAGGCCCAGCTCCTCCTGGGCGCGCAGCCCGTCGGGGCCGAGACCGGAGATCTCCAGGACCTTCAGGTGCCGCAGCACCGGCTCCAGGACGTCGTCGTGGTGGATGCGCATGTTGTAGATCTCGCCGATCGCCATCTGCGCGGCGGCCCGCTCGAAGCCGGGGATGCCGTGGCCCGGCATCCGGAAGCCGACGACCACGTCCCGCACGGCCTGCATGGCCAGGTCGGGGGCGAGCTCCAGCGCGGCCTTCAGCAGGTTGCGGTAGAAGATCATGTGCAGGTTCTCGTCGAGCGCGATGCGGGCGAGCATCCGGTCGCAGACGGGATCGCCGGACTGGTGGCCGGTGTTGCGGTGCGAGATGCGGGTGGCGAGCTCCTGGAAGGAGACGTACGCCACGGAGTGCAGCATCGAGTGGCGGTTGTCCGACTCGAAGCCCTCGCTCATGTGCGCCATCCGGAACTGCTCCAGCTTGTCCGGGTCGACGGCGCGGGAGGCGAGCAGGTAGTCGCGCATGACGATGCCGTGGCGGCCCTCCTCGGCGGTCCAGCGGTGCACCCAGGTGCCCCAGGCGCCGTCGCGGCCGAAGAGGCTGGCGATCTCGTGGTGGTAGCTCGGCAGGTTGTCCTCGGTCAGGAGGTTGACCACGAGCGCGGTCTTCCCTATGTCCGTGACCTTGGAGTGCGAGGGGTCCCAGGCATCCCCGTCCTCGAAGAAGCCCGGGAAGTTCCGGGCGTCCGACCACGGCACGTACTCGTGCGGCATCCAGTCCTTGGCGACCTTGAGGTGCCGGTTGAGCTCCTTCTCCACCACCTCTTCCAGCGCGTACAGCAAGCGGGCGTCGGTCCACCCTGCCGAGCTGTCGAGGTGGGGAGAGGTGAGCGTCACGGGAACTCCTGGGGACGGAGAAAGGGCAAACGGAACTACCTACGCACTCGTAGGTTACGAGACCGTAGGTTAAGGCTCCGTAAGGCGGCGACCAAGTCCCTCTTGAGGCTTGTCCGGCTACGTTCCGTTATGTGCGCAGCTCGCGCCGGGCAAAAGAGACGCAGGTCACGTCGCCGGTGGTCACCCGTGAACAACTGATCGGCTACTCAGAGCAGATGATCGGCCGCGCCGGACTTCACCGCGGAGATCAGCGCGCGCAGCGCCTCCACCGAGTCGCTGACGTACTCCCCGGGGGCGAGGGTCGAGCCGATGTAGGCCCGGCCGGCGTCGTCGAGGCCGAAGCGGAAGCAGTTGGCCCCCTCGCTGCAGAAGGCGTCGCCCCAGGCGATGTCGGCGCGCGAGGCGGTGGCGGGGGAGGGGGAGGCGGTGACGTCCATGATGGGGGTCCTTCACAGGTCCTGGGCTATCGAGCGGATGAACGCGCGGGAGTCGGTGGGGGACAGGGCGAGTCCGCGCAGCCGTTCCAGCAGCCCCTGGTACCGGCGCAGCTTCATGTCGGAGTCGAGGAGCGTCGAGCCGTGCGAGGAGTCGAGCTGCACGGTGTCGAGCTGGGGCACGGGCGCGGACACATAGGTGAACGACTGTCCCGCTCCGGGGAAACCCCCCGCGGCGAACGGGATGACCCGCACCGTGACGGTGGGCCGCTCGGACTGGTCCAGGATGTGCTCCAGCTGGGCGCGGGCGACCTCGGGGCCGCCGAACTGCATGCGCAGCGCCGCCTCGTGGATCACCGCCTCGTACGGCACCGGCCGGTCCAGGGTTTCCTGGCGGCGCAGCCGCAGGGCGAGCCGGGCCTCCAGGTCGGGGCGGGGGAGCGGGGGGACGGCGGTGTCGAAGACCGCCCGGGCCTGCTCCTCGGTCTGTAGCAGTCCCGGGACGTGGGTCGTCACGGCGGTGGCCAACTCGGCGGCGTGGTGCTCGAGTTCGGCGATGTCGAGGAGGGCGGGCGGCAGGAGCCCGCGGTGCTCCTCCCACCAGCCGCGGTCCCGTTCCTGCGCCATGGCGGCGAGCAGCTCGACCAGGCCGGTGTCGGGGCAGCCGTAGTTGAAGGCCAGGGTGCGCACCCGCTCGGGGCTGATGCCGAAGCGGCCGGACTCCACGTTGGGGATCCGGGTGCGGTCGACTCCCAGGAGCGCGGCGGCCTGCTGGGCCGACATCCCCGACTGTTCGCGCAGTTTGCGCAGTTCCGCGCCGAGCCGCTGCTGGCGCGCGGTGGGGCTGCTCCTGGGTGGCACGTCGTTCTCCCTCGTCCTGCGGGCGGCCCCCTGCCGTCCCCTTCCCGCGCCGTCGATCGCCCTTTGTCCGGAAACGGCGCCACTACGTGCAAGTAGTAGCACTGTGCTCCGCTTCTGCGCTACGGTCGGTAGCGCAAGTCTCACACGGGGCGACCAACGCCGTGTGCAGAGCACCCCCATGTACAGGAAATGTGAGCAATCCGATGAAGGGCGCCCTGCGTTGCCTTCCGGCCGCCGTTCCGGCGGCCGAGCCCATACCCCCCGCCACGGAGAACCTCAGCTACTCGATGCTGTTCCCCGGCGGCGCCTACTGCGCGGGCCTCGCCCGCCAGGCCGTCCACGGCCTCCTCTCCCGCCACGGCCTCGCCGAACTCCGCGAGACCGCCTCCCTCGCCGCCTCCGAACTCGTCGCCGCCGCCTACCGGTTCACCCCCGACCGCGAGATGGTGCTGCGCGTCCGCTGGCAGTACGACGCCCTGCGGATCGTCGTCTACGACCAGCATCCCGCCCACCGCGCGCCGGAGGACGCCGAGCGCTGCCGCGACCGCCGCAGCCGCAGCATGTGGCTGCTGGCCGCGGCGGTCGAGGAACGCGGCGGGGACTGGGGCCTGGCCCCCGCCCTCACTCCCGAAGGCGGCACCAAGTCCTGGGCGTTACTGCACCGTTGATCCCACCGCCATCCGGAGCTCCTCCGCCGACGTCGGCCGCAGGCGGCCGTCGAGGAGCAGCCGGCCGGTGAGCCCCAGCGAATCCAGGAACGTCAGGTCGTGACTGGCCACGACCAGCGCCCCCTCGTACGCGTGGAGAGCCGCAGTCAGTCTCCGCACCGACGCCATGTCCAGGTTGTTCGTCGGTTCGTCCAGCAACAGCAGCTGCGGAGCGGGCTCCGCCAGCAGCAGCGCCGCGAGCGCCGCCCGGAACCGCTCCCCGCCCGAGAGGGTGCCCGCGAGCCGGTCCGCCCGGGCCCCGCGGAACAGGAACCGCGCGAGCCGGGCCCTGATCGCGTTCCCCGACGCCGCGGGCGCGAAGCGGGCCACGTTCTCCACGACGCTGAGCCCGTCGTCCAGGATGTCGAGCCGCTGCGGCAGGAAGCGGAGCGGCACCAGCGTCTCCACCTCCCCGGACACCGGCTCCAGTTCCCCGGCGAGCGTCCTCAGCAGCGTCGTCTTGCCCGCGCCGTTGCGGCCCACCAGCGCGATCCGCTCCGGACCCCGCAGCTCGAAAGCGCCCTCGACCCGCGCCCCGTACCGAAGCTCCAGGTCCCGCAGCCGCAGCACCTCCCGCCCCGGCGGCACCGAGGTGCGCGGCAGTTCGACGCGGATCTCGTCCTCGTCCCGCACCGCCTCCACCGCTCCGTCCAGCCGCTCCCGCGCCCGGGCCAGCCGGTCCGCGTGCAGGTTCCGGTGCTTGCCCGCCGACACCTGCGCCGCGCCCCGCCGGGTGTGGGCCACCACCTTCGGCACCGCCTTGTTCTCGAAGCTCTTCTGCGCGTACCGCCTGCGGCGGGCCAACTTCATCTGGGCGTCGGACAGTTCGCGCCGCTGCCGCTGGACGTCCGCCTCGGCGACCCGCACCATCCGCTCCGCCGCCTCCTGTTCGGCGGCGAGCGCCTCCTCGTAGGCCGAGTAGGGCCCGCCGTACCAGCTCACGCCGCCCTCGTGGAGGTCGGCGATCCGGTCGACCCGCTCCAGGAGCTCCCGGTCGTGGCTGACCACCACCAGCACCCCGGACCAGCTCTCCACCGCCGCGTACAGGCGCGAACGGGCGTACAGATCAAGGTTGTTGGTGGGCTCGTCGAGCAGCAGCACGTCCGGCCGGGCCAGCAGCAGCGCGGCGAGCCGCAGCAGCACCGACTCGCCGCCGGACAACTCGCCGACCGTGCGGTCCAGGCCGACGGAGCCGAGGCCGAGCTGGTCGAGCGCGGCCCGGGCCCGCTCCTCCACGTCCCAGTCGTCGCCGATCACGGCGAAGTGCTCCTCGGCCGCGTCGCCCGCCTCGACGGCGTGCAGCGCCGCCCGTTTCCGGTCGATCCCGAGGACCGCGTCGACCCGCAGGGCGGTGTCCAGGACCAGGTTCTGCGGCAGGTGTCCGATCTCGCCGGAGGCCGTCACCGAGCCGGCGGCGGGCGTGAGTTCCCCGGCGAGGAGCCGGAGCAGGGTGGACTTCCCCGAACCGTTCGTGCCGACCAGGCCGGTGCGGCCCGGCCCGACCGTCACCCCGAGGTCGTCGAAGACCCCGGTGCCGTCGGGCCAGGAGAAGGAGAGCGAGGTGGCGGAGAGAAAGACGGGCTGATGTGACACGAGTGCCTCCGGTGCCGCGAGCACGGTGTGAGCGTGGGTGGGGTGCGACGCGTGAGACACCGGGGCGCGGGCAGCGTGGGGAACGGCTCGTCCACCGAGGTCGAGAACGGCGCGCACGGCACGGGGGCCACGCGCGGCACGGTGTCTCGGGACCTCAGATGAACAACGTTCCTTCTCCGATCGGGAGGCGATCCGGTCCCGTCGACCGTAGGGCCCGCCCGGAGGGGAGGCAAACGGTTTACGGCGGCCCGGGGGCCGCCGAGGGGCCGGCCGGTCCTACGGCAGGCCGCCCAGCAGTTCGGCCAGGTCCCGGTCCCAGTCGAGGTACTGGTGCTCGCGCCCGGCCGGCACCAGGTGCTGCGAGCGCTCCAGGAAGCGGCGCAGCTCCGAGGTGCGCACATGGACCACGGCCACGCCCTCGGGGGCGTGGAACTCGACGACCGTGCGGTCGTAGCCGTACGGCCGGAGCCGTACGTCCCCGTCGCCCGCGGGCCGCTCGACCCCCTGCACCAGCAGCTCCCGGGCGAAGGCCCAGGAGACCTCGACGCCCTCCAGGGTCGCCGGCGGCGGGAAGGCCATGCTGACCGCGTACGGATCCTCGCGGTCGTAGCGAAGGGTGGCGGGGACGGTCTCCATCCGGGGGGCGGAAGCGACCATACGGGCCTGGACGGGCTGCTCGATCACGGCGGACACGGCAAACTCCTCTCGCGCGGTTGCGATCCTGAGCGTCTCCCCGACACCAGGGCACCTGACACCCGTGAAGACGAGCGGAACCGCCGGAACGTGCACTCACTTCCTACGTGAGGTGCGTCACCGCAGGACGAAAGGGACGGCCGAACGGGCTGCCGCGGGCCTCACCGGCGGTCCCCGGCCACGTCGTCGGCGTCCTCGTCCGGCCGCGCGCAGGGCCCCGAGTGGTCGCAGTACGGCTGGTTTCCCGAGGCGCCGCAGCCGCAGAGCACGGCCCGCGTCTCGCGCCTGACCCCCCGCTCTCCGGGACCAGCAGGTCGCCGCGGACCACCAGCTGCCCGGAGGGCGAGCGGCGCACGGTGGTGGGGACGTCCGGCTCCTCGGCCGCGCCGCCCTCCGCCGGGCGGTACCGGAGCGCGCCCGAGGGACAGCGCCGGATCACCTCGGCGACCCGCTCCGGCGCGGCGCCGTCCGGCAGCACCCACGGACGGCGGGACAGGTCGAAGACCTCGGGCAGACCGTGGACGCACTCGGCCGCGTGCAGACAGCGGCGCGGCTCGAACGTCACGGTGATGCCCTCGCCGTCGTACTCCTTGAGCCGCGGCTTCCCGGCGAGCGGGGACTCCGCGCCCGTCCGGTCCGTTCCCTCGGTCATGCGCCCAGCCTAGGAACGCCCCGGGCGTCCCGCACCCCGGCGGGCCGGGGCGGGACGCCCTCTGGACGGGCCCGGGCCGCCGCCGCTAGCTTCCGGCGCCATGACACCTGTGCGAAAGATGCGAACGACGCGACGCACGATGACGAGGGGAAGAGCGGGGCGGGCGGGACTGACGGGACTGCTGGGGGCGGCGCTGGCGCTGACCCTCGCGGCCCCCGCGCGGGCCGGGGCGATCCCCACGGCCCCCGCGGCCCCCACGACCTCCGCGGCCACGGCGGCCTCCGCGACCGCCACGGGCCCCGCCGCCCCGGCCCCCGCCGCCGCTTCGGCCCCCGCGACCGGGGCCGGCTGGCGGCTCACCCCCACCGGGACCGACGTCCGCTTCCGGGGCCTGGCGGCGGTGGACCACCGCACCGCCTGGGCCGCCGGCTCCCGGGGAACCGTCCTGCGCACCACCGACGCCGGCCGCAGCTGGCACGACGTCTCGCCGCCCGGCGGGGAGGGCCTGGAGCTCCGCGACGTCGAGGCCCTCGACGCCCGCCGGGCCGTCGTCCTCGCGATCGGCGAGGGAGAGGCGTCCCGCCTGCTGCGCACCGAGGACGGCGGCGCCACCTGGACCGAGGCCTTCCGCAACACCGACCCGCGGGCCTTCTACGACTGCGTGACCTTCCTCGACCGCCGCCACGGCCTCGCCCTGAGCGACCCGGTCGACGGGAGGTTCCGGATCCTGTCCACCCGCGACGGCGGCCGGACCTGGGAGGTCCTGCCGGACGCCGGCATGCCGGCCGCCCTGCCCGGCGAGGCCGGCTTCGCCGCGAGCGGGCAGTGTCTGGTGACGGCGGACCGGGGGCCGGGGAAGGACGTCTGGTTCGCGACCGGCGGCGGCGCCACCGCCCGGGTCTTCCACTCCGCCGACGGGGGCCGCGCCTGGACCGTCACCGACAGCCCGGTCCCGGGCGGCGACCCGGCCCGGGGCGTCTTCGGACTCGCCTTCCGCGACCGCGACCACGGTCTCGCGGTCGGCGGCGACTACCGCGCCGGGCAGCCCTCGCCGCGGGCCGCCGCCGTCACCGCCGACGGCGGGCGCGACTGGACCCCCGCCGGGACGCCCCCGCCCGCGTACCGCTCCGGCGTCGCCTGGCTCCCGCACGCCGGGACCGCCGCCCTCGCCGTCGGCCCGACCGGCACCGACCTCACCCGCGACGGCGGCCGCACCTGGCGGACCGTGGACACCGGCTCGTACGACACCGTGGACTGCGCCCCGGACGGCGGCTGCTGGGCCTCGGGCGAGAAGGGCAGGATCGCGCGGCTCGCCCGCCGCTGAGCCCTCGCGGGGTCAGGCCGGCGGCTGCTCGCGGTAGCCGGCCAGGCCCTCGACGGTCTTCGACGGGTAGAACTCGGTGATCCGGTACGCGCACACGCCCTCGGAGCTGAAGGGGTCGGCCGCGGCGATCCGCTCGATCGCGGCCCGGTCGACCCCGGCGGCCAGGATCACCCCGCCGTCCCGCGGGTTCTTCCGCCCGGACGCGAGGAACACCCCGGCGGCGTACTGCGCGTCGAGCCAGGCGATGTGCGCGTCCATGAGGGCGTCCGCCCGCTCGACGGGCGCGGTGTAGGTCAATTCCATTACGAACATGCGTGCAAGGCTATCGGCGGGGCCCGCCGGGACGATCAGCCCCCGAGGGTCTCGGCGGCGGTCTCGAAGCGGTGCGCGGCGGGCTTCAGCACCTCGTACAGGTACCCGAAGTAGGAGGTCTCCGCCGTGCCCGTGAGCACGGCGTGGAGGAAGGCCGCGCAGCCCGGGCCGTGGCGCTCCCAGAGCGGGCCGCGCCCCTCGTTGTAGAGGACCGGCCACTCCTCGGGCGGGCTGCCGGGCCGCACCAGCCAGTACAGGAACGCCCCCGAGCCCTCCTCGAACGCCCACGGCACCACCCGCGCGCCGGGCTCCTCCAGTTCCTCCGGCCGCTCCTCGCCGACGTCGTCCCACAACGAAACCAGGATCTCGTCCCGTTCGGCCGCCTGAGCGAGCAGCGCGCAGTCGGCGCGCGGCGACTCCGGGGCGAGCAGCCACACCGTCGAGCTGAAGATCCCCGCGCCGTACGTCTCCACCAGCAGTTTGTAGTCGGCGGGGAGCGGCACCCCGAGGGCGCCCTCCACCTCCGCCCAGTCCACGGCGGGCGGAGGCTCGGCGGGCGGCGGGCAGAGGCGTACGAGGTCGTCGATCGCGGTCACGGCGGGACGGTACCCCAGGCCGCCCGCCGTAGGGTGACCGGCATGGAGATCATCGGGGTTCCGGCGGACTGGCCCGCCGACGAGGCGGCGGCGCTGGCCGTCCAGCACGCGCTGCGCGGACGGCTCGTGCTCGACGAGGACGGGCCGCCGGCGGGGGAGGGACACGTCACCGGACTCGACGTGGCCTACGACGACGAGCGCGACCTGGTCGCCGCCGCGGCCGTGGTGCTCGACGCCGCGACGCTGGAGGTGGTCGAGGAGGCCACCGCCGTGGGCCGGGTCTCCTTCCCCTACGTGCCCGGGCTGTTGGCCTTCCGGGAGATCCCCACCGTGCTCGCCGCCCTGGACGCGCTCGCCGCCGACCCGGGCCTCCTGGTCTGCGACGGCTACGGCCTCGCCCACCCGCGCCGGTTCGGTCTCGCCGCCCACCTCGGCGTGCTCACCGGCCGCGCCTCGATCGGCGTCGCCAAGAACCCCTTCACCTTCTCGTACGAGCAACCCGGCCCCGAGCGCGGCGACTTCGCGCCGCTCCTCGCCCAGGAGGGGGAGGTCGGACGGGCGTTGCGCACCCGGCCCGGCGTCAAGCCCGTCTTCGTCTCCGTCGGGCACCGGATCTCCCTCGGCAACGCCTGCGCGCACACCCTCGCGCTCACCCCGCGCTACCGGATCCCCGAGACCACCCGGCGCGCCGACGCGCTCTGCCGGCGGGCGCTCGCCGAGGCGCGCGGCTGAGTAGCGGCTGAGTAGCCGTACGGATGCCGGTTGTCAGACCCGCACGGCACAGTGGCCTCCATGACCTCCCCCGTCACCACGGGCCCCCGCCGCCGCTCCGGCGGCCGCGCGCTGCCCGCCGCCCTCGCCGTCGCCGCGCTCTGTGCGCTCGCCTGGACCTGCGGCATCCTGTACGTGCTCGCCGACTGGACCACCGGGTGAGCGGGCGGCTGCGCTGCGTCGTGCTCGACTGCCCCGACGCCTTCGGACTCGCCCGGTTCTACCGGGAGTTGCTGGGCGGCGAGGTCGACGCCCCCGATCCGGGGCTCGCCGTCGGCGCCGGCTCCGCCGTGCTGCGCGACGGGCACGGACCCGTCCTCGCCTTCCAGGAGGTGGCCGACCACCGGCCGCCCGTCTGGGGCGCCCCCGAGCAGCAGTTCCTGCTGGACATCCGGGTGCCGGACCCGGCCGCCGCCCACGGGGCCGTGCTCGCCCTCGGAGCCGTGCCGCTGAGCGACGCGGGCGGGGCCGACGGCGCGCCGCTGTGGCGGGTCTACGCCGATCCGGCCGGGCACCCCTTCCGGCTCATGGGGCCCTGAAGCCCGTCCCCGTCCCGGCTTTGACCGGCGCGCGCGATGGGCAGGATGAGCGGATGGACCTGCACACCACTTCCCGACGGCTCGTCTCCTCCGGCTCGCCGCTCGAACCGGAGATCGGCTTTTCCCGCGCGGTACGGCACGGCCCGTACGTCTCCGTCGCCGGCACGGCCCCGATCGCGCCCGACGGCACCACCACCGCGCCCGGTGACGTCTACGCCCAGACCGTGCGCTGTCTCGACATCGCCGAGGCCGCCCTCCGCGAGGCGGGCGCCCGCCTCGCGGACGTCGTCCGCACCCGCGTCATGCTCACCGACGCCACCACCTGGCGGGAGGCCGCCAGGGCCCACGGGGAGCGGTTCGCCGGGGTCCGTCCCGCCTGCACCTTCGTCGAGGTGTCCCGGTTCATCGACCCCGCGTGGCTGGTCGAGATCGAGATCGACGCGATCGTGGACGACCGCACCGCCCCCGCCGACATGATCGGCTGGTGAGCCGGTAGCCGGTAGCCGGTAGCCGGTAGCCGGTAGCCGGTAGCCGGTGAGCCGACGGCCCGCGGTCCGGCGGCCGCCGCGTCCCGGGCCGCCCGCTACTCCGAGTGCGCCACCCGGAAGCGGAGCCCCGCCGCCCGCAGCCGGGCGATGAGCGCGTCGCCCATCGCCACCGCCGTCGTGACCTGGCCCGCCGTCTTCGGCAGCGGGTCCAGGGCGAGGCAGAGCGCGGACTCGGCCAGCATCTTCGCCGTCTCGTCGTAGCCGGGGTCGCCGCCCGCGACCTCGGTGAAGACCCTGCGTCCGCCGCCCTCGCCGACGAAGCGGACCGTGAACCAGCTGCGGGCGCGCCGCTCGGCCGAGGGGCCGCTGCCCGCCTCGTAGCGGTCCATCATCCACCGGCGCGCGGCGGGGACCTGCGCCGCCGCGACGGCCGCGCCGAGCGCCGCCGTGCCGCCGAGGGCCATCGGCAGCGTCTTCACCGAGGCGTAGTGGCGGTAGCGGAAGTCGGGGCCGTACCGCTCCAGGGCGGCGGCCGAACGGGCCACCACCTGCGGGTCCAGGGTGGGCAGCGGCAGCGCCCAGGTGCCCGTCTCGGTGCTGAACCGGGGCGCGCCCAGCGGCGCGCGGGCCCGACGGCCGACCAGCCGGGGCGCGTGCAGGCGGCGCTCGCGGGCCGCCCGGAGCATCTGCCGGCCCCGCCCGAAGGCGGTCAGCGCGGAGGCGAAGGTGCCGCCGGAGAAGACCGCGCCGGCCCGGACGAAGCCGTCGACCCGCAGGGGCACGCCCTCCGGCAGCCGCTCCACCGTGAAGAGCACGCCGAGGTCGTGCGGCACCGAGTCGAAGCCGCAGGCGTGCACGATCCGGGCGCCGGTCTCCCGGGCGCGGGCGTCGTGGCGGACGTACACGAGGTCGACGAACTCGGCCTCGCCGGTCAGGTCGAGGTAGTCGGTGCCGGCGTCCGCGCAGGCCGCGACCAGGCCCTCGCCGTACCAGACGTACGGGCCGACGGTGGAGGCCACGACCCGCGCCGCGCCGGCCAGCGCGCGCAGGGAGGCGGGGTCGCCCGAGTCGGCGACCAGCAGCGGCAGGTCCGCGAGGTGCGGCCGGCCGGCGGAGAGCCGGTCCCGCAGCGCCGCCAGCCTGGCGGGCGAGCGCCCGGCGAGGGCCCAGCGGCACCCGGCGGGGGCGTGCTCGGCCAGGTACTCCGCGGTCAGCTCGCCCACGAACCCGGTCGCCCCGTAGAGGACCACGTCGTACGGCCGCTCCGCCGTCTCCCGGCCGGCCTCCCGCCCCGCGTCCGCCCCTGTGTCCATCGAGCCCCACTCCCGTCCCTCGGCGTCGTCGTCGGCGGAGGATAGCGGACCCGGCCGCCCCGTCGAATTTCCAAGCGCTTGCTCGGCCGGGGGGCTTGTGCCGAGTGGAACACGTTCCTAGCATCTCCGGTGTTACATCATTGGTGTCACACACTTCTGGGGGCTCGATGAAGACGAGGCAGACCGAGCGGACGGGCCCGCTCGCCGGTGTCCGGGTCGTGGAGCTCGCCGGCATCGGCCCCGGCCCCTTCGCCGCCATGCTCCTCGCCGACCTCGGCGCCGACGTCGTCCGCGTCGACCGCCCCGGCGGCCCGGGCCTCGGCGTCGACCCGGCCAAGGACCTCACCAACCGCAACAAGCGCTCGGTCCTCCTCGACCTCAAGTCCCCCGAAGGCCCCGCCGCCGTCCTCGACCTCGTCGAGCGCGCCGACATCCTGGTCGAGGGGTACCGCCCCGGCGTCGCCGAACGCCTCGGCGTCGGCCCCGGGGAGTGCCTGGCCCGCAACCCCCGGCTCGTCTACGGCCGGATGACCGGCTGGGGCCAGGACGGACCGCTCGCCCACACGGCGGGCCACGACATCGGCTACATCGCCGTCACCGGCGCCCTCGGCATGATCGGCCCCGACCCGGACGGCCCGCCGGCCGTCCCCGCCAACCTCGTCGGCGACTACGCGGGCGGCTCGCTCTACCTGGTCGTCGGCGTCCTCGCCGCCCTCCAGCACGCGCGGACGCACGGCGAGGGCCAGGTCGTCGACGCGGCCATCGTGGACGGCACCGCCCACCTCACCAGCATGATCCACGCCATGCTCGCGGCCGGCGGCTGGCAGGACCGGCGCGGGTCGAACCTCCTCGACGGCGGCTGCCCCTTCTACGGCGTCTACGAGACCTCCGACGGCGGCCACATGGCGGTCGGCGCCCTGGAGCAGCGCTTCTACGCCGAGTTCGCCCGCCTCCTCGGCCTCCCCGACGCCGACCGCCTGCGCGGCGACCTCGCCCGCTGGCCCGAACTGCGCGAGGCCGTCGCCGCCCGCTTCCGGAGCCGCACCCGCGCGCAGTGGACCGAGGTCTTCGAGGGCACCGACGCCTGCGTCGCCCCCGTCCTCTCCCTCCGCGAGGCCCCCGCCCACCCGCACCTGGCGGCCCGCGCCACCTTCGCCGAGCACGGCGGACTGGTCCAGCCCGCGCCCGCCCCCCGCTTCTCCGCCACCCCCGGCACGCTCCGTACCGGACCCGCCCTGCCCGGCGCCGACACCGCCGAGGTCGCCCGCGACTGGGCCGTCCCCGCCCTGCACGCCGCGCCGGACGCCCCGACCACCCAGGAGTCGAAGACCGCATGAAGCGCACGCTCTACACCGAGGACCACGAAGCCTTCCGGGCGGTCGTCCGCACCTTCCTGGAGAAGGAGGTGCTGCCCCACTACGAGCAGTGGGAGAAGGACGGCATCGTCTCCCGCGAGGCCTGGCGCGCCGCCGGCCGCCAGGGCCTCCTCGGCATCGCCGTCGAGGAGGAGCACGGCGGCGGCGGCAACCCCGACTTCCGGTACGCCTCCGTGCTCGCCGAGGAGTTCACCAAGGCCGCCGCACCGGGCCTCGCCATCGGCCTGCACAACGACATCATCGGCCCGTACCTCACCAAGCTCGCCACCGAGGAGCAGCGGCGGCGGTGGCTGCCGGGCTTCTGTTCCGGCGAGATCGTCACCGCCATCGCGATGACGGAGCCGGGCGCGGGTTCGGACCTCCAGGGGATCCGCACCACGGCGGAGGACCGGGGCGACCACTGGGTCCTCAACGGCTCCAAGACCTTCATCTCCAACGGCATCCTGGCCGACCTGGTGGTCGTCGTGGCGAGGACGACTCCGGAGGGCGGCGCCCACGGCCTGTCCCTGCTCGTGGTCGAGCGGGGCATGGAGGGCTTCGAGCGCGGCCGGAACCTCGACAAGATCGGCCAGAAGGCGCAGGACACCGCCGAGCTCTTCTTCGAGGACGTCCGCGTCCCCAAGGAGAACCTCCTCGGCGAGCTGAACGGCGCCTTCGTCCACCTGATGACCAACCTCGCCCAGGAGCGCCTCGCCATCGCCGTCGCCGGCATCGCCGGGGCCGAGCACCTCCTGGAACTCACCACCCGGTACGTGAAGGAGCGCGAGGCGTTCGGCCGGCCGCTGGCCAAGCTCCAGCACGTGCGCTTCGAGATCGCGGAGATGGCCACCGAGTGCGCCGTCACCCGCGCCTTCGTCGACCGCTGCATCGCCGAGCACGCCGACCCGACCGGCCTCGGCCTCGACCCCGTCAACGCCTCCATGGCGAAGTGGTGGGCGACCGAGCTGCAGAAGCGGGTCGCCGACCGGTGCCTGCAACTGCACGGCGGATACGGCTACATGAGCGAATTCCCGGTGGCCCGTGCCTTCACCGACGGCCGCATCCAGACCATCTACGGCGGGACGACCGAGATCATGAAGGAGATCATCGGCCGCTCCCTGCTCGGCTGACCGCAGAGCTTCCGACTTCGTAGCAAACCCTCACCGCGAAAGGCTTCCCGTGAGCACCGAAGCGTACGTGTACGACGCGATCCGCACCCCGCGCGGACGCGGCAAGGCCAACGGCGCCCTGCACGGCACCAAGCCCATCGACCTGGTCGTCGGCCTGATCCGCGAGATCCAGAGCCGCAACCCGGGTCTGGACCCGGCGGCGATCGACGACATCGTCCTCGGCGTCGTCGGCCCGGTCGGCGACCAGGGCTCCGACATCGCCCGGATCGCCGCCATCGCCGCCGGCCTCCCCGACACCGTCGCCGGCGTCCAGGAGAACCGCTTCTGCGCCTCCGGCCTGGAAGCGGTCAACATGGCGGCCATGAAGGTCCGCTCCGGCTGGGAGGACCTGGTCCTCGCCGGCGGCGTGGAGTCCATGTCCCGCGTCCCGATGGCCTCCGACGGCGGCGCCTGGTTCGCCGACCCGATGACCAACCTGGAGACCAACTTCGTCCCGCAGGGCATCGGCGCCGACCTGATCGCCACCATCGAGGGCTTCTCCCGCCGTGACGTGGACGAGTACGCGGCCCTCTCCCAGGAGCGCGCCGCGACCGCCTGGAAGGAGGGCCGCTTCGCCCGCTCCGTCGTCCCCGTCGTCGACCGGGCCGGACTGACCGTCCTGGACCACGACGAGTTCATGCGCCCCGGCACCACCGCCGACTCCCTCGCCAAGCTCAAGCCGTCCTTCAAGGACATCGGCGAGCTCGGCGGCTTCGACGCGGTCGCGCTCCAGAAGTACCACTGGGTCGAGGAGATCGACCACGTCCACCACGCGGGCAACTCCTCCGGCATCGTCGACGGCGCCTCCCTGGTCGCCGTCGGCTCGAAGGAGACCGGCGAGCGGTACGGGCTGACGCCCCGCGCCCGGATCGTCGCGGCGGCCGTCTCCGGCTCCGAGCCCACCATCATGCTCACCGGCCCCGCCCCGGCTGCCCGCAAGGCGCTCGCCAAGGCCGGTCTGACCATCGACGACATCGACCTCATCGAGATCAACGAGGCCTTCGCGGCGGTCGTCCTGCGGTTCGTCAAGGACATGGGCGTCTCCCTGGACAAGGTCAACGTCAACGGCGGCGCCATCGCGCTCGGCCACCCGCTCGGCGCCACCGGCGCGATCATCCTCGGCACCCTCGTCGACGAGCTGGAGCGCCAGGACAAGCGCTACGGCCTGGCGACCCTCTGCGTCGGCGGCGGCATGGGCATCGCCACCGTCGTCGAGCGCGTCTGACCCCCGTCCGCACCCCTCATACCGGCCACCGGCCACCGGAGAGCATCAGCATGAGCGAGAGCACCACCATCCGCTGGGAGCAGGACGACACGGGGATCGTCACCCTCGTCCTCGACGACCCCAACCAGTCCGCCAACACCATGAACCAGGCGTTCCGCGCCTCCATCGTGGCCGTCGCCGACCGCCTGGAGGCCGAGAAGGACTCCATCCGGGGCGTCATCTACACCTCCGCGAAGAAGACCTTCTTCGCCGGCGGCGACCTCAAGGACATGATCCAGGCGGGCCCCGAGCACGCCCGGCCGATCTTCGACGCCGCGATGGACATGAAGCGCGCGCTGCGCCGCATCGAGACCCTCGGCAAGCCGGTCGTCGCCGCCCTCAACGGCGCGGCCCTGGGCGGCGGTTACGAGATCGCGCTCGCCTCCCACCACCGGATCGCGCTCGACGCGCCCGGCTCCAAGATCGGCCTGCCCGAGGTCACCCTCGGCCTGCTGCCCGGCGGTGGCGGCGTCACCCGCACCGTCCGCCTCATGGGCATCACCGACGCCCTCCTCAAGGTCCTCCTCCAGGGCACCCAGTACACCCCGAAGCGCGCCCTCGACAGCGGCCTCGTCCACGAACTGGCGTCCACCCCCGAGGAGATGATGGCCAAGGCCATCGCCTTCATCGACACGCACCCGGAGTCCGCCCAGCCGTGGGACGTCCCCGGCTACCGCATCCCCGGCGGCACCCCGTCGAACCCCAAGTTCGCCGCCAACCTGCCGGCCTTCCCCGCGAACCTGCGCAAGCAGCTGAACGGCGCCCCCTACCCGGCCCCGCGCAACATCATGGCCGCGGCCGTCGAGGGCTCCCAGGTCGACTTCGAGACCGCGCAGGTCATCGAGTCCCGGTACTTCACCGAGCTGGTCACCGGCCAGACCGCGAAGAACATGATCCAGGCGTTCTTCTTCGACCTCCAGGCCGTCAACTCCGGCGCCAGCCGCCCCAAGGGCGTCGAGAAGCGCCAGGTCCGCAAGGTCGCCGTGCTCGGCGCGGGCATGATGGGCGCCGGCATCGCCTACTCCTGCGCCCGCGCCGGCATCGAGGTCGTCCTCAAGGACGTCACCGACGAGGCCGCCGCCAAGGGCAAGGCGTACTCCGAGAAGCTGTGCGCCAAGGCCGTGGCCCGGGGCCGCACCACCCAGGAGAAGGCCGACGCCCTCCTCGCCCGCATCACCCCCACCGCCGACCCTCGGGCGCTGGCCGGCTGCGACGCGGTGATCGAGGCCGTCTTCGAGGACACCTCCCTCAAGCACAAGGTCTTCCAGGAGATCCAGCACGTCGTCGAGCCCGACGCGCTGCTCTGCTCCAACACCTCCACCCTCCCGATCACCGTCCTCGCCGAAGGCGTCGAGCGCCAGGCCGACTTCATCGGCCTGCACTTCTTCTCCCCGGTCGACAAGATGCCCCTGGTCGAGATCATCAAGGGCGAGCGGACGGGCGACGAGGCCCTGGCCCGCGCCTTCGACCTGGTCCGCCAGATCAACAAGACGCCGATCGTCGTCAACGACTCCCGCGGCTTCTTCACCTCCCGCGTCATCGGCCACTTCATCAACGAGGGCGTGGCGATGGTCGGCGAGGGCATCGAGCCCGCCTCCGTCGAGCAGGCCGCCGCCCAGGCCGGCTACCCGGCGAAGGTCCTCTCCCTCATGGACGAGCTGACCCTCACCCTCCCGCGCAAGATCCGCAACGAGACGAAGAAGGCGATCGAGGAGGAGGGCGGCACCTGGGTCACCCACCCCGGCGAGACCGTCCTCGACCGCATGGTCGACGAGTTCGGCCGCCCCGGCCGCAGCGGCGGCGCCGGCTTCTACGAGTACGGCGAGGACGGCAAGCGCGGCAGGCTCTGGCCGGGCCTGCGCGAGCACTTCACGAAGCCCGGGTACGAGATCCCCTTCCGCGACATGCAGGAGCGGATGCTCTTCGCCGAGGCCCTGGACACCGTCCGCCTCCTGGAGGAGGGCGTCCTGACCTCCGTCGCCGACGCCAACATCGGCTCCATCATGGGCATCGGCTTCCCGGCCTGGACCGGCGGCATCCTCCAGTACGTCAACGGCTACGAGGGCGGCGTGGCCGGCTTCGTGGCCCGCGCCCGCGAGCTGGCGGAGACGTACGGCGAGCGCTTCACCCCGCCGGCCCTCCTGGTGGAGAAGGCCGAGCGGGGCGAGACGTTCACGGACTAGCGGTCAGCGGTTCCTGAACGCGGAGCGCAACTCCTCGCTCAGCGACCGCTGGAACGCGGTGACGAGGGCCTGGACCACGATCGGCTGCATGTGCGCGGACAGCGACTTCATGGCGGTCAGGTGGTCCGGGTCCTCCCCGCTCTCCCGGTACGGGCTCCACACCTCCTCCTGGAAGAGCCGCGCCAGCTCCTGCGCCGCCGACCGGGCGTGGTCGAGCAGCACGGTCCGCGAGGCGAGGATGGTGTCGTGCTCGATCGGCACGTCGAGCATCTCGACCCCGAGCCGCAGCAGCGAGCCGTCGAGCCGGAACACCGCCGGGTCCTCGCCCGCCTCGACGACGCCCATGGCGGCGAGCCGTTCGACGTCCCGGTCGGCCAGCTCCCGCCCGGCCCGCCGCTCCAGCTCCCGCCGGGTGATGGTCTCGGCGGACTCCGGCGCCCACGACGCCACCAGCGCCCGGTGCACCGCGAGGTCCTGCGCGCTCAGGTCGGGCGGCAGCTGCTCCAGGTACCGCTCGATCGCGGCGAGCGTCATGCCCTGCCGCTGGAGCTCCTCGATGAGCGCCAGCCGCGCCAGGTGCTCGGGCCCGTACCGCCCGACCCGCCGCGGCCCGATCACCGGCGGCGGCAGCAGTCCCCGGGTCCCGTAGAACCGCACGGTCCGCACCGTGACCCCGGCGCGGGCGGCCAGCTCGTCGACGGTGTAGCCGGGCAGCAGTCCCTCGTCGCTCTCGTCCTCCATGGTCCAACAGTATTGCTGTCTCACCAGGACTGTAAAAGCCCTCGGTCCCCTCAGAGCGCGGTTTCGACGGAGGCGAAGGTGACCCCGTGGTCGGCCAGCGTCTCGGCGACGACACCGCCGGTCGCGGTGAGCGCCAGGAGCAGGTGCTCGTCGCCGATCTCGCGGTCCTTGCGGGCCAGGGCCACGCGGAGGGACTTCTCCAGGACGGTCTTCGCCTCGCGGGAGAAGGTGCGCCGGCCGGAGGCCCTGCGGCGGCCGGAGAGGGCGCCGGTCCCGTGGGCCTCCTCGACGCGGGCGACGATCGCGTCGACGTCGATGCCCAGGCCGGCGAGGGCCTCCGTCTCGGCCCGGGACAGCCCGGCCCGCCGCCGCGCGTCGGCGAGCGCGGAGACCAGGGACGGCCGGCGGTCCGGCGGGCACAGCCGGGCCAGCACCGCCGCCGCGCGGGTGTCCTCCCGGTCGAGCAGCGCCAGCAGCAGGTGCTCGGCGGTCACTGCCCCCGCCCCGCCGCGCTCCGCGTGCTCGGCCGCCCCCTTGACCGTGGCGCGCGCCGCCTTCGTGAACCGCTCGAACATCACTGCCTCCCGTGTTTCTTGTGAACGGCCTGCCGGCTGACCCCCAGCTCGGTGGCGATCTCCTGCCAGGACCACCCCCGGGCGCGCGCACTGCGCACCTGGACGGCCTCCAGCTGTTCCAACAGCCGCCGCAGAGCGGACACGGCCCGCAGCCCCACCCGGGGATCACGGTCACCGGCCCGCGCGGCGAGATCGGTCGCATCGGTCATGCTGTCAATGTAGGTTGACGCCCGCCCCCTGTCAACCGCAGTTGACAGGGGCGGCTGTCAGAGCGACCGCCTACGGTCCCTCCATGACCGATGCGACCGATCTCGCGGAGAAGGCCGTCGAGCTGGGGGCCTCGGTCCACATGCCGCGGATCGGCTGCGGGCTCGCCGGCGGGAAGTGGGAGCGGGTGGAGCCGTTGGTGCGGGAGCGGCTGGTGGGGCGGGGGATACCGGTCACCGTGTACGACTTCGGCGCGTAAGGGGCAGGGTCCAGGGGCGGGCCGGGCGGACGGCGGCCCGGGGGTTAGAGTCGGCGGCCGGTCCGCGTCGGCGGGCGGGAACAGGGGAGTGGGATGTACGCGCAACTCAGGGAGACGGCGGCGGAATTGGCCGGGGTCCTGTGGCGGGAGCACACGGTGTACCGGGAGCGGGGCGGGGGCGTCGTGATCCGCGGCGAGCACGTGCGGCGGTGGATCAGCCTCGCGCCGACGGGAGGCAAGGACCGGGCGCTGCTGCGGGCCGGACGGATCCTCGACGGGGGGACGACGGCCCCGGCCCGCACCGAGGTCGTCGTCGACCTGACGGCGCCGCTCGCCGAGCTGGCCACGGTCTGCCGGCGGATGCTCGCCGAGGTCGCCGCGGCGGCCGACCCGGTCCCGGGACCGGACGCGGGACCGTCCCGGGCCGGCCGGCCGGGCAGGGGGAGGGCGGGGCGCGGGGCCCGCAAGGAGGCGAGGGCGCCCAAGGCCAAGAAGGCCAGGAGCCGGCACACCGGTGCCGGCTCCTGGGTGGTGCTGGTGCTGGTCGGGATCGCCGTGGCCGCCTGGGCGTACAGCGTCTTCGGCGGACCCGGTCTCTGACCCGGCGGGCCGGAAGGTCAGAAGGCGGTCACCGGGTAGTGGTCCGACAGGTTGGTGTACGTGTACTTCGTGCCCCAGCTGGAGACCGTCCACGGCGCGGTCGACTCCAGGACCACGTGGTTCGTCCAGTTCGCCGGGCGGGCGTTGCCGGCCCGGTAGAGGACGTGGTCGAGGTCCTCGCGCGGGTCGTCCGGGTAGCGCTCCGCCGCGATCGAGTTCAGCTCGGTGTCGAAGGAGTACGGGTGGCCGGTGCGGGCGTCCGCCCCGGCGAGGCCCGCGTCGGCGAGCATCGTGGCGTACTCGGGCGTGCGGGAGTCGACGTTCATGTCGCCCGCGACGATCACCTGCTCGTCCGCCGGGATGTTCTTCGCGTCGAGGAAGGCGTCCATCGCCTTGAACTGGCGGCTGCGCGTCTGCGCCGCCTCGCCCGCCGAGCAGCCCGGGTCGGTGGACTGGGCGTGGGTGCCGACGACGTGCACGCGGCTGCCGTTCACGTCGAGCACCGCGTAGGCGAAGCCCTTGTTCGAGTACCAGTCGGAGCCGCAGGCGTCCTTGTAGACGTACTGCTCCTTGCGGACGATCGGCCACTTGCTGAGGATCGTCACCCCGCCGTCCTCGGGGGTGGTGGCCGAGTAGGCCCCGCCGGTGGCGTCCCAGCCGGTCTTCGAGCGGCCCACGACGGGCGTCTGGTGCGGGTAGGCCGCCGCCGCGTTCGCCCTGAGCGCGTCGGAGGAGGAGTTGTCGAAGGCCTCCTGGATCACCACGACGTCCTGGCCCTGGAAGTACGGGGCGGCCGGGATCGCCCGGGCCCGGTGGTCCTGCCCCCAGTTCGGGTACAGGGTCTTCGAGAAGAGGAAGACGTTGTAGGTGAGCACCTTCAGGCGCGGCTCCGCGGCCCCGGGGGCGGCGGAGGCGGCGGGCGCGGTCGCCGCCAGGGTCGCGGCGGCGAGCGCGAGGGACACGGCGGCACCGGAGACGCGGCGGAACGTGCTGAGGGACACGTGAACTCCCGACGATGGGTGGGGGGTTGGACTCGGCGCGGGCCATACAACCACCCGTAGTTACCTTCCGGTAGCCTTCAGGTGCCGGGAATCTTGCCCGCGTCGTACGGGCGCGCCAACGATCGCGGGGGTGTACGATCCGCCGCTCCCGGGACCAGGTAGGATGCGCGCCATGACGACCCTCGCCTCCAACGCCAAGATCTTCAACATGGACCTCGGCCCGCTCAACCCGGTCTGGGCCGAGCTCATCCTCGGCTTCGCCGTGTTCTTCCTGACCTTCTTCTTCATGGCGAAGGTCATCCTCCCGAAGATCAAGCACACGCTCGACAAGCGTGAGGACGCCACCGAGGGCGCCACCGGCCGTGCCGACGACCTGCGCGCCGAGGCCGCCGAGATCCGCGCCCAGTACGAGGCCGAGCTGGCCGAGGCCCGCCACGAGGCCGCCCGGATCCGCTCCAAGGCCGTCGAGGAGGGCTCCGCGGCCATCGCCGCCGCCCGCGCCGAGGGCCAGGCCGAGCGCGACTCCATCCTCGCCGCCGGCAGCGCGAAGATCGCCGCCGAGCGCGACGCCGCCGAGCGCGAGCTCAACGCCGACGTCGACGCCTGGGCCCGCGCCCTCGCCGGCCGCATCGTCGGCGAGCCGGTCGGCGCCGACCGCGTCTGACCGCGACCGACCCGCACGACCACACCACGCCGGGGCCGTTCCCCGGGGCGAGAGCCCCGGGACGGCCCCGGCGTCGTCGTACCGTCCCCGGGGGTGCACCCTGGAGGAGCGGCCACCGACGCGAGAGGCAGGGGACACCCGTATGAGCACCCGCAGCGAGGCCACCACCGGCACCCCGGCCGGCCGCCCCGGCCCCGCCGGCCGCCCCGGTCCGGCCGATCCCGCCCCGCCGCCCGTCGGCGGCGTGCTGTGGAGCGTCGCCGGGGACGTCCGCGCGCTGCTCATGCTGCCCGCCGCCCTCACCATGCAGGTCGCCCACCCCGCGATCGGCGCCGGCGTCGACGAGCACTCGGTCTTCCGCACCGACCCCTGGGGCCGGGGCGAGCGCTCGCTGCGCTCCGTACAGCTCTGGGTGTACGGCGGGGAGGACGCCGCCGCCGAGGGGCGCCGGCTGCGCGCGCTGCACCGGGACATCCGGGGCACCGACGCCCGCGGACGCCGCTACCACGCCCTCACGCCCGCCTACTACTCCTGGGTCCACGCCACCGGCTACCCCGTCTACCGCCACGGCCTGGCCCTGCTCCACCGGCCCCTCACCGAGGCCCAGGACCGCCGGCTCTACGCCGAGTGGCTCCAGGTCGGCCGGATCCTCGGCATCCACGACCGGGACATGCCGCAGACCGTCGAGGAGTTCTGGCCCTACTACCGCGAGGTCCTCGCCGAGGAGCTGGAGGCCACCGCGGTCGTCCGCGAGCTGATCGACCCGGACGCGCCCGTGCCCGCCCCCGACCGGGGCCCGCTGCTCCTCCGGATCGCGCTCCGCCCCCTGTGGCCGCTGCTCCGCCGTCCCTTCCAGCGGATCCGCGCCTTCCTCACCGTCGGCCTGATGCCGCCGGACGCCCGCGCCGCGATCGGCCTGGAGTGGACGCCGGAGCAGGAGCGCCGGCTGCGCCGTCTCGCCCGGGTCGTCCGCGCCGTCGTCCCCGTCCTCCCCGAGCGGCTGCGCTACCTGCCGCTCGCCCGGCGCGCCCGGCAGGCCGCCCGCCGCGCCGGGCGCTGACGGACGGCCCCCCCGGGCGGTTGCTCAGTGGTCCTCGTGCTCGTGGACCGTGTTCGTCGCCGCGATCTTCTTCCAGGACTTCGGCGGGACGGGCTCCGCCGTGGACCGGGCCGTCCCGGCCGACGGGGCCGACAGCGCCGCCCCGGTGGCCGGCGAGGGCCCGGCGGCCGGCTTGGCGGGCTCGTACAGCCAGGTGTCGAAGAGCGCCGCCAGCGGCTCGCCGGAGACCTCCTCCGCGTACCGCACGAAGTCCGCGACCCGCGCGTTGCCGTGCGCGAACCGCTGCGGCCAGCCCTTGAGAACCGCGAAGAAGTCCTCGTCGCCGATCTCGTTGCGCAGCGCCTGGAGCGCCAGCGCGCCCCGGTCGTACACGGCGATGTGGAACTGGTTCTCCGGCCCCGGGTCGCCCGGCCGCACCGTCCAGAACGGGTCCTCGGCGGTGCGCGTGGCGTACACGTAGTCCGCCAGCTCCTGGGCCGTGCCCTCGCCCTCCTTCTCCGACCACAGCCACTGGCTGTAGCGGGCGAAGCCCTCGTTGACCCAGATGTCCTTCCAGTCGCGCACCGAGACGCTGTCGCCGTACCACTGGTGGGCCAGCTCGTGCACCACGACCGAGACGTTCGCGCCGCTCGCGAACTGGCGCGGGCTGTAGAACGGCCGGGTCTGCGTCTCCAGCGCGTAGCCGCTGGTCACGTTGGGCACGTAGCCGCCGAGCGCGTTGAAGGGGTACGGGCCGAAGACCCCCTCCAGCCACTCCGCGACCTCGGCGGTCCGCTCGATCGAGGCGCGGGCCGCGCCCGCGTTGTCGCCGAGGTCCTTGCTGTAGGCGTTGAGGACGGGCAGCCCGTTCGCGGTCGTGTCCGTCGTGATGTCGAACCTCCCGACCGCGAGCGTGGCCAGGTACGTCGCCTGCGGCTTGTTCGAGCGCCAGTTGAAACGGGTCCAGCCGAGCCGGGACGACTGCGACTGGAGCACGCCGTTGCTGATCGCCTGGGTGCCGTCCGGCACCGACACCGACACGTCGAAGGTGGCCTTGTCGCGCGGGTGGTCGTTGGAGGGGAACCACCAGGCGGCCGAGTCCGGCTCCTGCGCGGCGACGCCGCCGTCCGGGGTGCGGTGCCAGGCCGACCAGCCGTCGACCTCGAACTCCGACGGCTTGCCCGCGTAGCGCACCACCACCGTGACCTGCCTGCCCTTCGGCAGCGGCACGGCCGGCGCGATCTCCAGCTCGTGGTCGCCGGTCGCGGCGAACCGCGCGGGCCGGCCGTCGACCCGCACCTCGCTCGCCCTCAGCCCCAGGTCCAGGTTGAAGCGCGAGAGGTTCTGCGTGGCCGTCGCCAGGATCGTCGCGGTCCCCTCCAGGAGGTCCGTCGCCGGCTGGTACTTCAGGCGCAGGTCGTAGTGGGAGACGTCGTAGCCGCCGTTGCCGCTGGCGGGGTAGTAGGAGTCGCCGATGCCCGGCGCGCCCGGGACGTAGTCGGCCGCCGATGCCGGGATCGCCAGCAGCAGGGAAGCCGCGAGGGCGCTCGGAACGATGATTCTGCGGTGCACGGATGCTCTCCAAGTCGTCAGCGGAGTAAGACGCGTGGGTGGGCGTCGGTCCTTAGTGCGGACTCTTCGGACCCTATGAACCACGCGACGGAGCGTCACGTAAAGGGCGCCTTCCGTCACACGATCGCCATTCGGCCGACACGAAGCACCGGTTCACCCGTTTCCCGTACACGGTCTTCCGTCCCGCCGGACCCGGCGAGTACCTTCCGGGCCATGCCGATGCGTCTGCGCGCCGCGCGCCGTGCCCTGGCCCTCGTCGCCGGGACCGCCGTGCTCGGGCTGCCCCTCGCCGCCGTCCCGGCGAAGGCCGCCCCCGCCGGGCGGCCCGCCCCGCCCCGGACCGGGTTCGAGACGAGCGGCGGGACCCGCTGGACCACCGAGGCGGAGGAGCGGGACTTCCTGGCCGCCGTCGACCGGGACGGCGACCGGGTCACCGTCACCACCATCGGCACCACCGAGCAGGGCCGGCCGCTGCGGCTCGCCGCCCTCGGCCCCCGGCGCGGCGCCCTCACGGTGCTGCTCGTCTGCGGCCAGCACGGCGACGAACCCGCGGGCCGCGAGGCCTGCCTGACCGCCGTCCGCGACCTCGCCCGCACCCGTGATCCCGGCACCCTGCGCCTGCTCGCCCGCACCACCGTCCTCGTCGTGCCCAACGCCAACCCCGACGGGCGCGAGGCCGGCACCCGCGGCAACGCCGCCGGCGTCGACGTCAACCGCGACCACCTCGCGCTGCGCACCGCCGAGGCCCGCGCCCTCGCCGCCGTCCTCCGCGACCGCCGGCCCGACCTCGTCCACGACCTCCACGAGTACGGCGCCACCCCCGGCTCCTACGACAAGGACCTCCTCACGCTCTGGCCGCGCAGCCTCGACACCGACGCCCGCGTCCACGCCGAGTCCCGCACCCTCGCGGAGGAGTACGTCCGCCCCGGCGCCGCCCTCGCCGGCCGCACCCACGGCGTCTACGGCATCTGGACCGACCCGCTCACCGGGCGGCCGGTCCGCCAGGTCGCCGGCGACGGCCAGGAGCGGATCCTGCGCAACACGGCCGGGATCAAGCACATGGCCGCCCTCCTCGCCGAGACCCGGGAGGACCCGCTCGGCGCGGCCGAGGAGCGCGACCCGGCCCTGGCGCAGCGGCGCAGGGTCGCCACCCACCTCACCGCGCTCCAGGACGTCTTCGCGTACGTCTCCGAGCGCGGCGGCCCGCTCGCCGCGAGCACCGCCGCCGCCCGGCTCACCGGTCTCGCCGACCGCGGCCCCGTCTACCTCGGCGGCGCCGACAACGACCCCCCGGAGCCCGCCGAGGTCCTCGCCGACCCGCCCTGCGGCTACCGCCTCGACGCCGCCCAGTACGCCGAGACGGGCGACGAACTCGCCCTGCACGGCGTGACGGTGAGCCGCGAGCCCGGCGGGGGAGCGTACGTCCCGCTGCGCCAGTCGCAGCGGCTCCTGGTCCCGCTCCTCCTCGACTCCCGCGCCGCCCACCACCTCGTCGACGGGCGTCCCGTGGAGGAGTGCTGACGATCGGGTGGACGCGGCGGGGCCCCTGGCGCCCGTCCGGCGCCGACGGCCCTCACCCCTGCCGGGGCGGGGGCCTTCCCGCTCTCCGCGACGGGACGGGCGCCCCTTCTCGCGGGCCCCTCAGCCCGTCACCAGCTCCGCCGCCCGCCGCGCGCACCCCCACGCCACCGTGACCCCGGCGCCCCCGTGGCCGTAGTGGTGCACCAGCAGCCCGCCGCCCGGCAGCCGCTCCGCCTCGACGCGCACCCCGCCGTCCCGGGCCGGGCGCAGCCCCACCCGGTGGCCCAGCACCCGCGCCCCGGCGATCTCCGGCCGGACCCGGGCGCACCGCGCCACGATCCCCGCCGCCGTCGCCGCGTCGGGCACCAGGCCCTCCGCCCCCTCCTCGGCGGTCCCGCCCAGCACCAGCCGCCCCGGCTGCGGGAAGAAGTACGTGGTCTCCGCGGCGCCCGGGTCCGCCGCCGTGAACCACTCCTCGATCCCCGGGTTCTCCACCAGCACCAACTGCCCCCGCACCGGCCGCAGTCCGCCGTCCCCGGCCAGCTCCCGCGCCGCGAGCCCGGTGCAGTTCACGACCACGGGCGCCGCCGCGGCCGGCTCCTCCCAGCCCGCCACCGCCCGCCGCTCGACCGCTCCGCCGGCCGCCTCCAGCCGGGCCCGCAGCCACGCCAGGTGGACCGCCATGTCGATCAGCGGCAGCCGGGCCGCCAGCCCCGCCGCGTACGGCCCCGGCACCTCCCCGGGCGGCAGCTGCCGCAGCCCCTCCACCCCGGCCGCCCACGCCCCGAGCCCGTCCAGCGCCGTGTCCGCGTGGACGCCCGCCACCCACCGCACCCCGGTCCGCTCCGGCGCCCCGGCCAGCTCCCCGTACACCCGCAGCGACTCCAGCGCCCAGGCCCCGGCCTCCCGCTCCGGCTCGATCCGGTACGGCCACCACAGGGCGCCCGCCACCGCCGAGGTCGTCGCCTCCGCCGGGTCCCGGGACCACACCCGCACCCGCAGCCCCCGCTCCGCCAGCGTCACCGCCGTCGTCAGCCCGACGACCCCGCCACCCACCACGATCACGTCGCTGTCCATGGCCGGGACCGTACCCGGGCGGCCCCCGCCGCCCACGTAGGATGCGTGGTCTGATGACTGCCACACTCGTCGCCAAGGACCTCGCCGCCGGCCACGGCGAACGCACCCTCTTCGCCGGGCTCGACCTCGTCGTCGCCCCCGGCGACGTCATCGGCCTCGTCGGCGTCAACGGCGCCGGCAAGTCCAGCCTGCTGCGGCTGCTCGCCGGGCTCGACGCCCCGGAGGAGGGCGAGGTCCGGCTCTCGCCGCCCACCGCCACCGTCGGACACCTCCCGCAGGAGCCCGAGCGGCGCGAGGGCGAGACCGTCCGCGAGTTCCTGGCCCGCCGCACCGGCGTCGCCGCCGCCCAGACCGCGATGGACGAGGCCACCCAGGGCCTCGTCGACGGCACCCCCGGCGCGGACGACGCGTACGCCACCACCCTGGAGCGCTGGCTGGACCTCGGCGGCGCCGACCTCGACGAGCGCGCCGAGGAGGTCGCCGCCTCCCTCGGCCTCACCGTCGGCCTCGACCAGCCGATGACCGGTCTCTCCGGCGGTCAGGCCGCCCGCGCCGGCCTCGCCTCCCTCCTCCTGTCCCGCTACGACGTCTTTCTCCTCGACGAGCCGACCAACGACCTCGACCTCGACGGCCTGGAGCGCCTGGAGGCCTTCGTGAAGGGGCTGCGGGCCGGCACCGTCGTCGTCAGCCACGACCGCGAGTTCCTCACCCGCACGGTCACCAAGGTCCTCGAACTCGACCTCGCCCAGCAGCAGATCACCCTCTACGGCGGCGGCTACGACGCCTACCTGGAGGAGCGGGCCACCGCCCGCCGGCACGCCCGCGAGGAGTACGAGGAGTACGCCGACAAGAAGTCCGCGCTGGAGGGCCGCGCCCTCATGCAGCGCAACTGGATGGACAAGGGCGTCCGCAACGCCCGCCGCAAGGCCACCGACAACGACAAGATCGGCCGCAAGCTGCGCGGCGAGTCCAGCGAGAAGCAGGCCGCGAAGGCCCGCCAGACCCAGCGCATGATCGAGCGCCTGGACGTCGTCGACGAGCCCCGCAAGGAGTGGGAGCTGCGGATGGAGATCGCCGCCGCGCCCCGCTCCGGCGCCGTCGTCGCCACCCTGCGCGACGGCGAGGTCCGCCGCGGCGACTTCTCCTTCGGCCCCGTCACCCTCCAGATCGACTGGGCCGACCGGGTCGCCGTCACCGGCGCGAACGGCGCCGGCAAGTCCACCCTGCTCGCCGCCCTCCTCGGCCGCCTCCCGCTCGACTCCGGCCACGCCGCCCTCGGCTCCGGCGTCGTCGTCGGCGAGGTCGACCAGGCCCGCAGGCTCTTCCACGGCACCGAGACGCTCCTCGACGCCTTCTGCGCCGCCGTCCCGGACACCGAACCGGCCGAGGTCCGCACCCTGCTCGCCAAGTTCGGCCTCAAGGCCGACCACGTGCTGCGCCCCGCCACCACGCTCTCCCCGGGCGAGCGGACCCGCGCCGCCCTCGCCCTCCTGCAGGGCCGGGGCGTCAACCTGCTCGTCCTCGACGAGCCGACGAACCACCTCGACCTGCCCGCCATCGAACAGCTGGAGTCCGCCCTCGACGCCTACGAGGGCACCCTGCTCCTGGTGACCCACGACCGCCGGATGCTCGACGCGATCCACGTCAACCGCCGCGTCGAGGTCGCCGACGGCAAGGTCACCGAGCTCTGATGACCGTCGCCTTCGGCTGGGGGCCCGTGGCGGCACGGGCCCTCGCCCCCTCGGCGGCGTGCGTGGTCGTCGTGGACGTGCTCTCGTTCACGACCTCCGTCGGCGTCGCGGTCGAGGGCGGCACGGCCGTGTACCCGTACCGGTGGCGGGACGCCACGGCCGCCGCGTACGCCCGCGAACACGACGCCGTCCTCGCCGTCGGCCGGAGCGAGGCCACCGGGGCCCACCCCTGGTCGCTCTCGCCGGCCGCCCTGCGCGCCGCGCCCGCGCCCCGGCCCGGCCGGCTCGTCCTGCCGTCCCCGAACGGCTCCGCCATCTGCGCCGAGGCCGCCACGGGCGGCGCGACCGTGCTCGCCGCCTCGCTCCGCAACCGCACCGCCGTCGCCGGGTGGCTCGCCCGCCACGGCTACGGCTCCGGAGCGCGCCCGCTCGCCGTGATCGCCTCCGGCGAGCGGTGGCCGGACGGCTCCCTGCGCCCCGCCCTGGAGGACCTGCTCGGCGCCGGTGCGGTCCTCGACGCCCTGCGCGCCCTCGCGCCGGGGCTCCCCCTGACCCCGGAGGCGACCGCGGCGGCCACGCTGTGGGCGGCCACGGAGGACCCGGTCGCCGCCTTGCGCGGCTGCGACTCGGGCCGTGAACTGTACGAGTACGGCCATCCGCAGGACGTGGAGGCGGCCGCCGAGCTCGACGCGTCGGCCGTCGTCCCCGTCCTCGTGGACGGCGCATTCCAGGAGGCACCATGACCGACGACAGCGTGACCCGGCTCCTCGCGATGCTGGACGACCTCGACGCGGACGTCGACGCCACGATCGACCTCGCCGACGAGATCGCGGCCGGCGGCGACCGGGCGCTGCTGCCGCGCCTGGAGTCCGAGCTGGACCGGGCCGTCGCCGACCGCAACGGCTACGCCCGCGAGCTCCTCGGCGGCCTCGTGGCCGCCCTCGGCGGCCCGACCACCCTCCCGATCCTGGTCCGCGCCTCGGCGGTGGACCTCGGCGACGACCAGGACGGCCTGGCGGCGGAGATCGTCGACCTGGTCCAGGCCGACCCGAAGACCGCGGAGGCCGTGCTGCGGCCGCTGACCGGGGACGACGACCTGACCGTGGCCAACCGGGCCGACTGGGCCCTGCGCTTCCTGCCGTAGCCGCCGGGCGGCCCGCTCCGCCGGTGAGGAGGCCCCCGGCCCGCCCCGCCGGACGCCGCCCCCCGTCGTACGCGGACGCCCCCGGTCCCGCCGAGAAGGCGGGACCGGGGGCGTCGTGGCGCGGGGTCAGCGGCGCTTGCCGCCGCCCTCGCCGAAGAGCCCCGCCTTCCGGAGGGCGTCCGCCATCGCGCTGTTCGCCGGCGCGGCCTGGCCGCGGCCCTGCCCCTGCCCCTGCCCCTGGCCGCCGCCCTGACGCCCCTGGCCCCGGTCACGCCCCTGGCCCTGCCCCTGGCCGCCCTGCCGCTGCTGCGGCGGCCGTCCGCCCCGCTCGCGCCGGGGCCCGCGCTCGCCGCCGGAGTCCTGGGCCGCGGTCTCGTCCTCCAGCCGCAGCGTCAGCGAGATCCGCTTGCGCGGGATGTCGACGTCGAGCACCTTCACCTTCACCACGTCGCCCGGCTTCACCACGTCCCGCGGGTCCTTGACGAAGGTCTTCGACATGGCCGACACGTGCACCAGACCGTCCTGGTGCACACCGACGTCCACGAACGCGCCGAACGCGGCCACGTTCGTCACCACGCCCTCCAGGACCATCCCGGCCACCAGGTCGCCGATCTTCTCGACGCCCTCCTTGAAGGTGGCCGTCCTGAAGGCGGGCCGCGGGTCCCGGCCCGGCTTCTCCAGCTCGCGCAGGATGTCGGTGACGGTCGGCAGACCGAAGGAGTCGTCCACGAAGTCGCCCGCGCGCAGCGACCGCAGCGTGCCGGTGTCACCGATCAGCGAGGCGACCTCGCCGCCGGTGGTCTTCGCCATCCGCCGCACCACCGGGTACGCCTCGGGGTGCACCGCGGAGGCGTCCAGCGGGTCGTCGCCGCCCCGGATGCGCAGGAAGCCCGCGCACTGCTCGTACGCCTTCGGGCCGAGCCGGGCCACGTCCTTGAGCGCCCTGCGGGAGCGGAAGGGGCCGTTGGCGTCGCGGTGCGCCACGATGTTCTCGGCGAGGCCGGAGCTGATCCCGGAGACCCGCGAGAGCAGCGGCGCCGAGGCGGTGTTGACGTCCACGCCGACGCCGTTCACGCAGTCCTCGACCACCGCGTCGAGCGAGCGGGAGAGCTTCGTCTCGGCGAGGTCGTGCTGGTACTGGCCGACGCCGATCGACTTCGGGTCGATCTTCACCAGCTCGGCCAGCGGGTCCTGGAGGCGGCGCGCGATGGACACCGCGCCGCGCAACGACACGTCCAGCTCCGGGAGTTCCTGCGAGGCGAAGGCGGAGGCCGAGTACACGGAGGCTCCGGCCTCCGAGACCATCACCTTGGTCAGCTGCAACTCCGGGTGCTTGGCGAGGAGTTCGGCGGCGAGCTTGTCGGTCTCGCGGGAGGCCGTGCCGTTGCCGATGGCGACCAGCTCGACCGCGTGCTCCTTCGCCAGCCGCGCCAGCTTCGCCAGCGACTCGTCCCACCTGTTGGCCGGGACGTGCGGGTAGACCGTGTCGGTGGCCACGACCTTGCCGGTCGCGTCGACCACCGCCACCTTCACGCCGGTACGGAAACCGGGGTCGAGGCCCAGCGTCGCCCGGGTGCCGGCCGGGGCGGCCAGCAGCAGGTCCCGCAGGTTCGCCGCGAAGACCCGGACCGCCTCGTCCTCGGCGGCCGTCCGCAGCCGCAGCCGCAGGTCGATCCCGAGGTGCACCAGGATCCGGGTGCGCCAGGCCCAGCGGACCGTGTCCTGGAGCCACTTGTCGCCGGGGCGCCCCCGGTCGGCGATGCCGAAGCGGCTCGCGACCATCGGCTCGTACGACGAGGGCCCGTCCGTGGCCTCCTCCGGCTCCAGCTCCAGGCTGAGCACGTCCTCCTTCTCGCCGCGCAGCATCGCGAGGATCCGGTGCGAGGGCAGCGCGGTGAACGGCTCGGAGAAGTCGAAGTAGTCGGAGAACTTCGCGCCCTCCTGCTCCTTGCCCTCGCGGACCCTGGCGGCGAGCCGGCCCCGGCCCCACATCCGCTCGCGCAGCTCGCCGATGAGGTCGGCGTCCTCGGAGAACTTCTCGGTGAGGATCGCCCGCGCGCCCTCCAGGGCGGCCGCGGCATCCGCGACGCCCTTCTCCGCGTCGACGAAGGCGGCCGCGGCGGCGGCCGGCTCCACCGACGGGTCGGCCAGCAGCCCCTCCGCCAGCGGGGCGAGCCCCGCCTCGCGGGCGATCTGCGCCTTGGTCCGCCGCTTCGGCTTGAACGGCAGGTAGATGTCCTCCAGGCGCGCCTTGGTGTCGGCGGCCAGGAGGCGGGCCTGGAGCTCCGGGGTGAGCTTGCCCTGCTCGCGCACGGAGTCGAGGACGGCGGCCCGCCGGTCCTCCAGCTCCCGCAGGTAGCGCAGCCGCTCCTCCAGGGTGCGCAGCTGCGCGTCGTCGAGCATCTCGGTCGCTTCCTTGCGGTAGCGCGCGATGAACGGCACGGTGGAGCCGCCGTCGAGCAGCTCGACCGCCGCCTTCACCTGTCGCTCGCGTACGCCGAGTTCCTCGGCGATCCTTGCTTCGATGGACGTCGTCACCGTGTCCCGACCCGTCTGCTCGTACCACTGGCTTGCCCGTGCATTCTGCCGCGTCCGTCACCCGGACGCGGCAACCGGCCCGGTTCCGCGCGCCGGAGCCGGGCGCGGGACGGGTCCGGAGCCGGTGCCGGGGGAGGGCTCCGGCGCGCGGAACCGGGGAGGGTCAGCCCTTGCCGAGGAGGTCCGCGGGGAAGGCGCCCGCGCCCGCGGCGGTGATCAGCAGGCCCCGGCCCAGCTCGGTCAGCCGCGCGACGCCGGCCGCGCCGAGGTGTTCGTACGGGGCGGTGTCCAGGCGGTCCGTGGTCTCCTCCAGCTCCGCGCGCAGCCGGACGCCGCTCTCCGTCAGCTCGCCGTCCGCGTCGAGGATCCCGCGCTCGCGCAGCCGCTCCCGGGCGGCCTCCCAGTCGGCCCGGCTCCAGCCCCGGGAGCCCAGGACCCAGCGCGGCGCCATGCCCTTGCCGGTGGCGGTGTGGGAGACCAGCGCCTCGACCGGGTCGAGTCCGGCGGCGAGCAGGGCCGCCAGGTGTCCGTCGCCGCGGTGCTCGCGCAGCAGGGTCGCCGCGTGCCAGTAGGCGAGGTGCGGCTCCTCGGGCACCGGCAGGTCCGCGTTGGCCGCGTACAGCGGGCGGGCGTGCCGGGTGCAGGCCCCGGCGGCCTCCAGCGCGAGCCCGGCGGCCTCGGCCAGCTCCGGGGAGGCGATCGTCTCCTCGCCGAGCAGCCGGCGCAGGGTGGCGTCGGCGGTCCGCAGCCGGGCGTCGAGGACGGCGGCGGGGGAGGCGGTCTCCCAGACGGCCGGCAGGTGCCGGGCGAGCAGCTCGGGGTTGTAGTTGTAGAAGGTCGCGGCGACCGGGCCCGGGCCGACGGCGCCGAGCGGCGCGCTGCGCGCGGCGAGCCGCATGGCGCCGGCGTCGGTGAAGCCGAGCGCGCCGAACTCCCGGTCCAGGTCCGGGGAGAAGTACAGCGTCGAGTGGATCGGGTTGAGGACGCCCTGGCAGTGGCGCCCGGCCTTCGGGGGCAGCGTGGTGGTCATGCCCAGAACCTAACCGACTGCTTGGTACGGAGGGAACCGCCGCCGTGCGCCGGGGATGGCGGGAAAGGTGGGACGCGCGTCCTTGCGGACGCGCCCGCCGGGCCCGAAGGATGGGGTCATGACCCCGCGCCCCGTCCTCGTCGTCCTCTTCGACGGCGTGCAGAGCCTCGACGTCACCGGCCCCGTCGAGGTCTTCCACGCCGCCGCCTGGGCCTCGGGCGCGGAGCGGGACCCGTACCCGATCCGTACCGCCTCCCTGGACGGCGGACCGCTCCGCACCAGCAGCGGCCTGCGGATCCTTCCCGACAGCAGGCTCGACGAGGCCGTCGCCGACGGCCCGCCGCACACCCTCGTCGTCCCCGGCGGCGAGGGCACCCGGGGCGCCGACCCGGCCCTGGTGGAGTGGCTGCGCGTCCACGGCCCGCGCGCCGACCGGCTGGTCTCGGTCTGCACCGGGGCGCTGCGGCTGGCCGAGGCGGGCCTGCTCGACGGGCACCGGGCCACCACCCACTGGCTGGCCTGCGACCACCTGGCCCGCCACCACCCGGAGGTCGACGTCGACCCCGACCCGATCTTCGTCAGGGACGGCCGGCTCGCGACCTCCGCCGGCGTCACCGCGGGCATCGACCTGGCCCTCGCGCTGGTGGAGGAGGACCTGGGCCGGGAGGCGGCCCTCGCCATCGCCCGGATGCTCGTGGTCTTCCTCCGCAGGCCCGGCAACCAGGCCCAGTTCAGCGCCCAGCTCGCCGCCCAGACCGCGCGCCGCGAACCGCTGCGCGACGTACAGGCGTGGATCGCCGAGCACCCGGACGGGGACCTGTCGGTGGACCGGCTCGCCGCCCGCGCCCGGCTCTCGCCCCGCCACTTCGCCCGCGCCTTCCGGGCCGAGACCGGGGTCACCCCGGGCCGGTACGTCGACCGGATCCGCCTCGAACACGCCCGCAGGCTCCTGGAGGAGACCACCCTCGGGGTCGAGGAGGTCTCCCGCGCCGCCGGCTACGGCACCCCCGAGGCGATGCGCCGCGCCTTCACGAAGGCGCTCGGCACCGCCCCCGCCGACTACCGCCGCCGTTTCCACGCACCCGTCACCGGGCCCGTCACCGGACCCGTCAGCTGAGAGGGATCACACCCATGCGGATCGCCGTCCTGCTCTTCGAGGGCTTCACCACGCTCGACGCCGTCGGCCCCTACGAGATCCTCTCCCGGCTGCCCGGGGCGGAGACCGTCCTGGTCGCCAAGGAGCCCGGCCCGGTCCGCAACGACCAGGGCAGCCTCGCGCTCGTCGCCGACAAGTCCCTCGCCGAGGTCCCGCACCCGGACGTCGTGCTCGTCCCCGGCGGCCCCGAGACCCGGCAGGCCATGCACGACCCGGAGATCCAGGAGTGGCTGCGCACCGCCGACTCCACCAGCACCTGGACCACCTCGGTCTGCACCGGCTCGCTGCTCCTCGCCGCCGCCGGGCTGCTCGACGGCCGCCGCGCGACCACCCACTGGCTGGCCTTCGACGAGCTGCGCGAGCTGGGCGTCGAACCCACCGGCGAGCGGGTCGTCTTCGACGGCAAGTACGTGACGGCCGCCGGGGTCTCCTCCGGCATCGACATGGGCCTGCACCTGTTCGGCCGGATCGCCGGCGACGACGCCGCCATGACCGTCCAGCTCCTCACCGAGTACGACCCCCAGCCGCCGTACGACGCGGGCTCCCCGCTCAAGGCCCCCGCCCACCTGGTGGAGCGGTGGCGCGGCACGCGGACCGAGGACCTCCCGCAGGGCTGAGCCTCAGAGCCCGTACGTGAAGCGGGGCGCCCGGCGCTCCAGGAAGGCGGCGACCCCCTCCGCGGTGTCGCCGCTGCCGCGCGCCTGGGCGGCCCAGTGGGCGTCCCGGCCGAGGTGCCCGTCGGCGAACTCCTTGGCCGCCGCCTGGGTGAGCAGCGAGCGGGAGACGAGGACCCGGCAGAACTCCTCGACGCGCTTCGCCAGGCCCTCGGCCGGGTGCACCTCGTCCACGAAGCCGGTCCGCAGCGCCCGCTCGGTGTCGATCAACTCGCCCGAGAAGAGCAGGTACTTGGCGGTGGCCGGGCCGACCAGGGCGGTCAGCCGCCGGGTGGAGGAGGAGGGGTAGACGATGCCGAGCTTCGCCGGGGTGATCCCGAAGCGGGCGCCCTCCGCGGCGAAGCGCAGGTCGCAGGCGCCGGCGAGCTGGCTGCCGCCGCCGACGCAGTAGCCGCGGACGGCGGCGAGGGTCGGCTTGGGGAAGGCGGCGAGCGCCTCCTCGGCGCGGACCGCCAGCGTCTGCTGCTCGTCGCCCGGTTCGCGCAGCGTCGAGATGTCGGCGCCGGCGCAGAAGGTGTCGCCCGCGCCGGTCAGCACGAGCACCCGGACGGCGGGGTCGGCGGCGAGGCGGCCGAGGACGCCGGGCAGCGCGCGCCACATCCCCGCGGTCATGGCGTTGCGCTTGGCGGGGTTGCTGATGACGAGGGTCGCGACCCCGTCCGTGACGCTGTCGACGAGCCGGGGCTCCACGGTCTCCATGGGCCGGATGCTATCCACCGGGGCCGAACGTACGATCAGGAAGGGGTCGTCAGGCAGCCGCGAGGAGGCACGATGGCCAGGAAGACCCGGGACGACGAGCGCGATCCCGTGCAGGAGGCGGCCCGCGAGGGGAAGCGGCTCGGGCGGAGCTTCGGCTGGCTGGCCGCGCTCGGCGTGATCCTCGTGATCTGCGGCGTGGTCGGTCTCGTCTACACGGGGCTCGCCACCCTGACGTCCATGTGGCTCTTCGGCTGGCTGCTGCTGGTCGGCGGCCTGGTGGGCCTCCTGCAGGCCTTCCAGTCGCGGGGCACCAGCTACTTCTGGCTGGCGGCGGTGGTCGCGGCGGTGAACCTCGCGGCCGGCTGCGTGGTCCTCCGTCACCCGGAGGGATCCGCCGAGGCGCTGACGATGTTCGCCGCCCTGCTCTTCCTCACCGGCGGGGCCTTCCGGCTGGTCGGCAGCGTGGTGGTGCGCGGCCCGCAGTTCGGCTGGACCCTGATCCAGGGCGCCTTCGGGGTGCTCCTGGGCCTGTTGGTGCTCTTCGACTGGCCGGACAGCAGTCGGTACGTCATCGGCTGCTTCTTCTCGCTCGCGCTGCTCTTCGACGGCCTCGGGCTGGTCGCGATCGGCGTCGGCGGCCGGCGGATCGTCGGCCTGGTCGCCCCGCAGCCGCCCGCGCGGCCGGAACCGGCCAAGGAGCCGAATCCGACGAGCCCCATAGAAAACGCACAGGATCAGTCGAACAACTGACGTCGGCATACCCCATCGATCAGAAGACGGTCGATAGGTGTCGACTTCTGGTCAGTAGGTCGGGAGACCCCTCCGGATTGCCAAGACTCCCAGTGTGGCGAGAATCGAGCACGAGGGTGGGAACCGGACCATGGAGACCCGCGGAGGTGTCCCCGCCCGGCCACCGTCCTACGAAGGAGTCTGGCGCTTCACCGCTCCCGCGGTCGACGTCTCCGTCCCCCAGGCCCGGCACGCGGTACGCGACCTGCTGGCCCGCCAGGGGGTTCCGGTCCACGAGGACATCCGGCACGGGCTGCTGCTGATCGTCTCCGAGCTGGTGACCAACGCCGTGCGGCACGCGGCGCTGCTCTCCCCGGAGATAGCGGTCGAGGTGGCCATCGGGCCGGAGTGGGTCCGGGTGTCCGTCGAGGACAACCACCCCTACCGGCCCAAGGCGCTGGAGGCGGACTACGGCCAGACCGGCGGCCGGGGGCTGCTCCTGGTGAAGGAGATCGCCCTGGAGGCGGGCGGCGCCTGCGACGTCGAGCACACCGCGGGCGGCGGGAAGATCATCTGGGCGGCGCTGCCCCTGGCCCCGATGGCACCGGGGCCGGGGACGGCGGACGGCCGGGTCACCAGCCCCCGGCAGGACCCGTCAGCTCCCTGATGGCCGGACGCGCCGCGTCGAGCACCGTCATGAACCAGGCGGAGAACGGCGCGGCCGCGTGGCGCTCGGCCAGCTCGGCCGGGGTGACGAAGGCGTAGTCCCCGATCTCCTCCGGGTCCGGCCGCGGGGTGGCCTGCACCAGCCCGACGAAGAGGTGGTTGAACTCCTGCTCCACCAGGCCCGACGCCGGGTCCGGGTGGTTGTAGCGGACCGTGCCGGCCTCGCCCATCAGCGTGGGGGAGACGCCCAGCTCCTCGAAGGTGCGCCGGGCGGCCGCCGCGAAGGGCGCCTCGCCCGGGTAGGGGTGACCGCAGCAGGTGTTCGACCAGACGCCGGGGGAGTGGTACTTGCCGAGCGCCCGGCGCTGGAGCAGCAGCCGGCCCTCCTCGTCGAAGAGGAAGACCGAGAAGGCGCGGTGCAGCCGCCCGGGGGCCTGGTGGGCGGCGAGCTTCTCCGCCGTGCCGATGGTGTTCCCGGCCTCGTCGACCAGTTCCAGCATGATCGGCTCCGGGGCGGCGGACGGCTCCGCGCCGTCCGACGAGAGCTGAGACGCAAGCCCCGGCGCGATCTCGGCCGTGGTGCCCTGTGTGGTCGGCATACCCATCCTTCGCTTCGGTCCTCGGCCCCTGGGGGCGAACCCAGTCTGCCGTACAAAAGCGGCTTGTCCCCACTTCGGCGGCCGGAGCCCGCCGCTCCCACCGCACCGGAGTACACGGAGCGGGGGAGCGGCGGGGACGACGGGAGGGCCGTCAGGGGCAGGTCAGACCCCGAAAGCCGCCGGATAGGCGATCGTGCCCGCCGGCACCGGCCCGGAGCCGTCCAGGACGAGGGCCATCATCGCTTCGTCCGGAACCTCGAAACCTGGCTTGATTCCATACTCGGACGCCCGTACGAAGCCGAACCGGGGATAGTACTCCGGATGGCCCAGCACGAGGACCAGCCGCTCGCCGGCCAGCCGGGCCGCGTCGAGCGCCGCCCGGGTGACGGCCTGCCCGGCGCCCGTCCGCTGGTGCTCCGGCGCCACCGACACCGGGGCCAGCGCCGCCGCGGGCTTTCCGGCCACCCGGCAGCGGGTGATCAGCGCGTGCGCGGCGACCGAACCGTCCGGGGCCTCGGCGACCACCGAGAGCCCGGGCAGCCAGGCGTCGGGGTCGGCGCGCAGGGCGTCGACCAGTTCCGCCTCGGCCGGCGACCCGAAGGCCGCCGCCGTCACCTCCCGTACGGCCGCGTGGTCGCCCTCCCGCTCGGCGCGGGTGGGCCAGCGGGGGTCGGCGGGCCGGAGCACGAGGCCCGCGTAGCCGTAGTCGCCGCCGTGCTCGCGGCGCAGCGCGATCTCGGCCCGGGTGGCCGCCACCGCCTCGGCCATGCCCGGCACCGAGGTGTCGGCGGCGTCGGCGTGCGCGGCGAGCGGGACGTAGTACTCGTCCCAGTCGCCGTCGGGCTGGGTGAAGGTGCCCAGGACGTGGTACCCGGCGCCGACCGCGGCGGCGACCAGCTCCGGGACCGTACGGAGCGGATAGTGCTCGTCCCAGAAGGCGCGGGCCCCCTCGGCGGGCGCGTCGGTGGTCCAGACGCACTCGGTGAGCACCAGCGTGCCTCCCGGCGCGAGCAGCCGGCGCCACTCGGCGAGCGCCCGGTCGAAGCCGATCACGAAGACCGAGCTCTCGGCCCAGACCAGGTCGAAGGAGCCGTCGGGGAAGGGGAGCGCGCCCATGTCGCCGAGGACCGGACGGACCGCGTCGCCGAGACCGCGCGAGGCCGCCGCCGCGCGCAGTTCGCCGAGGAACGGCTCGTGGGTGTCGACGGCGGTCACCTCGGCGCCCGCCTCGGCGGCCAGGAGCAGCGCGGAACGGCCGGGGCCGCAGCCCAGGTCGAGCACGCGCGGACGCGCGGGCAGCCTCCCCGCGAGCGCGAGGAGACGGCGGGTGGTGCCGTCGGAGCCCGGACCCTGCCGCGGAAGGCCGTGGTGCAGGGCGAAGAAGGCGTCGTGGGACGCGGAAGAGGAAGCGTTGTCGGACAACGTGGAAACCCTTGGTGTGAAAGGGTCCCGGCCGACGACGTGACGGACCGGTGGAAGAACCGGGATCAGGTCAGCCGGAGACCCGGGAGCTGAAGCTGGACCGGGTACGGCCGCACGAAGCGGCCTCCATCGCGACGGTCATCAACCTCAGCTCCTCTCACGCACGTGTTCGTACGACGAGCCTAGCAGCCGGGGCCCGCCGGCCCCGGCCGGGCGGCGGTCACAGGCAGAGCTTCGCCTCGTGCTGGGCGTGCCCGGCCGGCTCCAGCTGGAAGGTGCAGTGCTCCACGTCGAAGTGGTCGCCCAGACAGCCCTGGAGCTCGTGGAGCATCTTCTCGTGGCCGACCGAGTCCAGCGCCCCCGCGTCCACCACCACGTGGGCGGAGAGCACCGGCATCCCGGAGGTGATCGTCCAGGCGTGCAGGTCGTGCACGTCCTCGACGCCCGGCAGGGCCAGGATGTGCGCCCGCACCTCCCCCATGTCCACGCCCTTCGGCGCCGCCTCCAGGAGCACGTCCAGCGTCTCGCGCAGCAGCTTCACCGTGCGCGGCACGATCATCAGGCCGATGACCAGGGAGGCGATCGGGTCGGCGTACTGCCAGCCGGTCGCCAGGATGACCGCCGCCGAGATGATCACCGTCACCGAGCCGAGCGCGTCGGCGAGCACCTCCAGATAGGCGCCGCGCACGTTCAGGCTCTCCTTCTGGCCCCGCATCAGCAGCGACAGCGAGACGACGTTCGCCACCAGGCCGACCGCGGCGAAGGCGATGGCGAGCCCGCCCTTGGTCTCGGCCGGCTCCATGAACCGCTGGACCGCCTCGTACAGCACGTACCCGCCGACGCCGAGGAGCAGCAGACAGTTGGCGAGCGCCGCCAGGATCTCCGCCCGGGCGAAGCCGAAGGTGCGGTTCCCGGACGGCGGCCGGTTGGCGAAGTGGATCGCGAGCAGGGCCATCGCCAGACCGATCGCGTCGGTCGCCATGTGCGCCGCGTCGGCGATCAGCGCGAGCGAGTCGGCGACGAGACCGCCGACGATCTCGATCACCATCACGGAGAGCGTGATCCCGAGCGCGATGCGCAACCGGCTCCGGTACGCGGCGCCCGCGGTGCCGGTCGGCGGCGTCCCCCCGTGGCTGTGCCCGTGGTCGTGTCCAGCCCCCATGACATGGCCTCCCAAGTCCTGTTCCGTCGGTGCCCCGGGTCGTCAGTGAACTACGGGTGGGGGGTATGCGCAACACGGTACTGAACACCGTTGTCATTGCTCTGACCTGCGACGATGTCCCTCGCTGCGCCATTCGTGCGATCACCTGCCGGAATGCCGTCCGAGGGCCCCGGGAGACCGGTTTGGAGGGCGGGCCGCCGATCACCGATGATGATCACGCGGAGCCCCGCCCACCCCGGCGGCGAGGGGCGGGCCGGGGGGAGTCCGGTGCGCGAAGCCTCGGTGAACTCGCGCTCCGTCCCATCCGATAGCCTCAGCCGACGTGCCGCCGCCCGGTGCCGGGGCGCACCGTCGCGCCCGGGACCGTCAGGCCCCGCCGGCCCCCCTGCCCGTTCCAAGGAGTGAGTTCGTCTGTCGACCGCCATCCTCACCGGCCCGCCGGCACCCGGATCCTCGCTCGACGGTGATCTGCGGTCGCTCGGCTTCCACGTCCGATGGGCCACCGGCGCCGAAGAGGCCCGCACCCTCCTGGACGCGGTCCCCGCGGGCGAGCGCGTCGCCCTCGTCGACTCCCGCTTCGTCGGGCACCGCCACGCCCTGCGGCTCGCGCTGACCGACCCCCGCTTCCCGGCCGCGGCCGTGCCCGGCGCGCTCACCGCGCAGCCCGAGGCCCGCCCGGCCCTCGCCCGCGCGCTGACCACCGCGCAGGGCGCCCCCGGGTCCGCCGACGGCCTCGCCGCGACCCTCGCCGACGCCCTCGACGCCGACGGCGTCGCCGTGCACCGGCCCGCGCTCGGCACCCTCGTCGCCGCCGTCCCCGCCGACGCCGCGGCCGCCCACGAGGCCCGTGCCGCCGTCGCCGCCGTCGACGACGAGGCCGTCCGCCTCCGCTCCGCCGTGAAGGCCCACGACGGCTTCTTCACCACCTTCTTCATCAGCCCCTACTCGCGGTACATCGCCCGCTGGTGCGCCCGCCGGGGTCTGACCCCCAACCAGGTCACCACCGCCTCGCTGCTCACCGCCCTGATCGCGGCCGGCTGCGCGGCCACCGGCGAGCGCGGCGGCTACGTCGCCGCCGGCGTCCTGCTGCTCGTCTCCTTCGTCCTGGACTGCACCGACGGGCAGCTCGCCCGGTACGCGCTCAAGTACTCGACGATGGGCGCCTGGCTCGACGCCACCTTCGACCGGGCCAAGGAGTACGCCTTCTACGCCGGTCTCGCCCTCGGCGCGGCCCGGAACGGCGACGACGTCTGGACGCTCGCGCTCGCCGCCATGGTCGTCATGATCTGCCGGCACGTCGTGGACTTCTCGTTCAACGAGTCGAACGTCGCCGACACGGCGGCGGCGGGCTCCACCGCCAGGACCAGCCTCGCCCTCTCCAGCCGGCTCGACGGCGTCGGCTGGACCGTCTGGGCCCGGCGCATGATCATCCTGCCGATCGGCGAGCGCTGGGCGATGATCGCCGTCCTCACCGCCGCGACCAGCCCCCGGATCGTCTTCTGGGCGCTGATCATCGGCTGCTCCTTCGCCGCCTGCTACACCACCGCCGGCCGGGTGCTGCGCTCGGTGAAGCGGCGCGGCCCGCGCACCGACCGCGCCGCCCGGGCCCTGGCCGAGCTCGCGGACTCCGGCCCGCTCGCGCTCCTGGTCGCCCGGACCGCCCGCCGGCTCCCCGCGCCCGCCCCGCTCGCGGCCCTCCTCGGCGCCGCCCTGATGATCTCCGTCGCGGCCACCGCCCCGGTCGGCGACTGGACCGTCGTGGGCGCCGCCGCCGGGTACGCGCTCCTCGCCGGGACCGCCGTCGCCCGCCCCCTCAAGGGCCCCCTCGACTGGTTCGTCCCGCCGCTCTTCCGCGCCGCCGAGTACACCACCGTGCTGCTGCTGGCCGCCCGGTCGGACGTGCCGCAGGCCGTCCCCGCGGCGTTCGGCCTGGTCGCGGCGGTCGCCTACCATCACTACGACACGGTGTACCGCATCCGCGGCGGCACCGGCGCGCCGCCCGCCTGGCTGGTGCGGATCACCGGCGGACACGAGGGGCGCACGCTCCTGGTGGCCGTCCTCGCCGCCCTCCTGGCGGACCGCGGCGACGACTTCACCCTGGCGCTGACGGCCCTGGCCGGCGCGCTCGCCCTCGTGGTGCTCGTGGAGTCCATCCGCTTCTGGGTCTCCTCCGGAGCGCCCGCTGTTCATGACGAAGGAGAAACAGCATGATCGGCCTCGTTCTGGCAGCCGGTGCCGGACGGCGACTGCGCCCGTACACCGACACCCTCCCGAAGGCCCTCGTGCCCGTGGACGGCGACACCACCGTCCTCGACCTCACGCTGAAGAACTTCGCGGAGGTCGGCCTCACCGAGGCCGCGATCGTCGTCGGCTACCGCAAGGAGGCCGTCTACGCCCGCAAGGCCGAGCTGGAGGCGGCGTACGGCATCGCCCTCACCCTGATCGACAACGACAAGGCCGAGGAGTGGAACAACGCCTACTCCCTGTGGTGCGCCCGTGAGGTCCTGAAGCGCGGGGTCATCCTCGCCAACGGCGACACCGTGCACCCGGTCTCCGTCGAGAAGACGCTGCTCGCCGCCCGCGGCGAGGGCAAGCGGATCATCCTCGCCCTCGACACGGTGAAGTCGCTCGCCGACGAGGAGATGAAGGTCGTCGCCGCCGAGGGCGCCGGCGTCCGGAGGATCACCAAGCTGATGGACCCGGCCGACGCGACCGGCGAGTACATCGGCGTCACCCTCATCGAGCCCGAGGCCGCCGAGGAGCTCGCCGACGCCCTGAAGGCCACCTTCGAGCGCGACCCCGACCTCTACTACGAGGACGGCTACCAGGAGCTCGTGAACCGCGGCTTCACCATCGACGTCGAGCCCATCGGCGAGGTCTCCTGGGTCGAGATCGACAACCACGACGACCTCGCCAAGGGCCGGGAGATCGCGTGCCGGTACTGACCCGACTGATCCCGTCGCCGGTCGTCGTCGACATCCGCCGGGGCGCGCTGGAGGGACTCTCCGCGCTCATGGCGGACGAGAGGATCTCCAGCAACGGCAAGATCGCCGTCGCCATCAGCGGCGGGTCCGGGCTCAGACTGCGCGACCGGTTCGCCGCCGAGCTGCCGGGCGCCGACTGGTACACCGTCGACGGCGGCACCATCGACGCCGCCGTGCGGCTGGCCGACGCCATGCGCGGCAAGCGGTACGACGCCGTGGTCGCGCTCGGCGGCGGCAAGATCATCGACGTGACGAAGTACGCGGCGGCCCGGGTCGGCCTGCCGCTGGTGGCCATCGCCACCAACCTGTCGCACGACGGCCTGTGCTCGCCGGTGTCCACCCTGGACAACGACAACGGGCGCGGCTCCTACGGGGTGCCCACCCCGATCGCGCTCGTCATCGACCTCGACGTGATCCGGGACGCCCCCGTCCGCTTCGTCCGCTCCGGCATCGGCGACGCGGTCTCCAACCTCTCCGCCCTCGCGGACTGGGAGCTCTCCCACCGCGAGACCGGCGAGAAGATCGACGGGCTCGCCGCCGCCATGGCCCGCAGCGCGGGCGAGGCGGTGCTCCGGCACCCCGGCGGCGTCGGCGACGACGACTTCCTCGTCACCCTCTCCGAGGGCCTCGTGATGTCCGGCATCGCCATGTCGATCAGCGGCGACACCCGGCCCTCCTCGGGCGCCTGCCACGAGATCAGCCACGCCTTCGACCTGCTCTACCCGGCCCGCGCCGCCAGCCACGGCGAGCAGTGCGGCCTCGGCGCGGCCTTCGCGATGCACCTGCGCGGTGCCCGCGAGGAGTCCGGCGCGATCGTGGAGACCCTGCGCCGGCACGGCCTGCCCGTGCGGCCGGAGGAGATGGGCTTCACGGTCGACGAGTTCGTGCGGGCGGTCGACTTCGCCCCGCAGACCCGGCCCGGCCGCTTCACCATCCTGGAACACCTCGACCTCTCCACCGACCAGATCAGGGACGCGTACGCCGACTATGCCCAAGCCATCGGTAGCTGAACTCCGCCCCGTCGTCCACCCGCCGGGCGTCAAGGACCGGCGGAGCGGCGAGCACTGGGGCGGCCGCCTCTACATGCGGGAGATCTCGCTCCGCATCACCCGCCAGCTGGCGAACACCGGGGTCACGCCCAACCAGCTGACCTACCTGATGACGCTCTTCGGCGTGCTCGCCGCCCCGGCGCTCCTCGTGCCGGGGATCTGGGGCGCGGTCCTCGGCGTCGTCGCCGTGCAGATGTACCTGCTGCTCGACTGCGTCGACGGCGAGCTGGCCCGCTGGAAGAAGCAGTACTCGCTGGCCGGCGTCTACCTGGACCGGGTCGGCGCCTACCTGTGCGACGCGGCCGTGCTCGTCGGCTTCGGCCTGCGCGCCGCCGACCCGTGGGGCCAGGGCCGGATCGACTGGCTGTGGGCCTTCCTCGGCACCCTGGCCGCGCTCGGCGCCATCCTGATCAAGGCCGAGACCGACCTGGTCGGCGTCGCCCGCCACCAGAACGGGATGCCCCCGGTCAAGGAGGCGGCCTCGGAGCCCCGCTCCTCCGGCATGGCACTGGCCCGCCGGGCCGCCGGGGCGCTCAAGTTCCACCGGCTGATCCTCGGCATCGAGGCCTCCCTGCTGATCCTGGTCCTCGCCTTCGTCGACCAGGCGCGCGGCGACCTCTTCGCCTCCCGGCTCGGCGTCGCGGTCCTGGCGGGCATCGCCCTGCTCCAGACCGTCCTGCACCTCGTCTCGATCCTGGCGTCCAGCAGACTGAAGTGAGGAAGGGCCGGCCGGGACTCCCGCGTCACCGGCCGGTCACCGGGATGGCGTACGGTGTGGCGACCCGATCGGTCGCCCGCCGGCCGTCCGACATCGTGGTAATCCGACGTGCCGCACATCTTGAACACGAAAGTTTCGACTGTGAGTGACATTCACCAGGGCGGGGCGGTCGCGATGAGCGCGCCCCCGTCCTCCGTCGACGAGGGCCTGGCCCCGGGCGACCTCGCCGCCAAGTACGGCCTGTCGGTCAGCGGCGCCCGGCCCGGACTGTTCGAGTACGTCCGCGAGCTGTGGAGCCGACGCCACTTCATCCTGGCGTTCTCCTCGGCGAAGCTGACCGCCCAGTACAGCCAGGCCAAGCTCGGCCAGGTCTGGCAGGTGGCGACCCCGCTGCTCAACGCCCTGGTCTACTACCTGATCTTCGGGCTGATCCTGGGCGCGGGCCGCGGCATGAGCAAGGAGGTCTACATCCCCTTCCTCGTGACCGGCATCTTCGTCTTCACCTTCACCCAGAACTCGGTCATGGCGGGCGTCCGCGCGATCTCCGGGAACCTCGGCCTCGTCCGGGCCCTGCACTTCCCGCGCGCCACCCTCCCGATCAGCTTCTCGCTCCAGCAGCTCCAGCAGCTGCTCTTCTCGATGATCGTGCTCGCCGCGGTCGCGATCGCCTTCGGCAGCTACCCCTCGCTCAGCTGGCTGCTGGTGGTCCCGGCGCTCTTCCTCCAGTTCGTGTTCAACGTCGGCCTGGCGATGATCATGGCCCGGATGGGCTCCAAGACCCCCGACCTCGCCCAGCTGATGCCCTTCGTCATGCGGACCTGGCTGTACGCCTCGGGCGTCATGTTCTCGATCCCGGTGATGCTGGAGGACAAGCCGGCCTGGATCGCGGACATCCTCATGTACAACCCGGCGGCGGTCTACATGGACCTCGTCCGCTTCGCGCTCATCGACGACTACGCCGCCTCGAACCTGCCCTCCCACGTCTGGGCCACCGCCCTCGGCTGGGCGCTGCTCTTCGGCATCGGCGGCTTCGTCTACTTCTGGAAGGCCGAGGAGAGGTACGGACGTGGCTGACACCTCCCAGAACCCGCTGGCGCCCACCGTCATCTGCGACGACGTCCACATCGTCTACCGGGTCAACGCCGGCGGCGGCGGCAAGGGCAGCGCCACGGCGGCCCTCAGCCGGATCGTCGGCAAGGGCAAGGCCGAGGTCACCCGGGGCGTGCGCAAGGTGCACGCCGTCCGCGGCGTCACCTTCACCGCCTACCGCGGCGAGGCCATCGGCCTGATCGGCACCAACGGCTCGGGCAAGTCCACCCTGCTGCGCGCCATCGCGGGCCTGCTCCCCACCGAGAGCGGCAAGGTCTACACCGACGGCCAGCCCTCGCTCCTCGGCGTCAACGCGGCCCTGATGAACGACCTCACCGGCGAGCGCAACGTCATCCTCGGCGGCCTCGCCATGGGCATGAGCCGCGAGGAGGTCCAGACGCGGTATCAGGACATCGTCGACTTCTCCGGGATCAACGACAAGGGCGACTTCATCAGCCTGCCCATGCGGACCTACTCCTCCGGCATGGGCGCCCGGCTCCGCTTCGCCATCGCCGCCGCCAAGAACCACGACGTGCTCCTCATCGACGAGGCGCTCGCCACCGGTGACCGCAAGTTCCAGATCCGCTCCGAGGCGCGCATCCGCGAGCTGCGCAAGGAGGCCGGCACGGTCTTCCTGGTCAGCCACAGCAACAAGTCCATCCGGGACACCTGCGACCGGGTGCTCTGGCTGGAGAAGGGCCAGCTCCTGATGGACGGCCCGACCGACGAGGTCCTCAAGGCGTACGAGCGCGAGACCGCCCGCTGAGTTCCGCGCCGCACCCCGCGCGAAGCGCCCCCGCCGTTCCGGCGGGGGCGCTTCCGGTTTTCGCCGGTCGGTCCCCCGCCTGGAATGTTCATGCGGTCAACATCGGGCAGGATGAGCCCATGGCAGGGATCTCGGGCGGAAAGAACTACCACCACGGCGACCTGCGCAACGCCCTGATCTGCGCGGCCGTCGACCTCGCCACCGAAGGCGGCCCCGAGAGGGTCGTCCTGCGCGAGGCGGCCCGCCGCGTGGGCGTCTCGCCCACCGCCGCCTACCGGCACTTCGACGGACGCGGCGAGCTGCTCCGCACCGTCCGCGCCCACGCCCGGACCCGGCTCGCCGAGGCCATGGAGCGGGCCGCCGCCCGCGAGCCCGGCGCCGACGACCCGGCGCTCGCCGCCGAGCGCCGGCTCGCCGCCCTCTGCCGCGGCTACGTCGGCTTCGCCGTCGACCACCCCGGCCTCTACCGCGCCGCCTTCGGCACCGTCCGCCCCGCCGCCGGGGAGCCGCCCGCCGGCGCCCCGGTGCCCCCGGAGCCCGAGATCCGGGCCTTCACCCTCCTGAGGGAGAGCCTGGAGGCGCTGGACCGGACCGGCGGCCGGCGGTCCGCCGCCGGCGCCGCCGCCTGGTCGGCCGTGCACGGCCTCTCGCTGCTCCTCCTCGAAGGCCCGCTGCGCCGGCTCCCCGCCCGGCGGCGCGACGACGTCGTCGAGACCACCCTCGCCATGGTCGTCTCCGGAGCCCGCCCCCGGTGACCCTCCGCCGGTCCCCGCATCGCCACTGGTCAGCCCCGCCCGGGCGGCGCGCCCCAGCAGCAGACCCCCCGAATGGCGACATCCCTCGTACAACGTAAGCTGTACCGGTCTGATCAACACCGCCCACAGCGCCCCCGGAAGTGCCCGGCGGGCGCGTGCTCCGTGCGCGGCGGCGTGTCCGAAATAGGATGGATTGGATCGGCAGTGTAGAACGGGAGATATGACGGCCATGACGCAGAATCTCCAGCTTCACGTGGGTGTCGCCGTCCCCGCGCCGGGCGCCGCCCGGTGACGGCTCCCCGGCACGTGCGCGCCGACGATCCCTCGCGCACCACACTCGGCAAGGCCGCGGACGAGAACTTCCCCGTGGCCCCCTTCTTCCTGCCCCGTGACTGGCGCGACGACCTCATGGCCGTCTACGGATACGCCCGCCTCGTCGACGACATCGGCGACGGCGACCTCGCCCCCGGCGGCGCCGACGCCCTCGGCCTCGGCACCGGCGCCGGCCCGCTCCCCCTCCTCGACGCCCTGGAGGAGGACCTCCACCGGGTCTTCGACGGCACCCCCCGCCACCCGCTGCTGCGCGCCCTCCAGCCCACCGTCCGGCGCCGCGCCCTCACCCCCGGCCCGTTCCTCGGCCTGATCCAGGCCAACCGCCAGGACCAGCTGGTCAGCCGGTACGAGACGTACGACGACCTCCTCGCCTACTGCGAGCTCTCCGCCAACCCCGTCGGCCGGCTCGTCCTCGGCATCACCGGCACCGCCACCCCCGAGCGGATCCGCCGCTCCGACGAGATCTGCACCGCCCTCCAGATCGTCGAGCACCTCCAGGACGTCGCCGAGGACCTCGGCCGCGACCGGATCTACCTCCCCGCCGAGGACCTCAAGCGCTTCCACGTCACCGAGGAGGAGCTCGCCCGGCCCACCGCCGGCGCCGCCGTGCGCTCCCTCGTCGCCTTCCAGGCCGAGCGCGCCCGCGCCCTGCTGCACGCCGGCCTGCCGCTCGTCGGCAGCGTCCACGGCCGCCTGCGCCTGCTCCTCGCCGGCTTCACCGCCGGCGGACTCGCGGCGCTCGACGCCATCGCCGCCGCCGGCTTCGACGTCCTCGCCGGACCGCCGAAGCCCACCAAGCCGAGCCTGACGCGCCAGGCGGGAGCGGTCCTGCTCCGAGCGCGCCGAGAGGGGGGAACGTGACCGTGGAGGAACTGACCCGGCCGTCCGCGCCGGTCCAGGCCGCGTACAGCTACTGCGAGGCCGTCACCGGACAGCAGGCCCGCAACTTCGCCTACGGGATCCGCCTCCTGCCCGCCGACAAGCGGCAGGCCATGTCGGCCCTGTACGCCTTCTCCCGGCGGGTCGACGACATCGGCGACGGCACCCTCGCCCCCGAGGAGAAGCACGAGCGCCTGGAGACCACCCGGGCCCTGCTCGACCGGGTGCGCAAGGGCGACGTCGCCGAGGACGACACCGACCCCGTCGCGGTCGCCCTCGCCGACTCCGCCCGCCGCTTCCCGATCCCCCTCGAAGGGCTCGACGAGCTGATCGACGGCGTCCTCATGGACGTCCGCGGCGCCACCTACCGCACCTGGGACGACCTCAAGGTCTACTGCCGCTGCGTCGCCGGCGCCATCGGCCGGCTCTCCCTCGGCGTCTTCGGCACCCAGCCCGGCGCGGCCGGGGCCGACCGGGCCGCCGAGTACGCCGACACCCTCGGCCTCGCGCTCCAGCTCACCAACATCCTCCGGGACGTCCGCGAGGACGCCGGCAACGGCCGCACCTACCTGCCCGCCGAGGACCTCGCCCGCTTCGGCTGCCAGGACGGCTTCGGCTCGGCCGTCCCCGCGCCCGGCGCCGACTTCGCCGGCCTCGTCCACTTCGAGGTCCGCCGGGCCCGCGCCCTCTTCGCCGAGGGCTACCGCCTGCTGCCGATGCTCGACCGGCGCAGCGGCGCCTGCGTCGCCGCCATGGCCGGCATCTACCGCAGGCTCCTCGACCGCATCGAGCGCGACCCCGGGGCCGTGCTCCGCGGCCGGGTCTCGCTCCCCGGCCCCGAGAAGGCGTACGTCGCCGTCCGCGGCCTCTCCGGCCTCGACGCCCGCCACATCGCCCGCCACACCGTCAGGAGGCAGGGCTGATGCCCCCCGCCGGCACCCACGAGGGCCCCGGCGGGGCGCGCCCGAGCGCCGTCGTCGTCGGGGGCGGGCTCGCCGGGATCACCGCCGCGCTCCAGCTCGCCGACGCCGGTGTCGCCGTCACGCTCCTCGAAGGACGGCCCCGGCTCGGCGGCCTCGCCTTCTCCTTCCGGCGCGGCGACCTCACCGTCGACAACGGCCAGCACGTCTACCTGCGCTGCTGCACCGCCTACCGCTGGTTCCTCGACCGCGTCGACGGCGCCCGCCTCGCCCCCCTCCAGGACCGGCTCGACGTGCCCGTCCTCGACGTCGCCCACCCCCGCGGCCCCCGCCTCGGCCGGATCCGCCGCGACCCGCTGCCGGTCCCCTTCCACCTGGCCCGCAGCCTCGCCACGTACCCCCACCTCTCCCTCGCCGAGCGGGCCTCCGTCGGCCGCGCCGCCCTCGCCCTCAAGAAGCTCGACCCCGCCGACCCGGCCCTCGACGGCGTCGACTTCGCCACCTGGCTCGGCCGGCACGGCCAGTCCCCCCGCGCCATCGAGGCCCTGTGGGACCTGGTCGGCATCCCCACCCTCAACGCCCCCGCCCCGGACGCCTCCATGGGGCTCGCCGCCATGGTCTTCAAGACCGGGCTGCTCACCGACCCCGGCGCCGCCGACATCGGCTGGGCCCACGTGCCGCTCGGCCACCTCCACGACACCCTCGCCGGCAAGGTCCTCGACGGGCTCGGCGTACGGACCCTGCTGCGCACCAAGGCCGAGCGGATCTCCCGCGCCGACGACGGCCGCTGGACCGTCGAGGTGCCCGGCGAGACCCTCGACGCCGACGCCGTCGTCCTCGCCGTGCCGCAGACCGAGACCCACGGCCTGCTCCCCGAGGGCGCGCTCGACGACGCCGACCGGCTCCTCGACATCGGCACCGCGCCCATCCTCGACCTGCACGTCGTCTACGACCGCAAGGTGCTCAGGCGGCCCTTCTTCACCGCCCTCGGCTCCCCGGTCCAGTGGGTCTTCGACCGCACCGCCTCCTCCGGGCTCACCGGCGGCGGACAGTACCTGGCCGTCTCGCAGTCCGCCGCCCAGGACGAGATCGACGAACCCGTCGCCGCGCTCCGCGAGCGCTACCTCCCGGAGCTGGAGCGGCTGTTGCCCGCCGCCCGAGGCGCCGTGGTCCGCGACTTCTTCGTCACCCGCGAGCGGACCGCCACCTTCGCCCCCACACCGGGAGTGGGGCGCCTGCGCCCCGGCGCCCGCACCCGTGCGCCCGGCCTCTATCTGGCCGGCGCCTGGACCGCCACCGGCTGGCCCGCGACCATGGAGGGTGCCGTCCGAAGCGGCTTCAGCGCCGCCGGCGCGGCGCTCTCCGCCTTCGGCCGCCGCCACGACCATCCGCTGCAGGAGGCGGCATGAGTGTGATCACAGGAACCAGAGGAGAGACCGTGCCGACCGTGCCCCCGGGGACCCCGGCCGTCGACACCGCGGACGTGACCGCCCTGCTGGAGAGGGGCCGGACCCTGTCCACCCCTGTCATGCGGGCGGCCGTCGGCCGGCTCGCACCGCCCATGGACACCGTCGCCGCCTACCACTTCGGCTGGATCGACGCCGAGGGCAACCCCACCGACGCCGACAGCGGAAAGGCCGTGCGTCCCGCGCTCGCCCTGCTCTCCGCCGAGGCCGCCGGCGCCCCGCCCGAGGTCGGCGTCCCCGGCGCCGTCGCCGTCGAGCTCGTGCACAACTTCTCGCTGCTCCACGACGACCTGATGGACGGCGACGAGCAGCGCCGCCACCGGGACACCGTGTGGAAGGTGTTCGGACCCGCCCAGGCGATCCTGGTCGGCGACGCGCTCTCCGCCCTCGCCAACGAACTCCTCCTGGAGCTCGGCACCGTCGAGGCCGGCCGGGCCACCCGCCGGCTGACGACCGCCAACCGCAAGCTGATCGACGGCCAGGCCCAGGACATCTCCTACGAGCACCGCGAGCGGGTCACCGTCGAGGAGTGCCTGGAGATGGAGGGCAACAAGACCGGCGCCCTCCTCGCCTGCGCCGTCTCCATCGGCGCCGTCCTCGGCGGCGCCGACGACCGCACCGCCGACAAGCTGGAGGAGTACGGCTACCACCTCGGCCTCGCCTTCCAGGCCGTCGACGACCTCCTCGGCATCTGGGGCGACCCGGACGCCACCGGCAAGCAGACCTGGAGCGACCTGCGGCAGCGGAAGAAGTCGCTGCCGGTCGTCGCCGCCCTCGCGGCCGGCGGGGAGGCCTCCGAGCGGCTCGGCCGGCTGCTCGCCGAGGACGCCAAGTCCACCGCCTTCGACTCCTTCTCCGAGGAGGACTTCGCCTACCGCGCCGCCCTCATCGAGGAGGCCGGCGGCCGTGAGTGGACCGCCGAGGAGGCCCGTCGCCAGCACGGAAAAGCACTCCGTGCCCTGCACGAGGTCGACATGCCCGCCCGGGTGCGCGACCAGCTGATCGCCCTCGCCGACTTCGTCGTCGTACGGAAGAAATGATCATCCACAGCCAGATATGAGTGCGCAGTCGCCGGCCGGTGCCACCCGGCACCGGCCGACGGCAGACCCGCAGGAGCAGAAGGAACCGACTGCCACGAAGGGGAAGCCATGACAGCGACGACCGACGGAAACGCCGGGGCTCTCGGCCCCCTCGCGCCCGCGGCCAGCACCACTCCGCAGCACACCACGACCGTCCCCACCCGCCTCGACGAGGCCGCCGCCCGCGCCACCCGCCGGGCCGCCGACCACCTCCTCGCCCGCCAGGCCCCCGAGGGCTGGTGGAAGGGCGACCTGGAGACCAACGTCACCATGGACGCCGAGGACCTCCTGCTCCGCCAGTTCCTCGGCATCCTCGACCCGGACACCCTCGCCGCCGCCGCCCGGCACATCCGGAGCCGGCAGTACGAGGACGGCACCTGGCCCACCTTCTACGGCGGCCCCGGCGACCTCTCCGCCACCGTCGAGGCCTACGTCGCGCTCCGGCTCGCCGGGGACCGGCCCGAGGCCCCGCACATGGCCCGGGCCGCCGCCTGGGTCCGGGCCGGCGGCGGGATCGCCTCCGCCCGGGTCTTCACCCGCATCTGGCTGGCCCTCTTCGGCTGGTGGCGCTGGGAGGACCTGCCCGAGCTGCCGCCCGAGCTGATCTTCCTGCCGAAGTGGTTCCCGCTGAACATCTACGACTTCGGCTGCTGGGCCCGGCAGACCATCGTGCCGCTCACCGTCGTCTCCGCGAAGCGCCCGGTGCGCCCCGCGCCCTTCCCCCTCGACGAGCTGCACACCGACCCCGACCGCCCGGCGCCCAAGCGCCCGCTCGCCCCGCTCACCGGCTGGGACGGCGTCTTCCAGCGCCTCGACCAGGCGCTGCACGTCTACCACCGCTTCGCCCCGCGCGGGCTGCGCCGGGCGGCCATGAACAGCGCCGCCCGCTGGATCGTCGAACGCCAGGAGAACGACGGCTGCTGGGGCGGCATCCAGCCGCCCGCCGTCTACTCGGTCATCGCCCTCCACCTCCTCGGCTACGACCTGGAGCACCCGGTCATGCGGGCCGGCCTGGAGTCCCTGGACCGCTTCGCCGTCTGGCGCGAGGAGCCCGAGGGCCCGGTCCGCATGGTCGAGGCCTGCCAGTCGCCCGTCTGGGACACCTGCCTCGCCACCATCGCCCTGGCCGACGGCGGCCTGCCCGCCGACCACCCGGCGCTGGTGAGGGCCGTGGACTGGATGCTCGACGAGGAGATCACCAAGGCCGGCGACTGGGCGGTCCGCCGGCCCGGACTCCCGCCCGGCGGCTGGGCCTTCGAGTTCCACAACGACAACTACCCGGACATCGACGACACCGCCGAGGTGATCCTCGCCCTGCGCCGGGTCCGCCACCCCGACCCCGCCCGGGTCGAGGCGGCCGTCGCCCGCGCCGCCCGCTGGACCGTCGGCATGCAGTCCGGCAACGGCGCCTGGGCCGCCTTCGACGCCGACAACACGGGCGTTTTGCCCAACAAACTGCCCTTCTGTGACTTCGGTGAGGTCATCGACCCGCCCTCCGCCGACGTCACCGCCCACGTCGTCGAGATGCTCGCCCACGAGGGCAGGGCCCGCGATCCGCGCACCCTGCGCGGCATCGACTGGCTCCTCGCCGAACAGGACCCGAACGGCGCCTGGTTCGGCCGCTGGGGCGTCAACTACGTCTACGGCACCGGGTCGGTGGTCCCCGCCCTCACCGCCGCCGGGCTCCCCACCGCCCACCCGGCGATCCGCCGCGCCGTCGCCTGGCTCGCCGCCGCGCAGAACCCGGACGGCGGCTGGGGCGAGGACCTCCGCTCCTACGACGACCGCTCCTGGATCGGCCGGGGCACCTCCACCGCCTCGCAGACCGCCTGGGCCCTCATCGCGCTCATCGCCGCCGGGGAACGCGACTCCGAGACCGCCCGGCGGGGCGTGGCCTGGCTGGTGGAGACCCAGCGCGAGGACGGCTCCTGGGACGAGCCGTACTTCACCGGCACCGGCTTCCCCTGGGACTTCTCCATCAACTACCACCTCTACCGGCAGGTCTTCCCGCTCACCGCGCTCGGCCGGTACGTGCACGGCGAGCCCGTCCCCGGCCGGAGACCGTGATGGACCGCGACCGCCCGCCGGGGGAGTCCGCGCCCCCGCTCCTCGTCGCCTGCGCCCTCGGCATCGAACGCCTCGCCCTGCGCGGCGGCGAGCGCGGCGCGGCCCCGGGACCGGTCCGGGTGGTCCGCACCGGCATGGGGCCCGCCCACGCGACCCGCGGGGTGGCCCGGGCGCTGGCCCGCGAGGGCTGGGGCGGCGCCGCCGTCATCGCCTCCGGCTTCTGCGCCGGACTCGCCCCCGGCATGCACCCCGGCGACCTGGTCGTCGCCGAGGAGACCCGTGGTCCCGACGGCGCGACCGCCTGCGACGGAGCCGGGCTCCTCGTCGAGGCGCTGGCCAGGGCGGTGCCCGGCCGGACCGTGCACACCGGCCCGCTGACCGGCTCCGACCACGTGGTGCGGGGCCCCGAGCGGGCCGCGCTGGCCGCCGGCGGGGCGATCGCCGTCGACATGGAGTCCGCCGCCACCCTCCGTACCGCACGGGCGGCCGGACCCCGCCCGCTTGCGGCCGTACGGGTGGTCGTGGACGCCCCCGAACACGAACTCGTCCGCATCGGCACCGTACGCGGGGGAATATCGGCCTTCCGCGTCCTTCGTGCCGTCCTTCCCGCTTTCTTCGAATGGCACCGTTCTCTGCTGCTCCCCAGGAGGTGAGCCGGTCATGGCCATGCCGCTCCGTCAGTCCGTCCGGGTCGGGACCTATCTCTTCGAACAGAAGCTCCGCAAGCGGGACAAGTTCCCCCTCATCGTCGAGCTGGAGCCGCTCTACGCCTGCAACCTCAAGTGCGAGGGCTGCGGCAAGATCCAGCACCCCGCCGGCGTCCTCAAGCAGCGCATGCCGGTCGCCCAGGCGGTCGGCGCCGTCCTGGAGTCCGGCGCCCCGATGGTCTCCATCGCGGGCGGCGAACCCCTGATGCACCCCCAGATCCACGAGATCGTGCGCCAGCTGGTCGCCCGCCGGAAATACGTCTTCCTCTGCACCAACGCGATGCTGCTCCGCAAGAAGCTCGCGGATTTCACCCCGTCCCCCTATTTCGCCTTCGCCGTCCACATCGACGGACTGCGCGAACGCCACGACGAATCGGTGGCGAAGGAGGGCGTGTTCGACGAGGCCGTGGCGGCGATCAAGGAGGCCAAGCGGCGCGGATTCCGGGTCACCACCAATTCGACCTTCTTCAACACCGACACCCCGCAGACCATCATCGAGGTGCTCAATTTCCTCAACGACGACCTCCAGGTCGACGAGATGATGATCTCGCCCGCCTACGCCTACGAGAAGGCCCCCGACCAGGAACACTTCCTGGGCGTCGAACAGACCAGGGAACTCTTCAGGAAGGCATTCGCGGGCGGCAACCGGCGCCGCTGGCGGCTCAACCACTCGCCGCTCTTCCTCGACTTCCTCGAAGGGAAGGCCGACTTCCCCTGCACCGCCTGGGCGATCCCCAACTACTCCCTCTTCGGGTGGCAGCGCCCCTGCTATCTGATGAGCGACGGCTACGTCCCCACCTACCGCGAACTCGTCGAGGAGACCGACTGGGACAAGTACGGCCGCGGCAAGGACCCGCGCTGCGCCAACTGCATGGCGCACTGCGGCTACGAACCCACCGCCGTGCTCGCCACCATGGGCTCGCTCAAGGAGTCGCTGCGGGCGGTCCGCGAGACCGTCTCGGGGAGCTGAGGGGCGGGCCATGACCGAGGGCTTCGACCTGCGGGCGCTGCTCGCCGAGCGCGGCGGGGAGCGGTACGGGCTGCACGCCCGGTACCTCAACCCGCAGCTGCCGCGGATGCTGCACACCATCGGCTTCGACAAGCTCTACGAGCGGGCCGAGGGCGCCCACTTCTGGGACGCCGAGGGCAACGACCACCTCGACATGCTCGCCGGCTTCGGCGTCATGGGCCTCGGCCGGCACCACCCCGTCGTCCGCCGGGCCCTGCACGACGTCCTCGACGCGGACCTCCCCGACCTCACCCGCTTCGACTGCCCGCCGCTGCCCGGACTCCTCGCCGAGCGGCTGCTGGCCCACAGCCCCCACCTCGACCGGGTCTTCTTCGGCAACAGCGGCACCGAGGCCGTCGAGACCGCCCTGAAGTTCGCCCGGTACGCCACCGGCCGGCCCAGGGTCGTCTACTGCGACCACGCCTTCCACGGGCTCACCACCGGCGCCCTCTCCGTCAACGGCGAGCAGGGCTTCCGGGCGGGCTTCGACCCGCTGCTGCCGGACACGCCGATCGCGCTCGGCGACCTCGACGCCCTGGAGCGCGAGCTCCGCAAGGGCGACGTGGCCGCCTTCGTGGTCGAACCGATCCAGGGCAAGGGCGTGCAGGAGGCGCCGCCCGGCTTCCTCGCCGCCGCGCAGGAGCTGCTGCACCGGCACGGGGCGCTGCTGATCGCCGACGAGGTGCAGACCGGCCTCGGCCGGACCGGCGACTTCTACGCCCACCAGCACGAGGAGGGCGTCGAGCCGGACCTGGTGTGCGTGGCGAAGGCGCTCTCCGGCGGCTACGTGCCGGTCGGCGCCACCCTCGGCAAGGACTGGATCTTCAAGAAGGTCTACTCGTCCATGGACCGGGTCCTGGTCCACTCGGCCAGCTTCGGCGCCAACGCCCAGGCGATGGCGGCGGGGCTCGCGGTGCTGTCGGTGATGGAGTCCGAGGGGACCGTCGCGCACGTGCGGCGGGTCGGCGGGCTCCTGAAGGGGCGCCTGGAGGAGCTGGTGCCCCGCTACGAGCTGCTGCACGCGGTCCGCGGCCGGGGGCTGATGATCGGCATCGAGTTCGGCCGGCCGAGCTCGCTGGGGCTGCGCGGGCGGTGGGCGATGCTCCAGACGGCCCGCAAGGGGCTCTTCGCCCAGATGGTGGTGGTCCCGCTGCTCCAGCGGCACCGGATCCTCACCCAGGTCTCCGGGGACCACCTGGAGGTGATCAAGCTGATCCCGCCGCTGGTGATCGACGAGGCGGACGTGGACCGCTTCGTCACCGCCTTCACGGCGGTCATGGAGGACGCCCACGGCGGGGGCGGGCTGCTCTGGGACTTCGGGAAGACGCTGGTCAAGCAGGCGGTCGCGCAGCGCTGAGCCGCCGCCCGCCGCGGTTTTTGCCTCTGGGGCAAGAAACTTGCCCCAGAGGCACGTTCCTGGCGGAATGGACCCATGGACCACGTCCCCCGGGGCTCCGCCCCGGAAACCGCCGCTCCCGACGCCATGCCGGACGTCGCCCCGCAGCTGCGGGCCCTGCGCCGGCGCCGGGGGCTCACCCTGGAGGCGGCCGCCCAGCGGGCCGGACTCTCCCCGGCGCACCTCTCGCGCCTGGAGACCGGCAACCGGCAGCCCTCGCTGCCGATGCTGCTGGCCCTCGCCCGTATCTACGGTACGACGGTCGCCGAGCTGCTCGGGGAGGCCCCGCCCGAACGCGACCCGGTGATCCGGGCCGGCCGCTCCGATCCGGTCGAGGCCGACGGCTGGGTCTACCGGCAGGCCGGCGGCGCCGGCCGGGCCATGCAGTGCCTGCGCGTCCACGTGCCGTACGCCACCCGGGCCGACATCGTGCGCGTCCACCCCGGCGAGGAGTGGCTGCACGTCCTCGAAGGACAGGTCCGGCTCGCCCTCGGCGAGACCGTGCACCTCCTCGACCCCGGCGACAGCGCGCACTTCGACTCGCTCACCCCGCACCGGATCGGCGCGGCCGGCCGCGCCGGCGCCGAGGTGCTGTTCGTCCACACGCTCCTGCAGAGCCCCGCCGCCGAACTGTGCCTGGGCGGCGGCGCCCCGCACCCCCGCTGAGCCCCGAAGGGTTGGCCGAGATGTCCGAGAAGTCAGTCAAGTCCGTGAAGTCCGCAGCGGTCACCGGCGAAGAGCGCGGCGAGGGGAAGTTCCCCAAGGGGCTGGTGCTCCGCCTCTTCGCCTACCTGATCGCCGGTCACCTCTTCGCCGGTTTCCTCTACCTGCTCTTCATGCTCGGCGGCCAGAACCAGTAGCCGCCGCGGCCGGGACCGGCGGCGGCCGGGGCGCGCGGGCTCACGCCTCGGTGAGGAACCGCTCCCGCAGCCGCTCGCGGGTCCCGGGCGCCAGCTTCAGCCCCTCCGAGAGGTAGGCGTCGACGGAGCCCCAGGTCGCGTCGATCGTCTCGAAGGCGGCCCGCAGGTACTCCACCCGCGCGTCGAAGAGCGGGCTCAGCAGCTCCATCACCTCGGGCGTCATCGCGTCCCGGGCGGTGGGGCTGCGGCGCACCTTGTAGCGGCGGTGGGGGGCGTCGGACTTCACGTAGTCCGCCTCGATGGCCGCGCGCTCCACGCCCAGCGCGAGCAGGGTGATCGCGATCGAGAGCCCGGCGCGGTCCTTGCCGGCCGCGCAGTGCATCAGGGCGGGGACGGACTCCCCGGCCAGCGAGTGCAGGACCCGGCTGTGCTCGGCGGTCCGCTCCACGACCATCCGGCGGTACGAGGAGGTCATCCGCTCCGCCGCCCTGCCGTCGCCCAGCAGGCCCCGCAGCGTGTCGAGGTCGCCCTCGCGGACCATCCGCCAGAACTCCTTGCCGTCGGCCGGGTCGCTCAGGGGTATGTTCACGTTCCGTACGCCCGGGAGCTCGACGTCCGGCCCCTCCACCTTGGCGTCCGCGGCGTTGCGGAAGTCGAAGATGGTGTGCAGGCCGAGGCCGGCGAGGAAGGCCGCGTCGGACTCGGTGGCGTCGGCGAGGTGGCCGCTGCGGAAGAGGGCGCCGGGCCGGACGGTCCGCCCGTCGGTGGTCGGCAGGCCGCCCACGTCCCGGAAGTTGCGGACCTCCGCGAGCTCGGGCTCGCCGGGTTCGAGGGGCTGGACCTGCGGCAACTGCTGCGTCACGGATGCTCCTGGGGGTAGGTGTCGGGGGACCGGGACGAGGTCGGTTCCCCCCGCAATCATCCCGGCGCGCGGGGCGCGGCGCACCCCCCTGGCCGGTAATGGGCGATCTGTCCGTATTCGTGTGACTTGGCGTAAGGCGCCCTGGTTGAGGGGGAGATGGGATTCCGTGCGTGAGCAGGGTCATAGAGGTGACGGATCGTGCCCGACCGCCCGGTCCAACCACCCTCCCTGAAAAGGGATTCGAGGGATCGTCATCGACGGAGGGTGACCGGAATTCCGGGCCCGAAGATCGCCCCGGAATGCCCGGGGAATTCCGCGGCTTGTTCGCGCCGACCCCGCTCGTCTAGCGTCGCCGTCAATCCGGTCGGACCGCCTAGTCCTGCCACCGCCCGGAATTCGATCCCATCCCGACGTGGCAGGAGCGGGGGACCCAGGGAAGTACGCCGGTCCCGCGACGCAGGACGGCTAGGGGTGAAGCCGCGTGGACGCGCGGCCGGACATCTCCAGTCCGAACCCGACAGCTCACCTCGCAGGCGCCGGAGAGGAATTCGCCATGCCCGCGAACGGTAAGCACCGCCGCAAGAAGTCCACCCTCCTCACCCGTGGCCTCGTCGCCGCCGGCACCGGCGGCGCGGTCGTCGCCCTGCCGCTCATCGGCGCCACCGGCGCCCACGCCGCCGAGCAGGCCGCCCCGGCCGCCGCCTCCGGCGCCGTGGTGACCGCCGCCGCGCAGGTCCGGGCCCAGGCCGCCGCCGCGCCGGCCGCGCGGGCCGCCACCCCGACGACGTACTCCGTCGTCGCCGGCGACTACCTGTCCAAGATCGCCGCCGACCACGGCGTCGACGGCGGCTGGCAGAAGCTCTACGCCGACAACCGCAGGGTCGTGGGCGAGGACCCCTCGCTCATCCTCCCGGGCATGAAGCTCACCCTCGGCGGCAAGAACACCGCCAAGGCCGCCGCCCCCAAGGCCGCCGCCCCCGCGCAGGCCGCTCCCAAGGCCAAGGCGAAGGTCACGAAGAAGGCCGCGCCCGCCGGCGAGCAGACCCGCGCCTCGCGCTCCACCGAGCGCGCCGCCGCCCCGGCCGCCGCCCAGTCCTCCGGCTCCTCCGCGCAGGCCGCCTCCTCCGGCTGGGTCGCCCCGGTCTCCGGCGGCGTCTCCACGCCGTACCGCGCCTCCGGCTCCATGTGGTCCTCCGGCTACCACACCGGTGCCGACTTCATCGCCTCCTCCGGCACCACCGTCCGCGCCGTCGGCGCCGGCACGGTCGTCTCCGCCGGCTGGAGCGGCGCCTACGGCAACGAGGTCGTCATCAAGCACGCCGACGGCAACTACTCGCAGTACGCCCACCTCTCCTCCCTGGCCGTCTCCGCCGGCCAGTCGGTGAGCGGCGGCCAGCAGATCGGCCTCTCCGGCTCCACCGGCAACTCGACCGGCCCGCACCTGCACTTCGAGATCCGCACCTCGCCGAGCTACGGCGCGGACATCGACCCGCTGGCCTACCTGCGCCAGCACGGCGTCTCGATCTGACCCGTCCGGCCCCACGGCCGTCCGAAGGCCCGGCACCCTGGTGCCGGGCCTTCGCCCTATTCCGGCTTGGCAAATTCTTTATCGGTGGCATATGTCACCTGCCGTCAACCCTTCCTTACGGTCGCGTAGGTCACATCCGAAAAGGAAGGATGTGCTTTCGTGGCAGACGATTCGAGAGCAACAGACGAGAACGTGTTCGGGGCGGTCGGGGGATTCGGGTCGTACGCGGCGATCGGTGACAGCTTCACCGAGGGCGTCGGAGACCCGGGACCCGACGGGACCTACGTCGGCTGGGCGGACCGCTTCGCGGTGCTCCTCGCCGACCAGCTGCCGGACCCCGAGGAGTTCCGCTACGCCAACCTGGCGGTCCGCGGCCGCCTCCTCGACCAGATCGTGGCCGAGCAGGTCCCCCGGGCGAAGGAGCTCGCCCCCGACCTGGTCACCTTCTGCGCGGGCGGCAACGACATCATCCGCCCCGGCACCGACCCCGACGACGTCGCCGAGCGCTTCGAGCGGGCCGTGCGGGACCTCACCTCCGCCGTCGGCACCGTCATGGTGACCACCGGCTTCGACACCCGTGACGTGCCCGTGCTCAAGCACCTGCGCGGCAAGATCGCCACCTACACGGCCCACGTCCGCGCCATCGCCGACCGCTACGACTGCCCGGTCCTCGACCTGTGGTCGCTGCGGTCGGTCCAGGACCGGCGCGCCTGGGACGACGACCGGCTGCACCTCTCGCCCGAGGGCCACACCCGGGTCGCGCTGCGCGCCGCCCAGGTCCTCGGCCTGCCGGTGCCGGCCGACCCGGACCAGGCGTGGCCCCCGCTGCCCGCCCGGGGCCCGCTGGAGGTCCGCCGCGACGACATCCACTGGGCGCGCGAGTACCTGGTGCCGTGGATCGGGCGGCGGCTGCGCGGCGAGAGCTCCGGCGACCACGTCGAGGCCAAGCGCCCCGACCTCATGCCCCTGTAGCGTCCGTCCGGCCGGCGGGGATCCGCTCCAGGACCCCGCCGGCGAAGACGTCGTACAGCGGCAGCGACTCCAGGTGGACGTAGCCGATGTGGCAGTCGCAGACGGCGAGGGGGCAGGCCCGGGGCCGCAGCGCGGCACGGTACGAGCCGTCGTACAGGTTGCCCAGCTCGGCCCGGACGAAGTGGCAGCGCCGCACCGTCCCCTCGCCGTCCACCGACACCACCGACTCGCCGGTCCGGCAGGGCAGCCCCGCCGACCGGTGCGGCCGGCGGCTGTAGGGGAAGAGCGGATCGAGGCCGGTCCACGCCGCCGCCTCCGCGTCGGTGTACGCGTGCCCCTCGGCGGCGTTCACCCACAGGTAGACGTGGTCCGGCAGCGCGGCCCGCAGCCGCAGCGCCTCCCCGTGGTGTTCGGGGAGCCCCACCACGCCCACGCTGAACCGGACGCCCCGGGCCGCCAGGTCGAGCGCCTTGCCGAGGAAGCGGTCGTACGGAGTCTGGCCCGGGTGGTACGTGCACCACAGGGCCAGCGACCCGAGGTCCGCCCCGTCCAGCCACGAGGTCCGGCAGCTCAGGTTGGTCTGGATCGCCACCCGCTCCACGTGCGGCAGCCGCGACAGCTCCACCATGGCCCGCCGGTACCAGGAGCGGACCAGGCCCTCGCCCCAGGGGGTGAAGAGGATCCGCAGCCGGTCCCCGGTCTGCCCGGCCGCCCAGCCGGTGAACCGCTCCAGCGCCGCCCGGTCCGCGCGCAGCGTCTCCGGGGAGTCCCGGCGCTTGGCGAAGGGGCAGTACGGGCAGTCGTAGTCGCAGGAGGCGAGCGGCCCCCGGTACAGCAGCGTCAGGTCCACGGTCCGCCCCTACTTCGGCTCGTACGCGGCCATCGCGGCCCGCACGTCCGGGGAGAACAGCTCGGGGCCGAGCCCGTCCGAGTGCGCGAGCCCCTCCGCCGACAGCCTGAGCAGCCCGTCCGGCGCGGCCCCGTCCAGCCAGCCCCGCTCCGCGAACCGGTCGAGCTCCGTCCCGAAGTCCTCGTGGACCGAGGACCCGAACCGCTTCTCGTACCCGGCGAGCTCCATGCCCCCCGCCTGGAGCAGCGACTGGAGGAGGTGACGGCGGCGCGCCTCCGCCCCGTCCACCCACCGGCCCACCTCGGCCCGGGAGAAGTCCCGGGTCTCCGTGTAGGCGTCGATGATCGACCGGATCTCCCGCATGTCGACCGCGTAGTCGAAGGAGTAGTGCAGCGCGGCCGTGTAGGAGCGGGCGCCGCAGCCCAGGCCGATCATGCCGTCCGTCTGGCAGGCGTGGTCGTCCGGACCGGCCGGCGCCGCGCCGGGCCGCCGGAACATCCGCATCGACACCTGCTCGTACCCCGCCGCGAGGAGGTGGTCCCGGCCGAGCCGGTAGAGCCGCAGCCGCCGCGCGTCCCACTCCCGGTCCGACTCGGCGGGGCCCGAGCGGCCGAGCCCGGTCAGCGGCCGCACGTACAGCGGGTACAGGTACAGCTCCTCGGGTCGCCAGGCGAGCGCCGCGTCCAGCGAGTACCGCCAGGACTCCTCGGTCTGCCCGTCGATGCCGTAGATGAGGTCGATGTTGAGCACCGGCACGCCCGCGTCCCGGATCCGGCCGAGGGCCGCCTCCACGTCCGCCCGGCGCTGCGGCCGGACCGCCGCCCGCGCCTCGGCGTCCACGAAGCTCTGCACCCCGATGCTGAGCCGGGTCGCGCCCCGCCCGGCCAGCACCGCGAGGCGGTCGGCGGTGGCAGTGGACGGCGAGGTCTCGACGGACAGCGGCACCGCCCGCAGGTCCGCGCCCATGCGGTGCTCCGCGATGTCGCAGAGCCGCTCCAGTTCGGCGGCGGTGAGGAAGGTCGGGGTGCCGCCGCCGAAGGCCGCCGCCGCGAACCGCACCGGCGCCGCGTCGCCCAGCGCCTCCCGGACGGCCACGGCCTGCCGGTCGAGCGCGTCGAGGTAGCGGGTCGTCAGCTCGTCCGGGGCGCCGATCCGGGTGAAGAGGTTGCAGAAGCCGCAGCGGACCTCGCAGAACGGGATGTGGGCGTAGAGCGAGAGGGCGTCCCTCGGCTCGTCCGCCCAGAGCGCGGCCAGCTCCGGCCGGTCCGGCAGCGGGCGGTAGGCCGTCTTGTGCGGGTAGGCGTATACGTACGAGCCGTACGGGCGGGGGAGCGGGGCGCCGGTCACGCGACGGCTCCTTCGGCGGGGCCGGCCAGGGTGAACTGCGCGTACGGCACCGTCCACACCACCTCGTGGCCGAGCCGGTGGCCCGTGAAGCCGTCGTCGCCGTACGCCGTGCCGTGGTCCGAGCAGACGATCGCGAAGCAGCGCCGGCGGCTGCTCATCGCCGCGAAGAGGCGCCCGATGTGCCGGTCCACGTACTCCAGGGCCGCCGCGTGGGTGGCGCGGGTGTCCCCGGTCTCGCGGCTCGCGCCCGGAGTGTGGAACCAGTTGGGCTGGTGCAGGGCGGACACGTTCACGAAGAGGAAGAGCCGGCGGTCCGCCGGGAGCCCGGCCACCACCTCCTCGGCCCGCGCCACCTGTGCCTCGAAGGAGGTCGGCGAGGCCACCCCGAACGACGGCTCCCAGTGGCTCTCCTGGAAGAGCCCGGGCAGCACCGACCCCAGGGGCGCCTGCTTGTTGAAGAAGCCGACACCGCCCACGCACACCGTCCGGTAGCCGTCGGCGGCGAGCGCCGACACCAGGTCGGGGGCGTCGTACACGTAGGTGCCGTCCGCGGTGGTCTCGCTGCCCGCGAACCGGGCGGCGAACAGCCGCGGGTGCGGCCCCGGCGCGGCCGGCGTCGGCAGGAAGCCCGCGAAGATCGCCTGGTGGGAGGCGTAGGTGAAGCTGCCGGGGGCGTGCCGCCGCTCCCAGCGGCCGTCCGGGAGGTGGCGGGCCAGGTTCGGTATGCGGCCGGCGGCGGCCAGCTCGGCGGCCACGTCGTACCGGAGGGTGTCGAGGGTGACCAGGAGCAGGTCGTGGCTGCCGACGACCGTGTTCATGTCGGGCTGGTTCACGGAGGGGTGCTCGTTCCTGTGGTGCGTGTTCCTGTGGTGCGGGTTCCGGTGGCGCGGGTCACCGGCCGGCTGTTCCCGTGGTGCGCGTTCCGGTGGCGCCGGTCACCGGGGCGGCTGTTCCCGCCGGGAGGGGAGCGGGTGCGGGCGGGGCGCGCAGCAGGTCGGCGACCTGGGCGCCGTACGTGTCCAGGCCCTCGGCGCCGCTGCCCGCCAGGCCGGTGAGTCCGGGCAGCAGGTCCCCGAAGGCGTTGACCTCGCCGACCGCGAAGCGGCGCCAGCCGGCGCCCGGCAGCAGGTCCACCCCGACGCAGCGGGTGCCGGGGAAGGCCGCCGCCGCCCGCTCGCACACGGCGAGGGCGTCCTCCCAGCGGCTCCCGGCGGCGGCGATCGCGGTCCGCGCGGCGGCGAGGTCGCCCCGGGCGCCGCCGAGGTGCAGATTGGTCAGCGGCGAGCGGCTGGTGCGGACGACCGCGTGCGTGGCGCGCCCGCCGGTCACCACCACCCGCAGGTCGGCCGCCCGGCCGCCCTGGACCGCCTTCGGCAGCCAGCGCTCCACGTGCAGCCCGTCCGGCGCGAGCGCGTCGACCAGGGCGCCGACCTCCCGCTCGCCCGTGTAGCGGCGCACCCGCAGCGAGTTGAAGAGCCGTCCGGCGCCGTCCCGCTCGACCGAGGTGGCCGCCTGCACCCGGCCCGCGCCGGCCGTCTCCACGGCGAGCACCCCCGAGGCGGAGGAGCCGTGGGCCGGCTTGACGAAGACCCGGCGCAGCCCGGTCCCCGCCATCAGCGCCACCAGGTCGTCCCAGCCCCGCACCGGCGCCCCGCCGGGGCCCGAGGTCGGCGACGCCGGGACCGGCACACCCGCGGCCGCGAGCCGGCCGTGGGTGAGCCGCTTGTCGAAGAGGACCGCCGTCTCCCCGGGGTCGTCCACCAGCACGGCACCGGCCCGCGCCGCCCCGGCGGCGAGCCCGGCCAGGGCGGCGGTGAACCGCTCGTACCAGACCCGGCCGCCCTCCACGCGGGCCGGATCGGTGGTGCCGCGCAGCAGCAGGTCGACCTCCGGCACCTCCCCGGGCGAGTCGACCCGCACGGTCTCGCCCGCCGCGAAGCGGGCCCGGCCGTGCAGGACGTCCGCCCAGGAGACGGCCCGCGCCCCGGGCAGCCCGGCGGCGCGCAGCGCGTCCTGGAAGAACGCGACGCGCCGCCCCGCCGGATCGCCGACGACGACGAGGCGCGGGCCGGGGGTCATTCGGCGATGGCGACGTAGCGCCAGACGTCCCCGTCGCCGTCGTCCTCCGGGGTCTGCGGGTCGTCCAGGACGACCCGCACCCCGTGCGGGGCGAGGGCGGCGGTGAGCCGGTCCCGCATGGCCCCCGAGAGGTAGTGGTGCTCCAGGTCCAGCTCCCGCAGGTGGGTCAGCGGCTGGCCGTCGAGCAGCGCGGCGGCGCCCTCGTCGGTGAGCACCCCCATGCTGAGGTCGAGCCGGTCGAGGCGGGCGACGACCGGGGCGCCCGCCACGGCGGCGGCCACCCGGTCCTCGATCACGCTGTTGCACAGGCCGAGGCTGCGCAGGGCGGGGAAGGCCTCGCCGGAGAGCAGCGGCGCCAGGTCCTCGGGCGAGGAGTCGCCGCCGTACTCGTCCGTCCCGAGCCACAGTTCGAGGTGCTCCAGGGCGGGCAGCTCGCTGCCGGCGATGCCGCGCACGACCTCGGCGCCGAGCCCGCCGGCCTCCACGACCAGGGTCTCAAGGCCGGTGTGGCGCACCGAAGGGAAGGCGAGTCCGGTGCCGCCGCGCACGCCGAGCTCCCGCAGCGCCGGGTAGGCGGCGAGCAGCGGCGTCACGTCGGACTGGACGATCCAGGAGATCTCGCAGTCCTCGAAGGTCATGTCGCCGAGGAAGACGGCCTCCAGGGAGGTCAGCCGGTTGTTCGCCCCCATGAGCGCGGTCACGACCGGGGCCGAGGAGGTGTCGTACGCGTCCTCCCAGCCGCCCACGACGATCGCGCGGACCCTGGCGGTGTCCACGGTCTTCAGGAAGCGCTCGAAGACGGCCGCCCAGCTCTCCTCGTCGGCGTCGCGGTACGTCGGGCTGGACAGCCGCCAGGCCACGGCCGCCGCGTCGGGCAGTCCGGTGCGCGACTCGGCGTCCGGGAGGTCGAAGACGGGGAGGCCGTGGAACTCCTCCAGGTGGGCCCCAATGGTCATGACGGTGCTCCAGACGACAAGACGACAAGACGACAAGACAACAGGACGACGGACGGCGGTCGGCGGACGACAGGCGACGGACGGCGGGCGGCCGTACGGCCGGTGTACGGACCGACGGCAAGAGTTCTACCAAGTCCCACCGACACCCGGGTGCGGCGGGTGCCGGTCCGGACGCGTTGTCAGTGGCGGCCTCTAGCGTCGTTCCCGTGTTCGGGCACCGGTTCCGGACCGGGAAAGGGGAGAGCCATGTACCGGCAGGGGGACGTGCTGATCGTGCCCGTCGACGAGCGGGCCGTGCCCGCCCGGGCGAAGGCCGCGCGGGGGGAGCCGAGGGACGGACGGGGACGGCTCGTGCTCGCCTCCGGCGAGGTCACCGGACACGCCCACGCGGTCCCCGGCCCCGGCCGGCTGGTGCGGGAGCCGGGGGCGTACGGCCCCTTCCTGCTCGAACTCCCCGAGGGCGGGCGGCTCGTGCACGAGGAGCACGCGCCGATCGTCCTGCCCAGGGGCTGGTACCGGGTGGTGCGGCAGCGGGAGTACGTGCCGGGCGCGTACCGGATCGTGGCGGACTGAGCGGACCGGGACGGGACGCGGACGAGGATGAAGGAGCGGACGGACGTGGGGGGCGGGGCGATGGACGAGGGCGACGTGCGCGGCGGCGGCGAGGGCGTCGACGATGGCGGCGGCAGCGGTGGTGTGCCGGGAGGTGCTGGGAAGGACGGCGACGCGTACGAGAAGTGGCGGCGCGTCGCGGCCGCCACCGGGCCGGCCGACCGGACCGCCGTCGAGGCAGGTATCCGGCGGGCCTACAGGGCGGCCGGGCTGCCCGCCCCGGACCGGGTGGTGTGGGCGGACTCGCCGCTCGCCGGGGTCGAGCTGGTCGCGGGGCTGGCCGACCGGGGGCGTTCGGTGCGGGAGGAGGTGCGGACCCTGCCCTGGGCGGAGGAGCGCCGCCGGCTCCACGACGCGCTCGGCCCGGCCGGGTGGACGGCGCACTGGCAGGCCACCGGCGCCCGGCTCTGGGAGCCGGCGCGGGCGCTCGCCGAGCGGATCAGGACCGGGATCCTGGACGAGCTGCTGGACCGGGAGAAGCCGGGCGCCCTCACCGAACGCGCCGGGCGCGAGCTGTTGTACGACGCCGTGCTCGGCCAGCAGGACGCCGCCTGGCTCGCCGCCTTCGACGGGCAGGGGGACCGGCTCGCCGGGCTCGCCGGGCTCGCCGCCGTCGCGGAGCAGGCCGGCTGGTGGTGGCCGTACGAGAAGGCCGTCGTCGTCTGCGAGCGTCCCGTCGAACTGCACCGGGACGAGGCCGGCCGGCTCGACCGGGGCGACGGCCCCGCGCTCGCCCACCGGGACGGCTTCGCCCTCCACGCCTGGCGGGGCATGCCGGTCACGCGCCGCTTCCTGGCCGGCCTCGCGTACCTCACGCCGGAGCGGATCCGCGCGGAGCGGAACGCCGAACTCCGGCGAGTGATGCTGGAGTACTACGGCTACGAGCGCTACCTCGAAGCCTCCGGGGCCCGCCCCGAGGGCCGCGACGAGGCGGGTGTGCTGTGGCGGATCGAGCTCGCCGACGACGAGGACGTCGTCATGGTCGAGGTGGTCAACTCGACGCCGGAGCCGGACGGCAGCCACCGCACCTACTGGCTCCGCGTGCCGCCCGCCACCCGGACCGCCCGCGAGGGCGTCGCCTGGACCTTCGGCCTGGACGCGGAGGCGTACCGGCCCCTCGTCCAGACCTGAACCGCCCTCAGGCCGCCGCCGCCCGCGACGGAGCCGTGGGCGCGGAACCGCTGGTACGGAGAGGTGAAGGGCGGCGCCGGGACAGGAGTGGCACCCGGGAGGCGGCGCTCCCGGGTGCTGGGATGTGCCCGCCGGAGCCACCGGCACCCACCGTCGAAGGGACCGCCCGTGCCGCACCGCCCCGCGTCCGTCCTCCCGAAGCGCGGCGCCCGCGCCGCCCGGCTGCTCGCCGCCACCGCCGTCCTCGGCGGGCTGCTCCTCGCCACGGCCGCCCCCGCGTCGGCCGCCGCGCCGGAGCGCTCCGCCCCCCGCGCCGCCGCCAGGGCCGAGGCCCCCGCGACGGTCACCGTCACGGGCAGCGGAAGCGCCAGCGCCACACCCGACCTGGCGATCCTGACGGTGGGCGTGGAAGCCACCAGGGCGACGGCGAAGGAGGCGATGGCGGCGCAGAACACCGCCGCCGAGGCGCTGCTCGCCGTCCTGCGCAAGGAGCGCGTCGAGGACCGGGACATCCGCACCGACAGCCTCTCCCTCAACCCCGTCTACACCCAGACGACCGGGGGCGAGTCCAAGGTCACCGGCTACCAGGCGAGCCAGACCTTCTCCGTGAAGGTCCGCGACATCGACCGCACCGGGCAGGTCATCGGGGCCGTCAACGGCGCCACCGGGGACGCCGGCCGCGTCAACGGCGTCGTCTTCGACGTGGCCGACCCGAAGGAGCTTCGCGCCAAGGCCCGCGAGGCCGCCTACGAGGACGCGTACGAGAAGGCGTCCCAGCACGCCCGGCTGAGCGGCCACCGCCTCGGCCGGCTGGTCTCCCTCAGCGAGGGCGACTCGCTGCGGCCCGGCCACGGCGCGCTGCCGTCCATGCAGGCCGACGAGCCGAACGTGCCGCTCGCCCCGGGCGAGATCGAGGAGCAGGTCACCGTCTCGGCGGTCTTCGAACTGCTCTGACCCGGGCGCTCCTCGAACCGCTCCGGCCCCGGGGCCGGAGCGGCACGGGGCCGGAGCGTCCCCGGGCTCAGGGACCGGTCGGCGGGAGGCCCAGTTCGCGGTCGAGGGCCGCGTCCGCCCACCGGAGCATCGCCGTCCGGGAGAGGCCGCCGGCGTACACCGTGGTCTGGACGGCGAGGCCGTCCAGATAGGCGGTGAGCCGCCAGGCGGCGCCGGCCGGGTCGGGGCAGGGGAACTCGCCGGCGGCGACCCCCTCGTCGATCACGGCGGTGAGCGCCGCCTTCCACTCGCGGTCGAGCGAGGCGGCGACCCGGCGAAGCTCGGGGTCGCGCAGCCCGGCCGCCCACGCCTCGATCCACAGCCGCCAGCCCTTGGCCTGACCGGTGGGGGCGTACCAGCGGACGGCGGCGCGCAGCCGCCGCACCGCCGTCGAACGGCGCCCGAGGATCCGGCGCAGCTGCGCGAGGTCGCCCTCGGCGGCGTGCGCGAAGGCCGCCGCGACCAGCTGTTCCTTGGTGGAGAAGTGGTAGAGCACCAGTGCGTTGCTCACGCCGAGGGCGGCGGCCACGTCGGCGATCCGGACGGCGGTGGCACCCCGGGCCTCGATCTGCCCGACGGCGGCCCGCAGCAGCTCCTCGCGCCGCTCGGCCACGCTCAACCGCACTCTCGCCACGCCGTGCAGCCTACACAGCACGGGGCGCGGTCATGATCGTCAACGGGCCCTGGGGGCTACTGGGCCCGGGGAGCCCGCCGGGCCCGGGGAGCCCGCCGGGCCCCGGGAGGTCGGCCGTCCCCGGGGAGCCCGCCAGTACCGGTCAGCACCCGCCGGTACCGGTCAGTACCAGCCGTACCGGTCAGTACCAGCCGTACCGCTCGGCGATCACCGGCAGCCGCTCCGCCACCAGGGCGTGCGCCGCCGCGCGGGGGAGGACGCCGTCGGCCTCCGCCCGGTCGAGCACCGTCCCCACGAGGTCCCGCATCGCGCGGCGCACCCGCGCGAAGGCCTGGCCGGCGTCGGCCTCGACGTCGCCGAAGAGGGTCCACCACCACCAGGCATTGGTGCAGGAGTTGACCACCACGTCCGGCAGCACCGTCACCCCGCGCGCCGCGAGGGCCGCCTCGGCCTCGGGGAGCACCGGCATGTTCGCGGCCTCGGCGATCCAGCGGGCCGCGATCCGCTCCTGGTTCGAGGCGTCGACCGCGTACGAGACGGCGGCCGGCACGAGCACCTCCGCGTCGGCGGAGAGCCAGGCGTCCCCCGGCGCCTCCCGGTCGCCGGGGCGCAGGGCCGCCCGGTCCACCGTGCCGTGCCCGTCCCGGGCGGCGATCAGGGCCTCCACGTCGAGCCCGTCCGGGTTCACGACCGTGCCGCGCACGTCGGCCACCGCCACCACCGTCAGCCCGGCCCGGGCGAGGAAGCGGGCGGTGGCCGCGCCCATGGTGCCGAAGCCCTGCACGGAGACCCGGGTGCCCGCGTGGGGCCGCCCGGCGCGGTCCAGCGCGACCAGCACCGACTCGGCCACGCCGAGCCCGCCGACCAGGGCGTCCAGGCCGATGCCGTCGACCCGGACGGCGAAGGCGTCCGCGAGCCGCTTCCGGGCCGCCGCCTCGTCCTCCAGGAGCGGGAAGACGGCCTGCACCGAGGAGTCGAGCCCGGCCTCGGCCACCGCCCGGTCCACCGTCTCCTGGCTGAGCCCCAGGTCCTCCCCGGTGGTCCAGAACCGCTCCACGTAGGGCCGCATCGCCCGCAGGTAGCGGACGAGGACGCCGTACGCCTCGGGGGAGCGCGGATCGCAGTCGATGCCGCCCTTGGCGCCTCCCAGCGGCACGTACCGCGCGGACGGGTCGTAGTGCAGGGCCTCCTTCATGGTCATCCCGCGGGCGAGTCCGGCGACCTCCTCGGCGGTGCACCCCTCGCGCATCCGCAGTCCGCCGCTCGCCACGCCCCTGACCAGCCGGTCGACGACCAGATGGCCGCGGCGGCCGGTGACGTGGTCGGTCCAGGCGAGGGAGAGCAGCGGGGCGGCGGTCACGGGACTCCTCGGGGGCGGGTTACTGAACGTCGGTTCAGTATGGCCGACCGGACGGGACGGGACCGTGACGGGGGCGGGAAGCGGGAGCGGGAGCGGGGCGGGGACCGGGAGGGAGACGGGAGAGGTCCAGGGGAGGTGCGGGAGAGGCCCGGGGGCGGCACGGGAGAGGCACGGGAGAGGCCCGGGAGAGGCCCGGGAGAGGCCCGGGAGAGGCGAGGGGAGAACGGTCCCCCGGCCGGCCGCCCATAATGGAACGACCCCCACAGACCAGGAGGCCCCTGTGACCGGTACCGGCTCCGACTCCGACCGTTCCCTGCGGTCCCGGCTGCGCGCCCTGCGGCCCGAGTCCTTCGGCGCCGAGCCCACGGGGGAGCGGCTGGCCCGCATCCGCCGCTCGCCGCACTTCGCCGACGGCGTCTTCCAGAACCCGGAGGAGGCTCGCCGGGGCCCCTCCGGCTCCACCGCCGACCTGATGAAGATCTACTTCGAGCGGGAGGCGCGTGCCCGCCGGGCCCCGGCCGGGCTGATCCCCGTCCACCCGACGACCGTGGCCGACCTCGCCCGCCCCGCCACCACCGGACTGCGCATCACCTGGCTGGGCCACTCCAGCGTGCTCGCCGAGGTCGACGGCGTACGGATCCTCTTCGACCCGGTCTGGGGGGAGCGCTGCTCGCCCTTCTCCTTCGTCGGCCCCAAGCGGCTGCACCCGGCGCCCGCGCCGCTCGCCGCGCTCGGCCCGGTCGACGTCGTCGTGATCTCCCACGACCACTACGACCACCTCGACCTGCCGACCGTCAAGGCGCTGGCCTCCACCGATACCCTCTTCGCCGTCCCGCTCGGCGTCGGCGCCCACCTGGAACACTGGGGCGTCCCGGCCTCCCGGCTGCGCGAGCTGGACTGGCACGAGTCCACCGAGATCGGCGACCTCACCCTCACCGCCACCCCGGCCCGCCACTTCTGCGGCCGCGCCATCCGCAACCAGCAGCACACCCTCTGGGCCTCCTGGTCGGTCCGGGGCCCCCGCCACCGGATCTTCCACAGCGGCGACACCGGCTACTTCCAGGGCTTCGCGTCCATCGGCGCCGCCCACGGGCCCTTCGACGTGACCATGATCCAGATCGGCGCCTACTCCGAGTTCTGGCCCGACATCCACATGACCCCCGCCGAGGGCGTCCGTGCCCACCTCGACCTCCAGGGCGGCGGGCCCGCCGGGGTGCTGCTGCCGATCCACTGGGGCACGTTCAACCTCGCCCCGCACGCCTGGGCGGAGCCGGGGGAGTGGACGAAGGACGCGGCGGAGGAGGCGGGGCAGGCGGTGGCGTTCCCGCGTCCCGGCGAGCCGTTCGAGCCGGCGGGGAAGCTGCCCGTGGACGCCTGGTGGCGCGGGGTGTCCCAGCCCCTCGCCCGTCCGTGGCGCGGCCCGGAGCCGGTGCGGACTCCTGTCGAGGCGTCCGGGCGCGACCTCGACCTGGCGGGCGATCGGTGACGTCGGGTTGGGGTCCGGTGCGGTGACGGGGCGGGCGGGGCGGTGTTTCAGGCGGCTCTGGTCAGGGCGGACCGGTTCGTGTCGTGCCCGTGCCGGGCGGGTGTCGTGAGGCCGGTCGTGAGGTCCTGTCCGTCGTGGCGGGGCCAGAGGAGGAGGGCGCCGGCCGCTCCCGCCGCGGCGAGGGCCGCGAGGACGGACCAGGCGAGGGTGAAGCCGGTGTCCGTGCCGAGCCGTCCCGCGACGGGATAGGTGATCAGCCAGGCCAGGTGGGAGAGGGAGAACTGGGCCGCGAACGCCCCGGGGACCGCGTTCCGCCCGACGGAGGACCGGATGACCTTGCCGGTCGGCGTGATGACCAGGGCCGTGCCGATGCCGATCGCGGTCCAGACGATCGCCGTCCCGGTCCACGTGAGGAGGCCTGCGGCGGCGAGCGCGGCCGCGGCGGCCGTGCCGCCGACGAGGACTCCGGCGCCTGTCGTCATGACGGTCCGGGCGGCGACCCGGTCGAGGACGCGGGGGAGGACCAGTGCGGCCAGGAGGGTTCCGGTGCCGGAGGCGGCGAGCATCCAGGCGACGTCCGACCGCGAGCCGCCGAGCCCGTCGCGGACGTGGTTGACGGTGTTGACGACGACGATCGATCCTGCCGCCGCGACCACGAGGTCGAGCGCCAGGACGCCGCGCAGCCGTGGCGTCCCGAGGAAGGTCCCGATTCCGGCCGTCGCCCTCTCCCACGCCGTGGCGCGGTCGCCCGGGCGGGCGTCGGGGACGCGCGTCGACAGGACGAGCAGGGCGGAGGCGAGAAATCCGGCGGAGGTGCCGAGGAACAGCCGGTCGAAGCTCAGGAACGACAGGGCGACGGCCGCCAGCACCGGACTGAGCAGGCTCTCCATGGTGGAGGCGACCTGCGAGGCGGACAGGGCGCGCGTGTAGTCGGCCTCGTCGGGCACGATGTCGGGGATGACGGCCTGGAACGTCGGGGTGAACGCCGCGGAGGCGGCCTGGAGGAGGCCGATCAGCACGTAGATCTGCCAGACCTCGGTGACCAGCGGCAGTGCCAGGACCACCATGGCGCGGGCCGCGTCGAGGAGGAACAGGAACGTTCTCCTGGGGAGCCGGTCGACGTAGGCGGCGGCCAGCGGAGCGATGACCACGTACAGGACCATCTTGACGGTCAGGGCGGTGCTGAGCACCACGCCGGCGCGCGGACCGGCGAGTTCGTAGGCGAGGAGACCGAGGGCCACCGTGGTCAGCCCGGTCCCGAACAGGGCGATGACCTGGGCGCCGAACAGACGGCGGTAGTCGCGGATGGCGAAGAGGCGCATGGCGGGGTTCCTTCCGTGTCCGTGCGGCGGGGCGCGGCCTCGGGGCGGAGGCCGCGCCCCGCGGGTACAGGCGGGTGGGTTCTCGGGCATGGGTGTCGTTCTCCTGGATGTCGGGTGTCGGCGGGGTGAGCGCCCCCCGGTCGTGACGGACGCTCGATTCCGGCCCCGCGCGCACGGGCGGTCAGTGGTGGGCGTGGTGTTCGTCGTGGTTCCCGTGGTGCCCGTGGTGTTCGTCGTGGTTCCCGTGGGCGGTCGCGTGCGGGGCCTCGGTGGTGTGGGCCGTGAACTCGGCCGTGCGGACGACGCCGTCGTGCTGGAAGTCCAGGTACAGGCGGTAGGTGCCGGCCGAGGGCGCGACCGCCATGAAGACGATGTCGGGTCCCGGTGCGGTGACGCCGTCGCCGGGTGCGCCCTCCGGGTGGACGTGGAGGTAGCCCAGGTCGCCGACCCGCAGCGCCACGAGGTGTCCGTACGCGGCCAGGTAGGGCTGGAGGTCGGTGACGGGACGCCCGCCCCGGCTGACGGTGAGGGTCAGCTCGCTCGCCTCGCCGGGCACCAGCGCGCCGTCGAGCGTGACGGTGTACTCGCCGGTCCGCGCGGTCCCGGTGGCCCGGGGGAGCGGCCGGGGGTCGTACGGTCCGGCGACCGCGACGTCGATCCCCAGGGTCAGGGTCCCGTCGTGGCCGGCCGGGTGGATGTCGGCGAAGAGCCTCCAGTCCCCGGGCTCCAGGGTCAGTTCGGTGCTCCAGGTGCCCTTCTCGTCCCGCACCGGGTGCACGTGCTGGAATCCGGCGGTGTCCCGTCGGACGGCGATGAAGTGCAGTTCCTTCTCGTGCTCGGGGACGAACTCGGTCACCGCCCGCCCGTCCGGGCCGGTCACCCTGAAGTCGATCCGCCGCACGCCGGCGGCGAGGACCGTCGCGTCGAGTTCGAGGGTGTACCCGTCCTCCGAGACCGACAGGCCGCCGGGCCGGCCTCCGCCGTGGCCGCCGTGGCCGCCGTGCTCCGCGTGAGCGCCGTGGTCGTGACCGGCGTGGTTCTTCATGACGTCTCCCCTGGTGTGGTGCGGTTCCTGGCGTCGTCCGTTCAGGACGACGATCATAACCATATACCCCCAGGGGGTATTCCGGGTGGAGAGGGGAATCCCGCGAGGAGGCTGTCGGTGCCCCGGGGTCCTGTGACCACGATCACCCGTTCTCCCCGGGGCCCGTGTCAACCGGAGGACCCGCGACAGGCGTATGCGGGATGTAACCGAAGATCCGGGAGTGTTCGTTGACCGTCGAGGAGTTCGAAGAGTTCTACGCCCATGCGGTGGCGCGGCTCACGGGACAGCTGTACGTGATGCTCGGTGATCTGCACGAGGCGCAGGACGTCGTGCAGGAGGCCTTCGTCAAGGGCTGGAACCGCCGTCGGCAGCTCGACCGCGACGGACAGCCGGAGGCGTGGATCCGCACGGTGGCGTGGCGGCTCGCGGTGAGCCGGTGGCGGTTCCGGCGGCGCACGGGCGAGGCGTGGCGGCGGGGCGGGGTCCCGCCGGTGGTGGCGGGCCCCGAGCCGGACCACCTCGTGCTCGTCGAGGCGCTGCGGGGGCTCCCGCCGCAGCAGCGGCGCGCCCTCGCCCTGCACTACCTGTGCGATCTGAGCGTCGACCAGGTCGCCGCCGAGACCGGCCTGTCGGCCGGCACAGTCAAGACCCATCTGTCCCGCGGCCGGGCGGCACTCGCCCACCGGATCGAGGACCCGCGGGGCACCCGCCCCGGCATCGACCACCCGTCCCGCGAGGAGGCATCCGGTGAATGAGTCCCACGACCCGCTCAAGTCGCTCTTCGAGGAGGCGGCGGCCTCCGGCCGGGCCCGTGCCTCCTGTCCGCCGGTCGGCGAGATCAGCGCCCGCGGTCGGCGCGTCCGCCGGCGCCGCCTCGCGGTGCTCGCCGCGGGCGCCTGCCTCGTCGTGGGTGCCGGGGGAGCGACGCTCGCCTCCCTGCTGCCCGGCCCCTCCGAGCCCGTCGTACCCGCGACCAGTCCCTCGGTGAGCGGCCCCGCCCCGGCGGACACGACCGCCCCCCTCCCGGCGACGACGTCCCCCTCCTCCGCTCCCGCCACCACCATGGGATCCCCCGCCACCGCCACGACGACCACTCCGCCCGGCACTCCCTAGGAACCGCCCTGCCCGCCCCCCGGGACCGCCACCCGCCCACTGGCCGTCCCGCGCCCCGTCACGCCCTTCGAGAGAGCGGAATGTCCCCGATGACCCTCGCGGAACGAGACATACGAGATATACGAGATATACGAGATGTACGAGACATGAGAGACGTGGGAGACCTGCGAGACCTGCGAGGCCCGCGAGACGGGGCGCCGGCAGGTACGGCTCCGGTCGGGGGCGCCGTCCGCGGCGCCGGTCCGGCGACGTGGCCCCTCCGCCTTCGTCTCCGCCTCGACGCCGTCGACCGGGACGTCCTGACGCTCTACCTGCTCACCCGAGTCGCCCTTCTCCTCGTCGCCTACTGCACCGCCTGGCTCTTTCCCCGCGACCCCGGGGCCCACCGGCCGGAAGGCTTCGCCGCCGTCGTCGGACAGTGGGACTGGGGCCACTTCCTGAACATCGCCCGCGACGGCTACTTCCCCGAAGACCCCGCCGCCCGCCCCGCGGAACGGGACAACCGGGAGGCGTTCTTCCCCGGCTTCCCGCTCGCCCTGCGCGCGCTCCACCTCCTCGTCGGCGACTGGACCGCCGCCGGCCTCCTCATCTCCCTCGTCGCCGGAGCCGTCGCGGTCCTCGCGCTCGGCCGCGTCGCCCGGCTCCACCTGCCCGCGGCGGCCGGTGCCCGTCACGCCGTCGTACTCCTCCTGGTGTCGCCGTGCGCCGTCTTCCTCGCCGTCGGCTACACCGAGTCCCTCTTCCTGGCCTTCGCCCTTCCCGCCTGGCTCGCCGCCCGGCGACACGACTGGCGGCTCGCCGCACTCCTGGCGACCTGCGCCACCACCGTGCGCGTCACCGGGCTCTTCCTCGTCGCGGCGCTCGTCGTCCACTTCGTCCTGACGGCCCGTGAGCACGGCGGGCCGCGCCGGTGGGCGTGGCTGGCGCTGCCCGCGCTCCCGCCGCTCCTCTACTCCTGGTACCTGCACGCGCACACCGGCGACTGGATGGCCTGGAAGCACGCGCAGGAACGCGGCTGGTACCGCCGCTTCCACGCCCCCTGGGAGTCCTGGAGCACCACCTGGGAGGCCGCCTTCGGGCACGGCTACACCACCCCGTACGCCCTCATGTGGCAGGCCGAACTCGTCGCCATGGGCGTCGGACTGGTCGCGGTGGCCCTGCTCGCGCGTGCCCGCCGCTGGCCCGAGGCCGTCTACATCGCGCTCAGCCTGTGGGCCCTGGGCACCTCGTACTGGTACATGTCCATCCCCCGCGCCACCCTCCTGTGGTGGCCCCTGTGGATCGGACTGGCCTCCTGGACGCTGAACAGGCCCCGGTGGCTCGCCGTCTGGCTCTGCCTCTCGGCACCCCTCTCCGCCGTCCTCGCCGTGACCTACTTCTCGGGGCGCTGGGCGGGCTGAACGCCGTCGGGACCGGCGCCGGCTCGCTCTCCTCGGCCGCCTCACGCAGTTCGTGGCCCGTCACCCGTCTCCGTCTCCCGCGTGTCCGTGCGTGGGCAGGGAAAGAATGTCCTATGTGGTGATCCATGGGCATTTCGGAGAATCGGCGCGGAGCGGTGAGCCGTCGCGCGTTCACGGCGGCGGTCATGGGCGGAACGGCGGCGGTGGTCCTCGGCGGCTGCTCGCCGGGCGCGGCGGGGAGCGACGGCGTGGATGAGGAGGAGGCGCTCGCGCGGGCCCGCTCCTTCCTCGACCGCCGGGTCGACGAGGCGGCGGGCGGTGCCCGGCAGGGACTGCCGCGCAGCTACACCGGCGGCTGGATGGAGACCCACCACTCCACCGTGGCCTTCACCTACGACGTCGCGCTCACCGTGATCGCCTCCTGCGCGCGCGGGACGGACGCCGGCCTGGAGCGGGCCGGCGCCCTCGCCGGGACCCTGCTCGCCCTCCAGGACGGCGACCCCGCCGGGGACGGCCGGATCCGCCAGTCGTACGCCTCCGGGAAGGTCACCGCCGCCGACGGGCTGCCGGCCGTCGCCGCCGCCGACTCCTTCACCGGCGCGCAGGCGTGGACGGGCCTGGCCCTCCTCCACGTCCACCGGGCGACGGGCGGCGCCGCGTACCGTACCGGCGCGCTGCGGCTCGCCGAGTGGATCCAGGACCACACGGCCTCCGCCACCGGTACGCCGGGTTACACCGGTGGCGTGCCCGCCTCCGGTTCCCCCCTCACCTGGAAGTCCACCGAGCACAACATCGACGTCGCCGCCTTCTTCCGGGCCCTCGCCGCCGCCACCGGGGACAGCTCGTGGGCCGACCGGTCGGCCGTCGCGGCCGGCTTCCTCGACGCCCTGTGGGACGCGGAGGGCGGCGCCTTCTGGACCGGTACCGGCACGGACGGCGTCACCGTCAACCGCTCGCCGGTCCCGGAGGACCCGCAGAGCTGGTCCTTCCTGGCGACCGGTGACGCCCGGCACGCCGGGTCGCTGGACTGGGCGCTCAGCCGTCTGGCCGCCGAGGACGGCGGGTTCCGCGGGGTGTCGGTCAGCGACGCCGACACCTCCAAGGTCTGGTTCGAGGGCACCGCGCACATGGCGGCGGCGCTCCGCCGCCGGGGCGGCGACGGGGACGGGGAGCGGGCCGGCCGGCTCCTCGCCACCCTCCGCGCGGCCCAGGCCCACGCCCCGAACGCCGACGGGTACGGCATCGTCGCCGCCTCCTCGGACGGGCTGAGGACGGGTGACGGGGACACCCTGTACGCCAGTCTCCACACCGGTACGACGGCGTGGTTCGCGCTCGCCGCGCAGGGCGCGGACCCGTTCCTCCTGGAGTGAGGGCTCAGGTCAGCCAGAGGGCGCGGGCCGTCAGCAGGGCGGCGACGAGCAGCACCGCCAGCAGTTCCCGCCACAGCAGCCGCCGGTCGTGCCGGCGGTCCTCCGCGGTCAGCTCCGCCACGTGCCGCGCCGTATCCTCGTCCGCCCCCGGCGCCTGGCCCGCCGCCGGCTCCCCGGGGCCCGCTCCCGGCTTCCCGGGGTCCGCCGCCCTCATCGTCCCGCCGCCACCTTCCCGGTCTTCTCGGTCTTGTCCCACTTCAGTTCCGCGTTCCGCCGCTCCTGCACCCAGGCCGCCACCAGGCAGGCCGCGAGCAGCGAGCCGTACCCCACCAGGTGCAGCAGCACCGGCGCGAGGAACCGCGCCCGGGTTCCGGTGAGCAGCTTCGCGAGCCACGCGAGGGGCAGGGCGAGGCCCATCCAGGCGTAGACCACGACCATCAGGAGCTGGGGCGAGCCGTCGTCCGTGAACAGCCCGGCCCGTTCCAGGAGCGGCAGGAAGACCGAAGGGAGCCCGGTGACCACGAGGACGCAGGTGGAGACGATCCCCGGGTAGAGCAGCGCCTCCCGCCCGCACCGCCGGAAGGTTCCCGGGTCCACGGCCGCCGCCATCAGGATGATCAGCAGGTAGCAGACGAGGTTGATCACCCACAGCCGGTGGAACAGCTGCCAGGAGCGGTCCGAGTCGGTGAGGTAGAGGTAGAGCAGCGAGGCCGAACAGGCCGTCAGCAGCACCGGGGTCGCGAGCAGCGAGTACCAGATCAGGCCGAAGAGGACCGAGCCGAGCCGGTGTCCCTCCCGCCGCTTCCACGGCCGGAACCACAGGTGCCGGTAGCGGCGGGTCACCTGGAGGTTGCCCCGCGCCCAACGCAGCCGCTGCTTCCACAGTCCGGCCAGGTCGCCCGGTTCCTCGGCGAGCACGGTGGCGTACCCGTCGAAGACGACCCGGCGGCCGGCCAGCTGGGTCTCGAAGGTGGTGACGGTGTCCTCGGCCAGCGTGGAGGTGTCGATCCGGCCGCCGATCGCCTCCAGGCTCGCCCGGGTGTGCAGCTGCGCCCCGCCGGCCAGGCAGGCGACGACGCCGAGGACGTTCTGCGCGCGCCGGGCGGCGGCCTGGGCGGTGATGTACTCGAAGGCGATGTAGCGGGTCAGGTAGTTGCCCTGCTTCCCGCTGCCCTCCTTGATGTACGCGGTGACGGCGCCGACCCCGGGGTCGGCGAGGTGACGGGTCATCCGCAGCAGGGCGTCGGGGTCGAAGACGACGTCGGCGTCCATGACGAGCACGGCCTCGGCCCAGTCGTCGCCGAGGACGTGGGCGAGGCCGTGGTTGAGGGTGTGGGCCTTGCCCTGGCCGCCGTCCTCCCGGCGCAGGTGCACCACCCGTCCGGGGTGACGGGCCGTCAGCTCCCGCATCACCTCCGGCGTCGCGTCGGTGCTGGCGTCGTCGACGACCACGACCCGGAGGCGGTCCGGCGGGTAGCGCAGGGCGAGCAGCCCCTCGACGGACGAGGCGAGCACCGGCGCCTCGTTCCAGGCCGGGACGAGGACGGCGGTGCGGGGCACGCACGGCGGCCGGTCCTCGTACAGGTGCCGGAAGCGCTGGAGGCCGACCAGCAGGAACTGGAGCACGGCGACCACCAGCGGCACCGCCCCGAGGAAGACGGTCACCGTCGCCACGGCGTGCGCGGTCTGGCTCAGGACGTGCACCGTTCCTCCGTCGTCGCGCCGGCCAGGGCCTCCGTGACCCAGGGGAAGCGGCCCACGTCCGCCGCCCGGTGGGCGTCGCTGCCGGCCCCGAGCCGGACCCCGGCGCGGTGCAGCAGCCGGGCCGTGCGGACGGAGGGGCAGCGCCACTTCTCGTTCAGCTCGACCGCCGCGTCCCGCTCCCGGCAGGCCCGCGCCAGCGGCTCCAGCAGCGCCGCGTCGACGCCCTCCTCGTCGAGCCCGGCCTTGGGCAGCACGCTGAACAGGTGCGCCACATGGGTGGTGAGTCCCTCGGGGACCCGCTCCACCGCGCGCGCCGTCGCGAGGACGAGCAGCCGCAGCGCCTCGTCCGGCGCGAGCCGGCCCCCGTCGAGCAGGGCCCGTACGGCCTCGGGGTGGGCGGGCCCGTCGGGCAGCGGGAAGCGGTGGTCGGCCAGGGCGACGTGCTCGATGCCCGTCAGGTCCGCCGGGAGGTCGATCCGGCCCTCGGTGTCGAGGACCTTCGCCTCCACCCCGCACACCAGCTCCAGGGGCGCCGTGGCGCGCGCCGCGCGGACGGCCCCGGCGTACCCCGGGAGGTAGGAGGTGTCCGCGCGCACGTGGTCGGTGAGCACGAGCGTACGGAGCCCGGCGTCCGCCGCCGCCGCGACGACGGCGGCGAGGGGGTCGTGCCCGTCGGACGAGAAGTCGGTGTGGGCGTGCAGGTCGGTACGCAGCGGATCGCGGCCCGGGAGCGGCCGGGCCCGGGCCGCCTCGCCGGTCACGCCGCCGCCTCCCGGTCCCCTCCGGCGTCCGGCGGGGCGGCCTCGGTGACGTCGCCCATGTCGCCGAGCTCGCGCGGCGCGAGGACGACGTCCTGCCAGTGGCGGACGACCGCGGTCTCGCGGTGGGCGATCCGCTCCGGCGGCTCCGTGCCGAGCAGCGAGGCGACCGCCCACTTCGGCATGTCCACCCCGGCGGCCACCGTCAGCGACATGCCGCCCGGCGGGCGGGGGTTGACCTCCAGGAGGGCGGCCTTCCCGGCCCGGTCCTCGCGGACCTGGACGTTGAGGACGCCGCGCAGCCCGAGGGTGCGGACGGTGTCCTCGGCGATCCCGGACAGCTCCGGCAGGTCCAGCACCCGGCCGGCCACGACGATGCCCGAGTCCGTCTTGTCCCGGGCGCGGGGCACGGCGGCCACGACCCGCCCCGAGGCGTCCGTGAGCACGTCGACCGAGTACTCGGTGCCCGGCAGGAACTCCTGGAGCAGGTAGGAGCCGTCCTGCGGCAGCCCGGCCAGCTCCCCGGCGGAGCGGACGAGGACGATGCCCCGGGAGCCGGAGCCGGTGCGCGGCTTGGCGATGGCCGGGAAGCCGCCGCCGGGCTCCGCCGCGCCGGGGGAGCCGACGAGCCGGGTGTCCGGCAGCCGTACCGCGCCCTGGCAGGCCTCGGCGAGCCGCCACTTGTCCAGGCAGGTCTCCAGGGCCCCGGCGGGGGAGACCAGCACCCGGACGCCCGCGTCGGCGAAGGCGTCGGCGGCGCGGGCGAGGGCCACCAGTTCGGCGTCGACGGTCGGCACCAGGACGTCGATCTCGTGCCGCGCGCACAGCCGCAGCAGCGCCTCGGCGTAGCCGGGGGCGGCGCCGGGCGGCACCAGCGTCCGGTAGGCGCGCGGGACGAGGTAGAGGCCGGCGCCGTTGGGGTCGAGGTCCGCCGCGTACCGCTCGGCCGCCCCGTCCAGGGCGCGCAGGAAGCACACGCCGGAGGGCCCGCCGGCGCCCGTGACGAGGACCCGGGGCGGCCGGCCGAGGGGCAGCGAGAGGTCGGGCTCAGAAGAGGAGGGGGGTGCGCTCATGGACGAGCTCCAGGGGTTCGGCGTAGCGGGTCTGGGAGAAGCGGCCCCAGTAGCGGGCGGTGGAGCGCAGCAGGTCCTCGTCGAGGTACCAGCGGCTCGCGGCCTGTGAGTGGTGCGCGGCGATCGCGGCGAGCTTGGCCTCCACGTCGACCTCGCTCAGTTCGATGAAGCGGTTCGGCCGGTAGGCCACGGTGGCGGAGGGGGACTGGTAGCAGGCGAGCCGGGCCACCTTGCGGCAGGCCACGAGCGTGGCGCGGTGCACGGCCCGGTGGTCCTGGTGGGTGTCGCTCTCGGAGTGGACGATGACGACGTCGGGCGCGGTCTCGGCGACCGCCCGTTCGACGGCTTCCACGGTGACGCGGTCGTCCGCCATGGACCCGTCCGGCAGGTCCTCCATGAGGAGGCGGGCGCCCAGCACCTCGGCGGCGCGGTGCGCCTCCTTCCGGCGCCGTGCGGGGTCGCCGCCGTTTCCGCCGCCGGACATGGTGAGTACGGTGACGGCCCAGCCGCTGTGCGCGCGGCGGTGGATGGTGCCGCCCAGGCCGATCTCGACGTCGTCGGGGTGGGCGCCGACCACCAGCATGCGCAGCGAACCCTGCCCGGAGCCCTCGACGCCGAGCGGGTCCGCCCGTTCCGCGACGGCCCGGGCGACAGCCGCCGCCAGCCCCTCCGGATCGGAGCGCTCGACCAGGTCGGCGGCCCGGCCGCGCAGCGCGGCGACCGCCAGCCGGGCGCTGGGGGCGTCGTCGGTCACGACCACGGGGATCCCGGGGTGCAGGGCCCGCCAGTCCTTCAGGAACCGGCCCAGCGAGCCGTCGTCCCCGCCGAAGCCGGTGTGCCACACGGCGGCGTCCCAGAACCGCACGGGCGCGGGCGGGTCGGCGCCGGCGCGCAGGAACGCCTCCGGGGAGTCGACGGCGTGCACCGAGGAGGCGCCGTGCTCGCGCAGGCTCCGGGCGAGGCGAGCGGCGGTCTCCGCGTCCCGTTCGCCGAGGAGGATGTGCGTTCCGGCGAGGGGGGAGGGCCCGGCGCCGCTGTGGCCACCCACATCCGCGGCATCGAACATTTCGGACATATCGTGCACATTACCGTGCGGTGCCGATCTCTCCACCGGGGCGGGAACCCCGGCCGGGAGGGTGCCTGCCCGCGCTCGTCGGCCTCGCGCCCACCGGCCTTCGGTGCCCCGGCGGGCTCCCTCGGTTCCACCCTTCGCGCGCGGGCCGGGTGGCGAGGGAGAAGCCCCCCCGTGCGGGATCGCCGGGGAACGGCGGTCCGCCACGGGGGCGCGGGGCGGCACCACGGTGCCGCGGCCCGTGCTTCGCCGCCGGGCCGGCACCCTCCTCGCATCCGGTCAGCCGCCGTGGGCCCCGGGGCCCGGCCGGAACGTCGGGTCGAGGTCGTACCGGGCGATGCCGAACGGCCGGAAGTCCTTGTCCGCCAGGACCCTGTAGAGGAACTCCGACGTCGACATGTCGTACTCGCACCACTCGCCGGCCTCGCCCCGCGCGAGGACGGGACAGGCGCCGGGCTGCTGCGCGTCGACGAGCCAGCAGTATTCGGTGCCCCATTCGGTCGAGGCCCATGTGATGTACCCCTTGCCGCCCGGCGTGTACTCCTGGTACTGGCCGCTGTCCGCGGGAAGGCGAAGGGAAAGGGGCGCTCGCCACCGCAGGAGAAAATTGAAATGAGACCCTTCCGCGCGGCCGAGGAAAGAGACGGAGTCACAGAAGGTTCCGCCGCCGAGGACTTCGCACAGCTGCTTGAAGTCCGCCGGCAGGGGAACGCGAAGCTCCTCCTCGACCGCCGCCCAGTCGACGGAGTGCGCCGACGGCTCCCGGCCGGTGAACTCGAGGATGCGTCGCACCCACATGCAAGGACCTTTCGCAGAAGGGCGGGCGCGGGCGGACACCGGCACCGATGCCCGCCCGCACCCTTGGTGATCCACCGTAGCGACCTGCGGTTCGAGCCCCGTCGGCGTGCCGGACGGCGAGGGGACCGGGTGGCATCTCTCCCGCGTCCAGGTTCAGCCACTTGATGGCCGAACTGTCGGGAACGACGTTCTCGCCCGTGTGGTGGGAGGTCACCTCGTAGTGGGCCGTCCGCCCCTTGGCCGCCATGTCGGAGACCTGGTTCCCGTGCGCCGCCATCACCCTCTGATGGGGTCCGACGTACAAGGTGACGAGGTTCCGCATCTCGGTACCGCCACCACCCGGCCGAATTCCCTGCACCAGTCACCGCCGCACGTGCGGCCGTCCAGCTCGGCGAAACTCGGGGGTTTCCGCCGGTGAAGGCGTAACGGTTTCCGGCGTACGGGTCGGAAGCGGGCCCCGTGTCCGCGAGGGCGACGTTGTGCATGTCCCGGCCGGTGAACCGGTCGAGGCCGGGGTGGCAGGTCTCCTCGGCCGGGCCGTCGGCGGTCTTGCCGTCGGCCGTCCTGGACGCCGTGCGGTCGGGCGGGTCGTAGGCGAAGGACTTCTTTCCGGCGGCCCGTCCCGCCGGACCCGTCACGCACCGGCTTCACGCCGTCGGCGACCACGAGCCCGCCGCTCTTCCGCTCAAGGGCGTACGTGCCGAGCCGGACCCGGCTGCCGGTCGCGGCGTTCCGGTCCTCGGTCGGCGCGGGATCCGTGGCGACACCCGGCGACAGCGTGTACTTCGCCGGGGTCGCGGCACCCGTCGCCTTCGGGTGCTTCGCGTACGCGGTGTACGTGCCGTCCGGGGGCGCCGGGCGTCCGCGTGAAGGCGTCCGCGCTCGTGCCGGCCGCGTGCGTGCGGGCGGTGGCCGTAGCCCCGCTCCGCCCCCTCGCGGGGGCCATTACCTTTTCTGCATCAGGGTGACTGAATCCGCCTATAGTCCCCAATAGAATGTGAATTGCGAATCCATGAAATCCATTGCCGATGAACCAATGTGACAGTAAGATCACGGAGGATGACGCCGACCCGGCATCGCATACGAACTTGAGGGGAATCACATGCCCAACCCGTTCGAGGACGACGACGCCACGTATTCGGTACTCGTGAATTCGGAGGGGCAGCACTCGCTCTGGCCCACCGCCATCGAAGTGCCCGCCGGCTGGGAGATCGTGCTTCCCGAGACCAGCCGGGAGGAATGCCTCTCCTACGTGGAGGAGCACTGGACCGACCTGCGGCCGAAGAGCCTGATAGAGGCCACCACTCGCTGACCACGAGAAACAGAGGGACCGCTCGGGAAGAATCCTTCGATGCACGAACGACATGGCGGGCAGCATTCTCACCTTCGATTCCCGGACATCGCCGGCCTGACCGGCCGGCACCCCGAGACGGACGCCCCGGCGGCGGACCGGATCGGCCTGCGGCTCCGCGACGACCTGCCCTTCGAGGCATGGCACTCGGTAGGACGCCAGATCATCGACGTCAGCGAGGCGTCGGCATGGTGGATCGGCGACTGGCTCGTCTTCGGCCAGCGGTGCTACCGCACCCGCTACCGGGAGGCGGTCGCGAGCACCCAGCTCGACTACCAGACCCTGCGCAACTACGCCTGGGTCGCCCGGAAATTCGATCTCGCGCGACGTCGTGCGGAACTGACCTTCCAGCACCATATGGAAGTGGCGGCGCTCCCCCCTGCGGAGCAGGACCACTGGCTGGAATTCGCCGTTAAATTCGGCTGGTCGAGAAATGAACTCAGAAAGCAGATCAAGGCCGCCGGCGAGTCGTCGGAAGGCGCGGAATCACAGCCGGAACCCCAGCCGTATCAATTGCGCCTGGTCCTGAGTCAGGACCGCATTAGGCGTTGGCGGGAAGCGGCCCGCAAGCAGAACATCGATCTGGAGGACTGGATCGCGGACGCCGTGGACAGAGCGGCGTGTTAGACGAACGATTCTCGCCGATTCCCTTACCTGAGAGGCCGGCGTAAGTGCGCACAGAACTCGACGCCAAGGCAGTCGTGTGTTCCATCTCGTCCGATGCACACACCTGGAATCTCGTCTACTTGCAGCTGCTCCTGGAAGACCTCGGGTTCGAGGTGCGGAACCTGGGAGCCTGCACCGACGTGGCCGACCTCGTGGAGGTCTGCCGCACCGAACCGCCGGCGCTCGTCGTGCTCAGCACGGTCAACGGGCACGGTCACATCGAGGGCCCCGCCTACGCGGGAGCGATCGGCTCCCTGCCCGGCCGGGACGGCATCACCATGGTGATCGGCGGAAAACTGGGCGTCGACGGAGCGGGCGGGCAGTACGCCGACGCGCTCCTCGCCGCCGGGTTCGACGGCGTCTTCGGCCCCGGAGAAGCCGAGTTGGCGCGCTTCCGGGCGCGCGTGGCGGCCCTCGCCCGTACCGCCCCCCGCCCCACGCCGGCCCCGGCCCCCACGCGGGCCCCCACACCGGCCCCGACCCCGACCGAGGTCATGTGAACAGCCCACAGCCCGCGGTCAGCACCTTCTCCCGGTACGTGCGGGACTCCGCGCGGGCCGGCGGCGTTCCGGTCGTCCAGCCCCGCATGGGCTTCTCCGATCCCCGCGCCATGCGGCGGGGCCTCGCCGCCGTCCGGGCCCTGGGGTTCCCCACCTGCGGGACCGTCACCCTGGACAGCTACACGAGGGTGGGCGACCACGGGGCCGCCCGCGCGGCCTGCGCCGACGGCACCCCCCTGAACGGCTATCCGATCGTGGCGCACGGGGCGCGGAGCACCCGGGCCGTCCTGGCCGGCCTCGCCGGAGACGACTTCCCCGTCCAGATCCGGCACGGCTCCGCCGCCCCCTTCGACCTCTTCGAGGTGATGCTCGCCTCGGGCGTCCGGGCGAGCGAGGGCGGCCCGGTCTCCTACTGCCTGCCGTACGGCCGGGTGCCCCTGGCGACGGCCGTCGCCGAATGGCAGCGCGCCTGCGAACTCCTCGCCGGGGCGGGCGGCGTCCACATGGAGACCTTCGGCGGCTGCATGCTCGGGCAGCTGTGCCCGCCGAGCCTCCTCGTCGCGCTCTCCCTGCTGGAGGCGGTGTTCTTCCGGCAGCACGGAGTGCGCAGCGTGTCGCTCAGCTACGCCCAGCAGACGTCCCTGGAACAGGACGTCGAGGCCGTCCTCGCCCTGCGCGCCCTCGCCGCGCGGTTCCTCCCCGACGTCGACTGGCACGTCGTCGTCTACACCTACATGGGGCTGTACCCGCACGATCCCGCGAAGGCCGGACACCTGCTGCGGGGCAGCGCCGAACTGGCCGTGCTGACCGGCGCCGAGCGGCTGATCGTGAAGACCCCGGCCGAACACTCCAGGATCCCGACCGTCGCCGAGAACGTGGGCGCGCTGCGGACCGCCGCGGAGCACGCGCGGCGGGTGCGCGCGGACCCCCCGGCGTCACCGCCCGCCGGGCGGGACGCGCCCGCCGGCGTCCTGGCCGAGGCCCTCGCCCTCGTCGAGTCCGTGCTGTCGCTGGACGAACTCGTCGGCACGGCGCTGCTGCGGGCGTTCCGCTCCGGGCTGCTCGACGTGCCGTACTGCATCCACCCGGACAACCGCAACCGCGCCCGCAGCTTCCTCGACCCGGCCGGCCGGCTGCAATGGCGCAGCACCGGCAACATGGCGGTCCGCCCGCATCCCGGCGCGTCCGCGGCCGCCGCCCCGGGGCGGCGCGCCGAGCAGTTCGAGCGGCAGCTGTCGCACTGGAACCGCGCCGAGACCTTCTACAGCCGATCCGGAAAGTCCTCATGATCCCCCTGTCTTTCGCACAGCAGCGCCTGTGGTTCATCGACCAGGTCGACGGACCGACGGCCGCCTACAACATCCCGCTGGCGATGCGCCTGCGGGGGAGCGTCGCCCCGGAGGCCCTGCGGGACGCCCTCACCGACCTGGTCCGGCGCCACGAGAGCCTGCGGACCGTCTTCGCCGAGACGGACGGAGCGCCGCACCAGCGGATCCTGGACGCCGCGACCGTCCTCGTCCCCCTCCCCGTCGAGGAAGCGGACGGGGACGCGGTGCACGGCCTGCTCGTCCGGGAGGCCGCCGTCCCCTTCGACCTGGGCACGGAAATCCCCCTGCGCGCCCGCCTGTTCCGGCTGGGGCCGGACGAGTCCGTCCTGTCCGTGGTCGTCCACCACATCGCGAGCGACGGCTGGTCGACCGGACCGCTGGTACGGGACCTCGGCCGCGCGTACGCCGCCCGCCGCGCGGGAACCGCGCCCGTGTGGGAGGAACTGCCGGTCCAGTACGCGGACTACGCGAGCTGGCAGCGCGACGTGCTCGGCACGGAGGACGACCCGGAGAGCGAACTGGCCCGCCAGTCGGCGTACTGGACCGCCCGGCTCGCCGGGCTGCCCCAGGAGGCGGTCCCCGTCACGGACCGCCCGCGCCCGGCGGAGGGCAGCGGGCGGGGAGCCGGGGTGCCGGTGCGGATCGACGCGGAGCTGCACCGCCGTACGGCCCGCCTCGCCCGGGAGACCCGGTCGACCTCCTTCATGGTGCTGCACGCGGCGCTGGCGGTGCTGCTGCGCGAGTTCGGCGCGGGCGGCGACGTGCCGGTGGGCACGGTCACCTCGGGCCGCACCGACGAGGCGCTGCACGATCTGGTCGGGTTCTTCGTCAACACCCTCGTCCTGCGCGCGGACCTGTCCGGCGAACCCACCTTCCGCGAACTCCTCGGCCGGGTGCGGGAGACCGACCTGGAGGCGTACGCGCACGCGGACCTCCCCTTCGAGCGGCTCGTCGAGATCGTCAACCCGCCCCGGACACTGGGGCTGCACCCGCTGTTCCAGGTGATGCTGTCGGTCCATCAGGACACCGGCCTGGAGTTCCCGCTCGGACCGCTCACCGGGCGGATCGAGCCGGTGGACGTGCCGGTGGCCAAGTTCGACCTGGCGCTCTCGCTGATGGAGCACTCGGACGGCGCGGGCGGGGAGAACGGTGTCGACGGCGAACTCCGCTACTCCACCGACCTGTTCGACCGGTCCACGGCCGAGCGCATGGCCGGCGCGCTGGTGCGGATCCTGGACCGGGCGACGGCCGAACCGGACCTGCCCGTCGGGCGGATCCCTGTCCTCGGCCCCGAGGACAGGGAGCGCGTCCTCGGCTGGGGGCGCGGCCCGGACGCCCCCGAGCCGGACCGCCGCGGCTTCCTCGGCCTGTTCGAGGCACAGGCGCGCCGCACGCCGACCGCCCTGGCGGTGGTCCACGGCCGCGACCGGCTGAGCTACGCGGAACTGGACGAGCGGGCCGACCGGCTGGCCCGGCTGCTCGCCGCCCGGGGCGTGACCGGAGGGCGGTTCGTGGCGCTGGCGCTGCCCCGGGGCGTGGACGCCGTGGCGGCGCTGCTCGGCGTGCTCAAGGCCGGGGCCGCGTACGTCCCCGTCGACCCGGAGTACCCGGCGGACCGCATCGCGTACATGCTGGACGACTCCCGGCCCGCCCTGCTGCTCACCTCGTCCGCCGTGACCGGTCTGCCGGCCGTCCCGGTGCCCGTGCTGCGGCTGGACGACGAGGAGGTCCGGGGCCTGCTGGCCGAGCAGCCGGCCGGGCCGCCCGAGGGGGTCGCGCAGGACCCCCGGAACCCGGCCTACGTGATCTACACCTCGGGTTCGACCGGCCGCCCGAAGGGCGTGGTGATCCCGTGCGGCGCGCTCGCCGACTACGTGAGCTGGTGCGCGCGGGCGTACCCGGGGATGTCCGGCGTGGCGGTGGTCCCCTCGCCGCTGTCGTTCGACCTGACCGTCACCGGTCTGTGCACGCCGCTGACCGTCGGCGGCTGCGTGTGCCTGTCCTCGGTCACCGCGCCGACCGACGACGAGCTCTCCGGTGTGGCGGCCTTCCCGGCCACCTTCCTCAAGGCGACCCCCAGCCACGTCGCGATCCTCGACGAGGCGGAGGCCGGATTCTCCCCCTCGGGAGAACTCCTGCTGGGCGGCGAGTCGCTGAGCACCGAAATGCTGGAGCTCTGGCGGGCCCGAAATCCTAAATCCACCGTCTTCAATGTCTACGGACAGACCGAGACGACGGTGAACTGCACCGAGTACCGGATCGAACCCGGCCGGAAGACACCGCCCGGAGTTCTTCCGGTGGGACGCCCCCAGGCACGGCAGGGCGTGTACGTGCTGAATTCCGCGCTGGAACTCGTTCCGCCGGGCGTCGTCGGCGAAATCCACGTGACGGGGGCCGGGCTCGCGCACGGATATCTGAACCGGCCCGGTCTGACCGCCGAGCGCTTCGTCGCCGATCCTTTCGGCGCACCCGGCGGGCGGATGTACCGCACCGGGGACCTGGGGCGCTGGAACAAGGACGGCGACCTCGAATTCGCGGGGCGGGCCGACCAGCAGGTGAAGATCAACGGTTTCCGGGTCGAACTCGGCGAGATCGAGGCCGTGGTCGCGGGCCACCCCGGCGTCGGCGCCGCCGCCGTCGTCCTCCAGGAGGCGGGGGAGACCCGCCGCCTGGTGGCGTACGCGGTCCCCGCCGAGCCCGGCACCGCGCCCGACCCGGCCGGCCTCCGGGAGCACGCGGCGCGGGCGCTGCCCGCGCACATGGTGCCGGCGGCCGTGGTGATCGTGCCCGAACTGCCGCTCACGCCCAACGGGAAGCTGGACCGCAAGGCCCTGCCGCAGCCCGGCCCCGCGCCCTCCGGGGTGCGCGCGGCGCCGCGCACCCCGGTCGAGGCCGAGCTGTGCGCGCTCTTCGCCGAGGTGCTCGGCACCGGCGGGGTCGGCCCCGACGAGGACTTCTTCGCGCTCGGCGGGCATTCGCTGCTCGGCATCCGGCTGATGCGCGGGATCGGCGAGCGGCTCGGGGCGAGCCTGCGGATCCGCGACCTGTTCGAGGAGCCGACGGCCGCCGGACTGGCCCGCCGGATCGCCGCCGGGCCGCGGCGGGACGCCTTCGACGTGCTGCTGCCCCTGCGCGCCCCGGGCGGCGAGCCGCCGCTGTTCTGCTTCCACCCCGGGGGCGGCGTCGCCTGGTGCTACAGCGGGCTCCTCGGCCGGATCGACCGGGAGGTGCCGGTGTACGGGCTGCAGGCGCGAGGGCTCACCGACCCCTCCGCGCGGCCGGACTCGCTGGAGGCGATGGCGCGGGACTACGCGGAGCGGGTGCGCGCGGTCCAGCCGCACGGGCCGTACCGGCTGCTCGGCTGGTCCTTCGGCGGGCTCGTCGCCCACGCCGTCGCCGCCCTGCTCCAGGAGGCGGGCGAGGAGGTCGGGCTCCTCGCGATGCTGGACACGTTCCCGTCCTCGCGGATCACCGGCGAGAGCGGCCCGGAGGGCCCCGACCCCGCGTCGGCGGACACCCTCCGCCAGCTGCTCGCGGACCTCCGGCAGGCCCGCGAGGAGGGTGCGGAGCCCGCGGCCGTCCGGCGGCGGGTCGACGCGCTGGCCGCCGCGATCGGCGGTCTCGACGGCATCGACGGGGACGAGCTGCCCCGGGTGATCGAGACGATCCTGCACCACCAGGAGCTGCGCGAGGAGCACGTGCCGCCGCGCTTCCGGGGCGACCTGCTCTACTTCACCGCCGGACGCGAGCGGCCCTCCGACGCGCCGACCGCCCGGTGCTGGGAGCCCTTCGTCACCGGCCGCGTCAGGGACGTGCCGCTGGACTGCCTGCACGGCGAGATGATGGGCCCCTCGGTCCTGGACGACGTCGCACCGGTCGTCCAGGAGGCGCTGGGCTCCCGCTGAGACCACGGCCCCGGCACCGGCCCCAGCCCCGGCACCGCTCCGGCCCGGCCCCCGCCCTGAGCCCGCGTCCGGGCTCGGGCCCCGGGGCGAGGGGCGGGGGCCGGGCCGGGCCCGCGGTGCCGCGCGCGGTCAGCGCGCGGTGCCGCTCGGCTCGGCCTCGGTCTCCGCTCCGGCCCCCGTCTCGGCCTCCGCCCCCACCCCCGTCTTCGCTTCCGCTTCCGCTTTCGTCCCCGTCTCCGTCTCGGCCCCGGGAGCAGCGGAGGGCCCGGGGCGCCGCAGTCGGTGCAGCCCGCTCAGCACGGCGCCGGCCACGCCGAGTCCGAGCGTGGCCAGGGTGGCCGCGAGGATGGCGCGGCCCGCGCCCCACCCGGCGACGATCAGCCCGCCGATCCCGATCCCGGCCGGGCCCGAGGTCACCAGGAGCGCGCTCCTGGCCGCGAGCACCTGGGCGAGCCGGTCGCCGCTCACCGTGCGCTGGACGAGGGCGGTCGCGGTGGCGCCGAAGGGCGCGTAGAGCAGGCCGACCGCACCGAAGCAGGGCACGGTCACGGCGACGGGCGCGCCCAGGCCCAGCGGCAGGAGGCCGAGGCCCGCCCCGAGCACGCTCCCGTTGAGGACCACCCAGTGCGGCAGCCGTCCCAGGTGCGAGGCGAGCAGACCGCCGCAGACGGCCCCCGCGCCGAAGGCGGCGAAGTGCCAGGCGAGGACCGACGCGGGCGCCCCCAGGTCGTTGGCGACGTGGATCGGGAGGCCGACCTCGACGGGTCCGTACAGCAGGTAGAAGCCGAAGGACAGTGCCATCACGCCGAGCAGCGCCGGAGTCCGGGCGATGACGCGGAACCCGGACGCCCGGTCCTTCTCCTCTTCCTCCTTCCGGCCGTCCTCCTCGTCCTTCTCGCCCTCTTCGTCCTCCCCCTCCTTCGGCTCCGCCCGTGCGCCGCGGGCCGAGGGGGGCAGCGCGAGCCGGCAGGAGACGGCGAGCACCGCGAAGGTGAGGGCGTCGACCGCGAGCGCCCACAGGGCACCGGTCCACGCGATGAGCAGACCCGCGACGACGGGTCCGAGCAGGATGCCGGTCTGGCTGAGCGTCGAGATGAGCGCGTTCGCCGAGAGGTGCCTGGACCTGGGCAGCGTCTCCGCGACCAGCGTGTAGTAGCCGGCCGAACCCCAGGACTGCAGCAGCGAGGAGACCGCCAGCAGTCCCGCGTACACGCCGATGGACAGGACGTCGAAGAAGGCCGCGACGGGTACGAGGCCGAGCCCGGCCGCCCGCAGCGTCGCGTTCCAGGTGACGAGCTGCGCGCCGCCGCGGCCGCGCATGAACGGCCCGAGCAGGACGGCCCCGGCGGCCCCGGGCAGGGTGTAGGCGCCGACGGCGAGGGCGACCCACAGCCCCTGGTGCTGTCGCGGGGCCAGCTCCAGGGCCAGCCAGCTCACCGCGACGGCGCTCATGCCGTCCCCGAGGAAAGAAACCACGAATCCCGGCCATACCCGCCGCAGTTTCAGGTGCGAAATAACCGGAGCAAAGGGGACGTACCGCTCGACCCACCGCTCTTTTCGAGTCACTGCATTCCTTTCGTCGGAGCCGTTTCTGTCCCGCCGGCGAGACAGCGGACACCGGGCGGACCGCGCCCTCCGTGACCGGCTCCATCAGCCGCATACCATACGGATCCGGCTTCACATAATGGCCTTCGGGGGCCTGCTGAAAATTGCCTTTGGATATGTTTCCCATACCGCTGTTCACGGCGGATGTGTGTCCTGCGATGGGGGGAAAGAAATGAGCCAACTCACTCCAGAACAGCAGAACCTCATCAGGCAGCGCCTGCAGGGAAACGCGGCGGGAACCTTCGGTAAGGCGGCCCCGCCGGCCGCCGTCCCCGCCCCGGGCGGCACGGGCATCGCGTCCTTCGCGCAACGGCAGTTGTGGTTCCTCGAACAATTGATGCCGAAATCCCCCATGCACGTCGTCGACACGCTGTGGTCGATCGACGGCCCCCTCGACGCGGCGGCCCTGCGCGCCGCCCTCGACGCCGTCTGGCAGCGGCACGACGCGCTGCGCGCACGGTTCGAGGAGGAGGGCGAGACCCTCCGGCAGGTCGTCGACGAGCCCCGTCCGCTGCCGCTCAGGACCGTCGACCTCTCCGCGCTGGGCCCGGACGCGGCCCGCGCCGAGGCGGTCCGGCTCGCGGGCGCCGACGCGGCCGAGGGCTTCGACCTGTCGGCCGGCCCCCTGATGCGCGCCGTCCTGTTCACGCTCGCGCCGGACCGGCACGCCCTCATGCTGACCTTCCACCACATCGTGGTCGACGGCTGGTCGATGAGCGTGCTCTGGCACGAACTCAGCTCCTTGTACGAGGCGTTCACCGCCGGAGCCCCCTCGCCACTGGCCCCGCTGCCCCTCCAGCACGCGCGGTTCGCCGAGCGGGAGAAGGAGTGGATGAGCGGCCCGGAGGCGGCCGGCCGGCTGCGCTTCTGGAAGGAGCTGCTCGACGGCGCTCCCGGCGCGCTCGACCTGCGCACCGACCTGCCGCGCCCGCGCACGCTCAGCGGCCGGGCGGGGAAGGTGGAGTTCACCGTCGACGCGGAGGTGGCGGAAGGGCTCCGCCGGCTGGGTCGCGACCACGGCGCCTCCCTCTTCATGGTGCTGCTCGCCGCCTTCGACGCCCTCCTGTCGCGGTACACCGGCAGCACCGACATCGTCACGGGCACCCCGTCCTCGGGCCGCGACCGTCCCGAACTGGAAGGCCTGATCGGCTTCTTCGTCAACCTGCTCCCGCTGCGCGTCTCCTGGACCGGCGACCCGACCTTCCTCGACCTGCTCCGGAAGGTCAGGGACGTCTCGCTCGACGCCTACGCCAACGACGGCGTGCCCTTCGAGCGCATCGTGGAGGAGGTGGCGCCGGCCCGCGACCTCAGCCGCACCCCGCTGTGCCAGATCTGGTTCGACGGCGGGCGCGACCACGGCTTCGAGCAGCCCGCCGGCCTCGACGTGGCGGACCTGGCCCGCGACCGGCACAGCGCCCGCATGGACCTGGAACTGCGCATCGCCACCGGCGAGGGCGAGCTCTCCGGGCACTTCCTCTACAGCACCGACCTGTTCCTGCCCGGGACCGTGGAACGCCTCGCACGCCACCTGCGGACGCTGCTGGGCGCCGTCGCCGCGCACCCCGAGCTCCCGCTGTCCCGCCTGTCGCCCCTCTCCGACGACGAGACGGCCACCCTGATCGAGGACTGGAACGCCACCGACGTCGCCGTGCCGGCCGGCGCCGACCCCGTCGCGGCCTTCGACGCCCACGCGGACCGCGCCCCGGACGCCGTGGCGGTCCGCTGCGGCGCGGAGACCCTCACGTACCGCGAACTCCGGGAGCGGGCCGACGACCTGGCCCACATCCTCCGCTCCAAGGGGATCGGCCCCGAGGACGTCGTGGTGCTCGCCGTGCCGCGCTCGGCGACGACGGTGGCCGGACTGCTCGGCGTCCTCAAGGCCGGGGCGGCCTACGTGCCGCTGGACCTGGACCAGCCGGCCGCCCGGGTGGCCCACATCCTGACGGACTGCCGGGCGACGCTGATCCTCACGACCGCCGACGCGGTGACGGGGCTCCCCGGAACCGGCACGCCGACACTGCTGCTCGACGACGCGGAGACCCCGATCCCCGCCCCGACCCCCGCCCCCGCCCCGACCGCGCCCCGCCCCGTCCCGCCGCCCGCGGCCGACCCGCGGCACCCCGCCTACGTCATCTACACCTCCGGATCGACCGGCCGCCCCAAGGGCGTCGTCATCCCGCGCGACGCCCTGTCGAACCTGCTGGCCTGCGTGGCCGACCGGCTGCGGCCGGGCCCCCGGGACCGCTTCCTCGCGATCACCACCACCGCCTTCGACATCGCGGCCGTGGAACTCCTCCTCCCGCTCGTCAGCGGAGGACAGCTCCTCCTGGCCGAACCGGAGCTGACGAAGGACGCCGGGGCGATCGCGCGCGCCGTCCGGGAACGCGGCGCGACCCTGCTGCAGGCCACGCCCTCGCTCTGGCACGCCCTCGTGGAGGCGGACCCGGAGAGCCTGCGCGGCGTGCGGATGCTCACGGTCGGCGAGGTCCTCCCGGCCGGACTCGGCGCGGCCATGCACGAGTTGTCCGCCGAGGCGACCAACTTCTACGGCCCCACCGAGACCACCGTCTACTCCACGGCGAAGGTCCTGGACGGCACCCCCGGCGCCCCGACCGTGGGCACGCCGCTGTGGAACAACCGCGTGTACGTGCTCGACCGGCACCTGCGGCCCGTCCCGCCCGGAGTCACCGGCGAGCTGTACATCGCGGGCCTCGGCCTGGCCCGCGGCTACCTGGGACGCCCCGGCCTCACCGCGACGCGCTTCGTCGCCGACCCGCACGGAGCGCCGGGCACCCGGATGTACCGCACCGGGGACCTCGCGCGCTGGACCGACGGCGGCGAACTGGAGTGCCTGGGCCGCACCGACCACCAGGTGAAGCTGCGCGGCCACCGGATCGAGCTGGGCGAGATCGAGGCCGCGGCGGCGGCCCACCCGGGCGTGGAGCGGGCGGCCGTACGGCTGCGCACCACCCCCGCCGGCGACCCGGCGCTCGTCGCGTACGTCGTGCCGCGGGCGGACGGCACCGGCCGGGACACCGTCGAGGAGCAGCAGCTCGACGCCTGGCGGACGGTGTACGACGGCCTCTACCGGGACGCCCTGCCGGCGCACGGGACGGCGGTGGAGGACAGCTTCGCGATCTGGACCAGCGTGTACGACGGCGCCCCCATCCCGGAGCCGGAGATGGCCGAGTGGCGCGATTCCACCGTGGACCGGATCCGCGCCCTCGCCCCGCGCAGGGTCCTGGAAATCGGCGCGGGCAACGGCCTGCTGCTGTCCAGGATCGCGCCGCACTGCGAGGAGTACCGCGCCACCGACGTCTCGGCCGACGTGGTGGAGCGGCTGCGGCGGCTCGTCGCCGAGCGCCCGGACCTCACGGACCGGGTCCGGGTGAGCCGGCGGGCCGCGCACGAGCTCGACGGGTTCCCCGAGGGCCACTTCGACACCATCGTCCTCAACTCCGTGGTGCAGTACTTCCCCAGCGCCCGGTACCTCACCGGCGTCCTGGAGGCCCTCGTACCGCTCCTCGCCCCCGGCGGCGCCGTCTTCGTCGGCGACGTGCGCAACGTCCGGCTGCTGCCCACCCTGCGCGCCGCCGTCCGGACCCGCCGGGGCGGCGACCCGGGGACGATCGCGGCCCAAGTGGCCCAGGACCTGGAGCAGGAGCGCGAACTCCTCGTCGACCCGGACTACTTCGCCTCCCTGGCCCCCGCGCTGCCCGGGGTCGGCGGCGTCGACGTCCAGCTGCGCCGCGGCCGGGCGCACAACGAGCTGACCCGCCACCGCTACGACGCGATCCTGTACACCGAGGGCGCGGGCGCCCGGGACCTGGCCGGCGCCGAGGACGTCGCCTGGGACTCGCTCGGCTCGCTCGCGGCCCTGCGCGAACGGCTCACGGCCCGCCTCCCCGGCGAGCTGCGCGTGACCGGCGTCCCCAACGCCCGGCTGGCACAGGAGGCGGCCGCCCTGCGCGCGGTGCGCCCGGACCGGGGCGCGCCGGTCCCCGCCGGTGCCGCCGTCGACCCGGAGGACGTACACGCCCTCGCCGAGGGCCTCGGCCTCCGCGCCGCCGTCACCTGGTCGGGGACCGGTGACGAGCACCGCTTCGACGTGGTCCTCGTCCCCTCCGACGCCCGCCGGGTGACCGGCGCGTACCGGCCCCGGCCGCCCCGCGCCGAAGCACCGGACGGCGTGGACGGGCTCGGCGGATCCGAGCGATCCGACGGACCCGACGGACCCGACGGACCCGACGGACCCGACCGATCCGACCGATCCGACGGACTCGACGGACCCGACCGACTCGACGGACCCGACCGACCCGACCGACTCGTCGGATCCAACCGACCCGACCGATCCGACGGACCCGACCGATCCGACCGGCTCGACGGGCTCGACGGGCTCGACGGGCTCACCAACGACCCCGGACGGAGGCAGCGCGCCACGGAGTTCGCCGCCTCCGTCCGGGCGGCCCTCGCCGCCGCCCTGCCCCCCTACATGGTCCCCGCGGGCATCGAGGTGCTCGACGCCCTGCCGCTCACCCCGAACGGCAAGCTCGACCTCGACGCGCTGCCCGACCCCGCCCTGCCGGACTCCGGCACCGGACGCGGGCCGCGCACCCCGCGCGAGACGGCGCTGTGCGAGATGTTCGCCGAGATCCTCGGGCGGCCGAAGGTGTCGGTGGACGACGACTTCTTCGCGCTCGGCGGCCATTCGCTGCTCGCCACCCGGCTCGTCAGCCGGGTGCGCGCCCGCCTCGGCCTCGACCTGCGCATCCCCGACGTGTTCGACGCGCCCACGGTCGCCGAGCTGGCCGAGCGGCTCGGCCGGGCCAGGCCGTCCCGGCCGGCCCTCCGGCCCGTACGGCGCCCGGACACCGCCTCCCCCCGCCCCGAGAGCGCCCCCGAGAGCGCCCCCCAGAGCACCCCGAAGGCGACGCAGCCGTGACCACGCAGACCTTTCCCTCCCTCTTCGCGGCCGTCGCGGCGGCCCGTCCCGACACCGCGGCCGTACGCGTCGCCGGCACCTCCGTCGGCTACGCGGAGCTCGACCGCGTGTCCAGCCGGCTGGCCCACCGGCTGATCGCGTGCGGCGCGGGACCCGAGACGGTGGTCGCCGTCGAACTCCCGCGCTCCGTACGGTGGGTGCAGACGGTGCTCGCCGTCCTCAAGGCCGGCGCCTGCTACCTGCCGGTGGACCCCGCGCACCCCCCGGAGCGGATCGCGGCCATCCGCTCGACCGCCCGTCCCGCCCTGACCGTCCGGGCGGCGACAGCGGCGACAGCGGCGACAGCGGGCTCGGCGGGAACGGCGCCGGACGTGCTCGTGATCGACCTCGACGCGGACGACGCCGACATCGCCCCCGGCCTCCCCGAGACCGCGCCCACCGACGCGGAGCGGCGCGCCCCGCTGCTGCCCGAGCACCCCGCGTACGTCATCCACACCTCGGGCTCCACGGGCACCCCCAAGGGGGTCCAGGTCACGCACACGGGCCTCGCCGCGCTGCTGTCCACCGCGACCGGACGCGCGGGCATCGGACCGGGAAGCCGGGTGCTGCAGGGCGTCTCGCCCCACTTCGACGTCAGCCTCGGCGACCTCGTCACGGCCCTGCTCAGCGGCGCCACCCTCGTCCTCCCCGAGTCCGGCGGCCAGCCCGTCGGGGCCGAACTCCTCGGCCTGCTCCGGGACCACGCCGTCACCCACCTGGCCACCACGCCCGGCGTCCTCGGCACGCTCGCGGCCACCCGGGTGCCCGGCCCCCTCACCCTGACCATCGGCGGGGAGGCGCTCTCCGTCGAGCTGCTCGCCCAGTGGTCGGCCCACCACCGGGTCCTCATGGCGTACGGGCCCACCGAGGCGACGGTCCAGGTCACCCTGAGCACCGCGGGCGACGAGCCCGTCCCCTCCCTGGGCCGCCCCGGCGACGGCGTCCGCGCCCATGTGCTCGACGCCGCGCTGCGCCCCGTCGCGGACGGCGCCACCGGCGAGCTGTACCTCTCCGGCCCCTGCCTGGCCCGGGGCTACCTCGGCGCCGCCGCGGCCACCGCCGAACGGTTCGTCGCGGACCCCTTCGGCCCCGCCGGAGCCCGCATGTACCGCTCGGGCGACCTGGTGCGGACCCTGCCGGACGGGGCCACGCTCCAGTTCATGGGAAGGACCGACGACCAGGTCAAGATCCGCGGCCACCGCGTCGAGCCCGCCGAGGTGGAGGCGGCCCTCGCCGCGCACCCGGCGGTGCGCCAGGCGTGCGTGGTGGCCCGCGCGACGGCCCCCGGGCAGCGGCAGCTGGTCGCCTACACGGTACCGGCCGGCCCGGACGGTCCCCCCGCGGCCGGGCTGCGGGAGTTCCTGCGCGACCGGCTGCCCGCCGCCATGGTGCCGGGCGCCTTCGTGGAGCTGCCCGCCTTCCCGCTGACCCCCAACGGCAAGGTGGACCGCGCCGCGCTGCCGGAGCCCGCCGCCCGCCGGACCGCGCCGCCCGTGCCGCCGCGCGACGACGCCGAGAAGCGGATGGCCGCGCTGTGGACGGAGGTGCTCGGCGGCATCGAGCTCGGCGTCGACGACGACTTCCTCGAACTCGGCGGCCACTCGCTGCAGGCCGCGCAGATCGTCTCCCGCACCCGCGAGGCGTACGGCGTGGACGTGCCGGTCCGGGGCCTGTTCGACCACCCGACCGTACGCGCCTTCACGGAGTACGTCGCGGGCGCGGGCGGCACCACCGTCCCCGACCTCGCCCCCGCCGCCGGCGAGCCCGTCCTCTCCTTCGCGCAGCGGCGCCTGTGGTTCCTGGACCAGGTCGTCACCGACCCCGCGCTCTACAACGTGCAGGCGCTGTGGCGCATCGGCGGGGACCTGGACGCCACCGCCCTGGAGCGCGCCATCGACGAGGTGTGGCGCCGCCACGACGTGCTGCGCAGCACCTTCGTGAACGAGGGCGGCCTGCCGCGCGTGGTCATCGGCGCCCCCGGCGACCTGCCGCTGACGCGCACGGACCTGTCGGACGCCGCTCCCGGGCGGGCCGGGGCCGAGGTGCGGGCGATCGCCCGGCGCTGCGCGGAGGAACCGTTCGACCTCGCCCGCGGCCCGCTGCTGCGCGCCCGGCTGATCCGCACGGACGCCACGACGCACCATCTGGTCGTGACCTTCCACCACATCGTCGTGGACGGCTGGTCCATGAACGTGTTCTGGGCGGAGGTCTCCGCCCTCTACGACGGCCTGACCGGGGGACGCCCGGTCACGCTGCCCGAACTGCCCGTCCAGTACGGCGACTACGCCGCCTGGCAGCACGCCTGGCTGGACGAGGCCGAGAGCGCCCGGCACCTCGCCTACTGGCGCGGCCGGCTGGACGGGGCACCGGACTCGCTCGACCTGCCCACCGACCGGCCCCGGCCCAAGTCCCTCTCCGGGCGGGGCGCGCAGGTGGACTTCACCGTCCCGGTCGCCGTGGCCGACGGACTGCGCGCGCTGGGACGCGCCCACGGAGCGAGCCTGTTCATGGTGCTGCTCGCCGGGTTCGACACGCTCCTCGGCAAGCACGCCGCGAGCAGCGACATCGTGACGGGCTCGCCCATCTCGGGCCGCGTGCGCCCCGAACTCGACTCGCTCATCGGCTTCTTCGTGAACACGGTCCCGCTGCGGCTGCGCTGGTCCGGCGACCCGCGCTTCACCGAGCTGCTGCGGCAGGCCCGCGAGGTCACCCTGGACGCCTACGCCCACGAGGCGTACCCCTTCGAGCACGTCGTGGCGGAGCTGACCGGCGAGCGCGACCTCAGCCGCAACCCGGTCTTCCAGGTGTGGTTCGACGTCGACAGCGTCGCCGAGCCGACGCTCCCCGGCCGGCTGGAGTGCGCCCCCGTGCCGATACCGGCGCGGGAGGCCCGCTTCGACCTGGAGATGTACCTGGAGGACCGCGACGGCCTGCTGTCGGGACGGCTCGTGCACAGCACGGACCTGTACACCCGGGAGACCGCCGAGGGCCTCGTACGGCAGTTCCTGCGGCTGCTCGCCCGCGTCGCCGAGGACGCCGGCCGGCCGCTGTCGGAACTGTCGGCCCCGGACGACCGCGAGCGCGAGACGCTGCTGGTGGAGTGGAACCGGGACACCGCCGCGGTGCGCACCGGCGGCAGCGTCGTCGACGTCTTCACCGACCAGCTGGCCCGCACCCCCCACCGCACCGCCCTGGCGGACAGCGCCGGCTCCCTGACCTACGCCGGACTGGAGGCCCGGGCCAACCAGGTCGCGCACGCCCTGCGGGCCGGGGGATGCGTCCCCGAGCAGGTGATCGGCGTCTGCATGCCCCGCGGCGTGGACGTGTTCGTGGTCATGCTCGGCATCATGAAGGCGGGCTGCGTCTACCTGCCGCTCGACCCGATCCACCCCGCCGAGCGGCTCCGCCACATGCTGGAGGACGCCGGCGCGGGCCTCGTCGTGCACGCGGCGAGCCTGGCGGAGCGCGTCGCCGGCGGGCCCGCCGAGCTCGTCGAGGCCGGGGAGCTGCTGGCCCGGGCCGGCGGGGCGCCGACGGACCGGCCCGAACGGCGGGCCCTGCCCGACCACCTGTCGCACGTGCTGTTCACCTCCGGCTCCACCGGCCGCCCCAAGGGCATCGGCCTGTGCGACAGCACGCTGGAGAACCTGGTCGGCTGGAAGCTGGCGGACGGACTCGGCCCCCGGCGGGTCGCCCAGCTGTCCTCCCTCGGCTTCGACGTCGCCCTCCAGGAGTTCTACGTGGCGCTCGCGGCGGGCGGCACGCTCACCGTGATCGAGGACTCCGTCCGGGAGGACCTCGACCTGCTGCTCGACGCGCTCGCCGCGCACCGGATCCAGCGCATGTACTCCTCCCCGTCCATGCTCCAGCAGCTCGCCGCGACCTGGGCGCGCCGGGCGGACCGGGAGACGCTGCCGCTGGCCCTGACCGAGGTGATCGTCGGCGGCGAGGCGCTCCGGCTGACCGAGGAGATCCGCGCGTTCCTGGCGGCGCTCGACGGGGCGGTCCTGGAGAACCAGTACGGCCCCGCCGAGACCCACGCCGTCACCCGCCTCACGCTGCGCGGCGACCCCGAGTCGTGGCCGGCCCGCCCCGGGATCGGCACACCGCTGCCCAACGTGGCGGTGTACGTCCTGGACGACCGGCTGCGCCCCGTCCCGGCCGGGGTCCGCGGCGAGGTCTACCTGCGCAGCGCCGCGCTGGCCCGGGGCTACGTCGGGCGCCCCGGCCTGACCGCCTCCCGCTACGTCGCCGACCCGTTCGGCGGCGAGCCGGGCGGCCGGATGTACCGCACCGGTGACGTGGCGCGGTGGACGGCGGACGGACAGCTCGAGTTCGCCGGCCGCACCGACGACCAGGTGAAGATCCGCGGCTTCCGCATCGAGCCGGCCGAGGTGGAGGTCGTCGTCAGCACCCACCCGCGGGTGCAGAACGCGGCCGTCCTCGTCCACCCGGCCCCCGGCGGCGGGCTCCGGCTCACCGCGTACGTCGTGCCGGTGGCGGGCGCCGCAGCCCCGGAACCGAAGGAGCTCAGGGACTTCCTGCGGCGGCTGCTGCCGGACTACATGATCCCGGTGTCGTACGTGCCCCTGGCCGAGCTGCCCCTGAACCCCAACGGCAAGGTGGACCGCAGGGCCCTGCCCGAACCCGGCGAGGAACACGGCGGGAGCGCCGGGCCGGAGGCCTTCGGCTCCCCGCAGGAGGAGGTCGTCGCGGGGATCTGGGCCGAGGTCCTCGCCCGGAGCGCGGTCGGACCGCACGAGAACTTCTTCGACCTGGGCGGCCACTCGCTCTTCGCCACCCAGGTCGTCTCCCGGGTGCGGGAGGCCTTCGGCATCGCGCTGCCCGTCCGCGCCCTCTTCGAGAACCCCACCGTCGCCCTGCTCGCACGGAAGGTCGAGGAGGTGATCACGGCGGAGGTGCTGGGCATGACCGAGCAGGAACTGGCGCGCCACACCGCGACCGGCACCGGACCGGACGGCACCGCCCCCGCCCCGTGACCCCCTCGCCCCTCCGCGCAGACCCGCACGCCCACGTCCCCCACCGGAAGCAGGTTCAGCATGTCGTCTGGCGCTCCTCCCGGACGCGTCGTCATCAAGATCGGCACGTCCTCCCTCATGTCGGAAGGGCTGCCCGACCCGGCCAAACTGGACGCCCTCGCCGACGCGGTGGTGCGGCTGCGCGCCGGCGGCGTGCGGCCGGTGCTCCTCGGCTCCGGGGCCATCGCCGCCGGTGAAGCGCTGCTCAAGGGCGCCGGGGGGCCGTCCGCGCACGGACGCCAACTGGCCGCGGCCGTCGGCCAGGGCGTGCTCTTCGACGGCTTCCGCCGGGCCCTGTCCGCCCGTGGGCTCGTCGCGGCGCAGATCCTCCTGACGCCCCTCGACCTGACGCTCCCCGAGCACCGCGACAGCGCCCGGGCCGTCGTCGAGGAGAGCCTCGCCCACGGACTCGTACCGGTCGTCAACGAGAACGACGCCGTCATGGTCCGCAACAACGACGTCCTCGCGGCGCTCCTCGCCGCGTCGCTCGGCGCCGACCGGCTGCTCCTGCTGACCGACGTCCCCGGCCTGTTCGGCAGCGACCCCCGGCACGACGCCGACGCCCGGCTCGTCCCCGAGGTGCCGGCCATGACCCCGGAGGTCGAGCGCCTCGCCGGGCTGACCGCCCGAGGCCTCGGCACCGGAGGGATGTCCGCGAAGCTGTGCGCGGCGTGGATCGCCTCCCTGGCCGGAGTGCCCACCGTCATCGCGGGCGCCGACGGCCCGGACGTCGTGGAGCGCGCGACGGCCGGAGAGCCCGTCGGCACCCTCGTGCACCCGCGCGCACCGGGCAAGGAGCCCGACCTCGGCCGGCTGTGGCGGTCCCTGGGCACGCCGCCCGCCGGCCGGCTCGTGTGCCGGCCCGAGGCGGTCGCCGCCGTCCGCGACGGAGGCCCGCTGACGGCCGGTCACTGCCTCGCCGGCGAGGGCGGCTTCGCGGCGGACGCCGTGGTCGACGTGACCGTGCCCGGTCACGGCGTCATCGCCCGCGGCCGCACCCGCGCGGACCACACCGCCGTCTCGGGCGGGCACCACCCCGCCGGGACGCCCGTCATCCCCCACTCCGACTACGTCAGCTTCCTGGAGGCATGAAATGTCCGTCGTACCCGTGCGTGAGATCTGCCGTCGTGCCTACGAGGCCTCGCTCGTCGTGAAGGAGCTGACGACCGAGGTCAAGGACCGGGTGCTCGTGGAGATGGCCGACGCCATCGACGCCGCCGCGGCCCGGCTGCAGGAGGCCAACGCGCTCGACGTCGCCGCCGCCCGCGAAGCCGGCACCTCGGCGACCCTGATCGACCGCCTCACCCTCACCGACAAGCGCATCGCCGGCATGACGAAGGCGATCCGCACGATCGTCGACCTGCCCGACCCGGTCGGCTCGGTGGTGCAGGGCTGGACCCGCCCCAACGGCCTCCAGATCCAGCAGGTCCGCGAGCCCCTCGGCGTCGTCGCCGTCATCTACGAGGCGCGGCCCAACGTCACCGCCGACGTCGCCGCCCTCTGCCTCAAGACGGGCAACGCGGCGGTGCTGCGCGGCTCCTCGATCGCCCAGCACACCAACGCCGCCATCGCCGACGTCCTCACCGAGGTCCTGCGGCGCCAGGAGGACGTCCCCGACGACGCGGTGCAGCTCATCCGCGACACCTCGCGCGAGGCGGCCCTGGAGCTGCTGCGCGCCGACGAGTACGTCGACCTGCTGGTGCCCCGCGGCGGCCCCGGCCTGATCAGGACCGTCCAGGAGAACGCGACGGTGCCGACCGTCATCGACGGCGACGGCAACTGCCACGTCTACGTGGACGCGACGGCCGACCCGGCCATGGCGACCGACATCGTGATCAACGGCAAGACGTCCCGTCCCAGCGTCTGCAACGCCGTGGAGACCCTCCTCGTCCACGCCGACCTGGCGGCGGACTGGCTGCCCAAGACCCTCGACGAGCTCCAGGCCCTCGGCGTCGAGATCCGCGGCGACGCCCGCACCCGCGAGGCGTGGCCCGCCGCCGCCGAGGCGCGGGACGCCGACTGGGAGACGGAGTACCTGGACCTGGTGCTCGCGGTGAAGGTCGTCGACGGCCTCGACGAGGCCCTGGCGCACATCAACCGCTACGGCACCCGGAACGCCGAGGGCATCGTGGCGCAGGACATCACGGTGGCGCGGCGCTTCGCCCGGGCGATCGACTCCGGCAGCGTCTTCGTCAACACCTCCACCCGGTACTCCGACGGCGGCGAGTTCGGCTACGGCGTCGAGATCGGCGTCTCCACGCAGAAGCTGCACGCCCGCGGCCCCATGGGCCTGGAGTCGCTGACCTGCGTCAAGAACGTCGTCTGGGGAAACGGGCAGGTCCGTGTTCTCTGAGACCCCGCTGCGCCCGCCCCGCCACTCCAGCCTCCTCGACGGGATCTCGGAGGCGTCGTCGATCCGGCTCAACAACCAGATCTACGAACTCAAGGAGGCCGGCCGGGACATCGTCACCCTCTCCCTGGGCGAGGCGTTCTTCGACATCCCGCTCCCGTCCTTCGAGGGGCTGCCAGCCCAGCAGATCCACCACTACTCGCACTCCCGCGGGGTGCCGCTGCTGCGCGAGAAGCTGGCCCGCTACCAGGGGGAGATCTCCGCCGCGCCGGTCGACCCGGCCGAGGAGATCCTGGTGACGGCCGGCTCCAAGGCGGCCATCTTCATGGTGCTCACCGCCCTGCTCGAACCGGGCGACGAGGTGATCATCCCGGAGCCGCTGTGGGTGAGCTACCCCGACCAGGTGCGGCTCGCCCGGGGCGTGCCGGTGATGACGCCCTGGTTCGAGTCCGTGGAGGAGCTCGGCGCCCGCGTCACCCCGCGCACCAAGGCGATCATCGTCAACAACCCGCACAACCCGACCGGCCGCCGCCTCGGCGCCGAGCAGCTGCGGGTCCTGCACCGGCTGGCCGACCGGCACGGCCTGTTCCTCATCGCCGACGAGGCGTACCACGAGTTCGTGCCCGCAGGCGAGCGGTTCGTCTCGGCCCTCGAACACGACCCGGACAAGCGCCACACCGTCGTGTGCAACTCGATGTCGAAGAACTACGGGATCTCGGGCTGGCGGATCGGCTACCTGGTGGCCGGAGCGCCGCTGCTCGACCAGGTCATCAAGGTCCAGCAGCACCTGGTGACCTGCGCGCCGACCATCCTGAGCCACTGGCTGGCGAAGCACTTCGAGGCCGTCCTGGAGCACACCAGGCCGCAGATCCGGCGCGTGGTGGAGACCCGCAACCGCATGGCCCGGATCCTCGCGGACCGGGGCGTCGAGTGCCTCGAAGGGGACGCCACCTTCTACCTGTTCGCCTCCCTCGGCGAATCGCGGCTGGACTCCGAGGAGTTCGCCCGCGAACTGCTGGTACGGCACGGCGTCGGCGTGGTCCCCGGCACGGGCTACGGCGCCTCCTGCGACCGGTTCGTCCGGATCGCGGTCGGCGCGGAGAGCGAGGAGCGGCTGGTCCGCGGGGTCTCGGCGGTCGCCACCCTGATCGAGGAGACCCGGTGAGCGGGACGGACCGCCCCGCGCTCGCGTTCATCGGCTGCGGCCGGATCACCGGCGCCCTGGTACGGGGGCTGGTCGCCGCCGGGCACAGCGCGTCCGCGATGCGCGGGGTGTCCCGCAGTGGGGCCGGCGCCCTGGAGCTGAGCCGCCGGTTCGGCCTCACCGCGGCGGACGGGAACGCCGCCGCGGTGCGGGGCGCCGACCTCGTGGTGCTCGCCGTGCACCCGCACGAGACCCGGGAGGCGCTGGCCGCCCTGTCCGGTCTGCTCGGCCCGGAGCAGACCCTGCTGTCGCTGGTGGCCTCGTGGCGGACGGAGGCGGTGGCGGCGGCGCTGCCCGGGGTGCCGGTGGTGCGGGCCGTGCCGAACGTGGGGGTGGCGGTGCGCGCCGGAGCGACCGTCCTGTCGGCCGGCCCCCGCGCCGACGCGTCCCGGCTGGCGGCCGTGGAGCGCCTGTTCGCGCCGCTGGGGGAGACCTTCGTCGTCGACGAGGACCTCCTGGAGGTGGTGAGCGCGGTCTCCGGGGCGGGTCCGGCGCTGGTCGCGCACTTCGCGCGGTCGCTCGCGGAGGCGGGCCGCGCCGGGGGCCTCGACGCCCGGACGGCCGCGGTGCTCGCCGCTCACGCGGTCCGGGGCACCGGCGCGCTCCTGGCGCGGGAGTCCGTGACCGTGGACGCGGTCATGGACTCCGTCGCCTCGCCGGGCGGCATGACGGAGGCCGCGCTGCGGACGCTCGACGAGGACGGGGTGCCGGACGCGGTGCGGCGGGCCGTGGACGCGGCGGTGGACCTGTCGATGGGACGGCTGGCCCGTGCCTGAGCGGGGGACGCCGCCGGGGCGTGCGGTGTCCCTCGTGCGCCGGCTGGGCGTGTCGCTCACCGCCACCGTGTGCTGTGCCTCGTGCGTGGCCGCCCTGGCGCGGGGGCACTCGCCCGACCCCCACGACGACCCGAGGCTCCGTGAGGCGCCTCAGGGCCCCGGCCGGAAGCCCAGCAGCCCGCTCGCCTCGACCGAGAGGGGGAGGAGGGCCTCGTAGTCGGCCGGGGGGACGCGGAAACCGTTCTCGCGGGCGGCGCGCAGGAAGTCCTCGGGGAGGTCGATCCGGTAGTGCTCGACGTACTTCACGAGGTCCGCGCGCCAGACGAACGTGCCGTCGGAGAGCAGGGACGAGCCGCCCGGGACGCGGAAGGCGCCGCCGATGGCGTCGGTCGTGAGCTCGGTGACGTCGAACAGGGGGTGGCCGGAGGCGAGGTACCCCGCCAGTTCCGCGACCGGGTACTTCCCCTTGCCCGATTCGGGCGCGGGGAGGGGCCCGCCCCAGGCCGTGTCGTAGTGCGGGTCCAGTTCCCGGTAGAAGCCGATCAGCTTCACGTCAGCCTCCGATGATGGGTAGGAAGGTTCGCCAGTACCCGCCGTTGTCGATCTGCGGGACCTGGCCGGTGCCGAGCAGGGGGTTGGTGCCCACCCGGTCCGTGGGGGCTCTCACGGTGACGCCCATCTCGTTGGCGATGCGCTGGGCGATCCCGGAGGTGTCCGCCCCGGAATGGCACACCATGAGCCGGAGCGGACCGCCATCGTAGTTCGGATTGTTGCGGATGGCGTCCACGAGCTGGCCTCCGTTGACCGGCCCGTCCGGCATCTCCAGGAAGCCGTCCCGCGAACCGTGGGCGACCACGTCGTGCTGTCCCTCGTTCAGGACGTTGCGGAAGTTCCGCACGCTCGGCCCGTCCTCGCCGACGAGGGTGCCCGTGGGACCGTGCGTCACCGGCGCCCCCGACGGGATGGCGTTGTCGCTCATGTAGTCCATGCCGTCCCGGCCGCCGCACGGTGCCAGCCCCAGCGGGTCGGTCCAGGTGAACGGATTGCCCACGTAGGTCGCGGGATTCGGGGCGGCGGCGAGGCCGAGGGGGTCCGCGGAGAGGTAGCGGGCCGTCTCGGGGTCGTAGTGGCGGTACAGGTTGTAGTGGAGCCCGGTCTCCGGGTCGTAGTACTGGCCCGGGAACCGCAGCGGGGTGTAGGCGGTGCTGGACCGGGCCCAGGCCGTCGTGCCCCAGAGGCTGGCGCGGGTGCGCCAGGCGATGTCCCCGCTCTCGTCGACGAGTTCCGTGGGGGTGCCGACGAGGTCGGAGACGATGGCGAAGAAGCGGCGGTCGACCTCCTGCCCCCGGCCGTCCGGGGTGAGGACGCGCTCCGTCTGCGCCAGCGGGGTGAGGCCGCGGTGGTCCCAGGTGAGGGCGACCGGCCGGGGCAGTCCGGTTGAGACCGTGGTCTCTTCGCAGAGGGTCGAGCCGTCCCAGGTGAAGCGGGTCTCCTCCACGACGGTCAGGCCGTCGTCGGCGAGGCGCCGCTTGGCGGTGCGGCGGCCCAGGGGGTCGTAGGCGTAGCGCCAGCGGGTGCCGTCCGGGGTGGTCACCTCCTTGAGGCGGTCCTCGGCGTCCCACGTGTACCGCCAGGTGTCGGGCTTGCGGGACAGCCGGGTCTTCTGGCGCAGGGTGACGCGCCCCCGGGCGTCGTGCTCGTACCGCACCGACCCGGCGCGGGTGAGGGCGGTGCCCCGGTACGCGCGGGCACCGGTGGCCTCGTGCCCGGGGTGCGAGCCGGGCCAGGAGGCGGAGGTCTGGTTGCCCGCGGCGTCGTAGGCGTACCGCTCGCTCCACCCTTCGGCGGTCACCCCCGTCACCCGCCCGGCCGCGTCCAGGTCGAAGGCGCGGGTGCCCGCCGACAGGTCGGTGACGGAGGCGAGGTGGCCGTCGGCGCGGTAGGAGTAGGCGCGGCGGTTGAGCGTCCGGCCGCCGGCCAGCAGGTGCTGCTCGGTCAGCCGGCCCGCGGCGTTCCAGGCCGAGGCGAGGGTGAGCGTGCCGTCGACGGTGCGCTCGACCTCCCGGCCGGCGGCGTCGTGGGTGAAGGCGACCTCGTGGCCGCCCGCGGTCAGGCGCGAGGGGCGGCCCGCCTCGTCGTAGGCGTAGGTCGTGACCTGGCCGGTCGGGGTGGTGCGGCGTACGCGGCGGCCCGCCGCGTCGTAGCGGTAGTCGACGGTGCGGCCGTCGACCAGCTCGGACTTGAGCAGTCCGCGCCGGTCGTAGCCGCGCAGCAGCTCGCCGTCGGGCCCCGCCGCGTGGACCAGGCGGCCGGCGGGGTCGTAGCGGTAGGTGGTGACGTGGTCCGCCGTGCCCTTGGAGGTGACCCTGCCGAGTTCGTCGTAGGCGTACCCGATGGTGGTGCCGAGCGGATCGGTGCGGGCCGTGAGCTGCCCGGCGGCGTCGTGGCGGTACGTCTGGACGCGGCCGTCGAAGTCGGTCTCGGAGCTCAGCCGCCCCGCCGCGTCGTAGGCGTAGCTCCACTCCAGGCCCTGGGGGTCGGTCACCCGGGTGAGGCGCAGGTTCGCGTCGTGCCGGAACTCGTGGCGGGAGCCGTCGGGCCCGGTGCGGGCGGCGAGCAGGTCGAAGTGGGTGTACTCGAAGCGGGTCACGCCCCCGGCCGGGTCGGTGTGGGCGAGGCGGTTGCCCTCGCCGTCGTACGTCCACGACTCGGTCGCCCCGTCGGGGCCCGTACGGGAGGCGAGGTAGCCGTCGGCGGTCCAGGCGAGGAGCGTGGACGTGCCCAGCGGGCCGGTGATCCGCACCGGCCGGCCCAGGGCGTCGCGCTCCAGCCGGGTCGTGGCCCCGGCCGGGTCGGTGACCTCCACCGGGAGGCCGGCCGCGTCGCACCGGATCCGGGTGACGGCGCCGAGCGCGTCGGTGACGGAGACCGGGCGGCCCCACGCGTCGTAGGCGTGGCGGGTGGTGCGTCCCGCCGGGTCGGTGGTCGCCGTCCGGTTGCCGCGCTCGTCGTGCTCCAGCGACCAGCGGGCGCCGTCCTGGCCGTGGATCACGGCCGGCCGCCCCGCCGGGTCCCGCTCGGTGCGCAGGACGCTGCCGTCCGGGTGGGTCACGGAGACCATCCGGCCGTTCTCGTCGTGGGTGAAGGCGGTGGTGCGCCCGAGCGGGTCGGTGCGGGACAGGAGGTTGCCGGCGGCGTCGTAGGCGGAGCGGGTGGTGTGGCCGAGCGGGTCGGTGGTGGCGACGATCCGGCAGTGGCGGTCGACGAGGTGGCGGGTGGTGCGGCCGTCGGCCGTGGTGAGGGCGGTGGTGCGGTGGCCGGTCTCGGGGTCGGGTCCGGTGTAGGCGAGGGTGATCTGGAGGTGGCCGGCTTCGCCGCCTTCGGCGACGACGCGGTCGAGGTCGTCGTAGGCGTAGTCGTAGCGGCTGCCGTTGGAGTCGATCCAGGCGGTGACGCGGTGGCGGTCGTCGTAGAGGAAGGTGGTGGTGGCTCCGGAGGGTTTGGTGACGGTGGTGAGGTCGCCGTCCCGGTAGCCGTAGCGCATCAGCGGCAGGTCGGTGCCCGCCTCGCCCGCTCCGGCCAGGGCGAGCGCGGTGATCCGGCCGTCGGCGGTGGTCAGCCTCACCTGGTGGCCGGCGGAGTGGACGAGGGCCAGGGGCAGGCCGTCGTCGGCGCGGTCGACGGTGACGGCGTGGCCGTTGCGGTCGGTGAGCGAGGCCAGCCAGGCGGTGCCGTCGCCACCGGGCCCGTCGCCGCCGGGCGGGGCGGTGAAGCGGCGGGTCAGACCGGTGTCGGGGTCGGTGACGGTGTAGTCGCCGTCGGCGTCGCGGGCCAGGAGGGCGCGGGACCGGCCGGACCCGGCGCGGGTGGGGGCGCCGGGGACGGGGTGCGGATAGGTGATCAGGAGGCCGTCGGCGGTGACGTGGACGACGCCGACCGGGTCGACCTCCAGGCGTTCGTCGACGGTGGAGGTCCAGGACGGGCCGAGGAAGCGGCCGGCCGCGCAGCCGGACTCGGTGCGGCGGGTGAAGAGCAGGGGCAGGGTGCCGGGGATCGCCAGGTCGGTCTGGGGCAGGAACATCCGGCCGGAGGCGAGGTCGACGGGGTCGGTGCCGTCGGTGGTGCGCTCGCCGTCGGGGCGGTTGTGCGTGCCGTCGGGGGCGTCGTCGACCAGCTTGCGCAGGCGTGCGGCGTCGGCGGCGTCGGCGGCGACGCGGACGCCCTTGACTGCGGCTCCGCCGCCGCCGGTGGCGACGGTCAGGGCGGCGTCGGGCACCAGCCGGCCCAGGCCCTCGTAGGGGTCCTTCATGAAGTCGCTGATCATCTGCTTGCCGGTGCCGACCGGGTCGTTGGCGGCGACGACGAGTCCGGCGGCGAGGCTGTTGAGACTGGTGGCGTACTCGGCGGGGTGCGTGAGGTTGTACGGGTCGAGCGGGTTGATCCCCCGGACGAAGTTGAGCAGACCTGCGGTGCCCTTGATGATGCCGCCGCCGACGTGGTCGCCCATGATCTGGAACTCCTGCATGCCGTCGCCCAGTTGCTGCGCGTACGACGGCTTCTGCGGAGCCAGGTCCCGCGCGGCGCGGACGGCCCCGCGGGCGGTCTCCGCCGCCGTGTTCCGCTGCGCACGGGCCTGGGCGAGGAGCTCCTGCGCCTCCTGCATCAGCTTCTTGCCCGGGTCGTCGAACGTGGCGGCGGGGCGCGGCGGGAGGGTGGCGGGGTCGCGTTTGTCCGGGGCCTGGGCGTTGTAGCGGTCGACGGCCTTGTTGTAGTCGTCGACCTTCGCACGGTGCGCGTCGGCGGCCTTCTCGGACGCCTTGACGCCTTCCTTCCACTTGTCGATCGCCGTCTGGGCCTGTCCCTGGGCCCAGGTCACGGTCCCGGCGAACGCCTCCAGCGCGCCGGCCGCCTTCTCGCAGGCGTCGGCGCCGGTGAACCACTTCGGCGGCTGGGTGCTCACCGCCCTGCGCAGCGCGTCGGCCGCCTCGCCCTTCAGCCGCGAGGAGTCCAGCCCCCTCAATCCGCCGCCGGCGTCGTCGAACGCCTTCTGGAAACCGCGCAGCTTGCCCGCCGTGGAACGGATCTTGTCGGGACTGCCGTAGACCAGCTTGGTCTTGTCCTCGGTCTGCCCCAGGTCCATCTCGTCGACCTCGGCGCCCATCCGGTTCGCCACCGAGCGCGACTGCTCCCGCACCCAGTCCGCGCCGGACTCCCAGCCGACGTCCTCCAGCCGGTCCGCCGTCCAGTTACCGGCGTCCTCGACCCGGTTGCCGACCCACTCGACACCGTCCTCGACGGCGTCCTCCACCGAGTCCGGAGTGATGTCGCTGATGATGTCGCCGATGCCCACGCTCAGTTGTCCCCGTTCTCACCCTGCTGCTGCGCCTGTCGGGCGCGTTCCTCCGGCGACGGGCCGAAGGTGTCGTCCAGCGCCCGGTCCCACTGGTCGTCGGAGATGCCGAGCGCGTCGTTGAGCATCTGCGACTGCCGGCCGCCCTGCCCCTCGGTCAGGACGGTGCGGCCGGTGTCCTTCCAGGTCTGCTCCATCTCCTGGCCGGCCTTCTCGAACGACTCGGGGCTCCAGTCGGGGTTCAGGTAGTCGGGGGTGAAGACGTCGCCCCAGTTCTGCTTGGTGATCTCGTCCTCCGAGGCGTGCGGGTTGCCGCCCATGACGGAGTTCACGCCCACCTTCAACGCGCCCTCGACGTACTGGTCGTGCTCCCACTGCGTGCCCGCCGCGAGGCCCAGCCGGTTCGCGATCTCGCTCGCGTCCCGCACCAGCGCCCGCACGCCCCACTCCCAGCGCTCGCAGAAGTCCTCGAAGTCGGTCGACAGGCCGTGGTGCCCGGCCTCCATCCCCGTCATCGACAACTCGGAGAACCCCTTGCCCATCACCGAACCGGTGGCGCCGCCGAGGTCACCGAGACCGTCGATGGTGGCGCCGACCCCCTGAGTGAACTTCGCCACCGCCGCCTGGTCGAAGTTCAGGTCCGCCCCGTCACCGCTCATGACCGCGGCCCTCCGTCCCGTGCGTCACGGTCGACGGCGACGCCGTCCGGGACGATCCCGGTGACCGGCGGGAAGAACATCGACCCGTCCTCGTCGGCGATGTCCACCGCCAGACCGGCGGGCTCGCCCAGCGACGGCACGATCTCGTCCACGAGGCGGGCCCCCAGGAGCGCCGCGTACTCCATCGGCCGCCCGCCCGGCCCGTGACGCAGGGCGAACCTGGCCAGGGCCGCCTCGTCGGTGAAGCCGCAGATCCAGCGCACCCCGCCGGAACGCGCCGACCACAGGCCGCCGCCGGAGACCGGCACCAGCAGGATCGAGCGCCGCATCTCACCCACCAGCGCCCGGGGATCACCGGTCCCCGCCCTCCGGTCGGCGATCCGTTCCGCCAACGCGGTCCTGGTCTGCTCCACGAAACCCTTCCTTCCCCTCGGCCACCGGGCGACCCCCTGGAAGCAGACGTTCCCGAAGGGCCCGCGGTTCCGGCGGGGCGCCCCCGGGCCCGGCGTCCGGCCCCGCCCGCGCGCTCCGGACCCGCCCGGACGTCGTACCGCCATCGTCCGATCGGCTGATCGCCGGTCGAGCGGGACGGAGGATGTGGGGAAGCCCCCGCGGGGACGATCGTGGGGGCATGCCGATGATCGAAGTGCGGGACCTGCGCAAGGCGTACGGAGAGCGGAAGGCCGTCGACGGCGTCTCCTTCTCCGTGGACGAGGGAGAGGTCTTCGGGATCCTCGGGCCCAACGGCGCCGGAAAGACCACCACCGTCGAATGCGTGGCCGGACTCCGGGCCGCCGACTCCGGCGTGGTGCGGGTGGCGGGCCTGGACCCCGTCGCCGACCACGACCGGGTCACCCGGCTGCTCGGCGTCCAGCTCCAGCAGAGCGAACTCCAGGCCAGGCTCACCGTCCGGGAGGCGCTGGAGCTGTACGCCTCCTTCTACGAGCGGCCCGCCGACCGGCACGCGCTCGCCGGCCGGCTCGGGCTCGAAGCCCATCTGGACGTCCGGTTCGGGAAGCTGTCCGGCGGGCAGAAGCAGCGGCTGTTCATCGCGCTCGCCCTCGTCGGCGACCCCCGCGCCGTCATCCTCGACGAACTCACCACCGGGCTCGACCCCCGGGCCCGCCGCGACACCTGGGCCCTCGTCGAGTCGGTCCGCGCGACCGGCGTCACCGTCCTCCTCGTCACCCACGTCATGGAGGAGGCCCAGCGCCTCTGCGACCGGATCGCGGTGATCGACCGCGGCCGGGTCACCGCCGTCGACACCCCCGCCGGCCTCATCGGCCGCACCGCCACCGCCCGGGTGATCTCCTTCGCCGCCGACAGCCCGCTGGAGCCGGCCGAACTCCTGGCCCTGCCCGGCGCCGCCGACGTGACCGTCCGCGACGGCCGGACCGTCGTGACCGGCACGGACGCGACCGTCGACGCCTTCGTGTCGCTGCTCGCCCGCCGCGCGGTCACCGCCCGCGGACTGCGCATCACCGACACCACCCTCGACGACGCCTACCTCGACCTCACCTCCTGAACCCCGCCTCCTGAACCCCACCCGGCCCACGTCCGGCCGCACGCCTCCCCGACAGGAGCAGTCCCATGGCCAGCACCACCGCACCGGCCTCCGCCACCCGCGCGGTCCTCAGGACCGAGGCCCGCCTCTTCGCCCGCGAACCGGCCTCCCTGTTCTGGGTGATGGCCTCGCCGACCCTCCTCCTGGTGATCCTCGGGCTCGTCCCGTCCCTGCGGGAGGCGTCCCCGGACCTCGGCGGCCGCCGCGTGATCGACCTCTACGTCCCCGTCTCCGTCCTCTTCGCCCTGATCATGGCCGGGCTCCAGGCCATGCCGCCGGTCCTCGCCGGCTACCGCGAGCGCGGCATCCTGCGCCGGATGTCCGCCACCCCGGTCCGCCCGGCCGCGCTGCTCACCGCCCAGCTCGTGCTGCACGCCGCCGCCGCGCTGGTCTCCGCCCTGCTCGTGACCGCGGTCGGCCGGGCCGCCCTCGGCGTCGCCCTCCCCGGGAACCTCCCCGGGTACCTCGCCGCGCTGCTGCTCGCCGCCGGCGGCTCGCTCGCCCTCGGCGCGGCCGTCTGCGCGCTCTCCCGCACCCAGAAGATCGCCACCGCCGTCGGCACGGCGGTCTTCTTCCCGACGATGTTCACGGCGGGAGTCTGGGTGCCCGTCCAGGCCATGCCGGATACGCTGCGCCGGATCGTCGAGTTCACGCCGTTCGGCGCCGCCTCGCGGGCCCTCGACGAGGCGGCGCGCGGCGGCTGGCCGAGCCCGCTCGCGGCCGGGGCGATGCTCTTCTGGGCGGTCGTCCTGACGGCTGCGGCGATCCGCCGCTTCCGCTGGGAGTGAGGGAGGGGACGGTGGGCGGGGTGCCGGAGACGGCGGCGACGGTCGAGGAACGGTGGCGGCAGTTCTTCCGCTGGGGGCCGTACGCGCTCCTCGGCATCGCCACGGCGCTCGCCGCCGCCACCGCGGGCGAGCTGATGAGCGGTCCCGAGAAGGCCGCCGCGGGCGTCCTGGTCGCCGCCGCCCTCGCCCTCCAGCTGTGCTGGCACACCCGGCGGGCGGCCGCGCCACCGCGGGGGGCCGGGGACGGCACCGGGCCGGTCGTGCTCGTCCCGGGCGCCCCCGGGCCCGGCTCCGTCGCCTACTTCGTCCTGCGGACGGCGCTCGCCTTCGCCCTGACCTGGCTCAACCCGTTCTTCGCCGTCCACGCGTGCGTCGGCTACTTCGACGCCGTCCAACTCCTGCCGCCCCGGCCGGTGTTCACCCGTGCGGGACTGCTCGCCGTGGCCCTCACCCTGGCCGGCTCCCAGGCCGGCGGACTGCCGCCCGCCTCCACCCTCCACTGGGTCGCCTTCGGCGGACTGTTCCTGCTCAACGCGAGCCTCGCCGTCGGCCTCGCGCACCTCGGCGCCAAGGAGACCGAGAAGGCCGCCGAACGCTCCGCGACCATCGCCCAGCTCGCCCGGACCAACGCCCGCCTGGAGCAGGCACTCGCCGAGAACGCCACCCTCCAGGCCCAACTCGTCCTCCAGGCCCGGGAGGCCGGCGTCGCCGACGAGCGGCGCCGGCTCGCCGCCGAGATCCACGACACCCTCGCCCAGGGGCTCATCGGCATCATCGCCCAGCTCCAGGCCGCCGAGACCGCCGACGAGGACCAGGCCCGCGTCCACCGCCGGCGGGCCGCCGGCCTCGCCCGGCACAGCCTCGGCGAGGCCCGCCGCTCCGTGCAGGACCTCGGCCCGGCCGCCCTGGAGCACGACACGCTGCCCGAGGCGCTGGCGAAGACCGCCGGCGCCTGGGCCGAACGCACCGGCATCACCGCGCGGTTCACGGCCACCGGCACCCCCCGCCCCCTCCACGACGAGGTCGCCGCCACCCTGCTCCGGATCGCCCAGGAGGCGCTGGCCAACGCCGAACGCCACTCCGGGGCGACCCGGGCCGGCATCACGCTCTCGTACATGGGCGACGAGGTCGTCCTCGACATCCGCGACGACGGGCGCGGCTTCGACCCGGCCGCGCCGCCCGCCCGGGGCTCCCACGGGGGCTTCGGGCTGGACGGCATGCGGGCCCGTGCCGAACGCCTCGCCGGGGAGGTCGGGATCGAGTCGGCGGCGGGGGAGGGCACGGCGATCTCCGTTCGCGTACCGTTGGCCCGCCATGACTGAGATCACCCTGCTCCTCGTCGACGACCACCCCGTCGTCCGGGACGGCCTGCGCGGCATGTTCGACGCCGGCCCCGGGTTCCGGGTCCTGGGCGAGGCGTCCGGGGGCGTCGAAGCCGTCGAGCTGGCCCTCCGCCTCGACCCGGACGTCGTCCTCATGGACCTGCGGATGCCCGCGGGCGGCGGCGTCGACGCCATCGCCGCCCTCGCCCGGCACGGCGCCCGGGCCCGGATCCTCGTGCTCACCACGTACGACACCGACACCGACACCCTCCCCGCCATCGAGGCGGGCGCGACCGGCTACCTCCTCAAGGACGCGCCCCGCGAGGAGCTGTTCGCCGCCGTCCGGGCCGCCGCCGAGGGCCGCACCGTCCTCTCCCCGGCCGTCGCCACCCGCCTGGTGAGCGCCGTGCGCCGGCCCGCCGGGCCCGTCGACGACACCCTCTCCGCCCGTGAGCGCGAGATCCTCGTCCTGGTCGCCCGGGGCACCTCCAACCGCGAGATCGCCGCCGGACTCTTCATCAGCGAGGCCACGGTGAAGACCCACCTCACCCACATCTACGCCAAGCTCGCCGTCAAGGACCGGGCGGCGGCCGTCGCCGCCGGCTACGACCGGGGGATCCTCGGCCGGGGCTGATCCGCGCGGCCCGTGCCGCCGCGCGCGCTCCGGCGCGCGGCGGGCTGGGTATACCCGTGGGGAGCCGTCGTGGGACGGCGCGGGGAGGGGACACCGTGGCGGACTTCCTGGGACTCGTGGTCATCGCGGTCGTCGTCTGGGCCGTCGTCAGCGCCTTCGAGAGCGGCGGCGGCGGAGGAAGCGGCGGCTCCGGCGGCGCCGGGGGCGACGGAGGCGGCTGCGGCGGGGGCTGCGGGGGCTGCGGGGGCGACTGACCGCGGCGGGTGCCGCTCAGCGCACCAGCTCCGACGCCAGCAGGTCCATCAGCAGGCCGTCGTGCCAGGTGCCGTCCGCGCCGCGCTCGTACTGGCGCATCACCCCGACGGGGCGGAACCCGGCCTTCTCGTAGCAGCGGATCGCCGCCGCGTTGTCGGCGGCCGGATCGATGACCAGCCGGTGGAAGCCGTGGTCGTCGACGAGATGGCGGGCGAGGGTGCGGACGGCGTCCGTGCCCAGGCCCCGGCCGTGCACCGACGGGTCGAGGAACAGGTCGATGCCGGCGTGCCGGTAGTCCGGTTCGTCCTCGGCGTACCACTGGATCATGCCGACGATCCGGCCCTGGTGACGGATCGTCAGACAGCGCGTGGCGGGGTCCTCCAGGTCGGCGGCGACCTCGCCGGCCAGGTCGTCCGCGCCGCGCCAGCGGGCCCGCACCTCGGGCGTGGCCCGGACGGCGGCCAGGGCGGGGACGTCCCCGGGGACGGCGGGACGCAGGACGACGGCGGCACCGTGCAAGTCGCTCATCCCCCCAGCCTGCCCCATGCCGCCGCCGGACGGGAGTCAGCCGCCGGACAGCCGCTCGCCGCCGCGTCGGGGCGCCGGCGCCGGCGCGGCGGCCGGGGGCGGGGGCGGGGCCGTCACGACCTTCGGCAGCGCCGCCGGCTGCTCCTCGGACAGCCAGCGGACCAGCTCCTCGCGCACGGCGCAGCGCACGGTCCACAGCTCGTCGGGGTCCTTGGCCGTGACCAGCGCGCGGACGGTGATGCCGGTCGGGGAGGTCTCCGTCACCGAGAGGTCCCAGCCGCGCCGGTCCCAGCCGGGGCAGTCGTCGAGGAAGCGGCGCAGATGGGCCCGCAGGAGCGGCACCGGCGTGGCGTGGTCGCAGTGGAGGAACACCGTGCCCGTCATCTCGGCACCGCCCCGGGACCAGTTCTCGAAGGGCCGCGAGGTGAAGTACGAGACCGGCAGCGTGACCCGCCGCTCGTCCCAGGTGCGCACGGTGAGGAAGGTCAGGGTGATCTCCTCGACCAGCCCCCACTCGCCGTCCACGACGACGGTGTCGCCGATCCGGACCATGTCGCCGAAGGCGATCTGGAAGCCGGCGAAGAGGTTGCCGAGCGTCGACTGCGCCGCCACGCCGGCCACGATGCCGATGATCCCGGCGGAGGCGAGCAGCGAGGTGCCGAGCGCCCGGAACGACGGGAAGGTCACGAGCGCCACCGCGCAGGCGAGCACCCCGACGGCCACCGACACGACCCGGGTGAGCAGGGTGACCTGGGTCCGCACCCGGCGCACCCGGGCCCGGTCGAGCGTGCGCCCGGCGTAGCGCGCGTAGGAGGACTCCACCAGCGCGGCGGCGAACCGCACCGTCAGCCAGGCCCCGCTGCCGATCAGGCACAGCACCCGGATCCGGTCGACGACCCCGGCGTAGTCCCGCGCCGGGGTCCAGCCGGTGGCGCGCACGGCCCAGCCGAGCAGGGCCGTGAACAGGACGACGAACAGGGGCGTACGACAGCGGCGCAGCAGCCCCCACAGGGGCGTCCCGGGGCGCCGGGCGTCCGCGCGCCGGGTCACCAGGTCCGCCGCCCGCACGACGGCGTACGCGACCAGTGCCGAGCCGCACAGGGCGATCATCAGCCGCAGCGAATTCTCCATGGGCTCCGCCTCACCGTCGGCGCCCCGGTCAAACCGTTCCGGGACCACTCTTCCGGCGACTCCTCCTCCTCGGGGCGTACGAGGTCCGCCCCGCCCCGGCCCGTCCCGCCGCCCCCGGCGGCCCCGGGGCCGCCGGGATCCCCGCGGACCACGTGGACGCCGCCTTCTGGTCCGTCGGAACGAGCGGGACTCCCGGACGCCGCTGGTCAGCGGCCAGGGCCTGCGCCGGGTCGCGAAGGGCGCCCGGCTGGTCACCGTCCTCGGCGGACAGGGCCACGGCGTCCACGGTTCCGGGTCCCGCGCCGACGCGACCGCCACCGCCTGTCTGACGACGACCGACGGGCGGCGGAAACCGGAGGGCGCGCCTGGAACCTTTCGCCGCCTGAGCCCCTCATGATCGTCGGGAGGGGACGCGGTCGGAGCCGACGAGCGTGCCCCGGCCCCGCGGCCACGGATGGCGTGCGCCGCGCCGAACACCACGTGAGCAGCCGAGGATCCACCGTGCCCCTGACGTCCCACCGTCGCCTGACCGCCGGCGCCGCCGCCACCCTGGCCGCCGCCCTCGCCGCCGGACTGGCCCCCGCCACGACCGCCTTCGCCGCCCCCGCGCCCGCGCCCGTCTCCGCCCCGCCGGCCGTGGCCGAGGCCCCCGCGCCGGACGTGGACGGCATCGTCGCCGCCCTGGACGCGGCCATGGCCGCAGGCGCTCCGGGCGCGATGGCCCGCTTCTCCGGCCCCGGCGGGGTCGAGAGCCTGACCGAGGGCGTCCGCGACCGTGCCTCGGGCGCGCCGATGGACATCCACGCCCGCTTCCGGATCGGCAGCGTCAGCAAGACCTTCTCCGCCGTGGTGCTGCTGCAACTGGTGGACGAGGGACGGCTGGAGCTCGACGATCCGGTCAACCGCCACCTGCCGGGGCTGCTGCCCGACGACCGCATCACCGTCCGCCACCTGCTCACCCACCGCAGCGGCCTCGCGGACTACACCAACGCGATGTTCGCCGACACCGTGCCGGGCTTCGAGGCCGTACGGAACCGGGTGTTCACGTACCAGGAGCTGGTCGACCTGTCGCTGAGCGAGCCGCGCACCACCGAGCCCGGCGTGGCGTACCGCTACTCGAACGCGAACTTCGTGGTCGTCGGCATGCTCATCGAGAAGCTCACCGGCCGGCCGGTGGACCGCGCCTACGAGCGCCGGATCTTCAAGCCGCTCAAGCTGCGCGACACCTCCTACGTCCACCCCGACACCCGCATCAAGGGCCTGGCCGTGCGGGGCTATCTGCACCCCGACGCGGCCGGCGAGCCACTGGTGGACTCCACCGAACAGACCGTCTCCTGGGCGCAGTCCGCGGGTGCGGTCATCTCCAGCCCCGCCGACCTGAACACCTTCACCAGCGCGCTGATGCGCGGCCGGCTGCTCTCCCCGGAGATGCTGGACGCCATGACGACCGTCACCCCGACGGACACCACCGGCACCCGCTTCTACGGGCTCGGCCTGCGCCGGTACGACCTGTCCTGCGGCGCCCGCGTGTACGGCCACACCGGCACCGTGCAGGGCTTCTACACGTACGCCTTCTCGACCCGCGACGGCCGGCGCAGCCTCTCGGCGGTCGCGAACACCTCCAACCACGGCGCCGCGAACACGGCGCTCGGCGGCACCCTGGAAGCGGCCTTCTGCGGCCCGAAGCCGGCGCCCGCGCCGTCCGCGCGCACCGCCTCCGGAGCGGCGACGGCCGACGCGGCACCGCTGCCCGCAGAGCGGGACCTGCCCGAACGCCACTGACCCGTACGCCCTCGCGACCGGCCGTCCCGACTAGCGGCTCCGGCCGGTCGCCCCGGGGAGGCCGCGCGGCCCCGCGCAGCGGGCGCCCGTCTCCTCCACCCGGCGGCGCAGCTCACGGTCGGACGTGATCACCAGGCACGGCCGGCCGCTGGCCTCGCGGGCGAGCGCGGCGATCAGGTCGTCCCCGCTGCCGGCGGCCTCCTCCACGCGCACGCCGGGCACGGACTCCACCCCCCGCGCCCGCCCCTCGACCACCAGCACGATCTCGTACGGCCCCGGGTACGGCCCGTCGACGGGGCCGCCGTGCGCTGCCAGCCGGTCCCGCAGCCGCTCGGCGGCCCCCCGCCGGTCGCGCCACCAGCCGTCCGGCACGGAGCCCACGACGTTGGCGCCGTCCACGACGAGCAGCGGACGCGGCGGGGGCTCTTCGGTGTCCATGGGGCCAGGATGGCAGCCGGGACGGCCGGGCGGCCGGCCGGGGACGCGCGTCAGACGGGCGGCATCAGATCGCTCCCGCTGACGGTGTACGCCAGCGGCGGGTAGACGAAGTCGGTGCCCTCGTTCTCCAGGCGCCGCAGCCGGTAGAACGCGCGGCTCTGTTCCTCGTCGGCCAGGGCGAGGCGAGCGCCCCCCGGGAGGTGCGCGGCTCCGTCGCGGAACCGCAGGAGGGTCTTCGAGGTGCGGAAGGTGACCCCCAGCCACCGGTTGTCCGCCACCGGGCCGGGCGCGTCGAGGACGATCCGGTGCCTGAGCCGCCGGTTCGCGGCGACCGAGAACGCGACGACCCCGTGGTGGACGAGGGGGACCTCGTACCTCTCGCCGTCCGGCTCCTTCGACGCGAACACCAGCTTCCTGGGCGGGCCCGCGTCGGGGTGCTCGTAGCAGGAGAAGACGGCGATGAACGACCCCTCGGCCAGGTCGAGGGCCTGGTCGGAGTGGGCGCCCATGGTCCGGTAGGCGTTCGTGTACGTCTCGGCGAGGGCGTTGTCGAACGCGACCGGAAGCCCCGCGCGCTCCCGGACCCGCCGGGCCAGCCGTTCGTGCACGGCCCGGAACCGCTGTGCCGGGCGGGCGTACCGCGTGGTCGTCCGTACGAGCGGCACCCCGCCCGACTCGTCGACCCGGGTGAGCACGGCGCCCCGCCGGCCCTTCCCCACGTCCTCCCAGCCGGTCGCCGCGGACAGCTCCGCGAAGAGGTCCTCCTCCTCCGGCACCGCGCACGAGAGGACCAGGTCCGGGATCCTAGGCGCGGGGGGCACGGTAGTCCCCCGTGTTCATGCTGAAGAGGAACCTGCCGCCGTAGTCGACGGGGGACGAGGTCCTGTTCTCCTCGGCGTACAGCCCGCGCAGTTCCTCCATCCCGTCCGGCGTGGGCGCCTCCAGCTCCACCACGTCGCCGTCCCGCTTGAGGAAGGTGCGCCCGTCCCGGTGCACGGCCTCGGTGCCCGAGCAGCGCACCACGTAGCCCAGGCGGGTCGGGAGCAGCTCCGCGGCCAGCCCCGAGGGCCGGATCTCGTGCGTGTACAGGCGGTTGGTGGACAGCGGCATGAAGAAGACGGAGCCGGGGTGGAGCGTCACGGTGAACCGCGCGGGGAGCGGGCCCCCTTCGCTCTCCCGGCCGTCCTCCCGGTCGCCCCCGCGGGCGGCCGTCTCCTTGAGGCGGAAGTGGAGCCGGGTCAGCCCGCTGGTCCCCTTCACGCCGAGGTCGAAGGGGTCGCCGGCCAGCGGGCTCAGTCCGTCGAGCCCGTCGTAGAAGGTGCAGAAGGCCATGACGCCGTTGACGGGCATGTCCTTGGTCTTGTCGGCGTGGGCCGAGATCCTGGCCTTGGACTGCTTGCGCTCCGCCGTGGCCCGGGTGTTGTGGTAGACCTGCGCGAGGACGTGGTTGAGCGGTGCGTGGCCCCGGAAGACGGCGTCCGCCTCGCGGTTCAGCTCCCCGACGACCTCCGTGTCGGTCGGGCCGAAGCCCTCGGTCGGCCCCGAGAGGTTCGTGGAGCACCGGAGCAGCCGGAAGTGCAGCGCGTCGCCGTCCCGCGTGACGGGCGTCAGGTAGATCCCGCTGCGGTGCGCGGTGCCGGGCTTGGTGGACTCCGTGAGGGACTGGAACTCGTGCTCCGCGCGGATCCGTCCGTAGTGACCGTCCCCGGGCTCGAAGAAGCGGCGGTAGTGCACGCCGACGCCGTGCACCCGCAGGGGGACCCGGCCGAGTCCGACGGGGGTCCAGGACGGGCCGGCGCCCCCGGCGGAACCCCGCCCCCGGGAGAGCTCCCTGACGACGAACACCCGCTCGGCGGCGCGCAGCCGCCCCGCGTCGATCCGGGAGAGGTCCCCGCACAGGTAGACGGTCCTCCCCGCGAGGTCGGGCGCGCCGGAGGAGAGCCGTTCCGGCGTCATGACGACCCCGGCGAACTCCCCGCCCAGGCCGCCGTCCCGCACCGCCGAGGGCGCGACCAGGACGCTCCCCGCGGCCTCGATGCGGGCTTCTGCCGGCTCTGTCGTGTACATCAGCGGTACCCGTCCTTCGCGGAGGGATGGTGGTGGACTGCGCGGAGCGCCGATGCTCTCACGGGCCCCGGGGGCGGACAACGGACTTCCGGGGCGACGGCCGGCGGCCCGCCGGGCTCCGTCCCCCGCACCCGCCGGCGGACTCCGCACGGATGGCCGGTTCCGGTCTTACCGACGGTTACGGCCGCCTCCGGCCCTGGCCGCCTCCGGCCCCCGGACGGGCCCCGGCCCGACCTCGTACGGGACCCACCCGGAGGTGTTCACGCTCCGTGACGGCCGGGGTCATGACGGCCGGATCCGACCCCCTTCGAGGGATTCCGGTCGCGGGCGCGGCGGAGACGTTTCCGCAGAGAAGGGAGGTCAATTGGCGCCTCCGCCCTCTTTCGCACGATTCCGTTCCCGGCAACTCCCGCGCCACGATGGCGACTTTCGGCCAATCGATCTCGGCCTGTCGGACGGATGGCAATAGCAGACTTCGCAGGTCTACGGGCAAGTTTGCCAACTGCGCACCGCACATGAACGGTTGACGACTACAGTGTGTGGTCGGTGATCATCGGTAGGCTCATCGCACCTGCCGTCCCCTCCCCCCAGCCCACGAGTCCCCCCAAGTACCCCTCAGTACGCCGATTTCCCGGGCACGTACCAAGGACACCCATGTCACAACTTCGCGCACCCTCCCCGCGGTCCGACCGCCGCGAGGGCGGGCGGCACGGCCGTTCGGGCGCCCGCACCACGACCACCGGCACCGGCCCGGCCAGGGCCGCGACGGCCGCTCCCGCCGAAGTCCGCATACGGCCCCAGCTGTTGCGCACCTCGGTCCTCCCCGCCGTCGCGGTCGCCCTCGGCGGCGCCGCCGCCGTCCTCTTCACCCTCCGCTCGACCGGCACCACCCCCACCCCCGGGCTGTGGGCCGCGCTCACCGGAGCCGCCGCACTCGCCATCGCCTCGGTGACCGCCGCGGCACTCGGCGCCGACCGCGCCGCCCGGGCCGTCCTCGACCGCGTCGCCGCGCTGCGCCGCGACGCCGCCCAGGACCAGGGCGAGCTGCGCACGCTCGTCGAACAGCTGCGCCGCGGCGAGGACCCGGCCCCCCGGCCCGCCCTCCCCGACGCCACCGGAGGCGACGAGTTCGACCGGCTCGGCGCCGAACTGACCCGCTCCCACGAGGCCGCCGTCGCCGCCGTGGTCCAGGCCTCCCGGCTCTCCAGCAGCGTCGGCAACGAGCAGAAGGTCGAGGTCTTCGTGAACCTCGCCCGCCGGCTCCAGTCCCTCGTCCACCGCGAGATCCAGCTCCTCGACGAGCTGGAGAACGAGGTCGAGGACCCCGACCTGCTCAAGGGCCTCTTCCAGGTCGACCACCTGGCCACCCGCATCCGCCGCCACGCCGAGAACCTCGCCGTCCTCGGCGGCGCGATCTCCCGCCGCCAGTGGTCCAACCCGGTCACCATGACCGAGGTCCTCCGCTCCTCCATCGCCGAGGTCGAGCAGTACCCCCGGGTCAAGCTCGTCCCGCCGATCGACGGCACCCTGCGCGGCCACGCCGTCGCCGACGTCATCCACCTCCTCGCCGAACTCGTCGAGAACGCCACGGTGTTCTCCGCGCCGCACACCACCGTGCTGCTGCGCGCCCAGTACGTCACCGCCGGCCTCGCCATCGAGGTCGAGGACCGCGGACTCGGCATGCCCGTCGGCGAGCAGAACAAGATGAACGCCCTGCTCGCCGACCCCGACCAGGTCAACGTCGCCCACCTGCTCCAGGACGGCCGGATCGGCCTCTTCGTCGTCTCCGCGCTGGCCCGGCGCCACGGCATCGCCGTCCGCCTCCAGTCGAACATCTACGGCGGCATCCAGGCCGTCCTCGTCCTCCCGCAGGGCCTCCTCGGCGCCGATCCGGAGGGCCTCGCCCAGCACGAGCGGCAGACCGCCGCGGTCACCGGCTCCACCCCGCTGCCGCCCCAGCAGCCGCAGCCCCCCCAGCAGCCCCAGGTACCGGTGCAGCACGACCGGCCGCAGCACCCCCTAAGCGGCACCCCCTCCGCCCCGCTGCCGCCGGCCGGGACCCCGGCCCCCGCGCCCGTACCGGCGGAGGCCCCGGCCCCCGCCGCGTACCCCTACCAGCCCCCCGCCCCCGCGGCGCCGGCCGCGTCCCCCGCGCCCGCCGCCCGGCCGGAGGGCCCCGCCGCCCCGAACCCCTTCGTCCCCTCCCGCACCGGAGCGGCGAACGGGTACGCGGAGCACGGCACCGCCGCGACCGGCTACGGCTCCGCCGTGCCGCCGGTCCCGCCGGCGCCCCGCGCGGAGGCGCCCGGCCGGCCCGACCTGCCCAAGCGGCGCGCCCAGGAACACCTCGTCCCGCAGCTGCGCGACGAGCCGCAGGCCCGGCCCGCCGAGGAGCACGCCCTGCACGACCCCGGCCTGATGGCCGCGTTCCAGCGTGGGATCGGCCTGGCCGAATCCCAGCCCACCCCCCAGGAGTCGCTGCGTCACGGCGACGCGCACAAGGAGTAGATACACGATGGCGAGCAATGTGCCGACCGGCCATTCCTCGGATCTGGACTGGCTGCTGAGCGGTCTGGTCCAGCGGGTCCCGTACACCCGCAGCGCGGTTTTGCTCTCCTCCGACGGGCTGGTGAAATCCGTCCACGGGCTCGACCCCGACGCGGCCGACCACATGGCGGCCCTCGCCTCCGGGCTCTACTCGCTCGGCCGCAGCGCCGGCGTCCGGTTCGGCGACGGCGGCGAGGTCCGGCAGGTCGTCGTGGAGCTCGACTCCACCCTGCTCTTCGTCTCCACCGCCGGATCCGGCACCTGCCTGGCCGTCCTCGCCGGCCGCGAGGCCGACGCCGCCGTCCTCGGCTACGAGATGGCGATGCTGGTCAAGAGCGTCCGCCCGTACCTGGTGACGCCCGCCCGGCAGGCGGCCGCAGCGGCGGGTGGCGCCGGTCAGTGAGCGCGTCTCCTCCGCAGGAAGGGCCCTGGCTCGACGACGCGGCCGGCCGGCTGATCCGCCCCTACACCGTGAGCGGCGGACGGACCAAGCCCACCACCTCGCTCGACCTGCTCTCCCTGGTGATGGCGACCGGCTCCGCCCCGCAGCCCCACATGGGCCCCGAGCACGGCCTGGCCCTCAGGCTGTGCGACGGGCCCACCTCGGTGGCCGAGGTCGCGGCGCACTTAAGGCTCCCGGCCGTCGTCACCAAGGTCCTCCTCTCCGACCTCGTGGACTGCGGGGCCCTCACCGCGCGCGCCCCGCGCTTCCACGCCAACCCATCCGACCGTTCCTTGCTGGAGGCAGTGCTCGATGGCCTACGACAGCGGCTCTGAACGCCATGACGGTTTCGCTGCCGACCCCTTCCCCACCGCGCTGAAGATCCTCGTGGCGGGCGGTTTCGGCGTGGGAAAGACGACCTTCGTCGGAGCGGTCAGCGAGATCGAACCGCTCAGCACGGAGGAGCTGCTGACCTCGGTCAGCGCCGCCACCGACAGCCTGGAGGGCGTGGAGTCCAAGTCCACGACCACCGTGGCCATGGACTTCGGCCGGATCACCCTCGACGACCGCAACGTCCTCTACCTCTTCGGCACCCCGGGCCAGGAGCGGTTCTGGTTCATGTGGGACGAGCTGTCCGAGGGCGCGCTCGGCGCGGTCGTCCTCGCCGACACCCGCCGCCTCCAGGAGTGCTTCTCCGCCATCGACTTCTTCGAGCGGCGCGGCATCGCCTTCGTGGTGGCGATCAACGAGTTCGACGGCGCCTTCCGCTACGACCCGGACGAGGTCCGGCAGGCCCTCGACCTCGACCCGGCGGTGCCGATCGTCCTCTGCGACGCCCGGATCTCCAGCTCCGCCATCAGCACGCTGCTGACCCTCGTCCAGCACCTCCTCAACTCGACCCCGGCCAGCGAGCCGAGCTTCGGAGTCACGCCATGACCTACGACCCGACCGGTCACCTCCTCCTGACCCCCATCGACAAGGAAGCCCCGGACCGGGTCCGGCGGCTGCGCGAACTCGGTCTCGGGGAGCGCCCGGAGCCGGCCTTCGACGAGTTCGCGCAGCGGCTCGCCGAGGTGACCGGAGCCCCGTTCTCGATGGTCAACTTCATCGACGAGAACCGGCAGTTCTTCGCTGGCCTGCACACCCCGGGCGGCTCCCACTCGGGCAGCGACCTCGGCGCGGCGGCGGCCGGCGCGGGCGGCGTCGGCCGCTTCATGGCGCGCGACCACGGCTACTGCCCGCACGTCGTGGTCCGGCGCAAGGCGCTCGTCCTGGAGGACGTCTGCGACTACCCGCGCTTCGCGGGCAACCCGGTCGTCGACGAGATCGGCATCCGCTCCTACATGGGCGCGCCGCTGATCGACCGCACCGGCGTGGCGCTCGGCACGATCTGCGTGGTCGACACCGACGTCCGGCCGTGGGGCCGGTCCGGCCTGGAGACCATCAAGGCGATGGCGGCGGAGCTGGTCGAGCAGATCCACCGCCGCGAGGACGGCGTGTTCTGACCCGGGACGGCGCGGTGGTGAGGGCCCGTACGGCACGCCGTACGGGCCCTCACCCGTCCGTCACGCGGGGGCGGCCGCCGGCTCCGGGGTGCGGACCAGGTCGGAGAGGCGCTCCGACCAGCTGCCCTTGTCCTGGCCGAGGGCGACCTCGCCCAGCCGGAGGAGCTGGATGTCGGAGGTGCCGGCCGGCGCGAAGATGTGGTGCGCGTCGCGGAGGTAGCGCTCGATGGAGCGGTCGGTGAAGAGGCCGGCGGCGGCGTGGATCTCCATGGCGTTGCGGCCGGAGTCGATGGCCGACTCGACGTTCACCAGCTTGGCGTTCATCAGCTCGGTGTCGCAGGAGAGACCCTGGTCGAGCAGGTGCACCGCGTGGTACGCGGCGAGCCGGGCGGTCATCAGCCGGGACTGCATCTGGCCCAGCTTGAGCTTCACCGTCGGCAGCTCGGAGAGCGGCTTGCCGTAGCGGATCCGCTCGGTGGCGAAGCGGGTGGTCTCCTCCAGGATCGCCGTGTGGATGCCGAGCGAGACGGCGGTGAGGTTGGCCCGCCCGTACAGCACGCTGGAGGAGTACGCGACGGACAGGCCGTCGCCCTCGTCGCCCAGCCGGTTGGCGGCCGGCACCCGGCAGTCCTCGAAGATCAGCTCGCCGAAGCTGAAGCCGTGCAGCCCCATGGCGGGCTGCTGCGGGCCGAGCCGGAAGCCCGGGCGGTCGGCTTCGACGAGGAAGGCGGTGAGCCCCTTCGATCCGGGGCCGGTCCTGACCACCACGCCGTGCAGGTCGCCGACGTGGCTGTTGCCGACGTAGACCTTGCTGCCGTTGAGGACGTAGTCGTCGCCGTCCCGGACCGCGCTCGCCTCCATGCCCAGCACGTGTCCGCCGGACTCCGGTTCGGTCACCGCGATCGTCGGCAGGCACTCGCCCGAGGCGACCTTCGGCAGCCAGGTCTTGCGCTGGGCGTCGGAACCGAAGTGGACGATCTTGGCGGTGCCCAGCTGGGAGGCCTGGACCATGGCGCCCATGGCGCCGCTGACCCGGGACAGCTCCTCGATGATGATCGTCTTGGCCAGGTGCCCCGCGCCCATGCCGCCGTACTCGGGGCTGATCGTCGCGCCCAGCCAGCCCTGCTCGGCGATCCGGCGGGACAGCTCGTGGTGCACCGTCCGGGAGGCCTCCATCTCCTCGATGCGGGGCCTCACCTCCCGTTCCGCGAAGCCGCGGACCGTCTCCCGGAGCCGATGATGGAGCCTGCTGCTGAAATAGCTGTCCATACGAGTACCTCCCCTGCGAAGCGCCTGCCCGGCGTGATCCGGGCAGGTGGTGCATCGGCGGTGGTCCCGTCCCGAACAGGCCGACCCGTTCATGGTGTTGATCTTTCCGTGATGGATCAATATTGCCCCGGTCTTTGTCCGAAACAGGTGCTGTTGACGATCGCTTCCGACTATGTTTTGGGTGATCCGGAGCCACATCGTCCGCCGGAAGGCCCTCGGGGAGGGTCGTCTTTCCGCCACATGCCGCTGGCATATGACATCCGCTGGGCCGCCGCCCGGAGTGACCCCCGCAAAGCGGTTCGTGACCACCGGGGGAAGTGCGGTATGGTTCTCTTGCACGTCGGGCCGGGGGAAACCCCAGGTCAGACAGGTAACGGGACGTGGCGCAGCTTGGTAGCGCACTTGACTGGGGGTCAAGGGGTCGCAGGTTCAAATCCTGTCGTCCCGACTTTTCGAAGTCGTGGTCCGAGGGGCCGTTTCAGATTCGTCTGGGACGGCCCCTCGGTCGTTTTCGGGGGCCGTCCGAGGCCGTCCCGGGCCGCCCCGGCCCGACGCCTGCTCGGCGGGGTCGCGGGATCATCACGCTCCCGGCCCCGGAACGCCGTCGGGGCCGGGGCGCGGCGCGGGCGACCGGCTCACGGTCCGCGCCACACGTTGGCGAAGGCCGTGTTCTCGATGGTCCGCCGCCGGCGCACCGCCTCCAGCTCCATCACCGCGTCGTGGACGGCGGCCACCACGCTCGTCACCGCCTCGTCGTCGAAACCGGGCTCCTCCTCGCGCACCTCGCCGCCGATGCCCACGGCCGAGGCGAGGGCGGCCAGGACGGGCTCCCCCTCCTCCCGGCGGCCGACCGCCCGGCGGAAGGCCGGCGTGTCGGCCGGCTCCACCCGTTCCGGGCCGAAGGGCAGCCGGCCGCTCCGCCTCCGCCTCAGCTCGCCGTCCTCCTCGAGCGCGGTCCGGTAGGCGGCCGAAAGGTCCCGGCCCCGGCGCCACAGCCAGTCCTCGACCCGCTCGTAGGGCGGCTGCCGGACGAGTGCCGCCCCGGCCCCGGCCAGAAGCCGGTCGTCCGGCCCCGACGGCGCGCCCGGCACGATGCGGTCGCCGTCCACGCCGGCGGCCCCCGCGCCGACGAGGTCGATCAGCTCGGCTCCCGCGAGCGCCAGTGACAGGTCGCCCTGCCCCACGTCGGGCCCCGGCCCCGGATCCACCGAGATGAGGAACAGGTCTTTCGCCGTGCTCATGAACGGCTCCCCTCGCAGACGTCGACGGGGCGGACCCCACCGGCCGGTCCCGCGACCGGCGCGACGGCGGGGCGCCCACCCGGTCAGTATCGCCTCCACCGGGGCTGCGGAACGAGGCCACCGTGCTCACCCGGCCCGGCCGCCTGCGGCCGGACACCGACCGCCGGCCGCCTCAAGGCCGGAGCCCGGCGCGTTCGAGCGCGACCGCGCTGAGGTCGGTGATGGCCCGCTGGTCCCCCCGGCGCCAGGCGTCGGCCCATCCGCCGGGCGGCACCGGGAGCCCGTCCAGCGCGCCCGGAGGCCCGGTGAGGGCGCGCAGGGCGAGCAGATCGGCGCCCCCGGGAGCCCCGGCGAGACGGCGCAGGGTGCTGCTCCGGCGGACCCAGAGCAGGCGCGGCGGGAGCCACAGCAGCAGGACGAAGAGCACCGGGACGACGATGAGGGCGGCCGTGACGACATCGGCGACCTGGCCGACGGTCTCCTGGAACGACGCGCCCGCGTCGGCGAACCCCGAACCGGCGTCGGCCGCGGACCGCAGCGGCTTCTCCAGGAGGTCACCGACGAGCGGCACGTCCGACGCCGCGTCCCCCGCCCGGTCGAGCTCCCTGGCGAGGCCGTCGCCGGAACTCTCCACCTTCCGCCCCGGTTCGGCCAGCAGCGTGATCGCCCCGCCGACGGCGAGGGCCCCCCACACCGCCGCGGCGATCAGGGCCACGGCGACCAGGTCCACGAGCACCTGGCGGCTCCGCCGTGCGGGCGTCTGGGCGTAGAAGCGCAACGGAGGGCTCCGTTCGAGTCGTGGCGGCGGGAAAGTCCGGCCGCCCCCACCGCGCCCCGGCCGACCGGTGGTCGGAATCAGCTCTTCCACCGCTTCTCACGGTCAAACGTCCGCACCACGAGGGGCCGTGCCCCCGCGTGCGCCACCCGGACACCGGACCTTGAGGGTCCGGGAACGGACGCCTCGTGGTCGTGAAGCACCCTCCGCCGCGGTCCGCGGCGGAGGGGGTCAGGGCTTCGGGACGGTGTTGACGTAGGCGGTGCCGGCGCCGTGGAAGCCGTCCACCGCCTTCTGGACGTCCGCCCGGGAGAGGGCCTCGTCGGCCTTGTGGTAGACCCAGTCGACCTTCATGTCCCAGGTGCGCGGGCCGCCGGTGAAGGGGAGGTCGATGAGCCAGTTGCTGAAGTGGATGTCCATCCGCTCGCGCGGGACGTACTTGCCGGAGCTGGTGAACAGCTTCTCGCCGTCCAGGGAGTAGGTGACCTTCCCGTCCATGGCGGTGATCACCATGGTGTGCCAGCCCCCGAGGCGCCGCTGGAGGGTCTTGTGGACCCGGTCCGGCGGGTCTGCCTTGTACCAGCTGACGTTGTCGAGCCGCGGACCCACCGAACCCCAGCCGCCGTTCGGCAGGTACTCGAAGTCGAGTTCGCTGTAGTTCTCCGAGGAGTCCGAGGGGGAGATCGGGAAGAAGGTCTGGACGACGTGGTCGCCGTCGCGGCCGCTCGTGGGGTCGTCGCTGAGGTGGACCCGGGCGGCGAAGGTCCCCGTGAAGAAGTTCCGGCCCGTGGTGTGGACCTCGGTCTGCGTGGTGCCCCGCGCGGTGCCGTCGGTGGAGGAGCGCAGCCGCAGGACCTTGCCCCCCTCGGCCGCCGGGTCGGCGGGGAAGGCGGCGCCGTCGGCGCTCCAGGTGTCCTTGATCCCCGGGCCGCCCCCGCCGGTACGGATCTCCCAGCCGTGCGCGGCGAGGGAGGGGTCGTCGGCGCCGGTGTAGTCGAAGTCGTCGAACAGGGTGCCGGGCGGTCCGGTGGGCGTGGGCGAGGCGTCCCGCGCGGGCCCCGCGGCGTCGGTGTCCCCGCCGGCCACGGGGTCGGCGGCACACGCGGCGAGTGCGCACAGGAGGACGGGCAGCGTGAGCGCCGTCCACGCGCGGCGACGAGGGGTGCGGCGGGGCTGGCTCACGCGGGCTCCTCGGGGAGTGGGGCGATGGCTGGGCGCGCCCCTCGGAGGGGGCCGCACGCTGATCACGGGAATGGAGGCGTCATCCTAGCGAAGGGTTTCGGCCATCCCGCCGTGTGTGCCGGAGCCGGCCGGCCGGCAGCCGGGAGGTGTCCGCCGACATACCGATCCGGTTACGACATTCGATCGGATCATGTCAAAACCGGATATCGCGCACCAATCGCCCGGCGGGATTCGATACGGTCCGCTCTACGCTTCAGCCGTTTACATCCCTGCACAAAAAGGCCACACGAGATGCGCCGAGCCTCCACATCCTTCGGGCGTGAACCGGCGTACCCGGCACCACCCGGCGTGGCCGAATCCAGCCCCCAGGAGCCCGTTCCGGCACCGGTGTTCGTCGACCAGTCGGGTCTGCGCAGCCGCCTGTTCCGCCGCCTCGGCTGGCCGGTCTCCGTGGTCGGCGCGATCCTGGCGGCCGCCATGGGCGGCAGCCTGATCGGCATGCAGTCCGACGCGCCGGCGATGGAGATTCCGCCGAAGCCCGCGTACCTGCCCACCAGCGGACCCCTGCCTCCCTTCTGGCCCTAGAGGGCGCGGTCCGCGAGACCCGACCGAGAAGTCCGGCCCCGCGCCGAACCCCGCGACGCCCCACGGCGCGCCGCGACCGCCGTGCCGCCCGGAGCGGCGCCCGCGGGCCGGCCGGGCCCGCCTGATCGTCCGCACCACCCATCTCCAGGAGCGCCCTTGTCCCGCCACCAGCGCCGCCGGCAGTCCCTGCTGAGACCGCGCCGACTGGCCGCGCCGCCGCTGCGCTTCTTCATGCCGCTGTCCCTGCTGGCCTGCCTGCTCGCGCTCCTCGTCCTCCGCGGCCTCGCCACCAACGAGGCGTTCCACGACACCCGGATCGCGACCTCGGTCGACAAGACGACCGTGCCGGAGACCCTGCTCAAGGGCGGGCCGATCATCGACGCGCGCGGCGACAGGAACGAGCACCCGGTGAGCTACCGGGTCCCCGACCGCACCGTGGTCCTGAGCTTCGACGACGGCCCCTCGCCGGAGTGGACCCCGAAGATCCTGGACGTGCTCGCGGCCCGCGACATCCACGCGGTCTTCTTCGTGACCGGCGCGATGACCACGCGCCACCCGGAGCTCATCCGGCAGATCGTCGCGGGCGGCCACGAGATCGGCGTGCACACCTTCACCCACCCCGATCTGGCGTACCAGTCCGAGGCCCGGATCAGCTGGGAGCTGGCGCAGACGCAGCTGGCGCTGGCCGGCGTCGCGGGCGTCCACAGCGCGCTGTTCCGCCCGCCGTACTCCTCCGAGGCCTCGGCGCTCGACGACTGGAACTACCCGGTCATCAAGTACGTGGGTTCCCGCGGCTACCTCACCGCGTTCATCGACCGCGACACCGACGACTGGAAGCATCCCGGCGTCGACGCGATCGTCGAGGCGGCGATGCCGCGCAAGCCCGGCGCGGGCGCGCTGGTCCTGCTGCACGACGCGGGCGGCGACCGCACCGAGACCCTCGCCGCGCTCGAGAAGATCATCGACAGGCTGCAGGGCGAGGGCTACCGCTTCGCCACCGTCTCCGAGGCGCTCGGCGCCACCGACGCCACCGTGCCGGTGGACGGCTACCGGCTGTGGGCGGGCAAGGGGTTCATCTGGGCCAGCCAGGCCGCCGTGCTCACCCTGCCGGTGCTGGTCGCGCTGCTGGCCGTCGTCGGCTTCCTCAACTTCGGACGGTTCGCGCTGATGCTCGTCCTCGCGCCCCTCCACGCCCGGCGCTCCCGGCGGCGGGACGCGTGGGGACCGCCCGTCACCGAGCCGGTGACCGTCCTCGTCCCGGCCTACAACGAACGCGAGTGCATCGCGAACACCCTCAACTCGCTGGCCGCCAGTGACTACCCGATCGAGGTCATCGTCGTCGACGACGGCTCCACGGACGGCACGGCGGACATCGTCGAGGCGATGGCCCTGCCCTTCGTCCGGCTGATCCGCCAGCCCAACGGCGGCAAGTCCAGCGCGCTCAACACCGGCATCGCGGCCGCGTCGTACGACATCGTCGTGATGATGGACGGCGACACCGTCTTCGAGCCGTCCACCGTGCGCGAGCTGGTCCAGCCCTTCGGCGACCGGACGATCGGCGCGGTCGCGGGCAACGCCAAGGTCGGCAACCGCGAGAGCCTGATCGGAGCCTGGCAGCACATCGAGTACGTCCTCGGCCACAACCTGGACCGCCGGATGTACGACATGCTCAACGTCATCCCGACCATCCCCGGCGCGGTCGGCGCCTTCCGCAAGGAGGCCCTGCGGCGGGTCGGCGGGATGAGCGACGACACCCTCGCCGAGGACACCGACATCACCATGGCGGTGCTCTGCGACGGCTGGCGGATCGTCTACGCCGAGCGCGCCCGCGCCTGGACCGAGGCCCCCGCCAGCCTCCAGCAGCTCTGGTCCCAGCGGTACCGCTGGAGCTACGGCAGCATGCAGGCGATGTGGAAGCACCGCCGCGCCGTGACCTCCCGCGGCCCGGCCGGACGCTTCGGCCGGCTCGGACTGCCGCTCGTCGTGATGTTCGGCGTGGTCGCCCCGCTGCTCGCGCCGCTGGTCGACATGTTCCTGCTGTACGGCGTGCTGTTCGCGGACGCCCCGATCACCCTCGCCGGCTGGGGCGGCTTCATCCTGCTCCAGGCCGCGCTGTCCTGGTACGCCTTCCGGCTCGACGGCGAGAAGCCCCTGCACCTCATCAGCCTGCCGATCCAGCAGGTGGTCTACCGGCAGCTGATGTACATCGTCCTGCTGCAGTCCGTGATCACGGCGCTGACCGGCGGCCGGCTGCGCTGGCAGAAGCTCCGGCGCACCGGCGAGGTCGCCGCACCGGTGGAGGCCTGACCATGACCGCGTCCTTCGAATCCGTGGGCACCCACGAGACCCTCCGGCTGCGCGTCCCCGCCGCCCCCCGACGGGAACCGGCGCACGATCCGGAGCCGGACCCCACGGCACCGGCCAGGGCCAAGGGCGGCCGGGACCGCTACTTCGACCTGCTGCGCGCCCTGGCGCTGGTCCGCGTGGTGGTCTACCACAACTTCGGCTGGTTCTGGCTGCCCGTCGTCTTCCCGTCGATGGGCGTGATGTTCGCGCTGGCCGGGCTGCTGATGGCCCGTTCCCTCAGCCGGCCCGCCCTCGGCGTCATCCGGGGCCGCCTGCGCCGGCTGCTGCCGCCGATGTGGCTGTTCGGCGCGATCCTGCTCACCGCCCAGATCCTCGACGGCGACGGGCCCGACGCCGAGGGGCACCCCGACTGGTGGTGGGGCAAGCTGCTCTTCTGGATCCTGCCGCTGAGCACCCCTCCGTACGCCGAGGCCCTGAACGGCTTCGACCACCTCGTGGGGCAGGGCTGGGCGGTGCAGGTCATCGTCCCGCTCTGGTACCTCCGCGCGTACCTCTGGTTCGTCCTGCTGTCACCGCTGATGCTGTGGGCGCTGCGGCGGATGCCGGTGGTGACGCTGTGCGCGCCGCTCGGCCTGGTGATCGTCATGCACACGTTCTTCATCGACCAGGAGTTCCTCTACGGCCGCGTCTGGGAGAACACCAGCGACTTCGCCACCTTCGGCTCCTGCTGGATCCTCGGCATGGCCCACCAGGAGGGCCTGCTCAGGAAGATCCCGCGGTACGTCGTGCCGTCCGTGGCGCCGCTGATCATGGTGGCCGGCTGGTGGTACCTCCAGACCCGGCCGGTCGATCCGACCGTGCACACCGACATCGAGAGCTGGCCGGTGGCCCAGGCCCTGTGGTCCTTCGGCTTCGTCGCCCTCCTGCTGCACGTCAGTCCCTCCTGGGAGCGGTGGCCCCGGCCGCTGGAACGCTGGAACGGCCTGATCAGCCTGCTCAACAGCCGTGCCGTCAGCGTCTACCTCTGGCACCAGGTCGCGCTGGTGGCCGCCATCCCCCTGATCGACCCCCTCTGGTCCGTCGGCTTCGTCTACGAGCACTTCCGGTGGCTGCTGGCCAGCCAGTGGTTCCCGCTGATGGTGGCGGTCCCCCTGATCGGACTGCTGGTGCTGGTCTTCGGCTGGGTCGAGGACGTGGCCGCGAAACGCTCCCCGCGGCTCTTCCCGTACCCGCGCCGCGTGCGGGGCAGGCGCCGGGCCGGCGCCTGACGCGGGTTCACCCCCTGCCGTCCCGGCCCGTGAGGACGGGGCCGGGAGGGGCCAGGGGGTGGAGGGACCCGGCGGCCGCCGCCGCGACGGTCCGGGCCGTGAGGGCCAGGGCCGGGACGTCGAGCTTCCACTGCTGCCAGTACAGGGGCACGTCCAGGTGGCGGCCCGGCGCCAGTTCCGTGAGGGCGCCGGAGCGGAGCAGGGGCACGGCCTGGGGCTCGGGGACCAGGCCCCAGCCGAGGCCCGCGGTGACGGCGTCGCAGAAGCCCTCCGACGTGGGCACGAGGTGCCGGAGCCCGCTCGCGCCCGGCGTGCCGGACGCGAGGGCGCGGACGAACCGGTCCTGGAGTTCGTCGCGCCGGTCGAAGGCGATCACCGGCGCGTCCGGCAGGAGGCGCTCCAGCGGCCCGCCCGACAGGTGCCGGGCCGCGAACGGCGGGCTCGCCACCGGCAGGTACCGCGCCAGGCCCAGGGGCCGCGCGGTGCAGCCCGCGACCGGCTCCGCCGAGGACGTCACCGCCGCCATCACCTGTCCGTCGCGCAGCAGGGCCGCCGTGTGCGCCTCGTCCTCGCGGTGCAGCTCGAAACAGACCGGAGGGTCCTGCGGCACCCGGGTCAGGGCCGGCAGGAACCAGGTGGCCAGGGAGTCCGCGTTCACCGCGATGGGCAGCCGGGCCGGGCCGGACCCTCCCGCGATGCCCAGCTCCGTCAGCGCGTCCCGCTCCAGCGCGGCCAGCCGGCGCGCGTACCGCACCACCACCTGCCCGGACTCCGTCGGCCGGACCGGCTTGGTGCGGGTGAGCAGGACCCGCCCGGTGCGCCGCTCCAGCGTCTTGACGCGCTGGCTGACGGCGGAGGGCGTCACGTGCAGGGCCGCGGCGGCGGCGTCGAAGGTGCCCCCGTCGACGACGGCGAGCAGCGTGCGGACCTGGTCGAAGGGCAGCTCGTCCATGCCCCCACCTTAAGCACGGCTTCATGTGGCTAAGGATCTTTAGGTGTACTGAAGACGGGTCCGGCTCGTAGCGTCGACGCATGAACAGCGGCATCATCCCGGCGGCCGTCGCCGGATTCGGCACGGGCCTGTCCCTCATCGTCGCCATCGGCGCGCAGAACGCCTTCGTCCTGCGCCAGGGCGCACGCCGGCAGGCCGTCCTCGCGGTGGTCGGCATCTGCGCGGCGTCCGACGCGCTCCTCATCGCCCTCGGCGTGGCCGGCCTCGGAGCCGTCGTCACCGCCTGGCCCGCCGGGCTGACCGCGGTCGGCCTCGCCGGCGGCGCCTTCCTGATCTGCTACGGGCTCCTGGCCGCCCGCCGCGCCCTGCGCCCCGCGGGGGAGGCGCTCGCGACGAAGGGCGCGGCGGCCGGTTCGGCGCGCACCGCCGTGCTGACCTGCCTGGCCATGACCTGGCTCAACCCGCACGTCTACCTGGACACCGTGCTGCTGCTCGGCTCCGTCGCCGCCGACCGGGGCTCGCTGCGCTGGGTCTTCGGCCTCGGCGCGATGCTGGCGAGCCTGACCTGGTTCACCGGCCTCGGCTACGGCGCCCGCCTCCTCGGCGGCGTCCTCTCCCGCCCCGCCGCCTGGCGCGTCCTGGACGCCCTCGTGGCCGCCACGATGCTCACGATGGGCGTCATGCTGCTGGCCCGTACCGTCTGATCCGCGGCGGCCGGACCGGGCCCGCGCCCCGGCCCGGGGGGCCTCGGCGGGGGTCCGGCGGGTCAGGACGGGCGCGCCGCGAGGGTCGGGGAGGAGGCGCCGCGGGCCAGGAGGCGGGGGGAGCCGGTGCCGTCGGCGGGGACCGACCAGACGTCCCCGCCCCGGCCGTAGGCGAGGGTGCCGGAGTCCGTCCACAGGGCCTGGTCGTCGATGCCGTGCCGTTCCGCGACCGGGTGTTCGCGGCCGGTGGCCAGGTCGAGGACGTACAGCCGCCAGGGCTCGCGGGGTCCTTCGGCGACCCGCTTCTTGAAGGCGATCCGGGTGCCGTCGGGGGAGAGGGACGGGCATTCGACGTTCTCGCGCAGGGCGCGGGCCGACCAGTTCGCCATGTCGCCCTCGACGAGGTGGGTGCGGCCGCCGGTCGAGACGGTGGCGTAGAAGCGGTTGTCGTCGGCCGCGAAGCTGACGCCCCAGTAGTTGACGTCGGGGGCGTGGTGGCGGCGCCCGCCGAGGGTCAGCGGGATCTGCTCGATGTTCTTCACCAGGTAGCCGGTGCGCAGGTCGAGCACGGAAGTGCGGGTGGAGAAGGACGAGCGGGCGTACGAGTCGCCGGTCGCGAACATCGTCCAGGCGAGCATGTTCCCCGAGGCGGAGACCCGGGCCCGGCTGGGGATGCCCGGCAGGCCCGCCCGGCGCACCTCCCGGAGCCGCCGGTCGAGCACGATCGCGTACGAGCGGGCCGGGACGCCCGGCCGCCGCTGGAGGCACAGCGCGGTGTTCCCGGCCGCGTGGAAGCGGTCGCAGGCGGGCCCGGCGGCCACCCGGCCGCCGGGCGCCGCCGGGTCCACGCGCGCGACGCGTCCGGTCGGGGCGTCCCGGACGTAGAACGCGCCGGGTCCGCCGCCGTCCAGGGTGAAGCCGGGATCGGCGGCGCGGTCGGCGGCCCGGTGGCCCGAGGCCGCCCGCAGGGTGTAGGCGGTGGCACCGCCGCCGAGCAGCAGGAGCGCGAGGACGATGATCCACACGCGGGTACGGCGGGAGGCGCCGGTCGGGGCGGGCATGGTCAGTCGGTCCTCTCGGAGGGCTCGGGGGCGGCGGGTCCGGCGGGGGCCGCGAGCCCCCGGGGCAGCAGGCGCGCGGAGCAGCAGACGGCGGCGGCGAGCGCCAGGAGGGCGGCCACCAGGGCGGTCTCCGGGCCGCTCGCCGTCCACAGGGCGCCGAAGGCGACGGCGGCGCCCACCCGGGCGAGCGCCTGGACGGTCTGGACGACGGCCAGGCCGCCCGCCTGCCGCCCCTCGGCGAGGAAGGGGCCGGCCAGCGCCATGAGGACGCCGTCGGTGGCCGCGTAGAACGCCCCCAGCAGGACGAGGACGCCCGGCAGGACGGCGGCGTCGGGCAGCGGGGTCAGGAGCAGGCCGTAGGCGAGGAGGAGCGCCCCGTGGCCGTACAGCAGGGCGCCGCGCCGGCCCAGGCGGTCGGCGAGCCGGCCGGCCGGCACGGCGAGCAGCAGGAAGACGGCGGCGGCGCCGAGCGGCAGGAAGGGGAACCAGGTCGCGTCGAGGCCGAGCCGGCGCTGGAGCAGCAGGTAGACGAAGGAGTCGCCGATGGTGGCGGCCCCGAGGAGCCCGGCGCACAGGACGATCCGCCGGTAGCCGGGCGTGCGCGGCGCGCCCAGGAGCCCGCCACGCGCGCGTGGCGGGCGCGGGACGTCCGGCGGTGCCACGCGCGCGGGGCGGCCGCGGCCGGGGACCAGCAGCAGCCAGAGCAGCACGCCGAAGGACCCGACGCAGAAGCTGACGGCGAAGACGGCGTCGTAGGCGTCGGCCGTCGCCCACAGCAGGGCGAAGGCGGCGAGGGGGCCGAGGAGGGCACCGGTGGTGTCCATCGCGCGGTGGGCGCCGAAGGCGCGGCCCAGGTCCTCGGGCGGGCTGTGCAGGGTGATCAGGGCGTCGCGCGGGGCGGTGCGGACGCCCTTGCCGAGCCGGTCGGCGGCGAGGGAGCCGGCGATCCAGCCGGTCGCGCCGCCGGCGAGGAGCAGCCCGAGCCGGGAGAGGGCGGAGAGGGCGTAGCCGAGTCCGCCGACCGTCTTGTGGCGTCCGCCGCGGTCGGCGGCGGCTCCGCCGAGGAGCCGTACCAGGGCGGTGGCGCCGGTCGACAGACCGTCCAGCAGCCCGAACTGGAGGGGTGAGAGGCCGAGTCCGAGGACCAGGTAGAGCGGCAGGACGGCGGTCACCATCTCCGAGGAGACGTCGGTGACCAGGCTGACCGCGCCGAGCGCGAGGACGGTGCCCGGGACGCGCCGCCGGACCCCCGAGGGGGCGGGCGGCGCGTCGGGGCGACCGGTGGTCGCGAGGTACATCAGTGGCAGGTGTAGGTCGGGGCGGAGTCCTTGACCTGGTTGTCCGTGCCGACGTACTGCCAGGTGTAGGTGGTGTCGGTGAGGTCCAGCTTCAGCACGCCGTAGGTGCCGCTGATCCGCTTCTGGCTGTTCGGCTGGACGGTCTCGATGTCGTACGGCTCGGCGCCGCCCATGCCGCCGACGATCTCGACCATGCCGTCGGCGGTGGCCCGCCCGGCGGGGTCCTGCGGGGCGAAGCGCTCGTAGTGGTGGTCGTGCCCGTTGAGCACCAGGTCGGCCCTGGCGGCGTACAGGATGTCCCACACGGGCTTGGAGACCGGGTCGTTGCCGTGGCCGCCGGAGGAGTACAGCGGGTGGTGGAAGTAGGCGGCGACGCAGCCCTTGGTGGTGCGGGCGAGGTCGTCCTTGAGCCACTGGATCTGCGCGGGGTCGTCGAAGGAGTTGGAGTCGAGGGCGACGAAGTGCCAGTTGCCCTGGTCGTAGCTGTAGTAGGGCTCGCCCTGCGGGTAGGCGATCGAGCCGAAGTACGCCTTGTACCCCGCGAGCGGGCCCGCCGGGTCGTACGTCTCGTGGTTGCCCGGGACGGGCCGGGTCTTCGCCTTGAAGGCGCCCCAGCTCTTGTCGTAGTAGTTCTTGAAGTCGGAGAGCAGGGCGTCGTCGTACTGGTTGTCACCCATCGTCAGGTAGAAGGACGGGGCGATCCGCTGGGCGAGGGCCGCCGTCTTCGGGTGGGCGCAGGAGCTGCTGGAGGCCGTGCACTGCGCGGCGATGTCGCCGGCCGCGACGACCGTGAAGGAGCCGGTGGGCGGGGTGGTCGTGCCGGTCGTGCCGTACACCTCGACCGTCCAGAGCGAGTAGCCGTACGAGGTGCCGCGGGCGGTCCCGTACACGCGCAGGAAGCGGCCCTGGCCGGTGAGTCCGGTCCAGTCGTCCGTGCCGCCGTTCCCCGCGGTCTCGGTGGCGAGGCGGGTCCAGGTGGTGCCGTCGGCGGAGATCTCGACGCGGTACGCCTTGGCGTAGGCCACCTCCCAGACGAGCTTGACCCGGGAGACGGTGGCGGAGGGGCCGAGGTCGACGCGCAGCCACTGCGGGTCGACGCCCTCGGTGCTGGCCCAGCGGGTGGTGGAGACGCCGTCGAAGGCCTTCTCCGGTCCGAAGGTGCTGTCCTCGACGGAGGACGAGGTGGCCGGCCGCCCCTGGGAGATCAGGGTGTCGGCGGCGGCGCCCGCCCGGTCCGGGAGGGCGAGGAGGAGCCCGCCGACGAGCAGCAGCACGGCGGCGAGGACGAGGGAGAGGGGGGTCGTGGTGCGGCGGTGCGGTGCGGAGGCGTACAGGCGCATACCTGGGCTCCCTGGCCTGAGGGGGAGAGCTGGACACCGTGACGGGCACCACGGAGTGGGCCGTCCGCGCCCAAGGGCGAACACCCTGGGACATGGGCGCGGACGACCGACCGCGTGGCGTTCGGGGCGCCACACGACGGGGTGGTGCTCGGCGGCCGGGTCAGAGCTCTCACTGAGCGCGTCACGCCCCTCGGAAGGGGGCGCCGCGCCGAGCCGCTGCCGGGATGTTAGCGGATAGTAAGGTTTCCTACCAGACTTGCGGACGGCCCGTCCGGGGCCGTCAGGTGCCGGGCGTTCCGCCGGGGTGCGGGTGCGCCTTGGCGAGGGTGCACGCGCCGTCCGCGCACCGGCGCTCCAGCCGGCCGCGGGAGATCGTCTGGACCAGGCCGACCATCCAGCAGGTGGGGCACCCGCGGAAGGCGATCAGGGCCAGCGGGGCCGCCAGCAGGGTGGCCGGTCCGGCGACCGGCACCAGGGCGACCGAGCCGATGACCAGCCCGAAGCCGAGGGCGCCGCGCGCCAGGTGGCGCGGGACCGACGTGCTTGCGAAGTCCGGGCCCGGCCGGGCCGTCTTCTCGGTGGCGGCGGCCCGGACGGCGTCGAGGGTCGGGAGGGGGTTCATGGTCGCGGGTCTCCTTCGTCGGGGCGGGGGTCGCTCGGCCCCCGGGCCGGTGGCCGGCCCGGTCGCTCAGTCGGTCGTCGCCAGGGAGTGGCGGAGGGCGGCGCGCGCCCGGTGGAGCCGGGACTTCATCGCCGCGTTGCTCAGGCCGAGCGCGTGGGCGACGGTCCTGCCGGGCAGGCCCTGCACGTCCCGCATGATCAGCACCTGCCGCTGCTCCCGGGGCAGGGCCCCGAGGGCGGCGGCGATTCGCCGTGCTTCCAGCCGGTGCAGGACCGCCTCCTCGGCGGACGGCTCCGCGGCGCCCTCGGGTCCGGCCGCCACCGGCTCCTCGGGCCGCGACACGAGCAGCCGGACCTGCCGGAGGCATTCGTTGCGCACGATGCGGAACATCCACGAGGCGAGCGCCCCCGTCGCCCGCAGGGTGCCGATCTTCCGGTAGAGGATGATCAGGGCCTCCTGCGCCGCGTCCTCCGCGTCCTGCGGGGAGGCGCACAGCGAGCGGGCGAACTTCCGCACGTGCGGCTGCGATTCCGCGACGACGGTGGTCAGCGAGGCGGTGTCGCCCTCCTGGGCGGCTCTGACCAGGCGTTCGTCCGGCCAGGAGAAGGGTCGGTTCATGGGCTCTTCCTCGTGCTCTGCGGGTTCCCGTGGGCGGGCGCGGATCAGGTGCGGCTCCGGTACCGCCGCGTCAGGTGCCAGCCGCACGCTCCGACGAGCAGGACCCCGACGACGACGAGGGCGGTGATCAGCATGATGTCTCCTTCCGGCGGTACCGGCCCGTGCGGCCGGTACGCGGATAAGAGACGGGGGACCCCGCGGAGGATTCGCCCCGGCGCGGAAATCTTCTAGGGCCTTTCCCCGGCGGGGGCCGCCGGGGAGACCGGGGAGGCGTCGGGCCGCCCGCCGCGGGCCGCCCGGCGGGCGCGGGTCAGGGCGTGACAGACCAGGAGGACGGCGGTGAAGGCGAGGCCGATGCCGGCCGCCTGCCGCATGTCGGGGACCTCCACGGCGGTCGCGGCGACGGCGAGGACCCCGGCCCCGGCGACGACGGCGAGCTTGTCGCCGGCCGGCACGGTGAAGCCGGTGAACTCCTCCGGGTGCGCGTTCCGGTGCCGGCGGAAGGCCACGTACGAGGCGAGGATCAGCAGCCACACCATCAGGACGGCGAAGAGGGCGATCGACATCAGGATCCCGAAGAGCCCGCTGACGTCGTGGAAGGCGAGCAGGGCGGCCACCGCGATGCCCAGGGTGGACGCGGCCAGGGCGGGGGCGGGGACCCCGCGCCGGCTGAGCCGGGCCATCGGCGCCGGGGCGAGGCCGTCTGCGCCGAGCGAGTGCAGCAGCCGGGACGCGCCGTACAGGTGGGCGTTGGCGGCGGACATGGCGGCGATGAGGACGACCGCGTTGGTGACGGTCGCCGCGGCGGGCACGCCGATCTCCGAGAAGACCCGCACGAAGGGGCTGGCCTCGACGCTGCCGTCGCCCGCGGCGAGTCTGCGCCACGGGATCAGCGCCAGGACCAGGGTGATGGAGAGGAGGTAGAAGAAGGCGAGCCGCCAGGCCAGCTGGCGCATCGCGGTCCGGACGGCGCGCTGCGGGTCGGCGGCCTCGGCGGAGGCGATGGCGACGACCTCGAAGCCGGCGTACGCGAACATCACCACGGACATGCCGATCCAGACGGCCTCGGCGCCGTGCGGGAGGAAGCCGCCGTCGTCGGTGAGGTGGGCGAGGCCGGTGGCCTCGGTGTCGGGCAGGCCGAAGAAGACCAGCAGCGCGGCGCAGAGCACGAAGGCGCACAGCGCCACCACCTTGACGGTGGAGAGCCAGAACTCCGTGGTGCCGAAGGACTTCACGCTGATGACGTTGACCGCGAGGACGATCCCGGCGATCGCCACGATGGCCAGCGACATCGGCACGCCGGGCCACCACCACCGGATGTACAGCGCGGAGGCGACGACCTCCGTGCCGATGACCACGACCGCGCTGAACCAGTACAGCCACCGGCTGAGGAAGCCGGCCCACGGGCCGAGGTAGCGGTGCGCGACGGTGCCGAACGAGCCCGGCACGGGGTGGGCGGCGGACATCTCGCCGAGCAGCACGGCGATGACGGCCACCAGCACCGCCCCGATCGCGTACGAGACGATCACGGCCGGCCCGGCGACGGATATCGCCGTCCCGGAGCCGAGGAAGAGACCGGTGCCGAGCGCGGAGCCCAGTCCGATCATGGTGGTCTGGCGGTGGGTGAGCGAGCGGACCAGTCCTGCGGAGTCGCTGGATGCGGGCATGACGGAGGGACCCTTCCGGGGGACGGGAACAGGAGGGAGAGGGAGGGGGAAGGAGCGAGGGAGCGCGGGGGAGGGGGCTCAGAACTCGCTGGTGCGGAACGGCTTCGCGGGCCGGTCGAGGTCGGGCTTGCCCAGGACCTTCGACGACAGGGCGTAGATGCCGTGGTTGGTCAGCGCCCAGGCGATGTTGCGGTCCCACTCCACGTAGACCCCGTGGGTCTGGTTGCCGTACGCGTAGTCCGCCGTGTCCCGGCCGTACGCCTTGGGCACGAAGTACGCGGCGATCTCGGGCCGGGCCGGGTCGGAGACGTCGAAGAACTGCACGCCCGCGTTGTAGAAGCCGTAGCCGAGGAGCCCGGCGTCGTGGCGGCCCGGGTTGGTGTAGTAGCCGGTCCGCTTGGGCCCGAAACTGCCCCGGCGCTGGCAGTAGTCGGCGAAGCCGGCCGTCCGCGGCGGGACGGGGCGGGGGAGGGCGCCGACCACGCGAGGGCGGGCGGGGTCGCGGACGTCGATCTGGTAGACGTCCTTGTAGGGCTCGTAGCAGTCCTCGGTGAGCGGGTAGCCGGAGTAGTAGATCATCCCGGTCTCCTCGTACTGGGAGACGTCGATGTTGTCCCCCTCCGTGCCCGCCACCGACGCCGGGAGGTCCAGGTGGGAGACCGTCCTCAGGTCGGAGGGATCGGACACGTCCAGGACCGTCAGGCCGTAGCCGCCCATCGCGGCGAAGGCGTAACGCCCGCCCTTCTCCACGGGCTTGGGGAGGAAGAGCGGCATCCGGGCGCCCATCCAGCTGGTGCGGTTGCCACAGCGCGGGTTCTTCCGGTAGGCGGCGTCCTCGCCGGTGCGCTGGCCCGGCAGGTGCCAGGTGTCGAGGAGCCGGGGGCGGGCCGGGTCGGACATGTCCCAGGACTGGTAGCCGGCCGAGTGCAGGTTGGTCGGGTACTCGGTGCCGGAGTAGGTGTCGTCCGGCGCCGTGGCGATGAACATGTACCGCCCGCCCGCCCAGTGGGGCACGTCGATCGAGCCGGAGCCCTGCTGCGCGGCCGCCGGGTCGGAGCGGAGCGGGTCGGCCTGGGTGGCGTCGGTGGAGACCGTCGCGAGCAGCTTCCAGTCCTTCTTGCGCGGCCCGTCCAGCCGGTAGACCTTGAAGCCCTTCAGCCCCGGCTTCTCCCGCAGCTTCCGCACGCCGTCCGGGTTGTTGTACTTGTCGAGGGGCGGGTGGTCGGAGAGTTCGGAGATCTGCCGCCTGCTCTCGAAGCTCTGGACCATCACGTAGGCGTCCAGCTTCTCGCTCCACTGGACGGTGGACGCGCCCCAGTAGTCGTGCGCCGCCCAGTCGCCGTTGGCCCGGGTCTCGTCGCCGCCGACGTCCTCGCGGCTCAGCTTCTCGACGACCTTCACCTTCCTGACGTCGGTGATGTCGTAGACGCGGCCCTCGGAGCGGTCGTACTGGAAGAGGTAGCGGCGCCCGTCGAAGTCGACGACGTTCTGCCAGGTGTGGAAGTAGTCCGGGGTGAAGTCGGCGCCCTCGTAGGCCGCTTCGACCTTCATGTTCTTGATGTACGACCGGGTGTCGTACTCCGCCCGGCGGCCCGGGAAGGGGTGCTCGGACTCCTCGTCGACCGGGGTGAGCGAGGGGTGCCGGAAGGTGCCGTCGAGCTGCATGCCGTACGCGCCGGGGTCGGCCTGCTCCGGCCGGCGGTCGGCGCAGACGGCGCGGACGTCCGGGTCGCCGGCAGCCGGACCGGCGGCCCCGGCGGTGGCGCCGGAGACCCCGGGGACGAGCAGCGTGGCCGTCGCGGCGGCGGCGACGGCGGCGGCGAGCGCCGCGTTTCTGCGGGTGGAGCGCATGGGACGGTCCTTTCGGAGACGTACGCGGGGGAGGGAGCGGTGCTGTGGGGTGGGGGGCTCAGGTGACGGTCGGGCGCTCGCGGAACTCGGGGGCCCGGTGGGCGCCGGAGACCGTGATGTCCCTCAACTCCTCGACGGCGCGCAGGACGTCGGCGTGCGTGACGTACAGCGCGTTGAAGCCGAAGCGGAGCAGGTCCGGGGCGCGCATGTCGCCGATCACGCCCCGGGCGGTGAGCGCGGCGACGAGCGGGTACGCCTCCGGGTGCCGCAGCGCGGCCTGGCTGCCCCGGCGCGCCGGGTCGCGCGGGGTGACGGAGGCGAAGCCGAGGCCGTCGAGGAGGGAGTCGGCGCACTCCTGGAAGAAGCCGGTCAGCGACAGGCTCTTGCGGCGCACCTCGGCCATCTCCACCCCGTCGAAGGCGGTGAGCGCGGCCTCCAGGGCGAGCAGGGACAGCAGCGCGGGCGTGCCGATCCTGGCCCTGCCGATGCCCGGCCCGGGGGCGTACGTGCCGGACATCGCGAAGGGTTCGGCGTGCCCGTGCCAGCCGGTCAGCGGCTGGTCGAAGCCGTCCTGGTGGCGGGCGGCGACATAGGCGAAGGCCGGTGCGCCGGGCCCGCCGGACAGGTACTTGTAGCCGCAGCCGACCGCGAAGTCCGCCCCGATCGCGTCGAGACCGACCGGCAGCGCGCCCGCCGCGTGGCAGAGGTCCCAGTGCGCCAGGGCGCCTGCGGCGTGCGCGGCGGCCGTGAGCGCGGCCATGTCGTACAGCTCGCCGGTGCGGTAGTCCACCGGCGCGTACGCGGCGACGGCCACGTCCGCGCCCTCGGTGGCCAGCACGGCGGCGGCCTCCCGGGCCGGCACCCGGCGGACGTCGAGGCCGAGGAGGCGGCCCACCGAGTCGGCGACGTACTGGTCGGTGGGGAAGTGGTCGGGGTCGGTCAGCAGCAGCCGGCGTCCGGGCCGCAGCCGGGCGGCCGCGAGGAGGGTGTTGAACAGCTGGACGCTCGTGGAGTCCCCGGCGACGACCTGCCCCGGCGCGGCGCCGATCAGCCGGCCGACGGCGTCCCCGGTCCTGGCCGGTGCCTCCCACCAGCCGTTGGCGTTCCAGGAGCGGATCAGGTCGGTGCCCCACTGGCGGTGCACGGCGTCCTCGACGACGGCCGGGACGGCGGCGGGCAGCGCCCCCAGCGAGTTCCCGTCCAGGTAGACCACCCCCTCCGGGAGCAGGAAGCGGGAGCGGACGGCGGCGAGGGGGTCGGCCGCGTCCAGCGCGGCGGCACGCTCGGTCAGCATGCGGGGGCTCCTTCCGGCAGCCGGTTCAGTCCGAAGAAGCGGACGGCGTTGCCGCCGAGGACGGCGGTCTTCTCGCGGTCGGTGAGGGCGCTGTCGCGCACCAGCCGGCCGATCTCCTCCTCGCCGAGCGGGAAGGGGTGGTCGGAGCCGAGCAGCACCCGCTCCGCGCCCATCACGTCCACGAGCAGGCGCAGCGCCCCGGGGTCGAAGACGGCCGAGTCGACGGAGAACCGGTCGGTGTAGTGCGACGGAGGGTGCGGGCTGTCGGCCCGGACGAGGTCGCGCCGGTGCCAGGCGTTGTCGGCCCGGCCCAGCAGGTACGGGAAGCTGCCGCCGCCGTGCGCGAAGAGGAGCCGCAGCGAGGACGGGAGGCGCTCGAAGGCCCCGGAGAGGATCAGCGACAGGATCGTCAGATGGGTCTCGCCCGCCATGCCCGCCAGCCAGGCCAGCATGTACCGCGCGTGGCGCGGCCCGGACGGCAGGTCCCACGGGTGGACGAGGACGGCCGCGCCCTCGTGCGCGCAGTGCGTCAGGAACTCGGTCAGCGCCCCGTCGTCGAGGTCGCGGTCGCCCAGGTGGTTGCCGATGTGGACGCCGCGGAAGCCCTGCCGCACCGCCTCGCTCAGCGTCTCGCAGGCCGCCTCGGTGGACTGGAGCGGCACCTGGCACAGCGGGGCCAGCCGGTCGGGGGCGTGGGCGGCGTACTCCAGCAGGTGGGCGTTGACGGTGCGGCACCAGTCGGCGGCGCGCCCGGGCTCCAGGCCGTAGCCGAAGAGCAGCGGGGTGCTGGAGAGGACCTGGACGTCGACGCCGAGCCGGTCGAGGTCGGCGACGCGGGCGGCCGGGTCCCACAGGGTGCGCCGCACCGGCCGGTACTCGGTGGCGCCGGCCATCATCATCCCGGCGTCGGGCCCGTCGGTGGTGCGCAGCCAGGGGCCGTCGTCGGAGCCGGTGAGCCGGCGGGACTCGGCGCGGCCGAGCGCGGGGAAGACGTGCGCGTGGACGTCGACGACGGTCATGCGCCGCCCGCCCCGTCGCGGCGGGTGCGCGGGCGCAGTTCCTCCGGCCAGTCGCGGCCGGGGTGGAGCGCGCCGCAGCGGCCGCAGGCGCGGGCGGCCTCGTCGGCGTAGAAGGCGCCGAAGAGCGGCGGGAGGTCGTCGACGATCGAGGTGAGCTGGACCTCGCTGCGGTGCACCAGGTGGTGGCACTCCAGGCAGTACCACTCGAAGGCGTCGAGGCTGCCGCGCGGGCGGGCGAACTCGACGACCAGGCCGATGCTGTCCTCCTCCGGTCGCTGCGGGGAGTGCCGCAGGTGGGCCGGGGCGAGGAAGACGTCGCCCTCGCGGATGTGGAGGTCGCGCGGCGGCCGGCCCTCCTCCTCCATGACGCGCAGCACCATGTCGCCCTTGAGCTGGTAGAAGAACTCCTCGATCGGGTCGTCGTGGAAGTCGGTGCGGCGGTTGGGGCCGCCGACGACGGTCACCATCAGGTCGGCGTCCCGCCAGATCTGGACGTTGCCGACCGGCGGCCTCAGCAGGTGCCGGTGCTCGTCGATCCAGGCGTGGAGGTTGAACGGTCTCATCGTCATCGGCGCTGTTCCTCGCTCTGCGGGAGGTGGGCCACCGCGCTGATCTCGATCAGCAGGTGGGGGTGGGGGAGTTGGTGGACGGCGACGGTGGTGCGGGCCGGGCCGGTCTCGTCGAAGTACTCGGCGTAGACCTCGTTGTAGCCGCCGAAGTCGTTCATGCTGACCAGGTACGCGGTCACCGACACGAGGTCGCCGAGACCGCCGCCCGCCGCCGCCAGCAGGCTCGCGATGTTGTCGAGCACCGCCCGGGTCTGGACCCGGATGTCGAGGTCCGTCACGCCCATCGGGTCGGCGCTCGCGCCGGCGAAGCCGCCGTCCGGGCGGCGGGAGCTCGTACCGGACACGAAGACCAGGTCGCCCGCGCGCCTCAGGTGCGGGAAGCGGCCGCGCGGCGGGGCTGCTCCGGGGACGATCACGCCGCCTCCCCGGTGGTGACGGAGACGTGGCCGAGGCGGGCGACCGTGGCGCGCACATGGGTGCCGGGCGGCAGGGGCACGGCGGCGGTGGCCGCGCCCGCGAGGATCACCGTGCCGGCGGCGAGCGGGCCGGCGAGCCGGGCCGCGGCGGCCAGCGCGCGCAGCGGGTGCCCGAGGATCGCGGCGGTGGAGCCGGTCCCGGCCGGGCGCCCGTCCAGCTCCAGGAGCACCCCGAGGTTGCCGAGCGCGCCGAGGCCGCCCAGGTCGCGGGGCGCGGTCCACGGCCCGACCGCGTAGGCCGCGGCGGAGGTGTTGTCGGCGATCACCTCGGGGAGGGAGAAGCGGAAGCCGTCGTAGCGGGAGTCGATGACCTCCAGGGCGGGCGCCACCGCGGCGACCGCCGCCGCAGGGTCGCCGCCCGGGGCCAGGACCGAGCCGAGGAGGAAGGCGAGTTCCGGCTCGACCCTGGGGTGGATCAGTCCGGCGACCTCGCACCGGCCGCCGTCCGCGATCTCCATGCGGTCCGTCAGCCGTCCGTGGATCAGGTCGGCCACCCCCATCTGCCGCATCTTGGCGAGGCTGGTGAACCCCAGCTTCACGCCGGTGAGCCGCTCGCCGCGGGCCAGCCGCCGCGCGACCAGCGCCTCCTGCACCGCGTACGCCTCCGCGACGTCCGCGAGGCCGCTCCCGCCGCCGGGCAGCGGGCGGGCCTCCAGGGCCGCCGCGTCCAGTGCCCCGGCCAGGTCCTCGGCCGGGGTCCCGGCCGGTACCGTCGTCGTGCTCATCGTGCGTCTCCTTCCGGCCCGGCGGGCCCGAAGGCCGCGCGCACCGAGCCGAGTCCGTCGATCCGGGCCTCCAGCACGTCTCCGGGCGCCACGGCCGTCAGCGGTCCGAGCGCGCCGGTCAGGACGGTGTTCCCGGCCCGCAGCGGCGTCCCCCGCCGGACCAGCGCGTCGGCCAGCCGCACCGCCGCGAGCAGCGGATGGCCGGGAGGGGCGGCGCCCGCGCCGGTCGAGACGGGCTCGCCCCGCCGCTCCAGCACCGTCCCCGCCGTCCGCAGGTCCGTCCCGCGCAGCGGGACGGGGCAGGTGCCCAGGACGTACGCGCCGCCGCAGGCGTTGTCGGCGAGGGCGTCGACGGCGGTGACGTCCCAGTCGCGGATCCGGCTGCCGGCCACCTCGATCACCGGCAGCGCGAAGGCGACCGCCCGGATCACGTCGGCCACCGTGTGCCGCTCGTGGACGAGGCCGTGGTCCAGGACCAGGGCCACCCCGGCCCCGGCCCACGGCTGGAGCACCGCGCCCCAGGGGATCTCGGCGCCGTCCGGGACCGCCGTGTCGTCGAGCAGGACGCCGGAGCGCGGGGCTCCGGCGCCGCGCGGGTCCCGCTCCGCCGGGAGGGCCGGGCCGGTCCTCCAGCCGGTGACCCGGCGGCCGGCGGCGAGCCGGCGTCCGGTCACGAGGGACTGGACGGCGTGGGCCGCGTCCAGGTCGTCCGGCGGCAGCAACTCCCGCACGGGGGCGCACGGGACGCCGGTGCGGTACGCCTCCTCGATGCGGGCGGCGGCGGCCTCCACGGCCTCGGTGGGGCGGCTCTCGGCGGGCCGGGTCGCGGCCGGGTGGGTCGCCGTACCACGGGGCACGGGCACGGGCCCGTCCGTCGTCGTCACAGCTTCACGCACACGTTCATCGGCTCGGAGAAGAAGTCGAGGGAGTGGTCCCCGCCCTCGCGCCCGATCCCGGACGCCTTCACCCCGCCGAAGGGGGTGCGCAGGTCCCGCAGGTTCCAGGTGTTGACCCAGGCGACGCCGACGTCGAGGGCGGGGGCGACCCGGTGGGCGCGGCTCAGGTCGCCGGTCCACACCGTGGCGGCCAGCCCGTACGGACCCGCGTTGGCCAGGGCGAGGGCCTCCTCCTCGGTGTCGAAGGGGGCCAGGTGCACGACGGGGCCGAAGATCTCCTCCCGTACCGCCGGGTGGTCCTCCGGCAGTCCGGCGAGCACCGTCGGCTCCACCCAGAAGCCGCCGTCCCGCGCGTCGCCGAACGACGGCGCCCCGCCGCCCGCGAGGACCTCGCCGTCCGTGGCGGCCCGGGCCAGATGGCCGAGGACCTTGTCTCGGTGGGCGGCGGAGATCATCGGGCCGTACCCGGTCCGCTCCTTCGCCCCGGCCGCGAGGGCCCCGGCGAACGCCTCGAACACCGGCCGCTCCACGTACACCCGCTCGGTGCACAGGCACACCTGCCCGCTGTGCGTGAAGGACGAGCGGAGGGTCCCCTCCACGGCCCGCTCCAGGTCCGCGTCGGCGAAGACCAGCCCGGCGTTCTTGCCGCCGAGCTCGAAAGAGACCGGGGCCAGCCGGTCCGCGGCGGCCCGCATGATCGCCGAACCGGTACGGGACTCGCCGGTGAAGGCGACGGCGTCCACCCCGGGGTGCTCGGTCAGCCACTGCCCGGCCGCGTCCGCCCCCGGTCCGTGGACCAGGTTGAAGACGCCCGCGGGCAGCTCCGCCCCGGCGATCACCTCCGCCAGCAGACAGGCCGTGGACGGCGTGAGCTCCGACGGCTTGGCGACCACGGTGTTGCCCATGGCGAGGGCCGGGGCGAGCTTCCAGGTGAGCAGAAGCAGCGGCAGGTTCCACGGCGAGACCACCGCGACCACGCCGAGCGGCTTGCGCACCGTGTAGTTCAGCGCGCCGCGCCCGTCCGGGGCGGGGGTGTGCCAGGACCGCTCGCTCCGCCCGGCCGACAGGTCCGCGTAGGCGCGGAAGTTGGCGACCGCCCTCGGGACGTCGACCGTCGAGGCGAGCCCGCGGGGCTTGCCGGTGTCCGCGCACTCGGCGGCGACGAACTCGTCGAAGCGCGCCTCGATGCCGTCGGCGATCCGGTGCAGCGCCCGCGAGCGCTCCGCCGGGCTCCACCCCGCCCAGGGTCCGCGCAGCGCCTCCCGGGCGGCGCCCACCGCCCGGCCGACCAGCTCCCGCGAGGCCGCGGGCACCTCCCCGACGGTGCGCCCGGTGGCCGGGTCGACGAGCGGGAACGGCACGCCGGACGCGTCGAACCCGCCTCCTACGTAATGCCGCACGGGTGAACTCACCTTGCAGACCTCCGTTGCTGGGCCGGGGACTGTCCGAAACTCGCCCCCGGGGCGTGCCGGTATAGTGCGCCCACCCAGCTATGCCGATCCAATGCCGATCGGTGCGAGAGGTATAGCGATCCTGGTATGCGACGGCCGGGGCGCGGCCCGCCGCCGGCGCTCCCCCGGAAGGAGACGGCTCCGATGGACCTCCTGGACGGCCGGCTGAAGTTCCGGCACCTGACCCTGCTCCTCGCGGTCTTCGAGCACGGGAGCGTGGTGCGGGCGGCCGAGACCCTGCACCTCACCCAGCCCGCCGCGACCCGGACGCTGCGGGAGCTGGAGGCCATCGCCGAACTGCCGCTGTTCACCCGCGTGCCGCGCGGGATGCGGCCCACCGTCTACGGAGAGGCCCTCGTGGCCCACGCCCGCGCGGTCGTCGCCGAGGTGCGGCGCGCCGAGGAGCACCTCACCGGACTGCGGCAGGGGCAGGACGGCACGGTCACCGTGGGCACCCTGCTGGCCGGGGCCAACGTGCTGCTGCCCCGGGCCGTCGCCCGGCTGAAGCGGGAGCGGCCCCGGCTGACCGTCGTCGTCCGGGAGGGCACCCCGGACGTGCTCCACCCGGCGCTGCTCGGCGGCGAACTCGACGTGATCGTCGGCCGGGTGGGCGCCGCGCCGGCCGAGGGCGAGAAGGTGCGCCACCGGATGCTCTACCGCGAGCCCATCCGGCTCGCCGTCCGCTCCGGGCACCCGCTGCTGGCGGAGCGGACGGCCACGCTCACGGACGCGCTCGGCTTCCCGTGGATCCTGCCGGTCGAGCAGACCGCCCTCCGCCACGAGCTGGGGGCGCTCTTCGTGGACCGGGGGCTCTCGCTGCCGGCGGACCGGGTCGAGTGCACGTCCATCCTGACCATGCGGGCGCTGCTGCTCCAGACCGACATGGTCGCGCTCCTGCCGGAACTGGTCCTGCGCGACGACGAACACCTGGCGCCGCTGCCGGTCGAACTCCCCTCCGTGGGGCGCACGGTGGGCGTCACCGAAGCCGCCCACCGCACCCGCACCCCGGCGCTCGCCGCCCTCCTCCACCACCTCGACGAGGAGGCGGCCGTCCTGCGCGAGAGCCTCGGCGCGGGGCCCCTCAGACCGGCAGGCGGTCCAGCAGGCCCGTGAAGTCCGTCGCCGGCGGGAGGGTGCCGAAGGCGAGGCCCCGGTCGCCGGAGAGCCGGGAGGCGCAGAAGGCGTCGGCGACCGCCGCCGGGGCGTGCCGGACCAGGAGCGAGCCCTGGAGCACCAGGGCGGCCCGCTCGGCGACCCGGCGGGCCCGCAGCGGGGCGTCCTCGGTGAGCCGGAGCTCGCCCTGGAGGGCGGCCCAGGCCGCGTCGAGCCGCCGGTCGGCGCCGGACGCCGCCCCGACCTCCGCGCGGAAGGCGTCCAGGGCCTCCGGCTCGCGGGCCAGGGCGCGCAGCAGGTCCAGGGCGCTGACGTTGCCGGAGCCCTCCCAGATGCTGTTGAGCGGGGCCTCGCGGTAGAGGCGGGGCATGCCTGACGCCTCGTCATAGCCGTTGCCGCCCAGGCATTCCAGGGCCTCGGCGACGGCGGCGGGCTGCCGCTTGCAGACCCAGTACTTGCCGACGGCGGTGGCCAGGCGCAGGAAGGCCCGCTCGCCCTCGTCGCCGAGGCGGGCGCGGTCCGCGGCACCGGCCAGCCGCAGGCCGAGGGTGGTGGCGGCCTCCGACTCCAGCGCCAGGTCGGCGAGGACGTTCCGCATCAGCGGCTGGTCGATCAGCGTGGCGCCGAACGCCGAGCGGTGGCGGGCGTGATGGGCCGCCTGGGCGAGCGCGCCGCGGATGCCGGCGGCGGAGCCGAGCACACAGTCCAGGCGGGTCATCGTCACCATGTCGATGATGGTCCGCACGCCTTTGCCCTCGGCGCCGACCAGCCACGCCACCGTGTCGTCGAACTCCGGCTCGCTGCTGGCGTTGGAGCGGTTGCCGAGCTTGTCCTTGAGCCGCTGGATGCGGAAGGTGTTGCGGGCGCCGTCGGGCAGGACGCGCGGCACCAGGAAGCAGGAGAGGCCGCCGGGCGCCTGCGCGAGGACGAGGAAGACGTCGTTCATCGGCGCGCTGGTGAACCACTTGTGGCCGCGCAACCGCCAGGTCCCGTCCGGCAGTTCGATGGCGGTCGTGGTGTTGGCGCGCACGTCGCTGCCGCCCTGCTTCTCGGTCATGCCCATCCCGGCGAGCAGCCCGCGCTTCTCCGCCGGGGCGCGCAGCCCGGGGTCGTACGAGCGGCTGGTGAGCAGCGGCACGTACGTCTTGGCGAGCTCGGGGGAGTGCCGCAGCGCCGGGACCACCGCGTACGTCATCGAGACCGGGCACAGGTGGCCCGCCTCCAGCATGCCGGCGAGCATGAAGCCGGCGGCGCGCGCCACGTGGGCGCCGGGCCGGTCGTCGGCCCAGGCGGCGCCGGCGAGGCCCTCGCCCACGGACAGGTCCATCAGCCGGTGGTAGGCCGGGTGGAACTCGACCTCGTCGATCCGGTTGCCGTACCGGTCGTGGGTGCGCAGCTCGGGCTCGTGGCGGTTGGCCTGGTCCGCCCAGCGCTGGGCCTCCTCGCCCGTGACGACGCGGCCGAAGCGGTGCAGGTCCGCCAGGTGCCACCCGGCGCCCTCCCGCTCGACGCCTTCGAGCAGCACCGGGTCGGCCGCGGCGTCGTGGCCGGTCAGCGGCGGGGCCTGGTTGGTGACGGCGTGCGTCACGGCGGTGGGACGGCTCCGGGGCGCGGCGCCGGGGGCGCCCGTGCCGGTGCCGGGAGCGGGAGCGGTGGAGGCGTCGGTGTCGGAGCCGGGGGTCGTGGTCACGGTGGTTGCTCCTCCGGAAGGCGGGGCGGGGCGGGGGACGGGTCGGTACGGCGCCGGCCGGGCGCGCCGGCGTACGGCGGTCTGCGCCGGGGGCCTACGGCGGCGGTCTACGGCGGGGGCGCGCCCGCGCAGCGCAGCGCCATCGCGGTGAGGTCGGCGAGGAGTGCCTCGGTGGTGGTCCCGCCGGGGGCGCCGAGCGGGTCGACCAGGACCTCGCCGACCGCGCCGGTGAGCGCGGCGGCGGTGAGCTCGCCGTTCTGCTCGGGCAGCACCCCTCCGGCGATGCCCTCGCGCACCACCGCGGCGAACAGCGCGCGGTAGCGGCGCCGGAAGTCGAGCCGCTCGGCGCCGACGGCGGGCTCGGCCGGGGCGGCGAGCAGGGCGTGGGCGAGCCCGCGGTTCTCCAGGGCGCGGCGGGCGAAGACGTGGATGCCGCGGGTCAGCCGCTCGACCGGGTCGCCGGGCGCGGCCAGCACCTCGCCGAGCACCTCCACCTCGCGCCCGGCGGCGCGCCGGAAGACCTCCACGGCGAGCGCCGCCTTGGACGGGAAGTGCTGGTAGACGGAGCCGGCCGCGATCCCGGCGGCGTCGGCGACCGCGGTCACGGACGCCTGGGACCAGCCCACCTCGGCCACGACGGAGGTGGCGCAGGCGACCAGGTGCTCCCGGGCCGCTTCGAGCCGGCGGACTTCGGCGGGGGTCTTGCGGTAGGCCATGAAAGGAGTGAACCACCATTCAGAGTTTCGCGCCATGGCCGGCGCCTTCCCTGTCCGCCGCGCCCCGCCGCATCCCGCCGCGCCCGGGGGCGCGGGCGGCGTTGTCGGTGCCGTCTGGTTCCATGCCCGTCATGGACCGACCGAACGAGCACGACGGGGAACCGGCCGAACTCCTCGCCCTCGTGCGCCGCCTGGCCTGGGCCGACACCGGCGAGCTCCGCTGCGGGGAGCCGGGTCATCCCGACGGCCACGTCTGCCTGCCGCCGCCGATCGGGGAGGGCGCGCTCGACGCGTTCCGGAGGGCCCTCGTCGAGCGGTACGGACGGGCGCGGAGCCTCGCCCCGGACGGCTGCGCGGACCCGACCGCGACCGCCCTCACCGGCCTGCCGCTGCTCACCCCCTTCGGGGACCGGCTCCTCGCGATGCGCGGCTGGTCGCACGGCGGCCGGTGGATCGGCCTCGGCGCGATCCGCCACCCCCAGGGCCCGCTGCCCGTGCTCCTCGTCGCCGAGGGCCGGACCCCGGCGGACGAGCCTCCCGAGGGGTCCACCTGGCTGGGCGGGATCGTCGCGGCCACCGGCCGGGACCTCGCCGCGCCCCGGCACCCGGTGGACTGGGCGGACACCGAGGCCCGGCTCGGCACGGCGCTCCCCGCCGACTACAAGCAGCTCGCCGAGGTCTTCGGCGAGGGCGCCTTCGACGACTACCTCCGGCTGTACGTCCCCGGCTCGAACGCGCGCGGCTCCGACCTCGTCGGGAACGCGCTCCGGTCGGCCGAGTGGGCGCGGACGCGCGGCTCCGGCCTGTGGGAGCCGTACGGCGTGTACCCGGCGCCCGGCGGCCTCCTGCAGTGGGGCGACACGGAGCAGGCCGACACCTTCTACTGGCTCACCGAGGGCGACGACCCCGAGCGGTGGCCGGTCGTCGCCTGCGAGGACGACTTCGACTCCTGGGAGCGGTTCGATGTGACCGTCACCGAGTTCCTCCACCGCGTCCTCACCGACCGGCACCACCCCCACTCCCTGGCCCGCCACTTCGACGGCCACTGGTTCGACCCCTACGGGGAGGACGGCCTCACGGCGTGACCGCGATGTTGGTCAGACCGCTCGTGGCGCCCCGCACCGTGTTGGAGGCGTGCACCACGTTGAGCCGCCCCGGGCACTTCGAGGTCGACGTGATCCGGACGGCGTACGCGCCCACCCCGCCCAGGTCGGAGGAGTTGCCGCGCCACACGTTGCCGCAGCCGTTCGGGAAGGCCGGCGTGGTGACGGGGTTGTGCGTCTCGTACCCGTTGGCGAAGGTGCCCGGCGCGGTGAAGGTGCCGGTGTTGCCCTCGATCAGGTAGTCCACGCCCTTCACGTCGATCCAGGAGTCCGCCGAGTTCTGACCGCTGATCCCGCGCCCGTCGAAGGTGTTGCCGCGGATGGTCCCGCCGGAGGTGCCCTCCTTGACGTCGACGGCCTCGGCGGCGACGCCCGGACCGATCCGGTTGTTCTCCACGAGCACCCGGTCCGAGCGGTCGGCGCCGCCCTCGTTGCCGTGGCAGCCCCAGTTGGAGCCCGCGGAGCCGATGTACACGCCCTCGCCGTAGCCGGGCTGCGCCAGGCCCGTCTCCTCGACCGTCGAGTCCCGGAGCACGCCGTCCGCCGAGGAGCGGCGGAAGTGCACGCCCTCCTCCTCCACGCGGTGCACGTGCAGCCCGTCCGCCGTCACGTGCGGGGAGGCGTCGACGACCACGCCCTTCTTGGAGTCCCGGACGGTGAAGCCCTCCAGGTTCCAGTGCGGCGCCCGGTACAGCCACAGGCCGTACCCCGGGTCCCAGCCGGCGGTGGGGACCGGGCAGGACGGGCCGCTGCCGGACGGACCGTCGTTGACGAGCACCGCCGTCCGGGGGCCGGTCAGCGTGATCGGCCGGTCCGCCGTGCCGGCGCGCTGCGCGACGAAGGAGCCGCGGTACTCGCCGGGGGCCAGCCGGATCGTCCGCCCGGGCGTCGCCGAGTCCAGCGCGGCCCGGAGCTCCGCCGCGGTGGCGACGTCGACGACGGGGCCGGCGGGCGGGGCGGTCGTGGAGGTGGGGGTGGGCGTGGGCGTAGAGCTCGGCGTGGGGGTCGGCGTCGGCGTCGGGGTCGGGGTAGAGCTCGGCGTGGGCGTGGGGGTCGGCGTGGGGCTGCCGCCGGCGCACGGGGCGCCGTTGACCGTGCAGTTGAGGGGGAGGCCGAGGCCGCTCGCGTTGAAGCCGAAGCCCTGCGTCCCGCCCGGTGCGACCGAGCCGTTCCAGGAGACGGAGGTGAAGGTGTAGTGGCGGCCGCTCTGGGTCTTCGTCGCCGACCAGTGACCGCTGACCGAGGTGCCCTCCGGCAGGTCGAACTCGACCGTCCAGCCGCTCGCCGGGGCGTCCCCGCCGTTCGCCACGGTCACCTCGGCGCCGTAGCCGGTGCTCCAGACGCTCGCCCGGGCGACCGAGGCGGTGAGGACGGGGGCGGCGTCGGCCCGGGCCGACGGGGTCAGGAGTCCCGCGGCGATCAGGACGGCGGCGGCCGTCGCGGCCGCGGCCGGAATCGCTCTGCGCATGATGGGTCGTCTCCTCCTGCCGGGCGGCGCCGGGCGGTCGGCGATGGTTGACAGGAAACCTTCCTTACCGTTGCGCCGACGTCAATGGAAGCGACGGACCCGTCCACCATCCCTCCCCACCGGAACGCCCCCCGAGCGGCCCCCGAGCGGACCCCACTTCAAGCCACGGACGGGCCGCGCGGCCCGGGGCCGGCCGTCCCGCGCCCCCGGCGCCCGCGAGGCCACCGGCCCCGACGCCGCCCGGCCCACCGCCCCGCCCGGTACGTCAAACGCTCCCACCGCGCCCGCGCCGCCCGGGACGGCGGGAGGCCGACGGCCGTGGCGGGGCGCTCTGTTACGTTGGCGGCTCCCCGTCCCGAGGAGAGGAAGCGACCCGCTCATGGCCCTCATCCACCGCACCACGATGACGCCGACCAAGCTGGAGCTCATCGCCGACTGGCTGCCCAGGCGGGCGTGGTACGCCGGCGGGGCGGACGGGCCGCGGCCGGTGAGGGTCGGCGGGTTCCGGCTCGACGACCCCGAGGGCGAGGTGGGCATCGAGTTCATGGTCGTCGCCGACGGCGAGGGGCCGGAGGCGGTCGCGTACCTGGTCCCGATGACGTACCGGGGCAAGCCCCTCGACGGCGCGGAGCACGCCCTCATCGGCACCTCCGAGCACGGGGTGCTCGGCACCCGGTGGATCTACGACGGCGCCCACGACCCGGTGCTCGTCCGGGAGTTGACGGCACTGCTCGACGGACGGGCCGTGCCGCAGCAGCAGTCCGTCAGCGACGCCGTCGACGAGACCGTCGCCGTCGCCGCCGTCCCCGGCCTGCGGGCGGCCGGACCGGCGGAGGCCGTCGACGGCGCCGGGCACACCGAGGTCCGCGTCCGGGCGGAGGGCGACGCCGGAGCCCTCGTCCTGCGGCTGCACCGGGTCCTGCGGCCGGGCGGCGCCGGGGACGGCGCGCTCGGGGGCGTCACCGCCGAGTGGGCCCCGGCGGGAGCCGGGGGCGCCGCCGCGCGCGGGGCGTACGTCTCCGTCCACCGGGCCTGACCCCGGCGGCGCGCTCCGTCCTCAGGGGCGGAGCGCCGTCGCCAGCTGGGAGCGGGAGCGCACGTCCAGCTTCTGGTAGATGCGGGTCAGCCGCGCCTCCACCGTCTTCACGCTCAGGAACAGCTTCGCCGCCGCCTCCTGGTTCGAGGCGCCCTGCCCCACCAGCCGGGCCAGCCGCAGCTCCGCCTCGGTCAGCGAGGCCAGCGCCGTCGGCCCCTCCTCGCCGCCCTGCGCCGTCCCCGGCAGCTCACCGGCCGGGGCCTCCGTGGCCAGCGCCAGCCACGGCACCGCCCCGGCCCGCTCGAAGACCGTGGCCGCCGCGTGCAGCGCCGTCTGCGCCGCCGACCGGCGCCGCCGCTTGCGCTCCACCCGGGCCAGCGCCATCAGCGCCCGCCCCTGCTCCAGCGGCAGCCCCGCCTCCGCGAACCGGGCGGCCGTCCCGGTCAGCAGCTCCGCCGCCTCGTCCGTCCGCCCCTCCGCCGCCAGGCACAGCGCCCGCACCCGGTCGCAGCCGAGCAGCACCGTGGACCTGCCGAGGCGCCGGGCCACCGGACGGACCTCGGCGAGCAGCGCCAGGGCGTCGTCGACGGCGTCGTGGGCGAGCAGCGCCTCCGCCAGTTCCTCGTGCCAGCGCAGCATCGACGGGTCGACCGTGGACTGCGCCCGCTCGTCGGTCTGCACCCGGCGCAGGGTCTCCAGGGCCGCTGCCACGTCGCCGTTGACCAGCTGGACGCGCCCGAGGGCGTACCGGCTGCGGGAGAGGAAGACCCGGTCGCCCTCCTCCTCGGAGGCCTGCACGCTGCGCCGCGCGTAGCTCGCCGCCCGGCCCAGGCTGCCGCCGGCGGTCTCGGCGAGCGCCAGCGCGTACCAGGCGGGGCCGGGGGAGAGGCCGGCCTCCAGGGTGAGCGCCAGCGACTGGCCGGCGTGGGCGAGCGCCGCCGCGCACGCGCCGATCCGCGACTCGATCTCCGCGAGCGTGCGGAACAGCTCGATGGCGTCCTCGACCGAGCCGCGCCGCTGCACCAGCGGCAGCAGCGCGTTCAGCTCGTCCCGGGCGTCCGTCAGCCGGTCGTCGAAGAGGGCGTGCCGGATCGTCAGGATCTGGGCGGCGTTGCGGATGCCCAACGGCCGCTCCGCCAGCTCCAGTTCCCGGGCGCGGGCCAGGACCGGTTCCGCGTCGGGGGTGCCCAGCGCCCGTTCCATCCGCGCCTGCACGGTCAGCGCCTGCGCGGCCGTGCGGGGGTCGCCCACCGACGCGGCGAGCGCGGCCGACTCCATCGCGGCGGTCCGGGAGCGCTCCGGATCGCCGTCGGCCAGCACGTACTTGACGGCCAGTCGGAGCTGCACGGCGGCCCGGAGCGCGGTGGCGCCCTCCGAGTCCTCCATGGCGTGGACGTACATGTCGTCCAGGTCGGTGAGGCCCTGTCCCGCCGTGTCGAGGACCGCGAGGCGGGCCCGCACCCGGTCGGTGGGGGAGGCGTCGCGGGCGAGCAGGTCCGTGGTGGCCCGCATCGCCAGGTCGGCCCTGGCCGCCCGCGCGGCCTCCTCGGCCGCGTCCACGAGGCGCGCGATGCGCCGTGCCCCGTCCCGGCCGGGCGTGGACTCGGCGGCCAGCAGAGCGAGTTCGGCGGCGAGCGCGTTGTTCCCGCGCCGCCGGGCGGTCTCCGCCGCGGCCGCGACCTCGGCGGCCAGCTCCTCGTCCGGCCGGTCGGAGGCCAGCGCCCGGTGCCGGACCGCCTCCACCGGGTCGTCCACGACCTCGGCGAGCGCCGCGTGCCCCGCGCTGCGCTCCGCCCAGCAGGCGTCGTGCACCAGGGTGGACGGCAGGAGCCCCGCCGTGAAGGCGAGCGAGCCGTCCTCGGCGAGCGACACCAGGCCGGCCCGCTCGGCGGCGGCGAGGTCCGCCTCCGCGTTGGGCCGCCCGGCCCGCCGCACCAGGGTCGCCGAGGGGCGCAGGGCGAGCGCCGCGAGCAGCAGCGTGGCCCGGACCGGCGGGGGAGCGGCGCCCAGGAGCTGGCGGGCGAGGTCCCGGGCGCGCCCGGAGAGCGTCAGGGCCTCCGCGTGGTGCACGGGGGTGCGGGCGTCGGCGAGGGAGCGGCCGACGGCGAGCGCGAGCCGGGGGTTGCCGCCGCTGGCGCGGTGGATGCGGCCGGCCATCCGGGACGGCAGCCGGTGGTGGATGAGGAGTTCGGCGATCTCGTCCGCCTGGAGCGGCGGCACGAGCAGCAGGTCGGCCTCGGACGGGACCCACAGGTGGGCGGTGTGCCCGACGCCCGTCCGGCCGGAGGCGCCGGTGCCGGGCTCCGGCGCGTCGGCGCCGTGGGCGTCCCCGTACGGCTCCGGGGTCTCGACCGCGATCACCCGCAGCGACGGCGGGGCGAGGTGGAGGGCGAAGCGGAGCAGGTCGGTGCTGTCGGGGTCGAGGAACTCGGCCCCGTCGACGACGAGCAGCACCGGCCCCCGGGAGGTCAGCACGCGCAGGATGCGGGCGATGCCCAGGCGCAGGGCGATCGGGTCCCAGCCGCCCTGCTGGATGGGCGCCTCGCGGCAGAGCATGGCGACGGCGGTGCGCTGGGGCCCCGGCAGGTCGTCGAAGACGCCGGAGGCGAAGACTCCGGAGGGCAGGGCGCCGGGGGTGCCCGGGAGGGGGGTGCCGTCGAGGCCGGCCGGGCCGTCCTCGGTGGCGGGGACCGGCTCGGCGCGCGGGCCCGGCCGGGCGACGGTGGCCGCCACGGAGGCCACCAGCGCGGCCGCGGCGGCGCCGGGTATCGCACGGTCGGCGGGGAGGGCGGCGAGCCACAGCACGGTCTCGCCGCGGGCCTCGGCCCGGGCGGCGGCGGCCAGCGCGACCTCGGTCTTGCCGACGCCGGCGGGGCCCGTGAGCAGGGCGCGGCCGCGGGCGTGGAGGACGGATTCGAGACGGGACAGCAGCTCCTCGCGGCCCACCGGGGCCGGGGACCCGGCCGCTCCGGGAGCACGTGGGGGCAGGGGGCCGTTCGGAACCGTCGTCACCTGGTCGCCACCTCCGCCCGTGGGCCCCGCCCATGAGCCCTGCGCAGAGGATACGGAGCCGGGGCGCTCCGTCCAGGCCCCTTGTCCGGCATGCGGACACGCCGCACCGCGCGGTCGCGCTCCCACGCGCCAGGACGCGCCCGTGGTGTAGACCACGAGCGCGTCGCTGACCAGCAATGATGCTGATGTGGGGGGTGGTTGAGCGGTGGATCAGAAGGTGAGGCTCCACGAGTCGATGTAGCCGGTGTCACCCGAGGCCACATCGCGGACCTGGAGCTTCCAGGTGCCGTTGGCGACCTCGCTGGAGGCGTCGACCGTGTACGTCGCGATGACGTTGTCGGCGCTGTCCGAGGAGGAGGACGCCTTCAGGTTGCGCACCGTGCCGTCGGGGGCGACCAGGTCGACGACCAGGTCCCCGCGCCAGGTGTGCTTGATGTCCACGTCGACCTTGAGGGCGGCGGGGGCGTTGCCGGTGCGGCCGGTGACGGCGATCGAGGACGACACGGTGGTGTTGTCGGCGATCGTGACGTTGTTGGCGTTGGTGAAGACGGTGCCCGGCTGGGTGGTGCCGGTGACCGCGTTCACGGTCTTGGCCGCGTCGGCGATGCCGGTGCCGCAGCCGCCGGAGCAGGTGCCGGGGAGCGGACGGGCGTTCGTCTTGATCGCCGACTCGATCTCGGCCGGGGTGAGGGTGCTCTTGGCCGACTTCAGGAGGGCGGCGAGGCCCGCGATGTGCGGCGCGGCCATGGAGGTGCCCTGGTAGGGCTTGTAGTTCTCGGCCGACTGGGTCGTCGTGCCCGAGTTCAGCGTGGAGTAGATCGCGTTCTCGGGGGTGGTGACGGTGCCGGGCGTGTCGGTGGCGTTGCGGGTCTCGCCGCCGGGGGCGGACACGTCCACGAGGGTGCCGTAGTTGGAGTAGTACGACCGGGAGCCGGCGCGGTTGGTCGACGCCACGGTGATGACGTTCGAGCAGTTCGCGGGCGTGAAGCCGGAGGTGTTGGCGTTGCTGTTGCCCGCGGCGACGACGACGGTGGTGCCGCGCGAGACGGCGCCGTTGATCGCGGTCTGGTAGACGCTCGGGCAGGTGGAGCTGGCGCCGCCCAGGCTCAGGTTGATGACCTTGGCCGGGGTCGGGTTGGCCGGGACGCCCGACACGGTGCCGCCGGAGGCCCAGGTGATGGCGTCGGCGATGTCGGAGGACGAGCCGCCGCACTTGCCGAGCACCCGCACGGGCTGGATCTTCGCGTTGTACGCGATGCCCGCGATGCCCTTGGTGTTGTTCGTGACGGCGCCGATGGTGCCGGCCACGTGGGTGCCGTGCCAGGAGGAGGTCGACGCCTTCGAGCCGGTGCCGCACTCGCCGTCGGTGGCGTTCCAGTCGCCCTCGTCCTTGGCGTCCGCGTCGCGGCCGTTGCCGTCGCGGGCGTCGGCGGAGGTGGAGATGAAGTCGTAGCCGGAGACGACGTTGGACGCGAGGTCCGTGTGGGCCGCGTAGCCGGTGTCGATGACGGCGACGGTGACGCCCGAGCCGGTCGTCTTGTCCCAGGCGGACGGAACGTTCATGCCGCCGGTGGCCTCGAAGAGGTCCCACTGCTTGGCGTAGTCGGTGTCGTTCGGGGCCACGGCCATGGCGTAGGCGCGGACGTCCGGTTCGACGGTGGCGACGGACGGGTCGGCGCGGAAGGCGGCCATGACCTCGTTCACGTCCTGGGAGGTGGCGGAGTCGCCCAGGTCGACCAGGGCGCCGCCGCCGGAGAGGCGGCGCTCGAAGGCGAGGTCCTCGCCGGTCTTCGCGGCCTTCTCGGCGGTGTCGGTCTTCGCCGCCGCGTTGGAACCGGCCTCGGCGGCCTGGCTCTTGTAGGTGACGATGACCTTCTCGACCGGGGCGCTGGGGAGCGTCCCCATCGCCTGCGAAGCCGGAGCCGGCTTCGGGGAGGGAGCGGCCGGGGCGGCGGCGAACGCCCCGGTGGTGGTGGCAGTGGCACCGATGATCGCGGCGGTGGCGACCACGGATATGACTCTCCGCCTGGAACCGTTCAAAGTGGGTGGCCCTTTCGAGTACGACGTGGTTGCGGGCAGTGGCGGCGGCGCGGGAGTCGCGGTGCGAAGTGGGGTCGCGGCCGTGGTCCCTGGGCTGGGGGGCCCGTGCGCCGCCACCGGCGCCGACGGCCCGGGTCAAGGCCGTCACCGGAGGGGATCTCCCCGCATGCACCTGTCAGGTGCGCTGCGGGGGATGATATCCGCCGGTGCGGAGGACAGTAGGGAACGGGGAGGTGAACGCGATACGGGGAAAACCCTTGTCACCCCTCAGGGGCGGGGAGGGGGTCCCCCCTCGGGGACGGCCGGGGGACGGCAGGGGGACGGCCGGGGGGTGCCGGCGCGGCGGGCGCGCGGAGGTCCGGGCGGGCCCGCGGCCCCGCTCCGGGCGGCGAAACGGCGCGATCCGACCCGTTCACGGGCACGCGGCGGGGTGCGGGGCGAGGGCGCGGGGAGCGGCGAGGGGTACGAGGGGTGGGGCGGCGCGGCCGGGCTGCCGAGGGGCGGTTCCCGGCCGGTTCCGGCCCGGACTCAGCCGAGTTCGAGGGTCGTGACGCCGAAGACGCGGTCCGTCGCGACCGGCCGCACCGGGGCCGTGTACATGCGGGCCGTCTCGAAGGTGGGGGTGAGGCCGCGCTCCTCGGCGAGCCGGGCCGCCGCCGGGTTCGTGTCCGGCACGTCGACGGCGATCGACCGCGCGCCGAAGCCCCGGGCCTCCTCCGCCAGCGCGTCGAGCAGCGCCGCCGCGTCCGCCGGGCCGTCCGCGAACAGCGGCCCCACGCGCGCCTCGTCCTGACAGGGCCGTACGACGCCGTAGCCGGTCACCCGGCCGTCCGTCACCCGGGCGAGGGCGCGGTGCCCCGGGGTCGCGAGCCAGGCGGCGAGGAAGCGGGGCCGTTCGGCGTGGTGACAGGCGGAGTCGTACGCGGCGAGGAGCGCGGGATCGACCCGCCCGGCCGGCACGACCCCGGCCACCGGGCGCTCCGGGGAAGGGACTTCTCCGACATAGCGGGCGGTCCGGTAGGCGGTCGCGAACCCCGAGCGCCGGTAGTTGTCCTGCTGCGCGGGCACGCCGTCCAGCCCCACCGCCCGCCCGCCCGCGTGGGCGAGACCGGCCCGCCAGGTCGCCAGCCCGAGCCCCCGCCCGCGCAGTTCGGGCCGGACGAGGTAGAAGCCGAGGAAGGCGTACGCGTCCCCGTAGGTGACCACCGAGACGGCGGAGACCGGCTCGCCGTCGACCCGCCCCAGGAAGAACCCGTCCGGATCCTGCGCGAAGAAGGCGTCCCCGTCCGCCCGCCCGGGGTTCCACCCCTCCTCGGCGGCCCAGCCCCGCACCAGCTCCCACTCGGCGCGGGTGGCGGGGGCGACGACGATCGGACCGGCGGGGGAGAGGGTCATGGGAGAGCCTTTCGGGCGACACCGCACATCAAAACGGTCAAAGCGCCCCACCGTAGCGCCTCCTGGCGCCCTCCCCGGGCGCCGCCGATCGATTCCGGCCGCGCCCGCGGCCGCCCGGGCGGCCGTTCCGTCAGCCGTTCCGGCGACCGCTCCGACGGCCGTTCCGACGGCCGTTCCGACAGTCATTCCGGCGACCGCTCTGGTGGGGCCGTTCCGGTGGGGGCCGCTCCGGTGGTCGCGCCGGTGGCCGTTTCGACGGCTTCCCGGCGGCCGGGCGCGGGGCGGGTCAGGTCACCAGCCGGAGGCGGCTGTCGGCGACGGAGAGGCGGACGGTCTGGCCCCAGGTCAGGTCGAGGGCGTCGGACTCGACGCCGTCGCCGAAGGCGACGAGGCGGTCGGACTCGACGGTGAGCCGCAGCCCCTGCCCGGGCCCGAGGAGCCCCTCGACCCGGCTCGTGCCGGTCGCGGGGGAGGGCCATGCCTCGCGGACGAACCACGCGAGGCGCGGCTCCGCCGGCGCGGGCAGCGCCAGCGCGCTGGAGCGCTGCTGCCAGAGCGAGCGGAGCCAGCCGGTGGCGCCGGTGCCGGTGCCGGCCAGCACCCCGGAGGAGGCCTGGGGCTCGGGCCCCCGGCCGTCGCCGCCCTCCGCGTCCAGGGTGTAGCGGGCGGTCTGGTGGCCCGGCGGACCCACGTAGATCTCGTTGAGGGCGAGCAGCCGCTGGCCGTCGTCCGTGGCCGCCGCGACCATGGTCAGCTCGTCGGCCGCGGCCCCCGGCCCGGCCGCGTGCGGCAGCAGCCGGCGGGCGTCGGCCGGGCGGTGCCGGACGAGCACGCCGGGGTTGCGGCCCGGGTCGGCGTCGATGCCGACGACGGGCTGGCCCGCGAGGTACTTGGCGGTGTTGGCGACCAGCCCGTCCTGGCCGACCACCACCACCACGTCCTCCGGCCCGAAGAGGAACCTGTCCAGATCGGCGCGCTCCACCCGGGTCTGCCGCCAGGCCAGCGGCACGGCCCCGGCGACGGCCGCGAGCGCCCGCAGCGCGCGGTCGTGCCGCTCGCGGACCTCGTCGGCCGAGCGCCCCCGGGCCGCCAGGAAGAACGCGGCCTGCCCGTGCGTCCCGTGCCGGGCGAGCAGCTCCTCGTACTCCGTCCTGCGGTGTACGAGGACCGCCCGCGGGGCGAGGCTCACGCGCCCGCCCCGCCGCTGCCGCCGAGCTTCGCGAGGAGGCCGGTGAGGACGTCGGGGGAGAGGGTGAGGTGCTCGATCCTGGGCAGCTGCTCGGCGGCCCGGGCGAGCGCCAGGGCGTGCAGGACGGCGGGCTCGGCCGTCGCGTGCGCCTGGAGCCAGGCCGTCTGGGCGGCGGCCCGGGCCTCGCCGACCTCGCGCGCCGCCTCCGCCTCGGCCCGTGCCAGGCGCACCTTGCGCACCGCCTCGGCCTCCGCCCGCACCGCGTCGGCGGCGGCGGACTCCTCCGCCTCGCGCCGCGCGTTGGTGCCGCGCTGCTCGACGAGCCGTTCCTCCTGGCGGGCCAGCTCGATCTTGCTGGCCAGCTCGTTCTCCGCGATCGTCCGCTCCCGCTCGACCGCGACCGCGCGGCGCTCGTAGGTGGCCCGGTCGGCCTCCTGCTGGATCTGCTCCCGGGCCGGGGTGCGCAGGGCGCGCTCGACCTCGGGCTCGGGGCGGAGCGCGACCACCCGGACGGCGACCACCTCGATGCCGGTCGCCGGCAGCCGCGGTTCGGCGGCGAGCCCGTCCGTGATCCGTTCCCGTACCGCCGCCACGCCGTCCACCAGCGCCCGGGCGAGCGTGGTGCGCGCGAGCACGTCGAGGGCGTGCTGCTGGGCGGTCTCGGTCAGCAGCGTCGCGATCTGCTCCAGCGGGGTCCCGCGCCAGACCCCGGTGTCGGGGTCGATGGAGAAGTCGAGCCGCGCGGCGGCCGTCGCCGGGTCCCCGATCCGGTACGTGACGGTGGACTGCACGCTCACGTCCTGGAAGTCCGCGGTGCGGGCGTGGAAGGCCATCGCCAGCTCCCGGTCGTCCACCGGGACCTCCGACAGCGCCGCGCTCCGCGGCCGGAACCAGAAGCTGAGCCCGGCCCCGTCGTGCGCGATCCGTCCGTCCCGCTGGTGCCGGATGTGGGCGGTGGGCGCGGAGCGCAGGTGGCGCCAGCCCGCGCGCCGGGTGATGTCGGCCATGAGAGAACCCCCTTGTCGTCATCATGACGATAGAACCGGAGGCCGGTTGTCGTCAAGGTGACGCGAAGGGGGTCGTGGGGTGGGGCCGTACCAGTGGGGCGGCCGGGGTGGCCGGGGCGGCCGGGGGGCGAGGTGGAGGAGGCGTCCGCCCCGGCCGTCCCGGTCAGCGGGCCGGCTCCGCCTCCCGTACGGGGACGAGGACCTCACCCAGCGCCTCGGCCAGACTCGGCACCGCAGGCACCGCAGGCACCGCAGGCACCGCAGGCACCGCAGGCGCAGCGGGCCCCGGCGCGAGCTCGCCGACGGGGGGCGTCGCGACGGGCGTCGCGACGGGCGCGGCCGGGCCGCGCCCGGTCAGGGACTCGGGCCCGGTCACGGCCCCGGTCACGGACTCGGGCCCGGACTTCGGGGGCGTGGGGCCGCCCGTGGTGAGGAGGACGACGCCCCGGGCCGCGACCAGGGCCGCCGCCGCGGCGGCCGGCCAGCCCCAGGCACCCGCGCGGAACGTCTCGCCGAGCAGCGCCACGCCGATGACGGCGGCGGCCGCCGGGTTCGACAGGTTCACGACCGCCAGCGGGCCGGCGAGCCCGCCCCGGTAGGCGGTCTGGGACAGGAGCAGGCCGCCCATGGCGAAGGCGGAGATCAGCACCGCGAGCAGGGCGGTCTGCCACCAGGCCGGACGCCCGCCCGGGAGGCCGAGGGCCAGCGCGGCGGTGAGGGTCTGGGTGAGGGCCGAGCCGACGCCCGAGGCGATGCCGGAGGCGGTGGCGTGCCCGAGCCCGTTGGCCCGTACGCCGCCCTCCCCGTGCCCGGCCCGGCGGCCGGCGCCGGCCAGCGCCGCGATCAGCAGCGCCGTCGCCCCGGCGACCACCAGGGCCTCGGTCAGGCTCAGCGACTCGCCGGGCGCGGCGGGGCCGGTGACCGCCACGAGGCCGACCAGGCCCGCCAGGGTCCACAGCGCCCCGCGCCACTCGGTGCGGGTCACCCGCCGGCGGGCCGTGCGGGCGCCCAGCGGCAGTGCCGCCACGAGGGTCAGCGCGCCCAGCGGCTGCACCAGCGTCAGGGGGCCGTAGTGCAGGGCGGCGACGTGGGCGAGGGCTCCGGCGGCGTTGAGGCCGACGGCCCACCACCACTGGCCGCGCGCGAGCAGGGCCCGCAGCGCCCCGTGCCCTGAGGGGGTGGAGGGGGCGGCGGCGAGCCGGGCCTGGGCGACGGCGGCGAGCGCGTACCCGGCGGCGGAGACGAGCGAGAGCAGCACCGCGAGCACGGTGCCCGCCGTGGCGCTCATCGCCGCACCCCGGCGGGGACGGAGCCGGCGGCGGACCGCTGCGGGGGCGCGGCGGGCGCCGCGGCCGGCGCGGCCGTGGACGCGGACGGCGGCACGGCCGGGGGCGCGGTCGGCGCGGCCGTGGACACGGACGGCGGCACGGCCGGGGACGCGGACGGCGGCGCGGTCGGCACGGCCGGACGCTCCGGCGTCGGTACGACGAGCAGCGCGAAGCCCAGCAGGGCCGCGGCGGCGAGCGCGTCCATCCAGTAGTGGTTGGCGGTGCCGACGACCACGAGCAGCGTCAGCGCCGGGTGCAGCAGCCACCACCGGCGCAGCCGCGAGCGGGTCGCGGCGATGAGCCCGATCGCGACCATCAGCGCCCAGCCGAAGTGCAGCGACGGCATCGCGGCGAACTGGTTCGCCATCGAGTCCGCCTCCGGGGCGGCGCCGTACACGGACGGGCCGTAGACCCGCGCGGTGTCCACCAGGCCGGCGGCGGCGAGCATCCGGGGCGGCGCGAGCGGCACCAGGATGTGCAGCGCCAGCGCCGCGCCGGTGAGCAGCGCCAGGACGCGCCGCGACCAGACGTAGTGCGCGGGGCGGCGCCAGTACAGCCAGGCGAGGAAGGCGATCGTGGCCGGGAAGTGCACGGCCGCGTAGTAGGTGTTCGCGACCCGGACCAGCGGCTCGCCGTGCAGCAGGAGCTGCTGGACCGCGCCCTCGCCGGGGAGGTGGAGGGCGCGCTCGGCGTCCCACACGAGGTCGGCGTTGCGGAAGGCGGCGGTCTCGTGGCCGTTGGCGAGGAGCCGGCCCAACTTGTAGACGAGGAAGAGCCCGGTGACGAGCAACAGCTCGCGCAGGAGCGGTGGCCGGCCGCCCTCGGCCCGGGCGGCCGGACGTATCCCGTCCGTCCCGCCCGTCCCGTGTGTCGGGGTAGCCATGGCGCGGCACTTCCCATCCGTCAATCGGTCAAAGCTGCAACAAACGGAGGAACTCTAGATCCGATTTCATCGAGACGCAAGCGTCTCGATACGTTTGCGTCTCGATTGTGCACCCCCTACTCTCGTATGTGCAGAGAAGGGTGCTCCCGTCCCGCGCGGAGGGCCCGAGGTTTCCGGGAGGAACCGATGTCCACGCAGGCCGCCACCGCCGCCGCCCGCCGCAGCAAGATCACGCCGGAGCGCGAGGCGGAGCTGTACGAGGCCGTGCTCCGCCTCCTGCGCGAAGGCGGCTACGACGCGGTGACCATGGAGGGCGTCGCGGCCCGCACCAAGTGCGGCAAGGCCACCCTCTACCGGCAGTGGGGCACCAAGCCGCAGCTCGTCACCGCCGCCCTCGCCGCCCGCCGCTGCGCGGTCTTCGGCGGCATCGACACCGGCAGCCTCGCCGGCGACCTCCACGAGGCCGCCCGCATCGCCTCGGCCCGCCACGAGCACGACACCGAGCTCATGGAGGCCGTCGCCCAGGCATACCTCCGCCACCCCGACCTGCGCGGCTGCATCCGCGAGACCGTCATCGCCCCCGAGGTCGCGGCCATCGACGCCGTCGTCCAGCGCGCCGTCGACCGGGGCGAGGTCGCCCCCGACAACCCGGCCATCGCCTTCGTCGCCCCCAGCTTCATGGGCCTGCTCCGCATCGAGCGGCTGCTGGAGGACCGCTTCCCCGACGACTCCGCCGCCCGCGCGTTCGTCGACGCCGTCCTGCTGCCCGTCCTGCGCGTCGACGGGTGACGCGCGCCGGGGTCGCGCACCCTGGAGCCATGCCCGCCCCCACCCCCGCCGTCCGCGTCCGCCGCGTCTACGACCCGCCGGCCCCCGACGACGGCGTCCGCGTCCTCGTCGACCGCCTCTGGCCGCGCGGCCTCGCCAAGGCGGACGCCCGCATCGACGAATGGCCGAAGGCGCTCACCCCGTCCACGGAACTCCGCCGCTGGTACCACGGCCCGGGCGAAGGCGGCTACGACGAGTTCCGCCGCCGCTACGAGGCCGAACTCGCGGCCCCCGAGGCGGCCGCCGCCCTCGACCGCCTCCGCGCCCTCGCGAAGACCGCCCCCCTCACCCTCCTCACCGCCACCAAGCACCCCGAGACCAGCCACACCACGGTCCTCCAGGAAGAACTCGCCACCTGACGGAGCGCTACCGGCCCGCGCCGCCCCGGCCCCCCGCCAGCCGGGGCGCCTCGGCGGCGGCGTCCGGGGGAGCGGCCCCGCCTGCGGCCCCGCGCTCCACCCGCACGGCCAGCTCCCCGGCCCAGGCCACGAGCCCCGGGACGTCCAGGCCGTACGTCTCGCCGCCCCCCTCCGCGTACCCGCCGACCCGGCCGGCCCCGCGCCGCAGCAGCCGCGCCCCGCCCGTCGCGTTCCCCCGCGCGGCGTGCGTCAGCCCCACGGCCAGCTGCGCCAGCCCCTGCCACAGCTCCCGCTCACCGCCCGGCCCCGACTTCCACGCGTCCTCGAAGACCTCGTGCGCGTGGAACGGCATCCCGGCGTCCAGCAGCCGCTGCGCCTCCCGCACCGTCTCCCCGGGCGTCCGCGCGACCCCCTCGGGCTGGCGCGCCACGCCCGCCGCCCCGTACGGCAGCGGCCGCCCGAGCCCGTCCCGCGGCCGCGCGCTGCGCGCCCGCCCCTCCTCGTCGCGGTCCCGGCCGCGCCCGTTCCCTCCGGATGCCTCGCTCACCCCGCCATTCTCCGCCCCCGCGCACCGGTGTGTGATCTCCCCCCACGGAGTGAGGTAGTGTTCTCCTGCACGCCGACGCGGGGAAACCCCGCCGCCGACGGGCACCGGGACGTGGCGCAGCTTGGTAGCGCACTTGACTGGGGGTCAAGGGGTCGCAGGTTCAAATCCTGTCGTCCCGACTCGAATGAGTCGCAGGTCAGGGGCCGTTTCAGAGCGATCTGAAGCGGCCCCTTGATCATTTTTGGGGACCAGTTGGGGACCAGGGCGGTCGGTGCCGGTCAGACGGCGACGACTGCCGTGACAGGCAGCGAACGAGGTGCACGGAGCACCATGAGGTGCGCGGAGAGGGCTGCACCGGCTGCGGTGACCTGGCCGGCGTCGGGGTGCGGGTAGCGCTGGGTGGTGCGCAGTGAGCCGTGCCCGGCGATCTTGCGCAGGACGTGAAGGGGGACCCCGTCGTCCGCGAACCACGTCAGCCCGGTGTGGCGCAGGTCGTGTCGTCGAAGGTGCTCGAAGCCGAGCCGCGTCACGACGTCGTCGCCGCAGGCCACCAAGTGTCCGTCGGTCCACGGGCCTTCCCGGTACGGCAGTGCGGTCATGTCACCCCCGTCGCGGTGGTCCGGACGGACCGGCGATTATGCGGTGATATCGGGTGACGCAGTTCTTCGCTCTCAGGCGACCGTTGAACTGGTGAACGGCACGATGCCACGGCTCGGAGGAGGACGGCAGCCCCGACGAGCCGCCGCACGGTCGACTTCGACGACCCGTCGAAGCAGCTGCGATCATCCAGCTCGCCCACCTTCCGCTGCGGCAGGTCGACCGTGCCGCGCGCCGCCGGGCCGCAAGCACTTCCGGACACGACTGACGTGCCCGTTCTTCCGGCGGAGCGGATCGTGAAAGTGCGGGCCGCCCGCCAGGTGCTACGGCGTCTTTGTCATGAGCGGGATTCCCTGCCTCGGGAAGAGGGCGCGGGATCCCGGCCCTGGACGAAGGCACCAGAGAGGTCATGCTCCAACCGGTGGCAGGCATCACTCCCAGCCGAAATCCTCGTAGACCCAGCCATCGCCCTGCACAATGCGCCGACCCGGATCGAGCAGGCTCTCTCCGGGTGCCGCCGTCAGGCCGACACCTGGTACGCCCCGCTCTGCGCCGGGCCCGTGCCCGGCGTGCGGCGAGGGAAGCCGGGACGACGGGCGCAGAAGAACGTCTGGAGACCGCGTCCGGGTGATGCCGGAGTGCCGGCCGCGCGCGAGGGGCAGGCCCGCCCCGGCCGACCCGCAGGGAACCGGTGCCGAACGGAGCGAGGGACGGACCTGGTGACGGAGCGCCCGGCGATCGTGTGCCGCATGTGCCCTAGCATGAAGGCCGACATCATCGCCGCTGAGGGACGGCAGGTACTGCGGTGCCGGCGGTGCGGGAGGACCCGGCCGCCCTATGACACTTCATCCTCCCCGGCCCCCGGCTGCCACGACGCCTACCGCACCGCACCGCACCGCACCGCCCGAGCACGAGCAGGGTAAGGCCCTCACCGCCCCCGAGGCCGGCCTCGACGCCGCCACCGCGGTGGCTAAAGCGGCCGGACAGCGCCGCCCGGGCCCGATGGCCCACCGCCTGCTCCTGCTGCGCCGGGCCGCGCTCGCCGACCTCAGCGCCTACGCCACCGAACTCGACCACCTGGGCGGCGGCGCCACCGCTACCCGGGCCGAACACGCCCTGGACAAGGCCGGTACAGCCGCGGCGGCGCGGCGCACCTTCGACGTGGACACCGACGGCCTCCACGCCGCCGGCCCCCTCCCCGCAGAGCACCCGCTCCGGGACGATGAACCCGACACCGGCCGTTCCCACGTGCGCCAGGAGTACACGGAATGGACCCGCACCGAACGCGCCGCCTTCTCCCGGGCCTGGCCCTCTTCTGCCGGCAGGCCCCGCTCTCTTCGCGGGGCGGGCCGGTGACAGGAGAACAGAACCGTTCTGGATCCGGCCGGCCCCGCTCCACCGTGTTCACGGCGTACAGAACATGGAGCTTCCTGAGGCGTCCATCTCACCCCGGCAGCGCGTCGGTTTGACGAGCGAGACCTCGTCGGTTCTGGCGCGGAATCCCGGCGCCGGAGGAGCGTCGGTGCTACGCGGGCTCCTTCGCGTCGATCCGGTCTGATCGCGATGGGTATGGTGATCTTGACCGACGCGCGACAGTCCAGCGAGGGGACGGCAGCATGGCAGGGGCCGAACGGGGGCAGTCCGAGCCTGAGGCGGGTGGGCAGCAAATGCGGCTGAACCAGCTCGTATCGGCGGCCGGGGGCGGAGGTGCCGTGAACCTGGTGTCGACGCCGGCGCAGAAGAAGGCCGCGGCCGACGCGATCGAGCAGCACCTCGAGCCCGACACGAAGAAGGCCGGTGACACGGCTCAGGCGAGTACGAGCGCCGCGGTCAGCGAGTTCAGCGGCAAGGACGGGGAAGGGTGGGACACCTCCCCGGCGCTGAAGAAGGCCCACGCGGTGTGGGAGCGGCAGGTCAAGGGGCTGATGAGCCGCCTGGGGTCGGAGAAGAGTGCCCTGCGCGGCACCTCGCTGCTGCTGCGGAACACCGACGTGGGCGTCGGTCTGCAGACGCGCCAGTCCTCCGGACTTGACAGGCTCTGAGTCTGCCGAGAACCGAACTGTCCGTGAACGGCCTGGGGGAAGCATGCCGACGTACCACGAAGTGATGACCACCGACCTGTCCAAGCTCACCGCTGCCGCTTCGAAGTGGGACGACATGGCGGGTGAGTTCAAGAAGCTGGAAGAGCAGTACGAGCGGGACGTCCACGGCATATCCCTGGGTCCGTCCTGGCAGGGACAGAGCGCGGACGCCGCGAACGCCCGGTTCGCGGTGACCCTGAGCGAGTACAAGGCCGCGCAGAAGGAGGCGAAGGCGATCGCCGCGCTGCTGCGCGACGCGCACGCTCAGTTCGTCGACCTGCGCGGCAGGGTACGCAGCGTCCGGGACGATGCGGTCAAGGCGGGGATGGCGGTGTCCGAGCAGGGGCACGTTTCCTTCGACACCGCCCGGCTCAGTGACAGCGAGCGCAGCGCCTACCTCCACGACCCCAGCTATCAGGACTCGGTCCGTTCGTCGGTGGGCGAGTGGAACGCGGCGATCACCGCGGCCGTCAAGGCGGTGGCCGACGCCGACGACGGTGTCCGGATCGCCCTGGAGGCGGTCGTGGTCGACAGTAATCCGCTCGACGGCACCTTCGACGGCTTCAACGCGGGCGCGAAGAGTGATGTCGAGCTGTACGAGGCGGACCGGGCGGAGGACATCGCCACCCGGGTCAACGCGGGCGAGAAGGTCTCGGCCGCGGACCTGGCCGAGCTGCAGCGGTCCTTCCGCGACAACTCCTCCCGCCCCGAGTTCACCCAGACGTTCCTGAACGGGATGGGCGCGCAGGGCGCGCTGAACTTCACGAACCGGCTGAACGACCTCGCCTATCACGACGACAAGAAGCAGCGGCAGACCTACCTCGGTCTGGAGAAGGGACTGGCGAACTCCCTGGCCAACGCCATGCAGGACCCGAAGTCAGCGTTCTACAAGGACTTCCGGGAGCAGCTGAGGCAGGCCGGTACCGAGAAGTTCGACCTCAAGGAGGCCGGCGAGCGCCCGAACGTGATCAGCCGTGGTCACGGCCAGCAGGTCCGCGGCTATCAGAGCCTCGTCACGCTCATGCAGCAGGGCGACGGCTACTCCGCTTCCTTCCTGCACGACCTGGCAGACGACATACGTACGGCCGAGGACAAGAAGCGCGGCGGTGACCCCGGAGTCTGGGACCTGCAAGGTGATTTCAGCGGCAAGGACGGCGGCTGGTTCGCCAACGACCCGCTCGACGGAGTCCTCGGCCTCATGGCCAAGGATCCCGATGCCGCGACCTCCTACCTCGACCCCGGGCCGGACGGCAAGAACGACAACCTGCAGTACCTGCTGAAGGAACGCGACTGGAACCTCGTCGACACCCCGGAGTGGCGCGGCAACATCGAGACCCACTCCGACCGCGAGAGCGAGGAGCGCGACGTCCGCACAGGTCTGGGACTGATCCTGGAGTCGTCGACCACGGGCCACCCGCCTCTGGGACCTAACCAGGACCCCTGGCCCGTGACCCCGCACACCGAGGGACAGGCCCGCATCATGCACGACGTCATCAGCGGCCTCGGCCCCGACCAGAAGGTGCACGAGAACATGCGCGAGCCCCTCTCCCGCGCCCTCGCCTCGTACACCGAGGACACCCATCAGATCCTGGGCGGCATGGGCAGCAGCCAGTACGTCACCGCCGCCACCGGCGACGGCTTCTTCCGCGACGGCGACAAGGTCCACATGGCGGCGAGTCAGAAGGACCTGGCGCAATTCATGCGGGGCCTGTCCGACGACCCCGAGGCGTACGCGACGCTCCACAAGGCCGAGTCCCGCTACATCAGCCTCGAGATGGAGAAGATCCCCAACGGCGCCGACGGCTTCACCCAGAGCAACCCCCTCAGCAACGCCGGAGCCACCCTGGGCGCCTACAGCGCCATCCGGGAGGACGTCATCAACGACGAGCGCATGTCCGCCTACAGCGCGGCGGACTGGAAATCGAAGATGGCCTACCACGTCGTCGGCGGGGCCGTGACCCCTCTGTACTTCACCACTGCCGGCGGGGTCTCCATCGCCTTCGGCGACTCGATCCAGCGCGGCGTCGACACCTGGGCCTGGGTCATGGGCAACAACCTGAAGGCCGAAGCGGACACCACCGCCAACGCGGGCATCGCCGACCACTACCTCAACGCCAACAACCAGATGAACCTCATGGTCGACTCGTGGGCCGACGGCCGGCAGGACATCGACGCCGACGAAAGGGCCGGGCTTAAGAGCGAGATCCTCGACGGACATGACCGGGGGACCAACACGACACAGAAGTATCTGACCGACACCACCAACTGACCCGACCGCCCACGGAGGAAGTCGATCATGCCGAAGGAAACAGCCCGCCCCCGATCGGCCGCAGCACTGATCGTGCTCGGCGTGTGCCTGGCGCTGCTCGCTGGTCTTGGAGCATGGCTGCTGCTCGGCCGGGAGTCGGCTCCTCCGTGCAGCGACCTGACGGAGAACCCCCGTATCCAGAAGTCCGTCGGTGAAGCCGTCCAGTCAGGCATGAGCTGCGTGGCCCTCGGCGAGGCCATCGTGAAGGCATCGGCCGGCGACGAGCAGGGCAACCACACTCTCGCTCAGGCCCAGGCCCTCAAGGACGTCCTCACCACGCTGGAAGACCAGGGAAGCGGCAGCGTCACCATCGACCCGGCCCTGCGCCGCCCCCTGGCCGTAGCCCTGTCCGACTACGCCCCCGACCTGCACGCGATGCTCGGCGGCATCGCCGTCGAGGACTTCGTCACCAAAGCGGCCCCGAGCGAGCCGCCGTGGGAGTCCGATGGCACCTACCACCTGACTGTCCTGACCGACACCCTCCGCAACGTCCTGCGCGCCGTCATGGAGGACCCCGACGCCTACGCGACACTCCGTCTGGCAGAGACCCGGACCACCGGGCAGCGCCTCGCCGCCGTTCCCGCCGACGCGAAGGGGTACAGCCTCAGCGTGCCCCCCACCGAGAGCGCCCGCGCCCTCGGTGTTCTCGACGGCATCGCGGATTCGGTCACCCGCGACCTGGACGACAAGCAGGCAAGGAAATGGCGAGCGGCCGTCGTCCACCGGCTCGGTACCGACCGCGCCTCGACGAAGGACGGCCTCGCCGGCACCTGGCTGGACGGACTGAGCAGCACCCCGGAGGCCCAGCGGTACGAACTCCTCCGCACCCAAGGAGCCGACATGACCCGCCTGTGGACAGAGCAGCGGAACATGGACGAACCCACACGGGAGGGCCTCCTGACCCAGGTGGAGCGCAGCGCACTCACCGCCTACCGCGAAGTCAAAGCCTGAGGTGAATCCCGGCTCGTCCCGTTCCCCCAGTACCGTCTCCTGTTGTGGAAGCGTGGCATCAAGCCGTTGATCGCAGGCGTGGCGGCGCCCACAGTTCCGGACCGGGCAAGGTGCGCTGTGGTCGAGCGTGCCTTCGCCTGACTCGCCAGCTCAGGTGGCTCCGCACCCGTTAGGAGCCGTTGTCTTTCCGAGAGTGGCGGGCGTGTTTCCGCTGATCAGGCATAGGAGTGGTGCTCCAGCAGCAGAGACGAGGTGTGGTGTCGTCTCTCTGGTGGAGGTGTGGGGATGCCGTCGGTGCTGGGGCTGTTGGAGGAGCGCGAGCGTGCCGCTCGGCAGCGGATGGAGGCTCTTGAGGCCGAGTTGCGGGAGGCGGAGGCCGCTTGGGAGCGGGTGGTGATCGCCCGGGAGACGGTGGCCGAGGTCCTGGCAGAACCTTGCCGTCGGGAGGAGGTGCCGCCGGTCGTGGTGGCAGGCGAGCGGACGGCGGCAGCCGCCGCGGCGGTACCGGGTTCGGTCGTGCCGGTGTGCCGGGACGGCCTCGATGTCGGTGTGCTGGCGCCGGACTACCGCCGGCTCGTGGATGTCCTGGCCGGTGGGAGCAGGTCGGGCGGGGAAGCGATGGACTGCCGGCAGCTGGCAGTGGCTCTCGGGCTGGAGGCGGTTCCCGCGAAGGTCGAGGGGGTGCGGTCAAAGGCGAAGCGCCTGGTCGCGCGGGGGTGGCTGGCCGAGGCGCGTCCGGGGGCGTTCAGCGTGGTCGCCGGGCGAGTCGGCGGCTCGTAGGCTACCGGGGCGGGGGTCTCGGCCGGGCCCCCCGGAACCCAGGGGAAGGGGCTTGGTGGTGGCAACGCTTTCGGAGGTCAAAGCCCTGTTGGGCGAGCCCCGGTTCAACTGGTCGGATTCGGCGCCTTGGGTCGAAATGGAGCGGGAGTTCGGTATCGAGTTCCCTGCGGACTTCCGTGAGATCGTGAACGCCTACGGCTCGATCCAGATCAACGGGCAGTTGTACCTGGAGCATCCCGCAGGCCATCTTCTGCACAGTCTGGGAGAGACCATCAGGAGGGATCTCGAGATGTGGCGGGAGGAGGACATGGCGGAGTTCCTGCCCAGTTCGGCGGGGGCGGACCCCGGTGAGTTGATGCCGGTGGCGTCGGCCACGACGGGAGAATGGGTCTTCCTTCGTGTTCCAGATGGACCCTCGTCGCCCTGGCAGGTCCTGGTTCAGGAGCTTGACAGTCCGGCCTGGACTCTTCATGAGATGACGTTCAGTGAATGGTTGCTGGCTTATCTCAGGGGCGAGGATGTGACGGTGTGTTCTCGCAACTTCGCGCCTGACCGCCCGTTCTACGAACCCCTGTCCTGAATCAGCGTGGTCGCTTGGCGAGTCGGCGGCTCATGACCATGGTCATCGACCAGCGGATCACCGCCTCGGAACTGTCGGTGCGGCCCTCGTAGTCGCGGGCCAGGCGGCGTGAGCGCATCAGCCACGCGAACGTCCGCTCGACCAGCCACCTCTTGGGCAGTACAACGAAGCCCGTGGTGTCGTCGCTGCGTTTGACCACGCTCGGCACGAGGGCCAGGACGTCGCGGGCCAGGTCGACCAGGCGTCCGGTGTAGCCGCCGTCGGCCCACACGATCGTGATGCGCCAGTGCCGCTCGCGTAGGCGGGCCAGCAGCTGTCCGCCGGCTTCGCGGTCGGTGACCGACGCCGCGGTGACCATCACCGCCAGCAGTAGGCCAAGGGTGTCGACCACGATGTGCCGCTTGCGGCCGTTGACCTTCTTCCCTCCGTCGAAGCCTCGGCTCGCAGCCGGCACCGACGCGGCCGCCTTCACCGACTGCGCGTCGATGATGCCCGCGGTCGGCTCCGGATCCCGGCCTGCGGCCTCGCGAACCCGGTCCCGCAGCCGGTCGTGGAACTCGGCGCCCAGACCCGTGTCCCGCCAGCGCCGGAAGAAGGCGCAGACGCGGTCCCACGCGGGGAAGTCCGCGGGCATCGCCCTCCAGGGGATACCGCCGGCGACCAGGTAGCGCACCGCGTCGACCATCTGCCGGTGGCAATAGCTCTCCGGCTGACCGCCCCTGCCCTCCAACCACCCCGGCACGGGCATCGCGTCGCGCACGACCGCCCACTCCGCGTCGCTCATGTCGGACGGATACCTCGGCCGCCTGTGCGGATGGTCCCCGGCGTTCCCGAACCGATGAGCGAGGCAATCACACTCACCAGCAGCCAAGTTGGAGCCATCCGACGCAAGGGCGTACAAATGCGGCAACAGGGCCTCCTGGCGTGCTCACGGTCTCGACAACCCCGAGCTGCACCAGAGGCCCTGTCTTCATGCTCGACACACGGCAAGATCACCCAACCGAGCTGGTGCAAGTCGAACCCACGTCCACCAAGATCGATAGAGCAACGCTCACTTACAGTCTTCGCTAGTTCGCTGGTCTTCGTGGTGCCCACGGTGATTGATCGTTTGGCTTGGAGCGCCAGGGTGATGCCATCGGTGGTGTGTACCCTGCAGTCGTCGACAGGCTCACCGGTCTCACACGCGACCTGCTCGACGGTGCCAGTCCACAGGCCCTGCACCGGTGCTGCGGCCTCGCTGGCGAGGGTGGCGACGGCGAACCATGCAGCGACGCGGTCCTGGAAGTCAAAGCCGCCAGCTCCAGCGCTACCACCCGCGTCCGAGCGCGCTGACGAGTTCTCGTTCACAGGCCGTTCCTCGATCTGTTTCACCCGGAGCGTCGACTCTATCTCCGCCGTCAGAAGATCTACCCGGTGCCGGCGTCGAAGGCTGGCAGATCGATGGACCCAACCGTGTGCATCACCCTGGTCGAGGTTCGTCCAGGAGTGCAAAACGCTGACCATCGCCTACCGCAGGGCAACGAGAGCCCGAATTCGGCCATCCTGTCGATTGCCGCATACCAACCCCAGCTTCGCACAGCACACACCGAGCTGGCTGGATACGTGTCGAACTCCTGACCGGCGGCACTGTTCACAAGCAGGGCAGGCAGTTTGGCGCCCAATGAAGTGACTTATTCCGGGCAATGTGTGCGATGTGCTGCGATGCACGCGGCCCTATCCGTTTCCGTCATGCCTCCTCATCTCGCTGCTCTGTGTGCATGAGTGATCGCAGACTGTTCTCTGGCAGTGGAACGACGACGTATGACGAGGGGGAATGGTGGCTTCGGAACTGGACGTGATGGCAGTGGCTGTGCCAGCGGCGAGTGCCGTGGCGGCGGAGATGGCCAGGGGCGGTTGGTTGTCGTTGCGCGGAGCCCTGGCGCGGTTCTTCAGGCGGGACGGGGAGTCGTCTGTGGAGCGGCAGCTGGAGCTGCTGGATGCGGCGGAGCAGACCCTCGCCGAGGCGGCAGAGGAAAACCGCGACGATCTGCGCAGCCGGCTGGAGCAGCGGTTCGTCCTGCAGCTCGCTGCCTATCTGGACCGCTATCCCGACATGGGTGAGGAACTGGCGGTGCTCCTGCCCGCCCCGCAGGACGACGCACCGTCGGAGGGCGCCCCGATGTTGACCGCGCAGAACAACACCAACAGCCAGATCGTGCAGGCGTTGGGCAACCTGGACGCGGGCAGTGGGGGCATCAACTACGGGGTGCCGCCACGCAACCCGAGGGCGTGAACGGGCCGTGACCCCGTCCACTGTGCCGCCCGACAATCGTGTGTCCCACGGAGGGATTCACGCCGCCAACAACACCTACTCGACTCTGCTGCAAGCTGGGCGGGACATCAACCTGCACCAGCAGGAGCCTTTGCCCACCGAGCCCGTGCCACCGGCGGAGATCGACGCGGTCCGCCGTGCTTGGGTCGCCGAGAACGGCGAGGGCAAGGAGATCGCGACCGCCCCGGAAGTGCTGGCGATGCTCGGCCTGGACGAGCGCGTAGTCGTGATCGCCGGCCCGCCCGGGACGGGCAAGACCGCAGCGGGACTGCGCGCCCTGTCTGAGCTGCGACCCGTCCTGCCCGGCAACAGCGGGCCCAGGCTACGGCTGCGCCTTGAGCACGTATTGCCGGACTGGGAATCGGTTGAGAAAGACAAGTTCTTGCTCCCCGCCGAGCATGGCCGGGGGTACCTGCTTGACGTTTCGGGCGAGAGCATGCGCTGGGAGAAGCCGGACGTCACGGCCAGGAAGTTCCTCGGGCACGCCGAGATCCTGCGGAAAAGAGGTTCCTACCTTGTCGTGGTGGCGGGTGAGCGCGGCTGGCCCGAGAACGACCCGGTCCTGGGGCGCACCGTCGTTCGCGCCGTCCACGCACCCTCGGGGGACCGGATCGCGCGGCGCCACATTGAGCAGATCTATCCGTGGGTCGCACGCCGGGGATGGTTGCAGGAAAGTGTCGGGGACGTCGACAGGCGGGGCGAGGAGAGCGACGGTGAGGACCGTCGAGCCCCGCTCGATGATCTTCTTCGCGCCGACATGCATCCGGGCGACGCCGCGGCACTCGCCCGTGAACTCAGCCGCATCAGTGAATCGGGCGGTACGGTCAAGGACGCCCGCGACCTCGTACTGCGCTGGCGTGAACGAGTCAGCACCGTCTTTCGCGAGACACAGGACAGCGCGGATGATCGGGCGTTGCTGCTGGCGGCCATCATGCTTGAAGGACTCAGCCCCGCCGAAGTGCTGGCCGGGGCGCGTCTGCTGCTCAGGGACCAGAAGACGCGCGGCATCCGGGACATTCTCACGGGCCGTGACCTCGTCACCCGGTTGGAGGCGGTCCAGGCGAAGAGTGACGGGCAGCGCGTCTCCTTCAGCCACCTGCCCGGATACCCGGCCGCGGTACTGCGGCACTTCTGGCGCCAGCTCAGCGACATCCAGCCCAGCCTGATCCAGTGGGTCAAGCAGCTCACCGCCCCCAAGGGGCTCGGTGCCGGACGGATCCCGCAGATCGCAGATCTGCTCGCCCAACTCGCCGTCGACGAAAGCGATCTGCGTCCCCTGGACGTCGCCCAGTCATGGGCCACCGCGAGCGACGCCGGGCAGGACGGCGCCGCCCGTCTGCTCGCGCGCGTCGCCAGGGACCCCGCCCTTGGGCCGGAAGCCCGTACGAAACTGCGATCCTGGGCCGGCCAGGAATCCCGGGCCAACGCCACCGTGGCCGCGGTGGTGTGCCAGGGGCCCTTCTCCAAGGAATACCCCCGCCAGGCGCTCACCTGCCTGCGCTGGGTCCTGGGCCGTGGCGAACACGACAGCGCCGTATCCCTGGCGGAAGAGGTCCTGCGCGCCATGGGCTCGGACCTCCGGCTGCTGCCGCGCGTGTGGGACACGGTCAACAAATGGCTGACCGAATACAAGCAGCCGGACGATCGCAACCATCTCGCGGCACGCCGCGCAGTCCTGTCTCTGCTCCGTCCTTCCGCCGAGCACCCTGCCGCGATCCTGCTGCTGGCCAACGCCCTGGAGCACTCAGACACAGCCGACGAGCTGGTGCAGGGATGGTCCGCCGCCCTGTCCGTGCCGACGCTGGAAGCATGGTGCGAGGAGGTCCTCACCGCCTGGGCCGAAGCCGTGGCCGACGGCGTTCTCGACGCCGACGCAGTGGTCGAGGTACTCAACCGCGTCATCCGCGAGCACTGGATGACCGGTCCGCTGTCCACCTTCATCGCCGGACGGGCCGGCACGGGATACACCTCACAGTCGGTCGTCGACCTGCGCGAGCGCCTAATCCTGCGATGGAACGACCACCGCCCGACGCCGCCCGGCGGCCAGATCCAGACGCCGCTGGGCCCCGCGATTGCCTCCGAAGACGATTCCGCCCTTCGCATCGGGACGGAGGACGCGACATGAGGCACGGCTTCAAATGGGCCCGCCGTAAGCGACTCCATCGGGAGATCGACGCCTTCTCCGCAGTGTTGCGCAGCAGCCGACCCGGCATTTACTACACCGCCACCATCCAAGCGACCCTGGCACCGGAGCCCTCAGGCTCCTACGATCCGGACGAGATCGCCGACCGTGTCCGCACCGCCCTGCGTACCACGGCGGCAGCTGCAGTACGCGACCAGGACCCAATCGACCTCCCCGCCGCACAGGACGCCTGCGCACGGCAATTGCGCCAACCTCAGGAACTCGGCCTTCCGGACGGTGCCACCGTCACCGCCTCCGTCCAGCTCGAACTCGCGGACGAGGACCGTGCCGCGGTGAAGGAACTGCTCACTGCCATACGCGCTCAGGCAGCCACAGACACCCTCACGAGGCAGCGCGCGGAAGCCCTCGCCCAGGAACTCGCCCACCCGGCAGCCCTCCTGGCTCGATGGCTCCAGCAGCCCGATGCCCAGATCACCCAGCCGCCCGCTGACGCGGAGCTGGAAGCGCTCGCACGACGGCTGCGCGGCTACCCGAAGGATCACGACGAACCCATGGAGCGGCAACTCCTGACCATCCTGCGAGATTTCCTCGCCGAGTTCCCCAAGGAGGAACAGAAGCGACTGCTGGTGATACTCCTGGCCAACGGGATGCGCGCCGCCCGGAAGCCCGGTCATGCCGACCAGGTCGAAGCCCTGCTGACACCGCCGCCGGCGACCAGCGAGACCAGGCCCACTGCCACGGACGCATCGTGAGCGCCCGGCACACGACGTTGTGGCGTCTCCTTCTGTCTCCGCGAACCAGCTGGCGTGCGCTGCTCCTGATGCGCCGCGCCCGCGCACAGGCCTCGCCTCCCCAGCAGCTGTCGTTCGATGCCGCCTGGCGACAGGCCCGGGTCCAGCGCCACCCGGGCGACTCCCACTACCTCCTGCACGGCCACGGAGACCGTGCCTGAACCCGGGCTAGGCGTTCCTGGGTGGGGCTCGACGCTTGCTACACGCCGAATCGGACAGCGCGCACGGCCGCTGTGAGGCATGAGGCTGGACCCGGACGTGAGTTGGGGACCAGTTGGGGACCACACGGCACGCACGATGGTGCACGACGAACCGTCACGTGCACTTTCTGCGCCCCCATTAAACCGACTGTATGCGGAAAATACCCCCGGCCCGCACATCTGGGGGTCAAGGGGTCGCAGGTTCAAATCCTGTCGTCCCGACTTTTCGAAGTCGTGGTCCGAGGGGCCGTTTCAGATTCGTCTGGGACGGCCCCTCGGCCGTTTCCGGACCACGCCCCCATCGGGCGCGGGCCGGTCGGGGGACCGGACCCGCGCCGGGCCTCCGTCACGCGTAGATGTCGTGCTCCACGCCCTTGAACAGGAGGGTGGCCTTCCTCGTCAGGTCGAGCGGCTCGTCGCGCCGGCCGGTTCCCTCGAAGGCGAACACGGTGTCGGTGGCGGGTTCGACGGCGAGCAGGTCGTTCCTTCCGTCGCCGTCCCAGTCGCCGCCGCCGACGAGTTCGCTGTAGCGCTGGAACCCGCCGCCGAGGCGTTCGCGGGCGGTGAAGGTGCCGTCGCCCTTGCCGAGGTAGAGCCAGAGGACGCCGTTCTTGTCGCGGGCGACGAGGTCGCCGCCGGGCCCCCCGGCGACGTTCCCCACGGCGGTGATCTGGTTGTACGCCTGCCAGCCGCCGCCGATCCGCTCGCGCGGCGCGAAGGGCGCGGTGGTGCGACCGGTCGCCTCGTACAGCCACAGGACGCCCGACGCGTCGGCGGCGACGAGGTCCGGGCGGCCGTCCGCGGTGAGGTCGCTGCCGCCGGCCAGGTGGCGGTACACCTGCCATCCGCCGCCGACGCGGGACCGCGGCTCCAGATACTCGTGGGTGCGCCCGCCGTTGCTCCGGTAGAGCCAGAGCACACCGCCGCGGTCGCGGGCGACGAGATCGCTGTGGGGGGTGCCGGCGACGTCACCGGCGACCTCCAGGCGATCGAAGGCGTCCCAGCCCCGGGCGCCCCAGAAATCGCTGTAGCCCGCGTTGCCGCGGTAGGAGCCCTCGGCGGTCAGCCGGCCCTCGCCGGTGACGGCCAGGAGGTCGAAGACACCGTCGGCGTCCAGGTCGTGGTCCCGGGGGGTGCGGGTCGTGGCGAAGGTGCCGGACGTCCGCAGGCCCGGGCCGTCACCGCTCAGGGGGGAGGCCGTCACGGTCCACGCGTACGTGCCGGTGGTGGCGGCATGGGTGGTGTACACGCCGTCGGGGTCCGGGATGGAGAAGGTGCCGTCCCAGACGAAGCCGACGGGGAACCGGCCCCCGGACAGCTCCCGTATCCAGGTGACGGCGTTGCCCGTGCGCGTGTTCCGCAGGGAGAACTCGACGCGGGCGCCGGGGCCGTCGACGTCGAAGGCGAACTCCAGCGCGGAGGTCGTGTCCAGGTCGATCGTTCCGGTGGGCACCCGCGTGGGGGTCGCCTCCACGAGCTCGGTCGGGGCGCTGCCGACGACGGGCGTCCCGTCCGCCCCGGAGGCCGCCGGAGCGGCCAGGATCCCGGAACCGAAGGTGACGGCGAGGGCGGTGGCCACGGCGGCGGCGAGCCGCCGCTGCCGGGTCGCGGCGAAGTGCAAGGGTCCTCCCAGGGGCGAGTGGGTCCCGCACGGGGGAGCGGGACGGTGAGGTGACTCCCGGCCCCCGGAAAAGGTTGTGGCGGGCCGGGAGGGTGCCGTGTGCGTGGCCGGCCCGCCCCCGCGCGACCCGGGCGGTTCAGTCGCGCACCGCCGGTGTCAGGGCGGCGTTCCAGAAGGCGGCGTAGCGGCCGTCGCGGCGCAGCAGCTCGTCGTGGGTGCCCTGCTCGACGATCCGGCCGCCGTCGAGGAAGACGACGCGGTCGGCGCGCCGGACGGTGCGCATCCGGTGGGCGACCGTCACCACCGTGCGGCCCGCCATCAGGCGCTCGACGCCCTCGTGGACGGCGGCCTCGTTCACCGGGTCCAGCGCGGACGTCACCTCGTCCAGGAGGACCACGGGGGCGTCCCTGAGGAGGGCACGGGCGATCGAGACGCGCTGGCGCTCGCCGCCCGACAGGAGGGTGCCGCCCTCGCCGACCGGGGTCGACCAGCCCGCGGGCAGCCGCGCGACGACCTCGTCGAGGCGGGCCGCCGTCGCCGCCGCCCGTACCTCGGAGGGGTCGGCGCCGGGCCGGCCGAGGCGGACGTTCTCCTCGATCGTGCCGTCGAAGAGGTAGACGTCCTGGAAGACGATGGCGCACCGCGCCATCAGCGCCTCCGAGCCGATCGCGCGGACGTCCACGCCGCCCACGCGCACCGCGCCGGCGTCCACGTCGTGGAACCGGGCGATCAGCTGGAGCAGGGTGCTCTTGCCGGAGCCCGACGGGCCGACCACGGCGAGCCGCTGTCCTTGGGGCACGGACAGCGAGAGGCCGTCGATCACCGTGCGGCCGCCGCGGCGGAAGGTGACCGACGCGAACTCCAGGTCGTGGCGGGCCGGGCGGACCGGTACGGCCGGTTCGGGCAGCGGCTCGGTGCGCAGCACCGCGTCGAGGCGGTCCAGTTCGTGGCGCGCCTCGCGGAGCCGGCCGCCGAGTTCCGACAGCGAGAGGAGGGGGTCCGCGCAGCGGGCGGCCAGCACCAGGACCGCCAGGAGTTCCGCCGCGCCGATGGTCCCGCCGAGCGCGAGGTGGGCGCCCAGGGCGAGCACGGCGGTGAACGCCGCCTGGACCGCGAGGGTCAGGCCGACCACGCCCGGCAGGGCCGACAGCGCGGTGCGGCGGGAGGCGCGCCGGACCTCCCGCAGCGCGTCGTCCAGCAGGCGGAAGCGCTCGGTGGTCCGCCCGCCGGCGCGCAGCACCGGCTGGGCCTGGAGGTACTCCACGACCCGCCCGGCGGCCTCGTGGTCGCGCTCGTGGCGCTCCGCGTCGGCGGCGGCGGCCGAGCGCCCGGTGCGCGTCCGGACCACCGCCACGAGCGGGACGGCGGCCGACGCGGTGAGGCCCAGCCGCCAGTCGGCGGCCAGCATGACGCCGAGGACCACCAGCGGGGTCACGGTGGCGGAGACGAACGGCGCCAGCAGATGCGCGATCACGCTCATCGCCCGCAGGACGCCCCGCCCCGCGAGGACGGACACCTCGCCGACGCGGCCCCCTTCGTACCAGCCGAGGGGCAGGCGGGCGAGGTGGCCGCCGAGGCGGTGGTACGTGCCGCGCAGCAGCGTGGACCCGACGCGGAACCCGGACAGGTCGGCGGCGTAGCGGAGCGCCGAGTGGACCGCGACCGCGGCCCCGAAGGCGATCAGCCAGGGCCGGGCGTCCCCGGGCGTGCCGCCGAACAGGGCGCGCAGCAGGGGGAGCAGCAGCGCGTAGGAGAGCCCCTCGGCGAGGGCGGCCGTCGTCATCAGGGCCACGGTGCGGCGCACCGGCCGGGCGTACTCGTGCCCCAGCACCCGGAGCAGCGTGCGGATCATCGGGCCTCGTCTCCTCGCGGCAGGTCGGCTGGGTCGGCTGGGGCGTCGGGGGTGCCGGGGGTGCCGGACGGGTCGGCGGGTGCCGGCCGCCGCGCCGACCAGAAGGCGGTGAACTTGCCGCCCCGGGCCAGCAGTTCGGCGGGATCGCCGCGCTCGACGACCACCCCTTCGTCCAGCATCACGACGGTGTCGGCGCCGGCGATGGTCTCCGGGCGGTGGGCGATCACCAGGACCGTCCGGGTGCCCTCCCGCGCGGCCAGGGCGCGGCGGACCGCCCGTTCGGTCTGCGGGTCGGCGAAGGCGGTCGCCTCGTCGAGGACGAGGACGGGCGTGTCGGCGAGCAGGGCGCGGGCGAGGGCGATCCGCTGGGCCTCGCCGCCCGACAGCCCGGCGTCCTCGCCGATCACCGACGCGTAGCCGCGCGGCAGTTCGAGGATCCGGTCGTGGACGTGCGCCAGTCGGGCGGCGCGGACCACGTCGTCGAAGCCGGCGTGCGGCACCGCCAGGGCGATGTTGTCCGCGACGGACGCGCGCAGCAGCCGGACGTCCTGGAAGACGAAGGAGATCCTCCGGTACAGCTCCCGGGCGTCGAGTTCGCGCAGGTCGACGCCGCCGAGGGTGACCGAGCCCGCGGTCGGGTCGAAGAACCGCGGCAACAGCCGCACCAGCGTGGACTTTCCGCTTCCCGACGGTCCGACGACGGCGGTGACCGTCCCCGGTTCGAGCGAGAGGTCGACCCCGCGCAGCACCTCGTGGCCCGCCTCGTAGCCGAACCGCACGCCCCGCAGTTCCACCCGGTTCCCGTCGGGGGCGGCCGGGCGCGCAGGCTCCGGCAGGGGACGCACCTCCAGCACGCCCCGGATCCTGCCGACCGCGCGCCGCGCGGCCCGCAGGTCGTCGAAGCCGTGGCCGAGGGCCTCCACCGGAGCGGTCAGGCCCATGCCGAGCAGCAGGAAGGGCAGCAGGTCGGCCGCGGGCATGCGGCCGGTGGTGAGCAGGACGGTGCCGCCGGTCAGCACGGCCAGCAGGACGAACGGCGGAGACAGCACGACCTGCATCGCCGCGGCGGTCCCGGCGAGCCCGCGGACCATCCGGAGGAAGCCGCCGACGAAGTCGTCCACGGCGGTGAGGAACCGCCGGTGGACGCGCTCGCTCCCGCCGAACGCCTTGACCACCGCGATGCCCTGGACGAACTCGACGACCGCGCTCGCGATCCGCCCCGTGCCCGCGTCGAACTCCTCCTGCTCCCGCAGCCGGGCCGGCGTCATCATCAGGGGGACCAGCGCCACCGCCAGCAGCACCGGGACCAGGGTGACGAGGGTGAGCCGCCAGTCGACGGCGAACAGGTAGACCAGCGACGCGAGCGGCACCACGAAGGCGGAGACCAGCTCGCCGGGGGCGTGGGCGATGAACGGGTGCACGGCGCTGACGTCCTCCCCGACCACCTTCGCCAGCTCGCCGGTCCGGCGCCGCGAGAACCAGCCGAGCGGTACGCGTCCCAGCCGCGCGGCCAGCCGCCGACGGAGCGCCAGCTGCACATGGCCGTCGAGCACGTGCCCGAGGCCGGACGAGGCGGCGGTGAACAGCAGCCGGACGGACATGCCGGCCGCGCCCACGGCCACGGCGGTCCACACCCGGCCGTGATCGGCCGGGCCGGGCGACAGCAGGGTGCGGCCGAGTTCGACGACCGCGAGCAGCGGCAGCAGGCCCGCGAGGGCGCCGATCACCTGGAGGGTCACCACGGCGGCGAAGGCCGCGCGGTACGGGCGCAGCAGTCCGGTCGTGCCGGGCCCCGCCGGGGAATCGTCGTCGGGCGGGGGCGCGGAGGACTCCCTCGCCGTGGCGGTCTCGATGGTGGTCATGGTCCTCCTCGAAGGCGAACTCCCGGGCAGGCGAGGCCCATTAACTTTCCGAACATGTTCCGAAAGTAGCACGGGGCAGGCCCCCGCGGACACGGGAGCCGCGGCCGCGCCCGTTTCGTGGCGGAGGAGGGGGCGGGGCATGATGGGACGATGTCCCGAGCGCCCGCCCCGCACGGCCGCACCGGCCGCCCGCCCCTGACCTCCCGCGCGCGGATCCTGGTGGCCGCCCGCGCGCTCATCGACCGGGACGGCTGGGAGAAGCTGACGATCCGCCGCCTCGCCGCCGAACTGGGCGTCGGGGCGACGACCCTCTACCACCACATCCGGAACAAGGACGACCTGCTGCTCCTGCTGCTCAACCACCACATCCAGCAGGTCGAACGGCCTCCGCTCCCCGACGATCCGCGCGAGCGCATCGTCACGGCCGCCCTCGCGATGCGTGACGCCCTCCGGGCCTGGCCGTGGGCCGCCGAGGTGCTGTCGGCCGACGGCTTCGTCGGCCTCCTCGACGAGTCGGCGATGTGGATGGTCGAAGCCGTCGTGGCCGGAGCCCGCGACCACGGATGCACCCCCGAGCAGAGCGTCGACCTCTTCCGCGGCGTCTGGTACCTCACCGTCGGCGAAGTCCTCGTGCGCGCCCGCTCCGCCCGCCGGCAGGACGAGGGCCGGCCCTTCGCCCAGCGCGACGACCTGGACCCGGCGCAGGTGCCCCACCTGGCCGCCATCGGCGTCGGCTGGGTCCCGCTGGCCGCGCGGGACGTCTACCCCCGCACGCTCGGCACGCTCGTCGACGGACTCCTCGCCGGGGCCGCGGGGGGTGGCGCGCGAGCGCTGTGACGCGGCTCACGGGAACCCGGGACCGGGCCGGACCGGACCGGTACCCGGTGTGAACGGTCCCTCCCCGGAGTCCCCGTCCGCCGCCGCGGGCGCGCCCGTCTCCTCCGGCGACCTCCTCACCCGGCTCCGGTCCGACGCCCGCGTCACGCGCGCCGCCGCCTAGGCCCCCGGATCCCCGGCGCAGTAGGCTCGGACCGCCCCGCGGCCGTCCACGGACCGCACTCCGCGCAGCTCAGGAGCCCCATGCACCGCTACGACGTCGAGACCCTGACGGCGGGGCGGTGGCGCAACGGCGGGGGCGCCACGCGGGAGATCGCCTGCCGGCCGGCGGGCGCCGAGGAGTTCGGGTGGCGGGCGAGCGTGGCCGACATCGAACGGGACGGGCCGTTCTCGGCGTTCCCCGGCGTCGACCGGGCGTTCACCGTCCTGTCGGGCGACGGGGTGCGGCTGACGGCCCCCGGCGCGTTCGACCGGACGGTCCGCGCGGAGGAGCCCCTCGCCTTCCCCGGTGACCTGGAGCTGACCGCCGCGCTGCGGGGCGGCGCCTGCCGGGTGCTCAACCTCATGGTGCGGCGCGGCCGCTGGACGGTCCGGGTGGACCGGGTCACCGGCCCCGTCGTGCCGCCCGGCGGCCACGCCGGGGTGCTCCACGTGCTGCGGGGCCGGTGGCGGGCCGGCGAGGAGGGGCCCGCCGCGACCGCCGGGCAGGGCGTGTGGTGGGACGCGGGCGACGGGGCGCCGGGCCGGGGGATCGTCCCCCTCTCTCCCGGCGCCGTCGCCCTGTGGGCGGACCTCGCGCCGCCGGACCGGGGGCGCCCGGCCGCCGGACGTCAGGCCGGGTCGGCCTCGATGGTCAGCTCGACGCGCTCCACGTAGGCGCGGACCTCGGCCTCGGGGTCGGCGTCCCACGGGAGGTCGGCGACGACGTACGCCGAGCGGCCGGAGGAGTCGGCGAGGGTGCCCAGGCGGGAGCCGCGGGGGAGCCCCACCATGACGGAGGCGCAGCGGGCGGGGGCGTCGGGGGCGGTGGCCTCGACGGTGGGCCAGACGGCGTCGTCGGCGATCCAGGCGACCGGCTCGCCCTCGTAGCGGACGTCGGCCAGGCGGCCGGGACGGTGCTCGACGAAGCGCTGGACGGCCCGGCGGGTGGGCGCCGGATAGTCGGGGCGCACGCCGAGGGCGAGGTCGACGATGGCCGGTTCGATCGGCTTGCCGGTGGCGAGGTGCCACATCATGGTGATGGCGTCGCCGGGGAGGCGGGCCGCTATCTCCATGAGGACGGGCTGGCCGTCGCGCAGCCGGAACTCGGCGTGGGTGATGCCGCTGTCGAAGCGGAGGGTCTTGAGGATGGCGGCGTTGGCCGCGACCAGGGCGTCCGTGTGGGCGAGCGGGAGGTCGGCGGGGCTGGTGTGGCCGATCTCGGTGAAGAAGCGGCTGTCGTCCTCGTTGGTGAGCTTGGCGGTGACGCCGCTCCAGAGCAGCTCGCCGTTGTGGACGAGGGCCTCGACGGAGAACTCGGGGCCGTCGACCAGCTCCTCGACCAGGATCGTCTCGTCCGGCTCGTAGGCGGTGAGCGCGGCGCGCAGCTCCTCGTCGTTCTCGACGCGGACGACGCCGGAGCTGAACATCCGGCCGGCCGGCTTGACGACGCAGGGGTAGGTGTCGGAGGCGGCGGCGTCCCGCTGGTGGGGGGCGAAGGCCCGCCAGGCGGGGCCGTGGTCGCGGAGCAGGACCCGCTGCATGACCTTGTCCCGGCAGACCCGGGCCGCCCAGGTGCCCGGGCCCGGGAGGCCGAGGGCCTCGGAGAGCACGCCGCACGGGTCGACGAAGACCTCGCCGCTGCAGATCACGCCGCGGACGTCGTAGTCGGCTACCCAGTCCTGCACCGAGGCCAGCACGCCGGCGATCACGGCGTCCGGGAACTGGCGGACGGCCTCGATCCGGGACAGCGGGTGGGCCGGGTCCGCGATGTGACCGTTCAGCTTGGGCAGGTCGGTGGTGGGGCCGACGACGACGAGCGGCGCCAGGCCGCGCTCCGCGATATCGGTGATCAGGCGGTGCTGGCGGGCGAGGGCCGCCAGGTCGCTCATGACGATCACGGCGGGCGGGCGTTCGCTCTGACGGTTCAACGGAGCTCCTCCGGTGGGATGCACCCCGGATGTGGAGTGCGAGGAACGGTCACTGGATGATCTAGCTTGCCCGCCCGTGGTGTCCACGGTCCGGCGATACGTCAATCGAAGTGCGTCACAACGGAATTGGCCGGAACCCGATGCCCGTCCGCCCGCTACTGGCGGTAGGTGGAGAGGAAGCGGCCGATGCGGTTGATGGCGGTCTCCAGGTCGTCGGCGCGCGGCAGCGTGACGAAGCGGAAGTGGTCCGGGCGGGGCCAGTTGAAGCCGGTGCCCTGGACGAGGTGGATCTTCTCGCGCAGCAGCAGGTCGAGGACGAGCCGCTCGTCGTCGACGATCTTGTGCACGTTCGGGTCCAGCCTGGCGAAGGCGTACAGGGCGCCCTTCGGCTTGACGCAGCTCACGCCCGGGATCTCGTTGAGCGCCCGCCAGGCGACGTCGCGCTGTTCGGTGAGCCGGCCGTTCGGCAGGGTCAGGTCGTGGATCGACTGGCGCCCGCCGAGCGCGGCCTGGACGGCGTACTGCGCCGGCACGTTCGGGCACAGCCGCATGCCGGCCAGCATGGTCAGGCCCTCCAGGTAGTCCCCGGCCTGCTCCTTCGGCCCGGAGACGACCAGCCAGCCGCTGCGGAAACCGGCCACCCGGTAGGACTTGGAGAGGCCGTTGAAGGTGAGGGTGAGCACGTCGTCGCTGAGCGCGGCCAGGCAGTGGTGCTCGGTGCCGTCGTAGAGGATCTTGTCGTAGATCTCGTCGGCCAGCACCATCAGGCCGTGGCGGCGGGCGAGTTCGAGGATGCCCTCCAGGAGCTCCTTCGAATAGACCGCGCCCGTGGGGTTGTTGGGGTTGATGACGACGATGGCCTTGGTGCGGTCGGTGATCTTCGAGGCGATGTCGTCGAGGTCGGGGAACCAGTCCGCCTCCTCGTCGCACAGGTAGTGCACGGCCCGGCCGCCGGCGAAGCGCACCACGGCGGTCCACAGCGGGTAGTCGGGCATCGGCACCAGGACCTCGTCGCCGTCGTCCACCAGCGCCTGCACGGCCATCTGGATCAGCTCGGAGGCGCCGTTGCCGAGGTAGACGTCGTCGACGGTCACGCCGCCGACGCCGCGCTGCTGGTAGTACTGCATCACCGCGCGCCGGGCCGGCAGGATGCCCCGGGCGTCGCTGTAGCCGTGCGCGTTGGGCAGGTTGCGGATGATGTCCTGGAGGATCTCCTCCGGCACCTCGAAGCCGAACGGCGCCGGGTTGCCGGTGTTCAGCCGAAGGACGCTGTGCCCCGCCTCCTCAAGGGCGTTGGCCTGGTCGACGACCGGGCCACGGATCTCGTAGCACACGTCCTTCAACTTGCTGGACTGTCGAAAATTCATCTGCGGCCTCCCGACCGTGACCGTCATCCGCGCCGCCGTGGCTGCTTTGTTCTACCAAGTAGGCACTTGGAAAGTCCAACCCTTTGGCTATGCTGGCCCCATGCCACGCCGAAGCTACGACCAGTACTGCGCCGTCGCCCGAGCCCTGGACGCGGTGGGGGAGCGCTGGAGTCTGCTGATCGTCCGGGAGCTCCTGCACGGCCCGCGGCGGTACACCGACCTCCACGCCGACCTCCCCGGCGTCTCCACCGACATCCTCGCCAGCCGGCTCAAGCAGCTGGAGGGCGAGGAGCTGGTCGAGCGCCGCCGCCTGGAACGGCCCGCCAACGTGACCGTGTACCAGCTCACCGGGCGCGGAGCGGAACTGCGCCCGGTCGTCGAGGCCCTGGCCGGCTGGGGCCTCGACGCGCTCGGCGAACCGCGGCCGACGGACGCCGTCCGCACCCACTGGTTCACCGAACGCGGCCCCTCCGGACAGGCCGCGGCCCGCACCCCGGAGACCGCCGCGCTGCCCGGCGCGTGACCCCGGGGCGCACCCCCGCCCGGGGCTCAGCCGCCGACGGTCGCGGCCACCGACTCGGCCAACAGGGCAAGGCCCTCGTCGAGTTCGTCGTCGGTGGCGGTCAGTGGCGGCAGCAGCTTCACCACCTCGTCCTCCGAGCCCGAGGTCTCCACCAGGAGCCCCCGGGCGAAGGCCGCGTCGGCGACCCGCCGGGCCACCGGCGCGTCCCGGAAGGCCAGGCCCCACGCCAGGCCGCGCCCCCGGTGGCCGCAGACGTGCGCCGGATACCGCTCGGCGAGCTCGCCGAGCCGCTCGTCGAGCAGCGCGCCCCGCGCCTCGGTCTGCTTCTCCAGGGCGCTGTCCGCCCAGAACTCCCGCAGCGCCGCGGCCGCCGTCACGAAGGCCGGGTTGTTGCCCCGGAAGGTGCCGTTGTGCTCGCCCGGCTGCCAGACGTCCAGCTCGGTGCGGAAGAGCGTGAGGGCCATCGGAAGCCCGTACCCGCTCAGGGACTTGGACAGGCAGACGATGTCCGGGGTGATCCCCGCGGCCTCGAAGCTGAAGAACGGGCCGGTGCGCCCGCACCCCATCTGGACGTCGTCCACGACCAGCAGGATGCCCCGGCGCTCGCACAGCTCCGCGAGGTCGGCGAGCCACGCCGGGCCCGCCGGGTTCACCCCGCCCTCGCCCTGCACCGTCTCCACGATCACGGCGGCGGGCAGGTCCAGGCCGCTGCTGCGGTCGCCGAGCATGCTGTCGAGCAGTTTCAGGCCGGACACCTGCCCCCCGGCGAAGCCGTCGTAGGGCAGGCGCCAGGTGTGCCCGAGCGGCACCCCGGCACCCGCCCGCTTGGAGGCGTTGCCGGTGACGGCGAGGGAGCCCAGCGACATGCCGTGGAAGGCGCCCGTGAACGCGACCACCGTCTGCCGCCCGGTCACCTTGCGGGCCAGTTTCAGCGCCGCCTCCACGCTGTTGGTGCCCGTCGGGCCGGGGAACTGCACCCGGTAGTCCAGCCGGCGGGGCCCCAGCACCCGCGCCCCGAACTCGGTCAGGAAGTCCTCCTTGGCCGCGGTCAGCATGTCCAGGCTGTGGGTGACCCCGTCCCGCTCCAGGTAGTCGAGCAGCGCCCGCTTCAGCACGGGGTGGTTGTGGCCGTAGTTGAGGGCGCCGGCGCCCGCGAAGAAGTCCAGGTGGGCGCGCCCGTCCCGGTCGGTCAGACGGCTGCCCCGGGCCCGGTCGAAGACCACCGGCCAGTTCCGGCTGTAGCTGCGGACCTCGGATTCGAGGGATGAGGCGTTCATGAGGGGTCTCCTCGGTGATGGGGGGTGGGAAGGGAGCCGTACGGAAGGGAGGGGACGCGCGGGGGCACGGGCCCGGGGCCGGCGTTCACGCGCCGGACAGGGCCGGACCGCCGAGCACCGCCAGGCCCGCGAGCACCAGCAGCAGCAGGGCCCCGGCGCACCGCAGGAGCGGCCCGCCGTGCCGTACCGCGGCGGCGGCGCCCAGCGCGTAGCCGGTCAGCGCCGCGGCCGCCGGACCGAGCAGCAGCAGGGGTACGCCGCCGTCCCGCGCCCCCGCCCAGGCGAAGGCGCAGCAGGCCGCGCCGACGGCCGCCACCAGGACCCGGGCGGGGCCCCGCCCGGCGGAGCGCCGCCCGCCCGGGTACAGCCGGGCGGCGATCCGGGCCGCCGTGCGCACGTTGGTGAAGACGTAGGAGGTGAGGACGGCGGCCGTCGCCCCGGCGAGCGCCCAGCGCAGCGGCTCCGGAGCCGGACCGGGGGAGGCCCGGCCCTGGACCGCCGCGAGCCCCAGGTAGACGACGGCCACCGCGGCCGTCCCCAGGAGGACGCCCGCAGCGGTCCGCCCCGGCCCGGCGCCGGTCGCGGGAGCGGCGCCGGTGACGGCCTCCCAGCCGACACCGGCGAAGAACAGCGCCGCGAGCGCCAGCCACAGCGCGCCCTGCGACGAGAGCCCCGACGGCGCCAGCGGCGTGCCGGCCCACGCCACCGGGTCGCCCGGCCAGGCCCACGCGGCGCACGCGAGGGCCAGGACACCGGTGACCCAGGGACGCCACCTGAGCACCGCGGCCGGGAACGTCCACGGGCCGAGCGCCGCCGCCCCGGCCACCACGAGCACGCCCAGGGCGAGCGGCAGGCCGTCCGTCCCCGCCCGGGGCGGGGCGCCGTCCGCCGCCGTCAGCAGGGCGGTCGCGGCGAACCAGGCGATCGCCGCCTGCCCGGCGGTGAAGGCGACCGCGAAGACGCCGTCCACCACCCGCTCCGCCCACGTGCCCAGCAGGGCCCCGACGGCCCCCGCCAGGGAGGCCGGACCGACCCGGGTGCGGACCAGCGCGGCCAGCACCAGGGCGACCCAGCCGCCCAGCAGGAGGTGCGCCGTCCAGACGAGCGGCCCGGACCCGCCCGCCAGCGCCGCCACGACGGGCGGCATGACCGGCATCCCGGCACCGAGGACGCCCCCGGCCACCTGGGCCGCGAGCGCCCGCTCGGGCCGCCGCCCCGCCCCGCTGCCGGCCGTGCCGGCCCCGGCCGCTTCCGGAGGCTCCCTCACGGGAGGCGCTTCCGGAGGCTCTCCGCGATGACCTTGGCCCGGAGCGACAGCAGGCTGAAGGAGCCGGCGTCGCCGATGCCGTGGCTGGACTCGCACAGGCCGTTGAGGAAGAGCGCCGGGGTGTCGGGCGTCACCGGCCGCACCTCGTAGTCCGGGCCCACGGACAGATAGCCGTGGGCGTCGAACGCGAAGTCCCCGGCGAGCCCGCCCATCAGCGCCGGGACGCGCTCCTGGTGGGCGGCGGGACCGAGGTCGCGGAAACCGGTGGCCAGCACGACGAAGTCGGCCTCGTGCTCCTCCGACTCCCCGGTGTTCAGCTCGTCCACGGTCATCCGCACACCGGTCTCGTCCACGGCGAGCGCGCGGACCTGACGGCTGCCGCTGACGAAGACCCGCTGCTCGCCGTCGAGCCGCTGCTCGTAGATGAGCCGGTACAGCTCGCGCAGCACGTCCCCGTCGGCCGACGAGTAGTTCGTCAGCCGCATGTACTGGTCGATGGCGTCCTTCCGCTCGCGCGAGGCGCCGTAGTAGTAGTCCGTGAAGCCGGGGAAGTACCCCTCCTCGCTGAACGGACTGGTGTCCTTCTCACGGAGCGTCAGCGACCGCACCAGCGTGGTCACTTCGGCCTCCGGATAGCGCCGGGCGAGGTCGAGGGTGAGCTCGACGGCGCTCTGGCTGCCGCCGACGACCGTCACCCGGCGCGGCGCCCCGCCCCGCTCCTCCAGCTCCCGCAGGGCCGGCAGGTAGCGCGTCAGGTGGAAGACGCGGGGGGAGTCCACGGTGTCGAACGGCTCCGGCACGAACGGCGCCCGCCCGGTGCCGATGACCAGGGCCCGCGCCCGGAGCGTCTCGCCGGCCGAGGTGGTGACGGTGTAGCGCGGCAGGCCCCCGGCGTCCCGGTCCAGGGCGACGCCGGTGACCCGCACCCCGTAGTCGACCAGCCGCTCGAAGTGCCCGGCGGCCCAGGTGACGTACTGCGCGTATTCCTTGCGCAGCGGGAACTCCACCGGGAGGTTGAGGTGGTCGAGCAGCCTCCCGTTCTCGAAGAGGTAGTTGATGAAGCTGTAGCGGCTGCGCGGATTGCGCAGGGACACCAGGTCGCGCACGGGGTGGTTCTGGATGTCCGAGCCGTCGAGCATCATCGCGCTCTGCCAGGACGGGCCCTGCCGGGCCTCCAGGAACCGTATGTCGAGGTCGTGGCCCTCTTCTTCCAGGGCGATCGCGAGAGCCAGGTTGGCCGGACCGAAGCCGATGCCGAGCACGTCGTGGCAGCGCGTCACTGTTCCCCCTTGATGGAATGCGGACAGAAGTGGTGGAGCGGGCCCGGCGGCGCCGTCGTGCGGCGGCCGCGGGCGGTCGAACGGGGCCGTGCGGCCGGCCGGATCAGGGGCCGGTGCCGGGACCGGGGCCGCTCGCGGCGTCGCCCGGGCCGGCCAGGAGGGCGGCGGCGATCCGGCGGCCGGCCTCCGGAGCGGTCTTGACGCCGCCGCCGTTCCAGCCGCGCACCGCCCACGCGTGCGGCACGCCGGTGCCGGCCAGCAGCCCGGACGCCGGGCCGCCGTCCGCGGGCGGGCCGTACGCGTCCGCGGCGCGGACCGTGTCGAGGTGCGGCGCGGTCGCCAGCCACGGGAAGTGGGTGGCCAGCGCCGCGAGGGTCGCCCGCGCGTGGGCGGGGTCGGGACGGGCGTCGACCGGCGCGTCCCAGACCAGGTGCGGCATGCCGACCAGCGTCCGGTCCGCGCCGACCGGCTTGGCGTACAGACCGGTCCGCAGGTCGACGAAGGTCGCGTGGGCCGGCGCGTCCGGACCGCGCCCGACGACGCTCACCTGGATGGACCGCGAGCGGACCGGGACGGCCGGCCGCAGCCCGGGCACCGGATCGGCCGCCCAGGGCCCGACCGCCGACACGACGGCTCCGGCCCGGACCGCGCCCGCGCCGGTGACCACCACCGGCCGCCCGCCGCGCGCCTCCACCGCCCGGACGCGGACCCCGCAGCGGACGACGGCGCCGTCGGCACGCGCCTGCTCCAGCCAGTCCGCCGTGACCTCCGCCGGGGCCACCCAGCCCGCCTCCGGCTCGACCAGGGCGACCCCGCCCGCCAGCCGGACGCCCGCCGCCTCGGCGGCCCCCGCGACCACGTGCGCCGAGGTGCCCAGCGCCGCGTTGATCCGCCCGGCCGCCGCCCGCAAGCCGGCCTCCTCGGCGGGATCCGCGACGGTCACCGCGCCGACCGCGCGCAGCGGCGCCCGGCCCGACGCCCAGCGCGCGGGGTCCCGGTAGACCGCCAGGCCGGCCAGGGCCAGCGCGGCGGTCGCCGGGTCGGGGTCGTAGGCGCGCACCATGCCGCCGGAGTGCCCGGTCGCCCCGGCGCCCGGGCGGGGCGCCTGCTCCAGGACGACGACGGACGCGCCCCGGCGCGCCAGGTGGTGCGCGACGGCGGCGCCGGTGATCCCGGCGCCCACCACCACGACGTCCGTGACGGCGGGGAGCTCCCCGCCGTCACGGGAGCCGGCCTGGCCGGCCCCGTCGGGGTCGCTCACGACCGACCGCTCGCGGCGGGCGCGGGGACGGGCGCGGGCGCCGTGCAGCGGGTGCCGGAGGGCAGGAAGGACCAGTCGGCCTCGCGCACCGGCGTGCCCGGCAGCCCCAGCCACTCCCACACCCGCTCGGCGAGGCCGGGCGTGACCGGCCAGGCCAGCGCGGCGAACGCCTTGGCCGCCAGGTACTCCAGGGCCAGGCTGGTCCGCGCCTCCTCCGCCAGCGACGGGACCCGGCGGGCCACCTCCTCCGTCGCCCGGAACTCGGCGCAGCGCTTGACGAAGGACTCCAGGAGGTCGACGTAGCCGCGCGCGCTGAACGCCTCCGGCAGTACCAGGCCGTCGAGTTGACGGGTAATCAGGTTGAGGTGGCGGTAGAACTCGCGGTGCGCGTCGGTCCAGGCGCCGGTACCCGGCACCGCGCCGTCGCCCAGCGCCGCGAAGCCGTCCAGCCAGGCGTGCGCGGCGAGGTACAGCGGGTCCTCGGTCAGCCGGCCGGCGCGCTCCTCGGTGATCCGGGTGACGCGTCCCTCCGGGGCGTCGCGCAGCAGCGCCAGGCGCACGGCGTCCGGACCGGCCGCGGCGAGCGCGTCGTCCGCCCAGACGGCGTGGCCCCGGCTGGTGGAGAACTTCTCGCCGCCCAGGTGCAGGAACTGGTTGGTGACGAAGGAGGCGGGCAGGTGCTCGCCGAGACCGGCCGCGAAGGCCAGGACCGGCAGCAGCACCGCGTAGTAGAAGCTGTTGTCGTAGCCGAGGAAGAGCGCGATCCGCGCCGGGCCGCCCTCCTCGGACTCCGACCGGGCGGCGTCCAGGAAGGTGAGGGCGAGGTCCGCCCAGGCGTCCAGGGCCCGGCCCCCGCCCAGGTCGACGCCCCACTCGGAGGTCCGGGCGAGCCGGTACGGCGGCAGCCCCTCGTCCAGCAGCCGCTCGACCAGGATCCGCAGGTCGGGCGAGGTGGACGAGGCCCGCAGGTACTCCCGCAGCTCGTCCGCGTAGGCGTTCAGGTCGAGCCACAGGGCCCGCTCCGGCCGGGTGACGGCCGCCGTGCCGCAGATCCGGCACTGGACGCCGGTCAGCTCCCGGGCCTCGTTGGGCCGGCCGCACGCCTCGCAGATCTCCCCGTCGCTGGCCGCCCCGCAGTGCGCGCACGCCCCGCGGGCGAACGCCTGGTGCAGCGACAGCTCGCAGTCCGGGCAGTACGCGGTCTCCCGCTCCTCCTCCGTCACCGCGGGCGACGCGGCCACCAGGTCCAGCAGCTTCCGGATCCGGCCGGCGTGCTCCGGGTCCCCGGCCGGGCGGGTGAGCCGGTCGACGCCGACCCCGGCCGCGCGCAGGGTCGCCACGATCGCGTCGCCCTCGGCGGTGGCCACGGCCGCCGGGTCCGTACCGCGCAGCCGGGCGGCGGCGGCCACGTACGACTGGTGGTCGTCGGTCCCGGTGACGTACCGGGCGTCGCGGCCCGTGCCGCGCAGCGCGCGCACCAGCATGTCGGCGCGGACGTACGGCCCGGCGAGGTGGCCGAGGTGGAGGCCGCCGTTGGGCGTCGGCGGCGGGCAGAACACCAGCGTGCGGTCGGCCTGCTGGTCGCGCGGCGGGGCCTTCTCCAGGGCGGCGACGGCGCTCGGGATGTGCTCCCAGTACACCGAGACGATGTCGAAGGGCTCGTCGTGGTCGTTGCGGATCTCGTGGAAGCCGAACGGCGACAGGTAGCAGACCTGGCCCGGGCCCAGCTCGCGCTCCTCGTCGCCGAGCACCACCACCGCCCGGCCCGCCAGGACGATGAACATCTCGCCGTCCTGGTGGGCGTGGCGCTTCGAGACGGTGTGCCCGGGGACGCTGCCGAAGACGGAGCCGAACGGCAGCCCCTCGATGTCGGAGGCGGACAGCATGGGTTGCAGGTGCATCTCGTAGGACCAGCTCATCGCCGACCGGTCGAAGGCGCGCGTGATCAAGGGGACCCCCTGGTGGAGTGGTTGGGACGGAGCGGTGTACGGCGTCGGGTGCCGGCGTCAGGCGCCGGTGCCGCGCCGCTCGGCCGGGCCGAGCCGCGTCGGGGCGCCGTCGGCGTCGAAGGGCCGGCGGAACGAGAACGCGAACGGCGAGGGCCCGTGGTCGTGCAGGTGCTCCAGCCGGGCGCAGGCGTCCGCCCAGGTGGGGATGGTGTCGTCGGAGACCCACCAGGCCGCGTACGAGGGCCACTCGGGCTTGAGGAACCACTCGTGGCGACGGCTCAGGGTGGAGCGGTGCAGCCCGGCGTAGACGAACGCGAAGACGGAGTCCAGGTCGGCCCAGAGGGAGAGGGTCGACGCCCGGCTGTCGGTCTCGTCCGTCCGGCCGCCGGTGTAGAAGCGCGGCACCTCGAACTTGCCCCAGTCGCCCCAGTCGCGCTGGAAGTTGGTGAGGTGGCTCTGGCCGGGGTCCTCCTTCGCCCGGGCGACGAAGCCCGGGCTGCGCTCGGCCTCCTCGAAGGTCGGCGGTGTCAGGTCGTCGAACTCCTGCACCTCGGGGTTTCCGTACGGCTTCTTCAGGATCGCGAACGTCGTGAAAGCGACACGCGACATCGGCCTCTGTTCCTTTCCCGGCGATGGTCCGGTGGTGTTCCGGCGATGTTCCGGTTATTTCCGGTGATCACCCGGCGATGGCCCTGGTGGTTCTCCCGGTGATGTCCCGGTGGTATTCCGGGGCGCTCGTGGTGATGTCCCCAGCGATATCCCGCTGGTATTCCGGCGATATCCCAGTGCTGTTCCCGGAGTATCCCCGTGATGTTCCGGCGCGGGGACGGGAGAATCCGTCGCCTATTTCCGGGCGGCGCCCGAACCGCGGGCCATCAGGCCCCGCATGAAAGCGCGCTGGAATTCGGCGGGCAGCACCATGCGGCCGGTCAGGGCCAGGTACTTCTGGCTCAGCTCCTGGTTTCCGCAGATGGTCTCGAACATCCTCCGCCGGGTCGCCTCGTCCTTGTCGACGAGCGAGTCCCCGCAGATTCCCTCGGCGTGCGGCAGGAGGTTCTTCTCGAACCGCTGCCGGTAGTCGTCCAGTCCGTCCCGCACCCCCTCCGCGTCCAGGGCGCGGCCGGCGAAGGCGTGGGCCAGCAGCTGAGCGGAGAGCAGCGCGAAACCGCACCCGACGCCGCTCATGGCGTCCAGCGACAGGGCCGCGTCGCCGACGAACGGCACGGAGCCGGCGACCGGGCGGCGGATCAGGCTCGGATAGTCGCCGTAGCCCAGCAGGGGCCCCTCCGGGACCGCGTCGGTCACCGGGGGCGCGTCCGGCAGCCCGTCGAAGTACTTCAGGAACTCCTGCATCCGGCCGTCCGCGCCCCGCCACCCCTCCACCCGTGACTTCTCCGCGAAGAGGACGAGTTCGGTCCTGCCGTCGACGAGCGGGTAACTGCACGCCAGGTCGCGGTCGTTCATCACGAAGACCGAGCGGTTGTCCGCGGGCGCCGGGATTCCCCGGAAGTAGCCGAAGAGCGCGGCGCGTTCGTTGGGCCTGCTCTCCGCCTCGTTGCCGAGCAGCCCCGCCAGCCGGGACCGCCGGCCGTCCGCCGCCACGACCAGCCGGGCGCGGTACCGCCGGGGCCCGGAGTCGCCCCGGGTCTCCAGGGTCCAGCCGGAGGCGTCCCGTTCGACGCCCTCCACGGAGGTGGACTCCACGAACCGGACGCCGTGCCGCCGCGCGGACTCCCGGATCGCCGGGTCGAGCACCCGCCGCTCCAGGTTGAGCGCGTACGAGTCCGGCCGCTCGGGGTCGTAGCCGGTGCCGGGCGTCTCGACCACGCCCCCGGGCGTGACGAAGACGGCCTTGGTCGCCACCGACCAGGACGGCTCGCGGAGATGGGCCAGCCCGAGGGCGGCCAGCAGGGGCACGGTGTGCGGCTGCACGAAGTGGGTGCAGAGCTGCTTGTGGTACTCCTCGGGCGTGGCCTTCCTCTCGAAGACCGCGACCCGGTACCCCATCGTGCCGAAGTGGACGGCGGTGGCGCAGCCGGCGAGACTGCCGCCCACCACCGCCACGTCCAGCGGCGCGTCGTCGTACTCCTCGGTGCTCATCTTCCTGCTCCCCACTTCTCGGTCGGACGGACTCCTGCGATGACCGCTCGGCTCCGGCACGGAGCCGGTCAGCACCCGCAGGCGGCGTGGTGGGCGTGCTCCGGGGCGGCGTGGCCCTCGGTCGGGTGGCCGTCCCGCTTCCACCAGTCGAGGCCGCCGATCAGCTCCTTGACCCGGAAGCCCGCCGTCGCCAGCTTGATCGCCGTCTTGGTGGAGGCGTTGCAGCCGATGCCGTCGCAGTACGTCACGTACAGCGGCGCCTTGGAGAGGCCGGCCAGCGAGTCCTGGGAGATCGAGCGGTGCGGGATGCTGATCGCGCCCGGGATGTGCTCCGCCGCGTACGACTCGCTGCTGCGCCCGTCGACGACGACGAGGTCCTGGCCGGCGGCGAGGGCGTCCCGGAGGTCGGCGGAGTCGGTCTCGTACGCCAGCTTGGCCTGGTAGTAGGCGAGTTGGGCGTTGTGCTCGCCGGAGTCGGCGCCGGCCGCGGCGGCGGCCGCGGGCTGCGGGGCCTCCGGTTCGCCGAGGAACCGGCCGGCGATGGCGTACAGGTCGCCGAGGGTGCTCGGCGTGACGAGCGAGTCCGCGTGCTCGCCCAGGTCGACCCCGCAGTCCTCCAGGAGGGTCACGAGGACGCTGATGGTCAGCAGCGAGTCCAGCCCCAGGGAGTTGAGCGGGGTGTCGTCGGGCAGCGGGGCGAGGTCCACCGGCTTGCCCAGCGCCGCCTCCAGGTACTCGGCGACCTTCTCCTTGACCGTGTCGTTCACCGCTACGGGCATGTCTCCACCTCATCGATAGGCTCGGCGGCGCCGTCGGCCGACAGCGCGACGTACGGGGACCGGGAGTGCGCGGCCGCCTCCGCGAGCCACCGGACCAGCTCCCGCTCCTCGGGCTGCGGGGCCGGCGCCGGGGGCGTCCGGGCGAGCAGGACGGGGCGCAGGGGTTCGGGCAGGTGGCCGCGCAGGTGGTCGGTGACCTCGGCGAGCGTCCGGGGGTCCTTGGAGGCGACGGCGAGGGCGACCGCGTCGCGCCCGTCGCGCCGCACCGGGGCGGCGACGGCCCGCTCGACGCCGGGGCAGCCGAGGGCGGTCCGGCTGATCTCGGCGAGGTGGGTGCGACGCCCCGCCAGCCAGGTGACGCCCTCGTCGTACCGGCGCAGCACGAGCGCGCCGTCGGCGTCGTACGCGCAGAGGTCGCCGGTCCTGAACCAGCGCGTCCCGTCGGCCTCGACGACGACCCGGGCGGTCTCCCCGAGCTGGTCGAAGTAGCCGCGCATGACCTGCGGGCCGCCGACCCACAGCTCGCCCTCGGCGCCCGGCCCCTCGACCTCGGCGCCGTCGCGCACGAGCCGCGCCCGTACGCCCCGCAGCGGCCTGCCGACGGGGCAGGGGGCCGTGCGGTCCGCGTCGCGGGGGCCGACCGGGTGGCTGAAGCCGAAGATCGTGGCCTCGGGCGGGCCGAAGGCCTGGACGAGCCGGGTCTCCGGCAGTTCGCGGGTCCAGACGCGCAGGACGTCGGGGTGGCAGACCTGGGCGCCGGTCATGACCAGTTCGAGGTCGGGCAGGGCGGCCCGGGTGATCCGGCGTCCGTCGCCGGTGATCAGACCGAGCATCACGGTGACCGCGAGCAGGTGGGTGACGCGCTGCCTGGCGATCACGGAGCGCATGACGGCGCCCGCCGGGAGGCCGCGGAACTGGTGGACGAAGGCGCCCACCGACAGGGGGAGCAGGGTGTCCAGGAGCGACACGTCGAAGTGGAAGGGGGAGAGGCTCAGCACGCGCGAGTCCGGCGTGCAGCGCAGCACCTCGTTGTGGCCGGTGAAGTGCGCGAAGAGACCGGAGACGGAGATCTCGGCGCCCTGCGGCTCGCCCGTCGCCCCGGAGGCGAAGACGATGTACGCGGCGTCCTCGGGTCCGTGCGCCACGGTGGTGTGCGGGGCGGCGGGTCCGGCGAGCACGCCGGCGAGCCGTTCCCCGCCGAGCAGGCGGGCGCCGGGGGCCACCGGCTCCCGGTCGCCGGGGGTGAGGACGGCGGCGGGGCGCAGCCGGGCGAGCAGGCCCCGCAGCCGCTCCTCGGGCTCGGTGGCGTCGAGGGGGACGTAGACGGCGCCGCGCTTCCAGATGCCCACGATGATCATGGGCATGACAGCTCGTTTCTCGGTGAGGACCGCCACCCGGTCGCCCGCGCCGACCCCCTGGGCGGCCAGCCAGGACGCCACCGCGAGGGCGCCCTCCTCCAGTTCGGCGAAGGTGTGCGTCACCGTCCCGTCGTCGATCGCGGTGCGGTCCGGCCACTTGCGGGCCGGCGCCGCCAGCAGGTCGCCGGGGGCGGGCGGCGGACCGGCCGCCCCGGCGGGATCGGTCGACCACGGCGGCAGTGCCACCGCGCCGGTTCGGGCTGTCACGGGCGACCCCGTTCTTCGAGAGGGAAGGCGGTCCTGGCGATCTCGGCGACGGCGCTGTCGGCCGAGGCCAGCCGTCCGGCGTACAGGCAGAAGTCGTGCGGGAGGTCCGGGAAGTGCCGGTGGCGCAGGCCCGGCGCGCGGGCGGCCGTGGACGCGGCCCAGGCGAGGCCCTCGTCGCGGAGCACGTCGCAGCCGGCGGTCACGATCGAGCACCCGGGGAGCCGGGCCAGCTCGCTCTCCGGCAGGTCCATCGGGTCGAAGCCGCGGGCGGCGAAGAAGGGGGCGAGGAAGGAGGTGAAGAGCCGCATGGCGTCTCGGTCGAGGAAGTGGCCCTCGCCGAAGGCCCGGTAGGACGGGCGCTCCGTCCGCAGGTCGAGGACCGGATAGAGGAGCACGATCCGCGAGAACGCCCCGGGCAGGACCCGCAGGGCGAGGTAGAGGGAGAGGAGTCCGCCGACGCTGTCGCCGGCCAGCACGACCGGACGGTCCGTCAGGGCCCGGCAGCGCGAGGAGATCCGTTCGGCCAGCAGCTCCACCGCCTCCTCGACGGTGTGCTCCGGCGCCTTCGGGTAGTCGAAGGCCTCGACCGGCGCGCGGAGTTCGCCGGCCAGGCGGCGTAAGAAGGGCTGGAAGACGGCGGTCGAGTAGTAGACCATCCCGCCCCCGTGGACGTAGAGCACCCAGGGGCCGTCCGCCGCCTCCCGGGCCGGCCGGACGGTGACCGAGTGCGGCCCCGTCTCGACCGTGGCGCCGTCGTCGGGGTCGGCCGCGCCGCCGAACCGGGCGATCCAGCGCTCGGCGTTGGCCCGGTCCCGCGCGAGCGAGCCGGTGGAGCCGGGTGCCGCCATGATCCTGCGGGCGGCGGCGAGCCGTCCGAACTCCGGGTGCAGCGCTGCCGTTTCCGTGTCAGGCATGGCCGTCCTCGCCGACGGGCTCGACGTCCCCGTCCGGAGCGATGACGAAACGGGTGGCGCTCGCCTCGCGGACCGCCTCGGCGAGCCGTCCCATCAGCAGCTTCTCGTCCGTCTTCCCGGTGGAGGAGACGGCGAGCTCGGGCGACCAGGCGACGACGGTCGGCAGCATGTACGCGGGCAGCAGCTCCGCCAGCCGCTTCTCCACGTCCGGGACCACGGACCGGTCCGGCGCCATCACCACGAGGGCGATCACGTCGTGGCCGAGGCGCTGGACGAGGGCGACGGCGGCCCGCTCGACGCCAGGGCAGCTCAGCACGGTCTGCCGGATCTCGCCGAGGTGGATCCGGCGGCCGGCCAGCTTCACCTCGTCGTCGTTCCGGCCGCGGAAGACGATGTCGCCGTTCTCGTCGTAGCTGCACAGGTCGCCGGTGCGGTAGTGCCGGACGCCGTCGACCTCGACCACGCGCCGGGCGGTCTCCTCCGGCTGGCCGTGGTAGCCGCGCATCACCTGCTCGCCGCCGATCCACAACTCGCCCACCCGGCCCGGCTCGTGGACCTCGGTGCCGTCGTCCATGATCCGGGCCGTGACCCCGCGCAGGGGCCGGCCGATCGGGTACGAGCCGACGCGCTCCGGGTCGGCCCGCTCGATCTCGTGGGCGACGCAGACGATCGTCGCCTCGGTCGGGCCGTAGACGTTGATCACCCGGACCTCGGGCAGCCCTTCCTTCCAGACGTTGATGACGCCCGGGTCGCAGACCTCCGCGCCCGTCATCACCATCTCCAGCCGGGGGAAGTTCTCCCGGGTGACGTGCTTCCCGCCCTCGGTGATCATCGTCAGCAGCGTGGAGACCGCGATCAGGTGGGTGATCCCCTCGCGGGTGATGACCGCCCGCATCACGGCGCCGGCGTGCATCCCGCGGAACTGGTGGACGAACGCGCCGAGCGACAGCGGCAGCAGCGTGTCCTCGATCGACACGTCGAAGTGGAACGGCGACAGGCTGAACACCCGTGACTCCGGCGTGAACCGCAGCACCTCGTTGTGGTTCCCGAAGTACGCGACCAGGTTCGCGACCGTGATCTCCACGCCCTTGGGCTCGCCCGTGGAACCCGAGGTGAAGATGATGTACGCCGTGGCCCCGGGGCCGTGCGGCACGGTCGGCCACTCCCGGTCCGGTCCCGACAGGATTCCGTCCAGCTCCGCGCGGCCCGCCCAGCGAGCCCCCTCGGCCACCGGCTCCCGGTCGTCGAGCGCGAGCACCACCCGGGGGTCGAGCCGGCCGAGCAGCCCGCGCAGCCGCGGCCGAGGGGCCGTGCCGTCGAGCGGGACGTAGACGGCGCCGCACTTCCAGATCCCGATGGCCAGGACCGGCATCAGCGCGCTCTTCTCGGCCAGGACCGCCACCCGGTCGCCCGGGCCGACCCCCTGCCCGGCCAGCCAGGCCGCGAGCGTCGTGGCCCGCCGCTCCAGCTCCGCGAAGGTCAGTCCGAGGCGCCCGTCGTGCAGGGCCGGACGGTCCGGCCAGGCGGCCGCCGCCGCGCGGACGAGGTCGCCGAGCGCCGGCGCGGGCCGCTCCCGGTCGGCGGGATCGACCGACCACGGCGGCAGCGCCACCGGCGGGACCGGCGGCACGGATTCCCGCGTCACGAGAGACCACCCGCCCCGACGTCGTAGGAGAAACGGACCTTGTCCTTGGCGCGGGCGCCCATGCGCCGGTAGAAGCCGATGCCCGCCTCGTTGTCCGGCGGCGTCTGCCACTCCGCCCAGCCGCAGCCCTCGGCGACCGCGAACTCCCGCAGCCGCTCCAGGAAGACGCGCCCGAGCCCCAGGCCGCGGTACGGCTCCTGGAGGTAGAGGCAGTCCATGTAGGCGAAGCGCTCCGCGCTCCAGGTGGCGAAGTCCGTGGTGACGGTCATGAAGCCGCAGGGCCGTCCGTCGTCCAGGGCGACCCAGCCGTACAGCGCGGGGCGCTCCGCGAAGAACGCCGAACGCCAGCGCTCCACCTGGCCGTCGTCCGCGAACTCCGCCTTCTCGTACGCCGCGTGCTCGACGCACAGCGCGAGCAGTGCGTCCAGATGGCCCGGCTCGATCGGCCGGACCTCGATGTCGTGCTTCACACCCACCCCGAGAAGGTCGTCTCCAGATACGCGCCGAGTGCGTCCGGTCCGGTGCTGCCGCGCGCGAGCACGGTGTTGACCCAGGCGTCGCGCTCGTACTTCACGACCTCCAGCTCCCAGACGCAGGCGATCAGGTCCCGCTCGGCGAGCGGGACGAAGGCCGTGTTCCCCTCCGCGTCGGTCACCGCGCCGCGCACCCAGTGCTTGAGCATGTCGGCGTCGTACCACTGGCTCACCAGCAGATACGTTCCTTCCATGCCGTGATGCAGGATCAGGAAGCCGGCCGGATGGTCCCCACCGCCCGGCGGCCCGCCCAGCACGGTGGCCGCGTGCCGCTCCAGCCACTCCGGCTCCGGCAGGTCGTGGGCGCGCCCGGGGTCGGCGAACATCGCGTACGCCTTCAGCGTCCGCCCGTTCGCGTGCACCGGGGGGAGCGCCTTCACCAGACGCGGTGAGTAGGTCAGGGGATTCATGCGGCGGCGGTCCCCGCCCGCCGGTGGTGCGCCATGTGCGTCACGTGCTCTTCGCCTCCGAACCGTCGTGGATCATCCGTACGGAAGGTGCCTTGAACAACCTGGGAACGCAGGATCCGCATATGCCGTGGTCCCACACCTGGTCAGGGTGCGACGGCTCTGACAGATCCTCATAAAGGGCGGTACATCAGTGCATGGGGCCGGTGCGCGAGTAAGATCATAGAGATTGAGGGGGCGCGGCGAAAGCCCCCGCTGACCTCGTCATTTGCGTGACACCTCGTCATTTCCGAAAAGTTTCGACGGACTTGGCGCCCGCGCCGCAGACCAACGTAGCGCCAAGCGGAGAACACCGGCACTCTTCCGCCGAAAGCTTCCCTATCCCGTCGGTGAACCCCATACGGGGCGGTTCGCGCACCGGACGCCGGCGAAGTGTCCGAGAGGTGCGTGGCGCGTTCCCGCCTTTCGCGGAACCGCTCCGGCCGGTATTCATTCGGTGTCCGGACCGGCGGAACGCGGGTCTCGTACCATCCGCCCCGTCCACGGGCCTCACGACGAAGGGGAACGCATGCGATTCCAGCCACTGACGAGGGCGCGATCCTCTCTCGTCGCGACCTTCGGCGGGCTCCCCTCCGGCTTCTGGTGGCTCTGGACCGCTCAACTCATCAACCGCGCCTGCGGTTTCGTGATGCCCCTCCTCGCCTTCTACATCACCGAGGAACTCGACCGCAGCGCCGCCTTCGCCGGCACCGTCGTGGCGGGCATCGGCGTCGGATCGCTCATCGCCGGGCCGTTCGGCGGCGCCCTGGGGGACCGCTTCGGCCACAAGCCCACGCTCGTCGGCGCGCTCGGCGCCACCGCGGTCAGCATGATCGCCCTCGCCTACGCCCGCTCGCCCTGGGCCCTGCTCCTCGGCGCCTTCGTCGTCGGCGTGGTCAACAACGCGACCCGGCCCGCCCACAACGCGCTCATCGCCGACGTCATCCCCGGCAAGGACCAGGTCCGCGCCTACTCGCTCAACTTCTGGGCCATCAACGTCGGTTACTCCATCGCGATGCTCTCCGTCGGCCTCGTCTCCCTCACCGGCTACACCGCGCTCTTCTGGCTCAACGGCGCCACCACCCTGATCGGCGCCGTGATGATCGCGATCCGGGTCCCGGGCCGCGCCCCGGCCGCCGCGCCCCCCGACGGCGAGGAGGGCGAGGGCTTCGGCGCCGTGCTGCGCGACCGCAGCTTCGTGGCCTTCGTCGCCGCCCAGTTCCTCGTCCTCACGGTCCTCCTCCAGTCGGAGAGCGGACTGCCCATCGCGATGGGCCAGGACGGCTTCTCGCCGAGCACCTTCGGACAGGTGGCCGCGCTCAACGGCATCGTCATCGTCGCCGTCCAGCTGCCGCTCACCCGGCTCTACAAACGCTTCCCCGAGTCCTGGGTGCTGGCCGGGTCCTCGGCCCTGATCGGCGTCGGCTACTCGGTCCTCCTCTTCGGCCACTCCGCCTGGATCTACGGCGCCTCGATCATCGTGTGGACCCTCGGCGAGATCGGCAACACCCCCACCAGCTTCGCGCTCGTCGCCCGCATCTCCCCGGACCACCTGCGCGGCCGCTACCAGGGCCTCTACCAGGTCGCCTGGACCGGCTCCGCCGTCGTGGCGCCGCTGGCCGGCGGCTGGGTGATCCACACCTGGGGCGCGGCCCCGCTCTGGATCGGCTGCCTGGTCGTCACCGTCGCCGCGGCCGCCGCCCAGTTCGGCATCGGCACCCGCCTCACCCGCCGCGTCAAGGCCGTGGAGCGGACCGAGCCGGAACCCGCCGCGTCGGGGGCGGGGCCCGAGCCGGGGTGACCCGGCGCGGGCGGGCCGGGCCGGCCTGGCGGGAACCTTCCGGTGCGACCGCCCGTCTTCCCTCCAGGAAGCGGAGATCCATCGTGTGCAGACCCGAGCGAGGTGCCATGCGGACGACGAACGACCCGAACACCCTGGAGACCACCCTGGCCGACGGCCGGCGGATGACCCTCTCCCTCCCCGCCACCGGCGCCGGCTGGGCCGCCGACGGCCTCGCGGCGCTGCGCCCGGTACGCCCCACCCACACCGGCCGCGGCGAGGAACCGCCCGCGCTCCCCGAGCGGCCCGCCCTCCCGCTGGAGGTCGCCCTCCTCGGCTTCGCGCTGTAGCCGGATCCGGGGCCCGAGCCGGCTGCGCCGGTTCCGGAGCTGTGGCCGGGGGCGGGACGGGGCGGACGGAGCGGACGGGCGGTCAGAACGTGACGTCGGCGGCGTCCACGATCCGGCCGTCCATGTTCCGCTCGATCATCCGCAGCGCGGCCCGTGCCAGGTCCTCGTGGATGTGGGCGACCGCGTCCCGGGGGACCGTCACCCGCAGATGGCGGATGTGCGCGTCCAGCGCGGAGTAGAGCACGCACTGCTCGGTCACCTGGCCGGTCAGCACGAGCTCGGTCACGTCCAGGGAGCGGAGCAGATAGGCGAGCGGCGTCTCGTAGAAGACCGAGTGCCGCGCCTTCACGACGAACAGCGCGTCCTCGTCCGGCCGGACCGGCTCGACCAGGTCCGGCCGGCGGCCCGCGAGCGCCAGGTCGAGGATCTCGCCGTGGTGGGAGCGCCACTGCCCGAAGTTGTCGTTGGCGTACACGACCGGCGCCCCGGCCGCCCGGGCCCGCCGCAGCAGCTCCGTGACCGCCGGCAGCGCCGCCGTCACGGACGGCACGAGCCGGTCCGCGTCCTCGTGCTCGTACGTGTTGAGCATGTCGATCACGACGAGCGCCGTGTGCGCCATGGCGGGCACCGCCCTTCTCCGGACCCGGCTCCGGCTCCGGGTCCCGTGGGGTACCTCCCGGCATACCGGCACGGACCGCCCCGCGCATCCCGAGCGGGTGCCGTCCCCGCCCCGGCGTGGTGTGCTGGTGGGGAGGGGGGCGGACCGTCGCCTCACGAGGAGGAAGGATCATGGCGATCCTCGTCCACGCCGTCCTCGGCGGAGTCAGCACGGATCAGTACGACCAGCTCAACGCCAAGTTCCAGGAGATCCCCGGCATCTTCGACGGCTGCGTCTCGCACGCGTGCGTGGCGACCGACGGCGGCCTGGAGATCTTCGACATCTGGGCGAGCCAGGAGCAGATGGAGGCGTTCGCGGAGAAGATGATGCCCGTCGCGGCCGACCTCGGCTGGGCCGACCAGCCCAGGCCCCGCGTGGTGGCCGTCCACAACCACTGGGTGCCCGGCGGCTGACGCGGCCCCGTAGGGCCGGCGGTGTGGCCGGTCCGCCGCGCTGCCGCGGGCGGACGGGCCGGGCGGGTTACCTTCGCCGGTATGGCCGGTGATCGACGCGGGTGGCTGCGGTGTCTGCTCGGCGGAGCGGTGTTCGTGGTGTGCATGGCCGGCACCACGCTCCCGACCCCGCTCTATCCCCTCTACCAGGAGAAGTTCGGCTTCTCCGAGCTCACCGTCACCGTGGTGTACGCCGTGTACGCCTTCGGTGTCATCGGCGTGCTGCTCCTCGCCGGCAACGTCTCCGACACCATCGGCAGGCGGCCCGCCCTGCGCTGGGGGCTCGCCTTCGCCGCGGCGAGCGCCGTCTGCTTCCTGTGCGCCGACGCCCTCGGCTGGCTGTACGCGGGGCGGCTGCTGTCCGGCCTGTCGGCGGGCCTCTTCACCGGCGCCGCCACCGCCTACGTCATGGAGCTCGCCCCGCCCGGCGGCGCCGCCCGCGCCACCCTCGTCGCGACCGCCGCCAACATGGGCGGCCTCGGCTGCGGACCGCTGCTCGCCGGGCTCCTCGCCGAGTACGCGCCCGAGCCGCTGCTGCTGCCCTTCGCCGTCCACCTCGTCCTCGTCGCGGTCTCGGTCCTGGTCCTCCAGGGGCTGCCCGAGACGGTGGAGGAGCGCCGGCCGCTCAGCGCCGTGCGGCCCCGCGGACCGGCCCTGCCGGCCGGGGTGCGGGCCGTCTTCGCGCCGGCCGCCGTCGCCTCCTTCGCGGGCTTCGCCCTCTTCGGCGTCTTCACCTCCGTCAGCCCCGCCTTCCTCGCCCGCTACCTGCACGTCGACGACCACGCCGTCAGCGGCCTCGTCGTGGCCCTCGCCTTCTTCGCCTCCACCGCCGGACAGGTCGCCGCGGGCCGCTTCGGTCCCACCCGCTCGCTCCCGCTGGGCTGCGCCGTCCTCTTCGCCGGCCTCGTCCTGCTCGGCGCCGCCCTCGCCACGGACCTGCTCGTCCTCATCGTCCTCGCCGCGCTCGTCGGGGGCACCGGACAGGGCCTCACCTTCCGCGCGGCGCTCTCCGCCGTCGCCGCGGCCTCGCCCCCCGACCAGCGGGCCGCGGTCATCTCGTCCCTCTTCGTGGTCGCGTACACCGGCATCTCGATCCCGGTGATCGGCGTCGGCCTGCTGGCCGGCCCCCTCGGCCTGGAGGGCGCGGGCCTGGTCTTCATCGCCTGCATGCTGGTCCTGGTCGTCTCCGCCGCCGCCTATCTGCTCCGGCGGGCGCGGACGGCGACACCGTCCGGCTAGCCCGGCATCCGCCGCGGGAGCCGGGACCCGCGTCGGTGCCGGAACCCGCACCGGTGCCAGGGCCGGAGCCTGGGCCGGTGCCGGGACCAGGCCAAGGACGGGCGCCGGTACCGGGGCCGGAACCCGTACCCGTACCAGAACCGGCACCGGGGCCGGAACCCGTACCAGGACCGGAACCGGCGCCGTCCACGACTACACGGGTCCCGGGTACGGCGGGCCCGCGCCGGGGGCCGGGGGCGGGCCGTCGCGCGGCGGCAGGGCGTCGGACGGGAGCGGGGAGCGGCCGTGCGGCGGCGGGACGCCGTCGTCCGGGGTGGCCGGGTCCGCGGGGGCGGTGCCGCCTGCGCTGTCGGCGGGACGGAGCCGGCCGCGCCACCCGCCGGTCGCCCGGTCCCGCTCCTCGATGAAGTGCTTGAAGCGGCGCAGGTCGCCCTCGACGCGGTTCTCCACGACTCCCAGCGCCTTCGCCGCCCGGTCGGTGATGCCCGAGGGCTCCACCTCCATCGACAGGCGCACGCGCGTGTGCGCGTCGTCGACCCGCTCGAAGGTGACGACGCCCTTCTGCTTCACGTCACCGCCCACCGTCCGCCACGCGATCCGCTCGTCGGGCAGCTGGTCGACGATCTCGGTGTCGAACTCGCGGGTCGCTCCCGCGATCTTGGTCCGCCAGTGGCAGAGCCGGTCGTCGAGCTGCCGCACCTCCTCGACCCCGTCCATGAAGCGGGGGAACTCCTCGAACTGCGTCCACTGGTCGTAGACCTCGCGCAGCGGGGCCTCCACCTCGATCGTGTCGTGCACCATCTCGGTCATCTCCCTGCTCTCGCCGGAACACCTGTCGGCGCGCGGCTACCCGCCCCCGTACCCCGCAACCGCCCGCCGGGGCCCCGCGCCCGGCGCGACGCGCCCCTCCGGCCCCCGAGTCCCTCTCCCCGAACGCCCCGCCCCGCATGACCCGCCCCGCAGCCCCCCTCCCGCATGACCCACCCCCCGCCGGGGCAGCCGCAGCCTGTCGGCGCACGACGGCCGCGCCGGCCCAGCGGCACCCCTCGCCCCCGGGAGGCGCGATGACCCCGCACCCGGCGCCGCGGACCCGCGGCGCCGCCCTGTTCGACATCGACGGCACCCTCGTCGACACCACCTACCTCCACACCCTCACCTGGTGGCTGGCCCTGCGGCAGCACGGCCACACCGTGCCGATGGCCCGCATCCACCATGCCGTCGGCATGGGCGCCGACCGGCTCCTCGACGCCGTGCTCGGCGCGGACCGGCGGGCCGGCGAGGACGACGCGATCGCCGGCGCCCACGGCACCCTCTACGCCACCTGGTTCGACACCCTCACCCCCTTCGAGGGCGCCGCGGAACTGCTGCGGGCCACCGCCGCCCGGGGCTGGCGGATCGTGCTGGCCAGCTCCGCCTCGGAGGAGGAGGTCGCGGCCGTACGCGCCCGGCTCGGCGCCGACGACGTCATCGACGCGGCCACCTCCAGCGCCGACGTGACCGCCACCAAACCCGCCCCCGACCTGGTGCGGGCCGCCCTCGACAAGGTGGGCGCCGCACCGGAGGACGCCGTCCTCGTCGGCGACACCGTCTGGGACGTCGAGGCCGCGGGACGCGCCGGAGTGCCCTGCGTCGGGCTCCTCACCGGGGGCGCCACCCGCCGCGAGCTGGAGGACGCCGGCGCGGTCCTCGTCCACGACGACGCCCTCGCCCTGCTGCGCCACCTCGACGCGGGACCGCTGGCCCGGCCCCCGCGCTGAGGCCCCGGCCCCTCCCGGCACCCCCGTCCGCCCGCGGGCATGACGGGGCCGGGAGGGGGCAGGCGCCAAGGCGTCAGCCCCGTGGGACCGGCGGCCGTCACGGCCTCCCGTCCCACGCTTCCTCCTCCGGAGGTGTGCCGTGGAACCCGCGCACGAGAAGACCCCCCGGCCGGCGTCCGCGGACCCGGCCGACCGGACGGAGCCACCGCCGCCCCCCGCGCCCGCGCCGCCCCGTCCCCGGATGCCGCCCGCCGTCCGCGTCACCCCCCTCGCGGAGGGCCCGCTGCTGGTCGACGGCCCCGTGGAGGTCGTGCTCGCCGACGGGACCGTGCGGCGCAGCGAGCGCCCCGTCGTCGCGCTCTGCCGCTGCCGCCGCAGCCTGCTCGATCCGTTCTGCGACACCAGCCACCGCCGCCGCGCCAGGGCCACCCGCCCCGACCGGTCCGGCGGACCCGAGCCCACGCCACCGCCCGGCTGACGCGCCACCGCCCGCCCGATACGCCACCGCCCGCCCGACGCGCCCGGCCCGCCGGAGACGCCCCCCGAGGAGGTCCCGCCATGACGATCACCGCCCCGCGCCCCGCCGGGGCCCGGGCGCCCGCCCTGCCCCCGGCGCGCGGCGAGCTGTCGGCGGCCGTCTCCGGGCGGCTGCGCGGACGCCCCGGCGCGCTGCCGGGACCGCGCGCCGCCGCGGCGGCCGACCCGTACGGCGAGGACGTCCAGCTGGCCCTCCACCTCTGCTACGAACTCCACTACCGGGGCTTCGACGGCGTGCCCGACGCCGCCGAGTGGGACCCGGACCTGCTGCGCCTGCGCGCCCTCCTGGAGGAACGCTTCGAGGGGGCGCTGCGGGAGGCGTGCCCCGGGCCCGCGACGCCCGACGAGGTCTTCGACGCCCTCCTGACCGAGCCGCCCGACGGCCGCGGCGTCTCCCGCCACCTGCTGCGCCACGGCACCCTGGAGCAGCTGCGGGAGTACGCGGTCCTGCGCTCCGTCCACCAGCTGCGGGAGTCCGACCCGCAGGCCTGGATGCTGCCCCGGCTGCGCGGCCGGGCCAAGGCGGGCCTGGTGACCGTGCTGTACGACGAGTTCGGCTGCGGTCGCGAGGAGCGCGCGCACGCCCGGCTCTACGCCGACCTGATGAGCGCCCTCGGGCTCGATCCCGGATACGGCCGGTATCTGCCGGAGGTCGGGGCGCCCGCCCTCGCGGTCGCCAACGTGATGTCCCTCTTCGGGCTGCACCGGGCCCGCCGGGGCGCCCTCGTCGGCCACTTCGCCGCCCTGGAGATCGGCTCGCCGCCCGCCGCTTCCTGGCACGCGGCGGCCCTGCGCCGGTGCGGCGCCGGGGAGGCCGCCGTCCGCTACTACGACGAGCACGTGGAGGCCGACGCCGTCCACGAGCAGCTGGTCCGTCGCGAGGTCGTCGGCGGGCTGCTCGCCGAGGAGCCCGGCCTCGCCCCCGACGTCGCCTTCGGCGCCCGGGCCACCGTCCTCCTGGACGACGCCCTCGCCACGTCCGCCATCCGCGCCTGGCGCTCCGGTGCCGGCGCCCTGCGGCCCACCTCCGAGGAGGAGGCATGAACCTCACGGCCCACGCCCACGCCCGCGACGCCCGCGCCCGCGGTGCCGGCGCAGGAGGCGCCGCCGACCCGCTCCCGCCCGACCACACCCAGGCCATCCTGGAGGTCACCAAGGAGGTCGGCGCCGTCCTCAAGAGCTCCGGCTGCCCCTTCGCCCTCGTCGGCAGCGTCGCCGCCTACGCCTACGGCATCCCGGTCCGGCTCCAGCACGACACCGACTTCGCGCTGCGGGCGGAGGACTCCGAGACCGTGGTGAAGCTGCTGCGCGAGCGCGGCATCGAGATCGTCGACCCGCCGGAGGACTGGCTGGTGAAGGCCCGCAGCGGCGGGGAGCACATCGACCTGATCTTCGCCCTCGCCGGACGGTCCGTCACCCGAGAGCTCCTGGACCGCGCCCAGGTCCTCCCCGTCGACTCCGTGCACCTGCCGGTGATCGACCCGACCGACCTCATGACCGGCCGGCTCGCGGCCCTCTCCGAGCACCACTGCGACTACGGTGCCCTGCTGCCCGTCGCCCGCGGCCTGCGCGAACGGGTCGACTGGGAGCGGGTCGCCGAGGAGACCCGCGACCGGCCCATGGCCGTCGCCTTCCTCTACCTCCTCCGGCTCCTCGGCGTCCTCCCGCACCCCCCGACGACACGGGAGGAGGCCGACGGCCGTGACTGAACGACCGGAGCCGCACGAGGCCCGGGCGCCAGGCCCGGAGCCGTACGAGGACGAGTACCGCATCGCGCTGCTGCGGGAGCGGCTCGCCGGGGACGGACCGGCCGAGCTCGGCGTGCGGGTGGAGCGGCGCGGCGGCGTCGTGCTGCTCACCGGTACCGTCCCCAACTCCACCCGGTGCGAGGAGATCCTGGAACTCGCCCGCGCCACCCTGACCGGCTGCACGGTGCGCACCGAGATCGCCGTGGCCGGCCACGACGCCCCGGACCACGGGGAGGAGCTGACATGACCCTCCTCGGACCGGAACGCACCGAACGGGAGCCCGCCGTCCGGATCGCCGCGGTCGGTGACATCCACCTCGGCGAGGACTGCGCCGGCCTGCTCCGCCCCGCCTTCGAGGCCCTGCCGGACTGCGCCGACCTGCTGCTGCTCGCCGGCGACCTGACCCGGCACGGCAGCGTCGCCGAGGCCGAGGTGGTGGCGGGCGAGATCGCGGGGCTCGGCGTCCCCGTCGTCGCCGTCCTCGGCAACCACGACCACCACGGGGACACGCCGGACGAGGTCACCGGGGTGCTGCGCGACGCCGGCGCGCACGTCCTGGAGGGCGAGAGCACCGTCCTGCCCGTCGCCGGCCACAAGGTCGGCGTCGCCGGGGCGAAGGGCTTCTGCGGCGGTTTCCTCGGGCGCAGCGCCGGCGAGTTCGGCGAGCCCGAGATGAAGGCCTTCGTCCGCACCGCCCGGCGGAGCGCCGAGCGCCTCGGGCACGCGCTCGGCGAACTGGCCGAGCACGGCTGCGCCGTCCGCATCGCCCTCACCCACTTCTCCCCGGTGCCCGACACCCTCGCGGGCGAACCGCTGGAGATCTACCCCTTCCTCGGCAGCTACCTCCTGGCCGAGGCCATCGACTCCCACGGCGCCGACCTCGCCGTCCACGGCCACGCCCACCTGGGCACCGAGCACGGCATGACGGCGGGCGGCGTCCGCGTCCGGAACGTCGCCCAGCCCGTCATCGACCACGCCTTCGCGCTCTACCGCCTGCCCCTCGACGGCCACCGCGCCCGCCCCGCCGCCCCCACGGCCCGCTACGACCCCCGCTGAGCGGGGACCCGCCGGGGCCGGGACCCGCCTCAGCCCTCCACGCCGGTGGAGTCGTGCGACGAGCCCACCGGCTTGGACTCCGGGGAGCCGCGCTGGCGGAGGTAGACGGAGAGGACGGCCATCGCGCAGACGGCGAGGAGTTCCGACTGCCAGTTCTGCAGGGAGCGGCTCCAGAAGTCCGCCGAGGCGAGGTACGCGCCCCAGTCGACCGGCGCCTGGAGCTGCCGCAGCCGCTCGCCGTTGTACGCGGCGACGCCGGACACCGACTGGGCGAGCCAGGACAGCAGGAAGAAGACGCCCATGACCAGTCCCAGCGAGCGGGCGTAAAGGCCCTGCCGCCAGTCCTTCGTGCCGGCCCAGCGGGGGGAGTCGGACCGGGCGTGGTCGCCCATCTTCTGGTCCCGCTCGCTCTCGGTCCCCGCCCGGTCCAGCGGCTTCGACTCGGGCGAGCCGCGCTGGACGAGGTAGACGGTCCCGTACACGTACAGGAAGAACTGGAGGAACTCCGACTGCCAGTTCTCCGTGACGTCGACGGCGAAGTCCGAGGAGGTCAGGTACGCGCCGAAGCCGATCTGCTGGAGCCCGGCCACGGCCAGCTGCTCGTTGAACTCGGCGCGCCCGGCGACCGCCTGGGCGGCGAGCACGAGGAGGAAGGCCCCGCCGAAGACGAGGGTGAGGCTGTTGGAGCGCCAGAAACCGGCGCGTCCCGCGGTCACCGGTGCATCGCCCCGATCACCGTGAAGTAGGCGAGCCCGCCCAGGACCGTCACGACACAGCCGAGGAAGAGGATCCGCATCCCGTCAGCCCCCCTTCACCGAGCAGCGGTACGGCTCGTCGCCGGAGCCCTCCTCGCAGCCGGCGGCCGTGACCAGCCAGCCGCTGTCGAACTGAGACAGGAAGAGCGTGTCCGAAGTCATCCGAAGCAGCGCCTCGCGGCCGTAGACGTCGACCCCGCGCGCCTCGCCGGCCGGCGGCAGTCCCGCCTCCCGCAGCCCCGGCCCACACGGGCCCTGGGCGTCCTCCTCGATCTGCTCGCGGGTCTCCGGGGCGAGCAGTTCGCAGCCGGCGCGGTAGTCCCCGGCCGAGACCGCGGCCGCGAACCGCCGGCCGGCGTCGGTGGCGCCGTCCTCGCGCGCCGCGGACGCCCCGCAGCCGCACAGCAGAAGCGCGGCCGGCAGTGCGCAGGCCGCGCGGCACAGCCTTCTCGTCCGTCGTCCGGGTGCTGTCATGGGCCCACCCTGCCCGTGCGGGCGGTACGGCCCCGAGACGCGGGGCCGCCCGGCCCACCGGCTTCACCCGATCGCCCGCCCGCCCGTCGTCCCTCCACCCGCCCGCCGCCCCGCCGTCCCGTCCCGTCCGCCTGTCGTCCGTCCACCCGTCCACCGCCCCGCCGTTCTGTCCCGTCCGCCCGTGGTCCGTCCATCCCTCGCCGTCCTGCCGCCCCGTCCCGTCCGTGTCCGCCCCGCCCGTGTCCCGCCGGCGCCGAGGCCCCGGCTCGTGCGCTCAGTGGGCCGCCGCGCCGAACTCGGCGTGCTGCGTGCGGAAGGAGAAATCGGTCTCGCTGGGGGGCGGGCGCCCCAGGAAGCCGCGCCGCGCCTCCGCCCTGGCCTCCCGTATCAGCACCCCGAACTCCTCGTCCGTGAGCCTGCGCCGGCAGCCCGCGCCCGTGTCCGCCGACCGTCCCCCGGTGGGTCCGCGCATCGTCCTCGCCGCCTTCCGGATCCGGTCCTCCGCCCGGGTTCCCCGCCCGGGCGCCTTCGTACCGCGTCTACCCGCCGGGCGCCCGGACAGCCGCTCCCGGCCGCACGGAACCACCGCGCCCGTAGGCTGGAGGCCGTACGCGAGCGACAGGAGGACCGATGGCCGGGACGGTGGCCGGGGCGAGCGGGGAGGCCGGGGTGACGGCGGACGAGGTGCTGGCCGAGCTGGCCGCGCTGGAGGACCCCCGGATGCGCGAGGTCAACGAACGGCACGGCGACGACCACGGGGTGAACCTCGCCGGGCTGCGCGCGATCGCCAAGCGGCTGAGGACGCGGCACGAGCTCGCCCGCGAGCTGTGGGCGAGCGGCGACACCGCCGCCCGGCTCCTCGCCACCCTCGTCTGCCGCCCCAAGGAGTTCGGCCGCGACGAACTCGACGCCATGCTGCGCGCCGCCCGCGCCCCCAAGGTCCACGACTGGCTCCTGAACCACGTGGTGAAGAAGGGCCCCCACGCGGAGGAGCTGCGCCTGCGGTGGCTCGCCGACCCCGACGCCGTCGTCGCGAGCGCCGGCTGGGCGCTCACCACCGAGCGGGTCGCGAAGCGGCCCGAGGGCCTCGACCTCGACGCCCTCCTCGACACCGTCGAGCGCGAGATGAAGGACGCCCCGGGCCGGCTCCAGTGGGCGATGAACCACTGTCTCGCCCGGACCGGCATCGAGCACCCGGCCCACCGCGACCGGGCCCTCGCCATCGGCGAGCGCCTGGAGGTCCTCAAGGACCACCCGACCCCCAAGGGCTGCACCTCCCCCTACGCCCCCGCCTGGATCACCGAGATGGTCCGCCGCCGCGAGGGCGGTTCCTGACCCCCGCCCTCCGGCGCGGGGCCGGAGGGCGGGGGCGGGAGGTCCGGGGGACCACGGACTTGCGGCGGCGCGGGGCGTCACCCACAATGGTTGAATCTGAAACTAAAGCGAGGAGGGGTCGGAGATGGGCGACACGAAGGTCGAGGTCCTCACGCCCCGGGACGTTCCGCTGGGCGGCCCGCGCGCCATGACCGTACGGCGCACGCTGCCGCAGCGGGCCCGCACCCTGATCGGCGCCTGGTGCTTCGCCGACCACTACGGCCCCGACCCGGTCGCCGCCTCCGGCGGCATGGACGTCGCCCCCCACCCCCACATCGGGCTCCAGACCGTGAGCTGGCTCTTCAGCGGGGAGATCGAGCACCGCGACAGCCTCGGCAGCCACGCCGCCGTCCGCCCCGGCGAGATCAACCTCATGACCGGCGGCCACGGCATCGCCCACTCCGAGGTCTCCACCCCCGACACCACCGTCCTGCACGGCGTCCAGCTCTGGGTCGCCCTCCCCGACGCCCACCGCGACACCCCGCGCGCCTTCGCCCACCACGCGCCCCGCCCGGTGCGCGTCGACGGCGCCGAACTCCGCGTCTTCCTCGGCACGCTGGCCGGCGACACCTCCCCGGTGGAGACCTTCACGCCCCTCCTCGGCGCCGAACTCCTCCTCGACCCCGGCGCCATCGTGACCCTCGCCGTCGACCCGGAGTTCGAGCACGGCCTCCTCGTCGACGAGGGCGACCTCACCCTGGACGGCACCCCGCTCCGGCCCGCCGAACTCGGATACGCCGCCCCCGGCCGCGCCGCCCTCACCCTCGTCAACGCCTCCTCCGGCCGGGCCCGCGCGGTCCTCCTCGGCGGCCCGCCCTTCGGGGAGGAGATCGTCATGTGGTGGAACTTCATCGCCCGCACCGACGCCGAGATCCGGCAGGCGCGGGAGGAGTGGGCGCGGGGCTCCGACCGCTTCGGCGAGGTGACGGGCTACCCCGGCGACCGCCTCCCGGCCCCCGAACTCCCCACCACCCCGCTCAGGCCACGCCGCGACGCGCGCTGAGACCGGGCCCGCCCCCGGACCGCACGCCGAACCGGCGCCACCACCCCACATGGTGACGCCGGCTCAGGTGACGCGTGCTCAGCGGGTGGGCGTCACCTCCCGGTCCACGCGTCGCGGACCGAGAGCGTCGACGTGTTGCCCTGCCGGTCCGTGACCTCGGCGGAGAGCGAGATCCCGCTGCCCTTCGCCGGGTTCTTCACGACCACCCGGCCGCCGACGACCGGCACGGACCGCCAGCTTCCGCCCCGGTCGTAACTGACCTTCACCTCAAGGGACTTGAGGTTCCGGCCGGCCGCCGATCCCTGCACCGTCACCGGCACCGAGACCCACGTGCCCTCCGGGGCGCTCGTGGCCAGGTCGACCGGGGCCGCGAAGCGGACCGTGGACACCGGCAGCGCCGTGGTGGCCGCGACCTGCTTCGAACGGAACGTGAAGGAGGTGTCGATCCGGGTCGACACCCCGGCGACACCGGCGGGCCGCTCCGCCGAGGTCACCAGCCGGTACTCGGCCTCGGCGCCGTCGACCGCGAACGGCTCCGTGCCGCTCAGCGGGTCCTCGTTCGCCGCGATCCGCACGCCGTCGCGGTACAGCGTCGACGTCGCCGACGAGAACAGCGAGGAGCCGGCGTGGCCCTCCCCGTCGGCCAGCAGCGGCACGGCCCCCACGAGCTGCTGCTCGCCCGTCACCGGGTCGGGAGCGGTGCGGAAGACGCCCGTGCCCTCGCCCAGGAGCGGCCCGAAGACACCGGCGTTGAACCGCTCGCGGTACGTCCGGCCCGCCTCGTACCGCTTCGGCCGGGCCATCTCCAGGCTGCCCTCGAAGGCCGGGTAGCCCCACTCGTCGGGCGCGCCGAGCTGGTTGAAGCGGGTCAGCCACGAGACGCCGTCGGCCGTCGACACGTGGAAGGTGCGCGTCCCCGGCGTCGCCTGCGGCGCGGAGAAGCCGTTGCCCTCCGGCGCCCCCGGCAGGTGCGCGTAGGGAGAGGCCAGCGCGGTCTTGCCGGCGGCGGAGGCGCCCAGGCCGACCTTCAGGGTGGCCAGCTCACCGGCCTCCACATGGCGGCGGTAGCCGGTCGCGACCCTGTCCGTCCGCCCGCCGAAGGCCACCGAGTACTGGCTGCCGGCGGCGTCGTCGAGGAAGTGGGCGTCCCAGGTCTGCAGCATCGAGCCGTCGGTGACGGCCGGCCCCTGGTGGGCGGTGCGGAAGCCGGTGAGGCCCCGCAGGACCCAGCCGTTGCCGACCCGCCCGATCTCGGTGTCGACCTCGTAGTACGTGCCCGCGTAGTCCGCCCGGTCGATCCCCGGCACGGTCAGTTCCACGGGCCGCGTCGTGCGCGCGTCGACGGTGACCTCCGTGTCGGCGGAGACGTCCAGCTTCGGCCGGGCGATCCAGTCGGTGCCCTTCGTGTAGTCCGAAGGGTCCTCGTAGACGGCCGTGTTGAGCGTGTACGAGCCCTTGGGCACCCGGAGGGTGTGGCTGCCGGGCTCGTTGTCGACGCGCGCCTGGAAGCCGGCGGCCGGCCCGGCGACGCCGGTCAGCGTGTTGGCGAAGTTCCGGGCGTCGGCGCCGTCGCGGCCGAGCGTCCTGACCGTGAGGTCGTACGACTCCGCCTCCCGCACGGCCACGGCGGCGGCGCGGACGGAACCGCCCGCGCCGGTGGCGGTGACGTAACCGGAGTAGGTGCCGTCGGCCTCGCCGATCCTGGTGTCGGCGACGAGGTCGACCGACGCGGTCCCGCCGGCCGGCACCGTCACCCGCGGGGAGCCGAGCGCGAAGAAGCCCTCGGGGGCGGGCTTGCCCGCCGGGTCGAGTCCGGCCACCGACAGGTCGAGCGTGACGTCGGCCGTGCCGAGGTTGCGGTAGACGACCTGCCGGGTGACCGGCTCGTCGTCGGCGTGCGGCCAGAGCGCCGTGCCGAAGTTCAGCGACCCGGACTCGGCGACGACGGTCTGCTCCAGCGCCCGGTCGACCTGGATCCGGCCCGTGCCCTGCTGGAAGGCGGTGAGGCCGTCGCCGCCCTTCGCCGACCCGGTCAGCGCGCCCTTGAGCTCGGCGGCCTTCCACTGCGGATGCCGCTGCTTGAGGATCGCCGCCGCCCCCGCCACGTGCGGGGTGGCCATGGAGGTGCCGTCGATCTGGAGGTAGCCGGGCGCCGGGTGCGGGGTGCCGGGGCGGACGTCGATCGCGCTGCCGGCGGCGGCCGCCGCCGTGACGGCGACGCCGGGGGCGGTCACGTCCGGCTTGACGGCTCCGTCGCCGACCCGCGGGCCGGTGCTGGAGAAGGGCGCGAGCCGGTCCTCGTGGTCGACGGCGCCGACGGTCAGGGCGGCGTCCGCGCTGCCGGGCGAACCGACCGTCGAGGGACCGGCCTCGCCCTCGTTGCCCGCGGCGACGGCGAAGAGGATCCCCTTCTCGGCGGAGAGCCGGTCGATCGCCGCCTCCAGCGGGTCGACACCGGGGCTGTCGGCGCTGCCGAGGCTGAGGTTGACGATGTCGGCGCCCTCGGCCGCCGCCCACTCCATGCCCGCGAGGACGGCGGAGTCGTCGCCGTAGCCCTCGTCGTCGAGGACCTTTCCGCTGATCAGCTCGGCGCCGGGCGCGACCCCCTTGTACCGGCCGCCGGACTTGGCGCCGGTTCCGGCGGCGATGGAGGCGACGTGGGTGCCGTGGCCGACGCGGTCCACCGCGTCGGGGGAGGAGGAGAAGTTCTTCTCCCCGACGACCCGGGTCCTCAGGTCGTCGTGGGTCCTGTCGACGCCGGTGTCGAGGACGGCGATCTTCACGCCGGTGCCGTCGTAGCCCGCCTGCCACGCCTTGTCGGCGCCGATCTGCGGGACGCCCCGGTCCAGGCGCGCCCCGCGCACCCCGTCCAGCCACACCTTCCCGATGCCGGTGGCGGCGGCCCGGGCGCCGTCCCGCCGCCGGTCGGTCAGCGCCTCCCAGACCCGGGCCAGGTCGTCCGGGGAGGCGAGGAGCGCCTCGGCGCCGAGGACGGGGAAGGTCCGCAGGACCTCGGCTCCTCCGGCCGTCCGGACGCCGGTCCGCGCGGCGGCGGCCCCGCCCTCGTACTGGACGATCAGCTTGAGCCCCGCCCGGTGGCCGGCGCGCAGCCGCGGGTCGGTGAGGACGGAGAGGTCGAAGAGCCGCTGGTCCAGCCGGTCCTCGGCGATCAGGCGCTGGGCGTCGGCGGGCACCACCAGGGTGCGGTCGCCGGTGCGGCGCACCTCGACGGGTATGTGCTCGCGGCCCGCGGCGGCCTCGAAGCGGACCATGCGGCCCGCGGCGTCCACCACCACGTGGTCGCCGGTGACGAGCGGGATCCGCAGGTCGGCGCCGGTGCGCCGGATCTCCGGCGCGGCGGGGGCCTTCGGGCCCTTCGCGCTCTTCCGGTCCTTCGCCGGGTGGGCGGTGTGCGGGGTGTCCGCCGTGATCGCCGTGGCCGGGCCGGTCATGCCCGCCACCAGGGCCACCGAGGTGGCGGCCGCGATCGTGAGGGCGCGTGCTCTCTGCACGTGTGCGCGCAAGTCTCCCCCCAGGAGCTTGGGATGAGGTCGAATGGTCGAATCCGGCCAGCGGCGCGAGAGGCGCCCGCTGTCGGTCAGCGCAGTATGTGAGGTCACAGGGGTGTGATCAACGGCGGTCCGGGAGCGGGGGGTTGGAACGCATGGTTTCCGGCCACGCCGCAGGACGCCAGTTCGATGGGGCGACGACGGTGATGTGACGGGTCCGTGACACCCGTGCGATGACTGTGCGACAGCCGCCGTCGTCGGCGCCGCGGAACCGCAGGCGGCACGCGCCTTCCGGCCCCCCGTCGCCGCGCGACCGGAGGCCGTCTCTCCGATTGGCCGTATCCGGGCCGCGACGGACCGGTCCTGTCCGGGCCGTTGACGGCCCCGCGCCCGGACCACAAGGATGTCCACCGCCCCTTTGGGAGCGCTCCCACAGAGGGTGTGCTCCACCGACCCCCATGAGGAGCCCGGACGTGAACCGACGCAGAACCGCCCTGTTGTCCCTGACGGCCCTGCTGGCGGCGGGCCTGACCGCGCTGCCCGCGGGGCCCGCCGGCGCGGACGAGGCGGAACAGGTGAGGAACGGCGGCTTCGACGCCGGCACCGAGTCCTGGTGGACCAGCGGCGTCACCGCCGGGCCCGACGGCGGCGGACTCTGCGCCGACGTGCCCGGGGGCACCGCGAACCGCTGGGACGCGGCGGTCGGCCAGAACGACCTCACGCTGGCCAAGGGCGAGTCGTACCGCATCGCCTTCCGCGCGACCGGCACCCCGGCGGGCCACTCCGTCCGCGCCGTCGTCGGCCTCCAGGTCGCCCCGTACGACGCGTACCACGAGGTCGTGCCGCAGCTCAGCGTCTCCGGCGACACCTACACGTACACCTTCGCCTCCCCGGTCGACACCACCCAGGGCCAGGTCGCCTTCCAGCTCGGCGGCGCCGCCGAGCCCTGGCGGTTCTGCCTCGACGACGTGTCCCTGCTGGGCGGGGTGCCCCCGGAGGAGTACGAACCCGACACCGGGCCCCGCGTCCGCGTCAACCAGGTCGCCTACCTGCCCCGCGGCCCGAAGAACGCCACCCTCGTCACCGAGGCCACCACCCCGCTGCCCTGGCAGCTCAAGGACGCGGCCGGCGCCGTCGTCGCCCGCGGCCGGACCGTCCCGCGCGGCGTCGACGCCTCCTCCGGACAGAACGTCCACACGATCGACTTCGGCGGACACCGCAGGCCCGGCACGGGCCTCACCCTCACCGCCGACGGCGAGACCAGCCACCCCTTCGACATCGGCACCGCCGCCTACGAGCGACTGCGCCTGGACGCGGCGAAGTTCTACTACACCCAGCGCAGCGGAACCCCCGTCCGCGACGACCTGCGCCCCGGCTACGGCCGCGCCGCCGGACACGTCGGCGTCGCCCCCAACCAGGGCGACACCCGGGTGCCCTGCCAGCCGGGCGTCTGCGACTACGCCCTCGACGTCTCCGGCGGCTGGTACGACGCCGGCGACCACGGCAAGTACGTCGTCAACGGCGGCATCTCCGTCTGGCAGCTCCTCAGCACCTACGAACGCGCCCGCCACGCCCGCACCGGCGACGCCGAGGCGCTCGGCGACGGCACCCTGGCCCTCCCCGAGAGCGGCAACGGCGTCCCCGACATCCTCGACGAGGCCCGCTGGGAGCTGGACTTCCTCCTGAAGATGCAGGTCCCGGACGGCGAACCCCTCGCCGGCATGGCCCACCACAAGATCCACGACGAGCAGTGGACCGGCCTGCCGCTGATGCCCTCCGACGACCCCCAGAAGCGCGAACTCCACCCGCCGACCACCGCCGCCACCCTCAACCTCGCCGCGACCGCCGCCCAGGCGGCCCGCCTGTACGAGGAGTACGACCCCGCCTTCGCCGCCACCGCGCTCGCCGCCGCCCGCAAGGCGTGGGCCGCCGCCCTCGCCCACCCCGACGTCCTCGCCTCCGAGAGCGACGGCGTCGGCGGCGGCACCTACGCCGACCGGAACGTGGCCGACGAGTTCTACTGGGCCGCCGCCGAGCTCTACCTCACCACCGGCGCCAAGGAGTTCAAGGCCCACGTCCTCGCCTCGCCCGTCCACACCGCCGACATCTTCGGAGCCGTCGGCTTCGACTGGGCGAGCACGGCCGTCCCCGCCCGCCTCGACCTCGCCACCGTCCCCAGCCGCCTCCCCGGCCGCGACAAGGTCCGCGCCTCGGTCCGCGCCGGCGCCGACCGCTACCTCGCCACCCTCAAGGCCCACCCCTACGGCATGCCGTACGCCCCCGAGGGCCAGAAGTACGACTGGGGCTCCACCCACCAGATCCTCAACAACGCCGTCGTCCTGGCCACCGCCTACGACCTCACCGGCAGCGCCGCCTACCGCGACGGAGCCGTCCAGAGCATGGACTACGTCCTCGGCCGCAACGCCCTGAACCTCTCCTACGTCACCGGCTACGGCGAGGCGGCCGCCCACAACCAGCACAGCCGCTGGTACGCCCGCCAGCTCGACCCCGAGCTGCCCCCGCCGCCCGCCGGCTCGCTCTCCGGCGGCCCGAACTCCAGCATCCAGGACCCGCTCGCGCAGGCGAAACTCCAGGGCTGCGTGGGCCAGTTCTGCTACATCGACGACATCCAGTCCTGGTCCACCAACGAGCTGACCATCAACTGGAACTCCGCCCTGACCTGGATGGCGTCCTTCGTCGCCGACCAGGGCTGAGCCCCTCCCGCCGCCGGGTCCCCGGCCCTGAGTACCCGTACTCAGGGGGGAGTTCACCTCTCCCTCCTAGGGTGGGGCCGACAGGGGGACCCGACGGGGGAGGCGGACCGGCATGTCCGATCGGAAGCACCGGGAGAAGGACGAACGCACCGCGGTCTTCGGCTGGGCGAGCGTGCTCGCGCTCGCCCTCGCCGGTGCCGCGCTCGGCTTCCTGGCCGTCTGGACCGCCGAGGCGGTGGCACCGGTGGACCGGGAGCACGCCGTCGCCGTGCGGGTGACCGACCTGGACGGCGACGGCCACGAGCGGTACGGCTACGACCTGGAGGCGCGGACGACGGACGGCCGCACGATCCCCCTCGCCGGAGGGAGCGCGCGGGTGGACCGGGTGCGTTCGGGCGAGCCGGTGGTCGTGACGCTGTCCCGCGCCACCGGCCGGCCCCTCGCCGTGCGGCACGTGGAAGGCGAGGCGAACCTCCACCACCACACCGGAGCCGTCGTCCTCGTCGTCGCGGCGGGCCTGTTCGCCGCCGCCGTGGCCTGGCGGCGGCGCCCGCTCCTGCGGGCCGCGTCCGCCGTGCTGCCCTTCGCCCCCCGGCTCCTCGCGGCGGCCGTGACGGTGGCCGCCCTGGTCCTCGCGGGGGCCGCCCCGCTCGACCGCGATCCCGCCGACGGCAGCCGCTCGTCCCTCGACGGCATGGGGATCTACCGCGACCCCGCGTTCTTCCCGGACCGGGTCGTCGGGGTGGGGACCGAGGCCGAGGTCGACGACATGGCCGTGACCGTCCGCGCGCCCGCCGCCACCGTCGCACCGGCCCCCGGGGCCGGCACGGCCCTGCGCGTCGTCGCCGTCCCCGTCGTGGTGCGCGGCACCGGGCAGGGGACCGGCACCCATCTGCCCGTCGTGCTGATCGGCGAAGGGGAGGGCGACGCCCAGCTGCTCCGGTGGTCGCGGTGCGGCGAAGAACCGGGCGCCCTCGACGACACGTTCGCCCCCGGGGAGACCACCGGCCGCCTCTGCTTCGCCGTGCCGCAGCGCTTCGATCCCCGCTACCTCGTCCTCGAACGCGGCGGCGCGTCCGTGGCCGTCGACGTCCGCGGCGGTACGGCCGCCGGGGGCTGACCCGCCCGGCCGGACGCCCCGCCCCACCTGCGAGAACCGGGGAGTAGGGTGAGGCGCGGCGGGCCGAGGCGCGCCGTGCGGAAGCAGTGTCCGAGCGAGTGCGAGAGGCCGCCCATGAGCGAGCAGAGCGTCAGCCCCGTCGTCCGCCGCGTCGACGAGCGGCACCGGTACGAGATCCTCGTCGACGGCGCGCGGGCGGGGCTGACCGCCTACCGCGACCGCGACGACCGGCGGGTGTTCTTCCACACCGAGGTCGACGAGGCCTACGCGGGGCAGGGGCTCGCGGGCATCCTCGTGGAGCAGGCCCTGACCGACGTCAGGGCCTCGGGGATGCGGATCGTGCCGGTGTGCCCCTACGTCGCCAAGTTCCTCAAGAAGCACGAGGAGTTCGCGGACATCACCGACCCGGTCACCCCCGAGGTCCTCCAGTGGCTGGACGCCCGGCTCGGCCGCTGAGGCCTGCCCGGCTCAGGCCCCGCCGGGCCGATGTGCTCCAGGTCGACCCGGCCGGAGTACTCGCTGCCCGGATCGGCGTTCCGCCGCTCCGGCACGTCGATGCCGGCCCGCATGCTGATCGCTAAGTTCGAGGCGGGCGTGTCCGCCGCGGCGACGATGACGCCGTGGCTCGCCCGGTACCGCAGCGGCGAGCTGTGGATCCCGGGTACGGCCCCCGTGCCGTTCCCCCAGATCACCACCGGGTGCCGCTCGCCCGCCGCCCCCATCGCGCGCGGGCGGTAGAAGGTGTGCACCGCCTCGATGTCGACGTCCACCTCGTACGGACCGGGCGCGCCCCACGAGGTGCCCACCGACGGGATCCCGCCGGCCGTCGCCGTCGCGGCGGGCCCCGCCGTGGAGGCCGGTGCCGCGCCGGACGGCAGCAGCGCGGCGAGCAGCGGACCGCCCGGCAGGCGGCTCTTCCTCCCTGGCATGGGAACTCCTCTATGAGTCCGCGCGGTCGCGCGTCCTCGCGACCGCGGCCAGGGACATCGTGGAACGGCCCGCCCCGCCTGTCTGTGCCCACGGGCCCGGTCCCGCGCGGCCCGGCCTGTGCGACTGCCCAGACCGGCCCGCCGCCGGCCGCCCGCGAGCCGGAGTGCCCCTCCTCCGTGGCCCCCGCCCCCCGTCTCCCGCCGCCACGACGGTCCCCTCGTGCTCATCGTTCCGCGAACTTCCGTTCAGGCGACGGCAGTTGTGTGGAGAGAAAGACGTGACGGGGAGTGTCGAAGGCCCGGGAGAGGACGGGTTGACGCTCCGTGTTGACTTGTGTGACGGGAGGGATCGGTTGTCAAGGCGGGGTCACCGTGGTCAACGTGGCCGGAACGCGTGCCGTCCGATCGGGGCGCGAAACCGCCCCGGGGCCCCCACCGGCCCGCATGCCCTCCCCCTTCCGCGACGCATGGCGGAAACCCGGCGGGCGCACCGGTAAACCGGGCCCGAAACAAGATCACTGCATCGAGGTAATGCCCCTCGGCTCTTCGGGCGGGCCGTCCTGACGGACCGTTACTGTTCCCCGGGTCTGGACGGATGGCCAGACCACCTCCCTCCATTCCTCCTCATCGACCGGTCCGGCACGCCGCCGTGCCCGGTCACCCCCTCGCTAAGGAGAGCCCGGTCCGATGACCGTCGACACCAGCCCGGAAGCCCAGGCGGCGCCCCCGCAGCAGTCCCTCAGCACCCACGCCGCGCGGAACCTCGCCAGCACGACCAAGTCCGCCCCGCAGATGCAGGAGATCACCTCCCGCTGGCTGCTGCGGACGCTCCCCTGGGTCGAGACCAAGGGCGGCGCCTACCGGGTCAACCGCCGGCTCAGCTACACCGTCGGCGACGGCCGGGTGGAGTTCGTCCAGGACGGCGCCACCGTCCGCGTGATCCCCCGCGAGCTCGGCGAACTCGCCCTGCTGCGCGGCTTCGACGACGTCGAGGTGCTCACCGCCCTCGCCGGCCGCTGCGTCCAGCGCGACTTCTCCGCCGGCGACATCCTCGTCACCCGCGGCAACACGGCCGGCGAGATCCACCTCCTCGCCCACGGCCGCGTCAGCCAGACCTCCGAGGGCCCCTACGGCGACGACATCACCGTCGCCGTCCTCGGCGACGGAGACCGCTTCGGCGAGAACGCGCTGCTCGACGCCGACGCCACCTGGGACTACACGGCCACCGCCGAGACCTCGGGCACCCTCCTCACCCTCTCCCGCGCCGACTTCGCCGCCGTCATGGCGAACTCCCCGGCCCTCCAGGCCCACATCGAGGAGTTCTCCTCCCTCCCCGACCAGGCGCAGAACAAGCACGGCGAGGCCGAGATCGCCATGTCCTCCGGGCACGTCGGCGAGGCCGTCCTCCCCGGCGCCTTCGTGGACTACGAGCTCAAGCCCCGCGAGTACGAGCTCTCCGTCGCGCAGACCGTCCTCAAGGTCCACACCCGCGTCGCCGACCTCTACAACGGCCCGCACAACCAGACGGAGGAGCAGCTCCGCCTGACCATCGAGGCCCTGCGCGAGCGCCAGGAGCACGAGCTCGTCAACAACCGCGAGTTCGGCCTCCTGCACAACGCCGACTTCAAGCAGCGCATCCAGACCCACTCCGGCCCGCCCACCCCGGACGACATGGACGAGCTGCTCAGCCGCCGCCGGGGCACCAAGCTCTTCCTCGCCCACCCGCGCACCATCGCCGCCATCGGGCGCGAGTTCAACGCCCGGGGCCTCTACCCGGACCACGTCGACCTCGGCGGCCAGTCCGTGCCGGCCTGGCGCGGCGTCCCGATCCTGCCCTGCAACAAGATCCCGATCACCAAGGAGCAGACCAGCTCCATCATCGCCATGCGCACCGGCGAGGAGAACCAGGGCGTCATCGGCCTCCGCCAGACCGGCATCCCGGAGGAGTACGAGCCCGGCCTCTCCGTCCGCTTCATGGGCATCAGCGAGCAGGCGATCATGTCCTACCTCGTCACCACCTACTACTCCGCCGCCGTCCTCGTCCCCGACGCCCTCGGCGTGATGGAGAACGTGCAGATCGCCCGCCGCCGCGACTGACGCCCCCGCCCGTCCCGGATCCGGGACCGGCGCCCCACCCAGCAAGGAGCAACGGATGCCCGACCCCGGGCTCTCCCCCCTGCCGGCACCCCTGCCCGCGGCGGCGGCCCGCCTCGGGGCCGACGTCCTCGACCGGGCCCTCACCGGCCCGGCCGCCGGGGCACCCGCGCCGCCCGCCGCCCCCCGCTGGATCCCCGGCGGACCCAGCGGACTCGGCACGGCCAGCACGTCCTTCGCCCGTCCGGCACCCCTCCCGGTGCCGGACACGGCGCCGGACCCCGCCGAGGCGGCGCCCGCCGCCCCCTCGGCGGCGGAGGGCCGGCCCATCCCCGGCCTCTACTTCCACCCCGTCCCGGACCCCGACCCGGCCCGGGTGGACGAGGTCAGCCGCCGGATCAAGGACTGGGCCGTCGACGAGGTCCAGCTCTTCCCCGACGAGTGGGAAGGCCAGTTCGACGGCTTCTCCGTCGGGCGCTACATGGTGGCCTGCCACCCCGACGCCCCGACCGTCGACCACCTCATGCTCGCCACCCGGCTCATGGTGGCCGAGAACGCCGTCGACGACTGCTACTGCGAGGACCACGGCGGCTCGCCGATCGGCCTCGGCGGCCGCCTCCTCATGGCGCACACCGCGCTCGACCCCCTCCACACCACCCCGGAGTACGCCCCGGCGTGGGCGGAGTCGCTAGGCTCGGACGCCCCGCGCCGCGCCTACCGCTCCGCCATGGACTACTTCGTCCGCGCGGCCTCGCCCTCCCAGGCCGACCGCTTCCGGCACGACATGGCCCGGCTCCACATGGGCTACCTCGCCGAGGCGGCCTGGGCCGAGACCGACCACGTGCCCGAGGTGTGGGAGTACCTGGCCATGCGCCAGTTCAACAACTTCCGCCCCTGCCCCACCATCACCGACTCCGTCGGCGGCTACGAACTCCCGGCGGACCTGCACGCCAGGCCGGAGATGCAGCGGGTCATCGCCCTCGCGGGCAACGCGACGACCATCGTCAACGACCTGTACTCCTACACCAAGGAGCTCTCCAGCCCCGGCGTCCACCTCAACCTGCCGGTGGTGCTCGCGCAGCGCGAGAAGCTCTCCGAGCGCGACGCCTACCTCAAGGCGATCGAGGTCCACAACGACCTCATGCGCGCCTTCGAGACCGCCGCCGCCGAGGTGGCCGCCACCTTCGCCGTCCCCACCGTGCTGCGCTTCCTCAAGGGAGTCGCCACCTGGGTCGACGGCAACCACTACTGGCACCAGACCAACACGTTCCGCTACAGCCTGCCCGACTTCTGGTAGGCCCGACTTCCGAAATGGATCCCCTCTGTGACCACCGAGCTGACCTCCACCGACGCCTCCGCGATCATCCCCGGTCCGGCGACGCCGTACCAGGGCGACATCGCCCGCTACTGGAACGCCGAGGCCCGGCCCGTGAACCTGCGCCTCGGTGACGTGGACGGCCTCTACCACCACCACTACGGCATCGGCGCCGTCGACCACGCCTCCCTCGGCACCCCCGAGGACAGCGAGTACGAGAAGAAGCTGATCGCCGAGCTGCACCGGCTGGAGTCCGCCCAGGCCGAGGTCCTCCTCGACCACCTCGGCCCCGTCACCGCCGCCGACACCCTCGTCGACGCCGGCTGCGGCCGCGGCGGATCGAGCGTCATGGCCCACCAGCGGTTCGGCTGCCACGTCCGGGGCGTCACCCTCTCCTCCACCCAGGCCGAGTTCGGCAACAAGCGCGCCCGCGAGCTGGGCATCGACGGCCACGTCAGCGCCCAGGTCTGCAACATGCTCGACACCCCGTTCGAGAAGGGCAGCATCACCGCCTCCTGGAACAACGAGTCCAGCATGTACGTCGACCTCGACGACCTGATGGCCGAGCACTCCCGCTTCCTCAAGGTCGGCGGCCGCTACGTCACCATCACCGGCTGCTGGAACCCGAAGTACGGCCAGCCCTCCAAGTGGGTCTCCCAGATCAACGCCCACTTCGAGTGCAACATCCACTCCCGCCGCGAGTACCTCAAGGCGATGGCGGACAACCGCCTGGTGCCCCAGGCCGTGATCGACCTCACCCCCGACACGCTGCCCTACTGGGAGCTGCGCGCCACCTCCTCGCTGGTCACCGGCATCGAGGAGGCGTTCATCGAGTCGTACAAGGACGGCTCCTTCCAGTACGTCCTGATCGCCGCCGACCGCGTCTGACCCCCGCCCCGCCGGTCACCGGGCCGGGTCCGTCCACCGTGACGGACCCGGCCCCGACCGTTTCCGGCCCCCTCGGGCCGCGACGCACCGGCGCCGAACCCTTCGGCGGTTCGTCCGGGTCTGCGGCATCGTGGAGGGGCGCCCGGAGCCGCGCCACAGGGGGACGACGGCCGGGCGGAGCAGACAGGGGGAACACGGCCCATGGACCAGGGGACGAGTCCGAGACCCGGCACCGCGCGCACGACCGCGGAACAGGACCGGCCGGGGCGCGGCCGGGGCGTGCTCGAAGGGGCCTTCGCCCTGCTCGACGCACTGCGCCGGAGCGGCGACGAGGCCGGCGTCACCGAACTGGCCCTCGCCTGCGGGGTGCCCAAGGGCAGCGCCCACCGGCTGCTCGACCAGCTGGTCGCCGTCGGCGCGGTGGAGCGGCGCGGCTCGCGCTACCGCGTCGGCCCGCAGCTCTACCGGCTCGGCCAGGCCTGGGAGCCGCACCCGGGGCTGCGGCTCGCCGCCCGGCTGCCGGTGCAGCGGCTGCGGGCCGCGACCGGCGCCAGCGTCGTCCTCGCCGTCCTGCGCGAGGACCGGGCCATCGTCGTCTCCTCGGCCCCCGGCGAGCTGGAGCCGCTGGTGCCGGTGCGGAACGGCACCGCCTTCCGGCTCGACACCGCCGCCGGACACGCGCTGCGCGGACCCCTCAGGGCCGGGGCGGTCCTCGACCGCGAGGACGTGATGGAGGGGGTGTGCTGCGCCGCCTTCCCCGTGCGCGGCAGGGACGGCCGGACCGTCGCCGCGCTCGCCGCCATGGTGCCGGCCGGACGGCGGCTCGACGCCCTCGCCGAGGCCGTCGCCGGCGCGGGCGCCGCGCTCGGCCGCGCCCTGGCCCGCGGCGTGCCGCACCGCGCCGTCCCGCCGGCCGCGCTCGCCCCCTGACCGCCCCCGCCAACTCCTCCCGGAAGCGGTTCCGTTGAGCGGAACGCGCGTAGAACGGGGCGGGGGAGGGGCGGCACAGTAGGGGACGTGCCGGGGGAACGGCACACCAGAGAAGAGCAGAACGCAACCTTCGGGGGAGACACACCATGCGCAAGAACCGGGTCGCACGCATCGCCGCCACCGCCCTCCTCGGGCTCGGCACCCTCGGCGCCTTCGCCGGCACCGCCCACGCCGAGCCGATCGACTACGTGCGGATCGAACTCGTCGAGCTGCACTGCCAGAAGAACAGCGAGGGCGACCACGACGAGGCGTACCTCAAGATCACCGACGCCAACGGCAACGCCGTCAAGGTCTGGCCGGGCAACGGCATCAAGTACCAGACCATGGGCACCGGTTACGTCCGCTCCATGGCCGACGGCAACGGCAACGCCGCCCTCATCCTCGGCAAGGAGCAGGCCCGCACCCTGACCCTGTGGGACTACGACTCCACCAGCGGCGACGACAAGCTCGGCGCCACCCTCGTCACCGGCAGCGAGGTCGGCGCCGAGACCCAGTGGCGCAGCGTCGAGGGCTCCGGCGGCGTCTACGTCATCGGCTACCGGGTCATCGACATCTGATCGGACGTCAGGAGCGCGTGAGGGCCGTGCCGGTGAACCCGGCACGGCCCCTTCCGCGTGCTCCGGTCAGACCGCGTCGGGCGCGTGCAGCTCGCCCGACCGGGCCACCCGGGAGTACCAGCGGGCACTGGTCTTCGGGGTGCGCTCCAGGGTGTCGTAGTCCACCCGGACCATCCCGAACCGCTTCGCGTAGCCGTAGGCCCACTCGAAGTTGTCGAGCAGCGACCACAGGAAGTAGCCGCGGACGTCGACGCCGTCGGCCATCGCCCGGTGCACCGCCTCCAGGTGCGCGTGCACGAAGGCGGTGCGCTCGGGGTCGTGCACCCCGCCGTCCTCGCCGACCACGTCGTCGTACGCGGCGCCGTTCTCGCTGATGACGAGCGGCAGGTCCGGGTACGCGTCGGCGGTCCGGCGCAGCAGGTCGTACATGCCGCTCGGGTCGACCGGCCAGCCCATCGCCGTCCGCTCGCCCGGCGCGCGGTGGAAGGCGACCGAGTCGGCGCCCGGCCACGGCGAGTGGGCGCTGTCGCCGTGCCCGTCGTCCTGCGGCTTCTCCTCGCCCTCGGCGACGTGCGCCACCAGGGTGGGGGAGTAGTAGTTGATGGCGAGGAAGTCGAGCGGCTGGTGGGCCGTCGCCGTGTCGCCCTCCTGGACGAAGGACCAGTCGGTGAGGTGCCGGGTGTCGGCGATCAGGTCCTCGGGGTAGGCCCCCTCCAGCATCGGGCCGAGCCAGACGCGGTTGCCGACGGCGTCGATGCGGCGGGCCGCCTCCACGTCCTCGGCGGAGGTGCTGCGCGGGCGCACCTCGTGCAGGTTGAGCGAGACGGAGATCTGCCGGTCCGCCGGCAGCGCGGCGCGCAGCGCCTGGACGGCGAGGCCGTGGCCGAGGTTGAGGTGGTGGGCGGCGCGCAGCGCGGCGACCGGGTCGGTGCGGCCGGGGGCGTGCACCCCGGAGCCGTAGCCGAGGAAGGCGCTGCACCAGGGCTCGTTGAGCGTGGTCCACCGCTTGACGCGGTCGCCGACCGCGTCGGCGACGATGCCCGCGTACTCGGCGAAGCGCTCGGCCGTGGCGCGCTCGGGCCAGCCGCCGGCGTCCTCCAGCTCCTGGGGGAGGTCCCAGTGGTAGAGGGTGAGGGCGGGCTCGATGCCGGCGGCGAGCAGCTCGTCCACGAGCGAGCGGTAGAAGTCCAGGCCCTTCTGGACGGCGGGGCCCCGGCCGGTGGGCTGGACCCGGGACCAGGAGACGGAGAACCGGTAGGCGTTCAGGCCGAGTTCGGACATGAGGGCGACGTCGTCGCGGAACCGGTGGTAGTGGTCGACGGCCACGTCACCGGTGTGGCCCTCGAAGACCTTGCCGGGGGTGTGCGAGAAGGTGTCCCAGATGGACGGGGTGCGGCCGTCCTCCCGGGCCGCTCCCTCGATCTGGTAGGCGGCGGTGGCCGACCCCCAGAGGAAGTCGGAGGGGAACTGGCGGACGGCGGTGAGCGGCCGGGTCTCGGACGCGGTCATAGGAGGGCGCTCCCAACGCGGGGTACGGGTCGGTCCGTTCGGGTCCGGCGACTGCGGCGGACCCGTACGGCCGACGGGAATTGCGGTACGGAGAGGGGTGGGGCGGGTCAGCTCTTGACCGCGCCGGCGGTGATGCCGCCCACGATGTGCTTGCCCAGGAAGGCGAAGACCAGCAGCAGCGGCACGGTCGATATCAGCGCGCCGGTCAGGACGATCGCGTGGTCGACGGTGTGGTTGCCGGCGCCGAGTCCGGCCAGGGCGACCTGGAGGGTCGGGCTGCCGTCCGGGGTGAGCGCGATGAACGGCCAGAAGAAGTCGTTCCACGCCTGGACGAAGACGAGCATGCCGAGCACGGCCATGGCCGGGCGGGCCACCGGGAAGACCACGTGCCAGATGATGCGCAGGCTGTGCGCACCGTCCATGCGGGCCGCCTCGACCAGCTCGACGGGAAGCGCCTCGACGAGGAACTGGCGCATGAAGAAGACGCCGAAGGCCGCGACGAGCGAGGGCAGGACGACCGACTGGAGCTGGTCGAACCAGCCGAGGTCGGTGATGATCTGGTAGAGCGGGATGACGCTGAGCTGCGGCGGGATCGTCATGGTGGCGACCACCAGGGAGAGCAGCATGCCGCGGCCCTTGAAGGGCAGCTTGGCGAAGGCGAAGCCGGCGAGCGTGGAGAAGAGGACGGTGGAGGCGGCCACCAGGCTCGCCACGACCGTGGTGTTGATCAGCGCCTCGCCCATGTCGACCTGCTCCCAGGCGAAGCTGAGGTTGTCGAGCAGGCGGGAGCCGGGCAGCAGCGGTGCCGGTGCCTGGACGACGCGGTCACCGGTGTGCGAGGCGGCGACCACGTTCCAGTACAGCGGGAAGAGCGAGACCACCGTCGCGACGACCAGCAGCACGTAGGTGAGCGGTCCGGCGTGGTGCTGCCGGCCCGCCGTCTGGCGGAAGCGGCGGCGGGCCGGGCGGGCGCCCGGGGTCTTGGGCTCGACGGACGGGGAGGTGTCGAGGGTGCGGGCCATGGTCAGTCCCCCAGCTTCTTGCGGTTGCGGCGGGAGACGAGCGCCTGGATGCCGCCGACGAGCAGCAGGAGCGCCAGCATGACCCAGGCGATCGCGGAGGCGGAGCCCAGCGCGCCGGTGATCCAGCCCTTTTCGTACATCAGGAGGCTCAGGGTCTGGTACTGGTGGCCGCTGCCGCCGCTGATGCCGACGCTGCCGCCGAAGAGCATGGGCTCGCCGAAGAGCTGGGTGGCGCCGATGGTGGAGACGATGATCGTGAAGAAGATCGTCGGGCGGATGGAGGGGATGGTGACGCTGATGAACTGGCGCCAGCGGGACGCGCCGTCCAGCGAGGCGGCCTCGTAGAGGTCCTGCGGCACGGCCTGCATGGCGGCCAGGTAGATCAGCGCGTTGTAGCCGGTCCAGCGCCAGGTGACGATGACGGAGATCGCGATCTGCGCCGGCCACTTGGAGTTCTTCCAGTCGATCGGCCCGATCCCGACCCAGTCCAGGACGCCGTTGATCATCCCGTAGTCGGTGTTGAAGAGCTGGGCGAAGACCAGGGTCGCCGCCGCGATCGAGGTGGCGTACGGGGCGAGGATGGCGACCCGGAAGAAGCCGCGGCCGCGGAGCTTGTAGTTCAGCAGGTGGGCGAGACCGAGGGCCATCAGCAGCTGCGGGACGGTGGAGATGACACCGATGGTGAAGGTGTTGAGGAGCGCGTTCCAGAAGAACTCGCTGGTGGCGAGGTCGGTGTAGTTCTCCAGGCCCTTCCACTCGGGGGTTCCGCCGAGCTCGACCCGGTTGAGCGAGAGCCAGCCCGTGTAGATCAGCGGGAAGAGGCCGAAGGCGGCGAAGGTGAGGAAGAAGGGGGTGATGAAGACGTACGGGATCGCCTTGACGTCCCAGCGGTACAGGGTGCTGCGCCAGCCGCCCGGACCGGAGCGGCGGCGCCGGCCGCGCGGGGCGGGCGGGGAGGGCGGGGCGGGCGGCGGGGTGCCGCCCCGCTCCGCCCGTACGGAGGTGGCCACGGGTGGCGTCCTTCCAGGTCGATGCGTGCGGTCGTGCGGACGGCGCCGGCCCGCCGCCGGCAGGTGGCGGCGGGCCGGCACGCGATCCCCGCTACTGCTGGATCTTGTCGTCGACCAGCTTCTTGACGTTCTCCCAGGCCTTGCCCGGGTCGGTGCCGCGCTGCTCGATGTCGAGGATGCCGTTGTCGGTGAGGAAGGTCTTCACCTGGCCGTCGTAGCGGCTGATGACGGCGGGGGTGATGCCGGCCGCCGCCGAGGAGAAGATCTTGCCGACCGGGGTGTCGCCGAAGTACGGCAGCTTGGCGTCCTGCACCGCGGCGGAGAGCAGGGTGTCCTTGGAGGACGGGATGTTGCCGTTCACCGCGAAGACCTTGGCGTGCTGCTCGGGGGCGGTCAGCCAGGCCGCGAGCTCGGCGGCCTCCTTGGTGTGCTTGCCCGCCTTGGGCACGGCCAGGAAGGCGCCGCCCCAGTTGCCCGCGACGGGCGGCGCGGCGATGTCCCACTTGCCCTGGTTGGCGGGACCGGCCTGGTCCTTGATGATGCCGGTCATCCAGCTCGGGCAGGCGACGGTGGCGAACTTGGAGTTCTTGAAGGCGGCGTTCCAGGTGCCCGCCTCGTCGAACTGGCGCAGCTTGGCGGTGAGTCCGCCCTGGGCGGCCTTGACGCCGAGCTCCCAGGCCTTCTTCACGCCGGGGCTGTTCTCCCAGTCGAGCTTGCCGCTGGAGTCGGCGTACTGGACGGGGTCGCTGGAGAGCACGGCGTTGAACAGGCCGCTGGCGGAGTCGTGGAAGGCGGTGCCGGCGGGGGCGTTCTTCTTGTACGTCTCGCCGACGGTGAGGAACTTCGCCCAGTCGCCGTTCCACAGCTTGCCGACCTCGTCGCGGTCGGTGGGCAGCTTGGCCTTGGCGAAGAGGTCCTTGTTGTAGCAGACCGCCATGGGGCCGATGTCGGTGCCGAGGCCGATGACCTTGCCGTCGGCGGTGGTGGCCTGCTTCACCTTCCAGTCGAGGAACTTGGAGGTGTCGGCGCCGCCCTCCTTGGCGACGTCCAGCCACTTGGCGGCCATGGTGGGGCCGGTGGCCTCGGCGATGTAGCCGACCTCGATCGCCTGGATGTCGGCGGTGCCGCTGTTCTGGGAGAGGCGCAGCTTCAGGGTGTCCCAGTACTTCTGACCGTCGGAGACGTTCGACTCCTCGATCTTGATGTTCGGGTGGAGCCGCTCGTACTCGGCGTACAGCTTCGCGCCGGTCTTGTTGTCGTAGCCGAAGGACCCGAAGGTGCCGACGCGCAGGGTGATCTTCCCGCCGTCCTTCCCGGCCTCGTCGTCCTTGTCGCTTCCGCAACCGGTGAGCAGGACCGTTCCGGTCACCACTGCGGCGACCGCCGCGGCGGCCGTGCGGCGTCCGCGTCTGCTGCTGGAAGTGCGCATTCCACTCTCCTCGTCCAAGGTGGTGCTCGTTGTGCGCCAAGAGGTCCGGCCGGCTGCTCGCGGCTCGGCGGGCCCTGCCGGGACCTGATGCAGGTTGTGCCGCCCCCCTGATGGGAGCGCTCCCACGTCGTTGCCGGAAGGTTGCCGCCGGGGGGGTGGGGGTGTCAAGACATGAACGCGGTTTCGTTACCGGAAGGTGTTCAGCGGGTTTCCCCGTACTGGAACGCGGTTCTTCACGTCATCTCCTGAACGCACGCGTGGCGCGCCGGGAGCGCGGTGCTCTAGGGTGGGAGCGCTCCCATCCCGGTGTGGCCCCGCGCGGGCCCCTTTCCCCGGCACGGCCCGTACCGCCTGCCGGAGGGCCCGTCCCCACCGAGTCCCTGGTGAGCGGCACGAGGTCCGACGAGGGGAGCACGGCGACGGTGAACGGACGGCAGAACAGCAGACCCACCCTGGAGCAGGTCGCGGCCCGCGCCGGAGTCGGCCGGGGCACCGTCTCGCGGGTCATCAACGGCTCCCCGCGGGTGAGCGAACAGACCCGCGCCGCCGTGGCCCGGGCCGTCGCCGAGCTGGGCTACGTCCCCAACCAGGCCGCCCGCGCGCTCGCCGGCAGCCGCACGGACGCCGTCGCCCTCGTCATCCCCGAGGCCGAGGCCCGGCTCTTCGCCGAGCCCTACTTCCTCGACCTGATCCGCGGCGTCAGCGCGGAGCTCGCCGAGGCGGACAAGCAGCTCCTGCTCACCCTGGTCCGCAGCGAACAGGAGCGCCAGCGCTTCGAGCAGTACCTCGCCGCCCAGCGCGTCGACGGCGTCCTCCTCGCCTCCGTCCACGGCGACGACCCGCTCCCCGACCGCATCCGCGAACTCGGCATCCCGGTCGTCATGAACGGCCGCCGCTCCGAGGCCGAACCCGTCCCGTACGTCGACTCCGACAACATCGGCGCCGGCCGCGCCGCCGTGGCGCACCTGGTGGGCCGCGGCAGGCAGCGCATCGCCACCCTGACCGGCCCCCTGGACATGTACGTGGCCCGGGCCCGCCTCGGCGGCTACCGCGCCGGCCTGGCGGAGGCGGGCCACGCTCCCGACGAGGGGCTGGTCGCCGCCGGAGACTTCACCGAGGACGGCGGCCGCCGCGCCATGCGCGGCCTCCTGGAGCGCAGGCCCGGCCTGGACGCCGTCTTCGCCGCCTCCGACGTCATGGCGGCCGGCGCCCGCGCCGCCCTCCGCGAGGCGGGCCGCCGCGTCCCCGAGGACGTCGCCCTCGTCGGCGTCGACGACTCCCCGGTCGCCCGCCTCATGGACCCGCCGCTCACCAGCGTCCGCCAGCCCATCGAGGAGATGGGCCGCACCATGGCCCGGATGCTCCTCGACGACGTGGCGGGCACCCTGGAGGCCGCCCCGAAGCGCGTCCTGCCGACCGAACTGGTGGTCCGGGCCTCCTGCTGAGGAGCCCGGCCCTCCGCCGGCGGAGGGCCGGGCTCGCGGGCCGGGCGGGGCGCACGACGAAGAGGCCGGACGGGCTTCGTGGGCCCGTCCGGCCTCTTCGTCACGTGCCGGTCGCTCCGTGCGGGGGGTGCCGCGCCCGGTCCCGCCGGGCCGTGCGCGGCACCCCCCGGCGGGGGTTACAGCGCCGGGTGCGCGTTCTTCATGAGCTCCTGGAACTGGGCGGAGAACCAGTCGCCCGAGAGGGGGGCGTCCGGGAGGGCGCCGGACATGCTGTTGCCGTTGCGGGCGTTACCCGTGTAGGTCGGGTCGCACATGCGGTCGAAGCCCTTGCCCTGGGTGTTCGGGATCTCCTTCGAGGCGCCGTCGGACTCGCCCGGGGGCTTCATCCAGACGTACGCGTCGATGCCGGCCGCGGGGGCCGCCTGGGGACGCTCGCCGAGACCGGCGCCGGACTGGTTGCACCAGTTGCCGAGGTGGATGCGGCGGTCGTAGCGGCCGCCGTTCACGTAGGTGTCGACGCTGGTCAGCGCGCCCGGGCCGGTGGGCCGGGCGGTGCCGCCCCAGCCGTTGCGGGAGGTGTCGATCAGCATGCCGAGCTTGCTGTCGAAGCCGAGGGAGACGAGCTTGTCGCGCATCGCCTGGGCGTAGGAGAGCTCGTCGGTGTACTGGTTCCAGTCGATCCACTTCGACGTGCGGACGGAGGTGCCGTTCACACTGTCGGTGACCTTGAAGTTCTCCTCCTTCAGCGCGCTGTAGTTGGCGGTGTTCACGATGAAGCCGTGGACGTTGGCGACCGTGGAGCCCTCGGCGGTCGCGGCCTGCTTGAACAGCTCGGCGGAGGGGCCGAAGTTGGAGTCCCAGCCCAGCCAGCCGTGGTGGCCCGCGTCGACGTAGTTGTAGACGTTGGCGATCGAGCCCAGCTTGTTGAGCGCGTAGCCGACGCCCTTGATGTAGTTGCCGTTCTCCTTCATGACGTTGCAGTTGGCCGTCTCGGTCGGCCGGCCCGCGACGTTGGTGACGAGGTTCGGCAGCGAGTCGATCTCGACCGTGGTGACGATCCGCAGGCCCGCGTACTTCGGGTCGGCGAGGATCGCCGCGATCGGGTCGATGTACTGCGTCTTGTACTTGTCGATCTCCGTCGGGCCCAGCTCGCCGTTGGAGGCGAGCGCGGCACAGTCGCGGCCGGGCAGGTTGTAGATGACCAGCTGGACGACCAGCTCGCCGGTGCCCTTCTGCTTGAGGGCCTCGTCGAGGTGGGCGCGCAGGCCCATGCCGCCGTTGACGCCGGCGATGGCGGCGGTCCGGTCCAGCCAGACGCCGGTGGGCTGGTTGGAGATCCGGGTGCCGCCGGGCTCGGCCGCGGCCTTCGCCGACCACTCGGGGTTGACGTACACCTTGGCGCCCGCGTACGGGTTGTCCGCCTTCTGGCCGGGCGGCGGGGTGGTCGGCGGCGTCGTGGGCGGGGTGGTCGGGGGAGTGGTCGGCGGGTCCGTCGGCGGGGTGGTGGTGTTGCAGGTGACGCCGTTCAGCTTGAAGGTCGCGGGCACCGCGTTGGTGCCGCTGTACGAGCCGTTGAAGCCGAAGGAGGTCGAACCGCCCGTGGCCAGCGTGCCGTTGTAGGACAGGCTCTTGGCGGTGACGGCGGTGCCGGACTGGGTGAGGGTGGCGTTCCAGCCCTGGGTGACCTGCTGGTTGCCGGCGTAGCTCCACTCCAGCGTCCACGCGGTGGTCGGGTCACCGGTGTTGGTGACGACGACGTTGGCGCCGAAGCCGGTGTTCCACTGGTTGGTGATGCTGTAGTCGACCTTGCAGCCCGGGGTGGCTGCGCCGGCGGTGGCACCGAAGACCGTGGCGGTCGCGCCGGTCGCGGTGATGAGGCCGAGGGCCGCCAGAAGGGCGGTGCGGCTGGTGCGGCTCATGGGGGTGGGGGTTCCTTTCGGCGGATTCACGTGGTGTACGGAACTGGCGGGGGTCACGGGACGATCGCGCGCAGGTGGTCGCGCAGCCCGATCCCGAAGGCGGTGGGTGTGCCGTCGTACGAACTGATCAGTGCGGGACCGGAGTTGCAGTTCCAGGTGTTCCAGGTCCAGCCCAGGTACGAGAGCCCGCGGTCGTCGAACCACTTCATGACGCGGTCGATGAACGCGTGTCCGCAGGTGTTCTCGCCGATCTCGCCGGCGAGCAGGGGGACCTGCGCGGCGACGGGAGCGAGCGTGTCGTTCCAGCACGTCTCGGTGGAGCAGGTGTTGAAGTTGTAGACGTGCCAGGCGGCGCCGAGATTCTGCGCCGGGTCGGTGGGGCGGTACGTCAGCCACTGGCTGAGGTCGTTGGAGTACGCGATGCCCGGGACGAGGACGAGGTTCTTCGCCCCCGTGGCGCGGACCGCGTCCACCAGGTCCTGCATGCCGGCGACCTCGTACCCGATGCCGGGACAGGTGCCGCCGTCGCGCCAGCAGGTCCATGCCTGGGTCGCGGTGGAGGTCGCCCGGTCCGGATAGGGCTCGTTGAAGAGGTCGAGGACGACCCGCTTGTCGTTCTTGAAGGTGTTCGCCACCGAGGTCCAGAACGCCGGGGTGTACCGGGCGTTGGGCATCGGCTTCTGGCAGGTGGCGTGCACGTCGGCGCAGCCCGAGGAGTTGCCGGTGTACTGGCCGTGCGTCCAGTGCAGTTCGACGACCGGGGTCATGCCGTGGGCGAGGACCTTGGTCACCAGGTCCTTCACGGCGTCGATGTAGTTCGTGCCCCGGTACTCGGGCTTGATGTTGTCCAGGCCCAGCCAGCACTCCTCGTTGAGGGGGATGCGGACCGTGTTGGCCTTCCAGTCGGCGATCGCCCGGACGGAGGCGTCGTCCGCCGGACCGTCCCAGATGCCGTAGCCCTGGACGCACATGAACTCGCCGCCGGAGCGGTTGACGCCGAGCAGCCGGCGGACCGCACCGTTCTGGTCGGTGAACTTGTTGCCGGTGACGGTGAGTTCGGGTGCGCCGGTGGCCGGGGTCGGCGGCGGCGAGGTGGGCGGGGTGGTCGGGGGTGTGGTGGGCGGTGTGGTCGGGGGGTCGGTCGGGGGAGTGGTGGGCGGATCGGTCGGCGGCGTACTGGTGGGCGGGGTGGTCGGCCCGTTCGCGACGCAGGGCACACCGCCGAGCGTGAACGCGGTGGGGGCCGTGTTGGCCCCCGTCCACGAGGCGATGAAGCCGGTGGTCGCCTTCGCGCCGGCGTCGAGCCGGCCGTTCCAGCTCTCGTTCGTCACCGTGACGGCGGCGCCGGACTGGGTCCACTTGCCGCCCCAGCCCTGGCTGACCTGCTGGCCGGCGGGGAAGGAGAAGCCGAGGCTCCAGCCGTTCAGCGCGGTGCCGTTGTTGGTGACGGTGACGGCACCCTGGAAGCCTCCGGTCCACTGGTTGGTGACCGAGTACTCCACGGTGCAGACGGGTGCGGCCGCGGCTCCTGAGGCCGTACCCACGACGGCGAGCGCGGTGCTCGCCATCGTGACCGCTGCTCCTGCGAGCAGCGCGGTGAGACGTGGGGGATGTCGCATGAGCGAGTCCTCACAGCGAGGGCACGCCCCCTACGGCGTGCCGACTGGATGGAATCGCTCCCACTGGTCGGGGCAGACCGTAGCGCCAACCGAGGCCAAGCAAAAGAGGAGTTGAGGAAATTGCTCGTCGTTTGCCTTCGACTCTTCGCGCATCTTGACGTGGTTGCGTCACGCTTGCACAGTGGGAGCGCTCCCACTGGTTCACGGCTTGTTCACGCACCCCCCGTGCGGCCCGCCTCGCGCACCTCGTGGCGTTCCGTGCGGTTCCCTCTTCGCACCACCCGACCTCCCGAGCCGCGAGGAGATCCACCCGCATGCCACGCCTGAGACCACGCCGCCCACGCAGGCACCTCACCGCCCTGACCGCCGCGCTCTCGCTCCCCCTCGGCCTGCTGGCCGCCGGCGCCGGAGCCGGCACCGCGCAGGCCGCCGCCGTGCAGTGCAGCGTCGACTACAAGACCAACGACTGGGGTTCGGGCTTCACCGCCGAACTCACCCTGACCAACCGCGGCACCGCCGCCCTGAACGGCTGGACCCTCACCTACTCCTACGCCGGTGACCAGAAGCTCACCAACGGCTGGAGCGGCGTCTGGTCCCAGTCCGGCAAGAACGTGACGGTCACCAACGCCGGCTGGAACGGCACCGTCGCCGCCGGTGCCGCCGTCACGGCCGGAGGCCAGTTCACCTACAGCGGCACCAACGCCGCACCCACCAACTTCGCCGTCAACGGCACCTCGTGCACCGGCGCCCACCAGCCGCCGGTGTCCGTCCTCACCAGCCCCGCCGCCGGCGCGGTCTACGCCCAGGGCGACGCCGTGCCGCTGGCCGCCACCGCCGCCGCGGCCGACGGCGCCACCGTCGACAAGGTCGAGTTCTACAGCGACACGACGCTCCTGGGCACCGACACCACCGCGCCCTTCACCTACAGCGCCGCCGGCCTCGCCACCGGCGCCCACTCGCTCTACGCGAAGGCGTACGACAGCCAGGGCGCCTCCGGGGAGTCCGCCCCCGTCGGCATCACGGTGGCCGCCGGGCCCGCGCTCGTCGCCTCCCCGGGCCAGCTGGCCGTCCGCCAGGGCGCCACCGGCACCTTCGACCTGAAGCTGTCCAAGGCCCCGGCGGCGAACGTCACCGTCACGGTGGCCCGCACCTCCGGCACCACCGGCCTGACCGCGAGCCCCGCCACCCTCACCTTCACCCCGGCGAACTGGAACACCGCCCAGAAGGTGACCGTCACCGCGGCAGCCACCGGCACCGGAACCGCCGTCTTCACCGCGACCGCCCCCGGCCACGCCAAGGCCGAGGTCCAGGCCACCCAGCTCGCCGCGGACTCCACCTACGACGCCCGCTTCCTCGACCTGTACGGGAAGATCACCAACCCGGCCAACGGCTACTTCTCGCCCGAGGGCATCCCGTACCACTCCGTCGAGACCCTGATCGTCGAGGCCCCCGACCACGGGCACGAGACGACCTCGGAGGCGTACAGCTACCTGATCTGGCTCCAGGCCATGTACGGCAAGATCACCGGCGACTGGACCAAGTTCAACGGCGCGTGGGAGATCATGGAGAAGTACATGATCCCGACCCACGCGGACCAGCCGACGAACTCCGCCTACAACGCCTCGAAGCCGGCCACCTACGCCCCCGAGTGGGACCTCCCCTCGCAGTACCCGGCGAAGCTGGACTCCGGCGTCACCTCCGGCTCCGATCCGATCGCGGCCGAGCTGAAGAGCGCCTACGGCACCGACGACATCTACGGCATGCACTGGATCCAGGACGTCGACAACGTCTACGGCTTCGGCAACGAGCCCGGCAAGTGCTCCGCCGGACCGACGGCGACCGGCCCCTCGTACATCAACACCTTCCAGCGCGGCCCGCAGGAGTCCGTCTGGGAGACCGTCACCCACCCGACCTGCGACAACTTCTCCTACGGCGGCAAGAACGGCTACCTGGACATCTTCACCGGGGACGCCTCCTACGCCAAGCAGTGGAAGTACACCAACGCCCCCGACGCCGACGCCCGCGCCGTCCAGGCCGCCTACTGGGCCGACCTCTGGGCCAAGGAGCAGGGCAAGGGCTCCCAGGTCTCGGCCACCGTCGGCAAGGCCGCCAAGATGGGCGACTACCTGCGGTACGCCATGTTCGACAAGTACTTCAAGAAGATCGGGAACTGCGTCGGCCCGACGGCCTGCCCGGCCGGCACCGGCAAGGACAGCGCCCACTACCTGATGTCCTGGTACTACGCCTGGGGCGGCGCCGTCGACACCTCGGCCGGCTGGTCGTGGCGGATCGGCTCCAGCCACAACCACAGCGGCTACCAGAACCCGCTCGCCGCGTACGCGCTCAGCGAGTACGCCCCGCTCAAGCCCAAGTCGGCGACCGGCCAGGCGGACTGGGCCACCAGCCTCGACCGGCAGCTGGAGTTCTACCGCTGGCTCCAGTCCAGCGAGGGCGGCATCGCGGGCGGCGCCACCAACAGCTGGCAGGGCCGCTACGCCACCCCGCCGGCCGGCACCCCCACCTTCTACGGCATGTACTACGACGAGAAGCCCGTCTACCACGACCCGGCGTCGAACCAGTGGTTCGGCTTCCAGGCCTGGTCGATGGAGCGGGTCGCCGAGTACTACCAGCAGACCGGTGACGCCGAGGCGAAGACCGTCCTCGACAAGTGGGTCTCCTGGGCCCTGTCCGAGACCACCGTCAACCCCGACGGCACCTTCCGCATCCCGTCCACCCTCCAGTGGTCCGGCGCGCCCGACACCTGGAACGCGGCGAACCCCGGCGCCAACAACGGCCTGCACGTCACCGTCGCCGACTACACCAACGACGTCGGCGTGGCCGCCGCCTACGCCAAGACCCTGACCTACTACGCGGCCAAGTCCGGCCACGCGGAGGCCAAGCGGGTCGCCAAGGCCCTGCTCGACGGCATGTGGGAGCACCACCAGGACCCGCTGGGCATCGCCGTCGAGGAGACCCGCGCCGACTACAACCGCTTCGACGACCCGGTCCACGTGCCGAGCGGCTGGACCGGCGTCATGCCGAACGGCGACGCGGTGAACAACACCTCCACCTTCGCCTCGATCCGCTCCTTCTACCAGGACGACCCGGCCTGGCCGAAGATCGAGGCCTACCTGGCGGGCGGCGCCGCCCCCGTCTTCACCTACCACCGGTTCTGGGCCCAGGCGGACATCGCCCTGGCCATGGGCTCGTACGCGGAGCTGCTCGAATAACAGCCCGCCCCGCGAGAGCGGGCTCCGCGTACGAAATCGAGGCCGGGCGGACCCCGAAAGGGGCCCGTCCGGCCCTCGGGCTTTCCGGGCCCGGCCGGGAGGTCCCCGGCCCTCCGCGGGGGCGGCTCAGAGGGTGACGAACGGCTCGGTCAGGTGCGGTGTCGCGAGGTGGAGGGTGCCGGCCTCCCGGGAGCGCAGCACGCGCTCCCTCGACTCCCTCGCCCGCGCGGGGTCCATCTCGTGGGCGTAGGCCAGTTCGGGGTGGAGCAGCTGGACGGCGTGCACGAGCAGGTCGCCGGTGACGGCGACGAGTTCGCGTCCGGACGGGACGAGCACGCTCTGGTGTCCGGGCGTGTGACCGGGCGTGGCGATCACGCGCCCGCCGCCGCGCAGCGGGGTCCCGCCGTCGAGCAGCCGCAGCCGTCCGGTCCTTCGCAGCGGGTCGACCAGCCGGGACCGCAGCTGCGGGTTGACCTCGTCGATCGCGTCGAGTTCGGCCCGCTGGAGCAGGTAGTCGGCGTTCGGGAAGAACGGCCGGGCCTGATCGCCGCCGACGACGGCCCAGCCCACGTGGTCGGTGTGCAGGTGCGTGAGCACCACCGTGTCCACGTCGGCCGGCTCGATCCCCGCGGCGGCCAGCGACTCCGGGAGCACACCGGGCACGGGCGCCCAGGACGCCGCCGGGCCGTCGGCCGGGCCGATCCCCGCGTCGACCAGCGTCACCCCCCGCTCGCCGCGGATCGCGAACGCGCGGAACCGGAGCCACCAGCGGCCCTCGGCGTCGAGCGAGCCGGGGTCGAACCGGTCGGCCGCCGCCCACTGCTCACCGGTGGCGTCGGGGAAGGCCTCCGACCTGGGGGCGAAGAAGGGGCCCGCGCCGTCGGCGAGCGCGATGACCGTGTACGGGCCGACCTGGAGGGAAGGGAGCATCCGCCAGATGCTGCCACCGCCGGGCCGCCCGCCGCCAGGCGTCGCGCGCTCCGGAGGTCCATTGACGTGCGCGGGCTCCCCTCCTACGTTCTCGTTCGGACATACGACCGATGGTCGATATTTCGAACGCACCGAACGAGAGGGAATCGCGTGTCCCATTCCGAACGCCCCACCCGCACCGCTCGTTTCACCCTCGACCCCGACTTCACCGTCGGCCGCGTCGATCCCCGGCTGTACGGCTCCTTCGTCGAGCACCTCGGGCGCTGCGTCTACACGGGCATCCACGAGCCCGGGCACCCCGCCGCCGACGAGGACGGACTGCGCACCGACGTCCTGGAGCTGGTCCGCGAGCTGGGCGTGACCGCCGTGCGCTACCCCGGCGGCAACTTCGTGTCCGGGTACCGGTGGGAGGACGGCGTAGGGCCGGTGGAGCAGCGGCCGCGGCGGCTCGACGTCGCCTGGCGCTCCACCGAGACGAACCGTTTCGGCCTGAGCGAGTTCATGGCCTTCCTGCGGAAGCTCGGTCCCCGGGCGGAGCCCGTGATGGCGGTCAACCTCGGCACCCGCGGCATCACGGAGGCCATGGACCTCGTCGAGTACGCCAACCACCCCGCCGGCACCGCGCTCTCGGACCTGCGGATCGCGCACGGCGACAAGGACCCCTTCGGCATCCGACTGTGGTGCCTGGGCAACGAGATGGACGGCACCTGGCAGACCGGCCAGAAGACCGCCGAGGAGTACGGCCGGCTCGCCGCCCAGACCGCCCGGGCGCTGCGCCAGATCGACCCGGACCTCGAACTCGTCGCCTGCGGCAGCTCCGCCCGCGACCTGCCGACCTTCGCCGCCTGGGAGGCGACCGTGCTGGCGGAGACGTACGAGGTGGTCGACCACGTCTCGCTGCACGCCTACTACGAGGAGACCGACGGCGACCGGGACTCCTTCCTGGCCTCCGCCGTCCACATGGAGGCCTTCATCGAGGAGGTGATCGCCACCTGCGACCACGTCGGCGCACGGCTCAAGTCGCCGAAGCGGCTGACCCTCTCCTTCGACGAGTGGAACGTCTGGTACCAGCGCCGCCCCAACCCGCACCCCTTCGAGGACTGGCAGGAGGCCCCGCGCCTCCTGGAGGACGTCTACACGGTCACCGACGCGGTCGTCTTCGGCTCGCTCCTCATCACGCTGCTCCGGCACGCCGACCGGATCGCGGTGGCCTGTCTCGCCCAGCTGGTGAACGTGATCGCGCCGATCATGACCGAGCCCGGCGGCCCCGCCTGGCGGCAGACCACCTTCTTCCCCTTCGCCCAGGCCGCGCGGCACGGCCGCGGCACCGTCCTCGACGTGCGCCCGGTCTCGCCCGCGCACCGGACGGAGAAGTACGGCGAGGTGCCGCTGCTGCACGCGACCGCCGTACGGGACGAGGACGGCGGCGTGACGGTCTTCGCGGTCAACCGCGACCGGCACCGGGCGCTGCCGCTCGACGTGACCCTGCGCGGCTTCGGCCTGGCGGAGGTGGTGGAGCACAGCGCGCTCGCCGACGCCGATCCGGAGGCGTGCAACACCCTGGCCGATCCGGGCCGGGTGGTGCCCCACGAGGTGGCCGGCACGGAGCTGTCGGACGGCGTCCTGAGGGCCGTCCTTGAGCCGATGTCGTGGAACGTCATCCGGCTCGCCTGACCCCCCTCTTTGAATCCTTTCATCGTGGTGACGCACGTCGGCGTTTCGAAGCGCTTCGAAAGATCCTGTCCGAAGCGTTGACGTGGCTGACGGGCGACCCTACGGTGACCCAGCAAGCGCTTTCCTGAAACGTTCTAATCACGCGCGGGAGGACGAACTGTGCGTACTCAAGGCACTGTCGACCGTCGGAGTCTGCTGAAGGTCACGGGCGGCTCGGTGGCGGTACTCGGCCTGACCGCGGCGGGCTGCGGAAGCGGCTCCGGGAGCGGCGACGGCACCGTCACCATCCGGTACACCTGGTGGGGCTCCGACGACCGCGCCAAGCGGATCAACCAGTCGATCGCCCTCTTCGAGAAGAAGTTCCCGAAGATCAAGGTGAAGACCGACTTCCAGCCGTACGCCGACTTCTGGAAGAAGTTCAACACCCAGGCGTCCGGCGGCAACACCCCCGACGTCTTCCAGAACGCCATCGGCTTCCTGCGCAAGTACGACGCCAAGAACGTCCTCCTCGACCTGCGCGAGCAGGTCGAGGCCGGACACCTCCGCATGGAGGGCTTCCGGGCCGGGCTGGAGAAGTTCGGCGAGGTCGACGGCAAGCTGCTCGGCGTCCCCGTCGGCTCCAACTCGATGGCCCTCGTCATCGACCGGGCGGTCTTCGAGAAGGCCAAGGTCACCCCGAAGCCCGGCTGGACCTGGGACGAGTACCACGACGCCCTGGCGAAGATCCAGGAGACCGCGGGCCGGGCCGGCGACGCGGGCCCCTACGGGATCATGTACCTGTACGACATGTACCTGCGCCAGCAGGGCAAGGCCTTCTTCACCGCCTCCGGACTCGGCTTCACCGAGGCCGACCTGACGGACTGGTGGAACAAGGCGGCCGGGCGGGTGAAGTCCGGCGTCTACGCCGACCCGAAGAAGACCATCCAGGCCAAGCCGAAGTCCGCGGTCACCGCCGAACTCGCCGGCTGCGAGTTCACCTGGGACAACTTCGCCGTCCGTTACACCGCCGAGGGCAAGAGCCGCTACGGCCTCGCCCCCATCCCCACCACCGACGGCAAGCGCACCGGCCAGTACCTCGGCTCGCTCATGCTCAGCGCCTCCAGGCGCACCAAGCACCCCAAGGAGGTCGCCCAGTTCATCGACTTCATGGTCCACGACCCCGAGGTCGGCAAGATCATGGGCTACGACCGGGGCGTCCCCGCCACCGAGGCGCAGAACGCCGCCTACGTGCCCGCCGACGAGGTCGGCAAGCAGATCGCCGCCTACGAGAAGCAGCTCGTCGAGTCCCGCGTCCTGGAGCCCATCACCCCGCACCCGGCCGGCGCCGACGTCTGCGAGGCGGCCTTCCTGCGCCTCTCGGAGGAGATGTCCCTGGGCACCCGGACCGTCGCCGACGCGGTGAAGCAGTACTTCACCGAGGCGAAGACGGCCCTCTCCTCCTGATGGACGCCGCCGTGACCACCGTACCGACCCCCGCCGTCCCGCAGACCCCGGAAGCGGCCCCGCCGGGGAAGGGGACCGCGCCCGCGGCCCCCGCCCCCGGCGGCGGGCGCCCCCGCCGGGCGGCGGGCCGCGCCCCCGGGTCCCGCACCGCCCGCGAGAACCTCGCCGGCTACCTCTTCATGTCCCCGTGGCTCACCGGCTTCCTGCTGCTGACCGCGGGCCCGATGGCCGTCTCGCTCTACTTCGCCTTCACCGACTACAACCTCTTCGACGCCCCCCGCTGGATCGGGCTCGACAACTTCACCGAGATGTTCGGCGACCCCCGCTGGCGCACCTCCGTCGAGGTCACCGGCTGGTACGTGGTCCTCGGCACCCCGCTGAAACTGGCCGCCGCCCTCGGCGTCGCCGTCCTCCTCAACCAGAGCCGGCGCGGACAGGGCTTCTACCGGGCCGCGTTCTACGCCCCCTCGCTCATCGGCGCCAGCGTCTCCATCGCCATCGTCTGGCGCGCCCTCTTCGCCGACAACGCCCCCGTCGACCGGGCCCAGCAGCTGATCGGCCTCGACCCCGGCGGCTGGATCGGCGACCCCGACAAGATCATCTACGCCCTGGTGGCGCTCACCGTCTGGCAGTTCGGCGCGCCCATGGTCATCTTCCTCGCCGGGCTCAAGCAGGTGCCCCGCGAGCTGTACGAGGCGGCGCAGATGGACGGCGCCGGACCGTGGCGCCGGTTCTGGAACATCACCCTGCCGATGATCTCCCCGGTGCTCTTCTTCAACGTGCTCCTGGAGACCATCCACTCCTTCCAGATCTTCGGCTCCGCCTACATCATCGGCAGCCAGGGCAACGCCTGCGGCCCGGCCGACGGCACGCTCGTCTACACCTGCTACCTCTACGTCCAGGGCTTCGAGAACAGCCGGATGGGCCTCGCCTCCGCGATGGCCTGGATGCTGCTGCTCGCCGTCGGCCTGGTCACGGCGGTCCTGTTCTGGTCCCAGCGGCGCTGGGTGCACTACGAGGAGGGAGGCCGATGAGCCTCGTCCGCACCGGGACGCGGGGCCTGCGCGCCGGGTCCCTCGCCTGGCACCTCGGCTCCCTCGCGGTCCTCGCCGTCGTGCTCTACCCGGTCTTCTGGGTGATCGGCGGCTCGTTCAAGCCCAACGACGAGATCGTCGGCAGCCTGAACGTCCTCCCGACCGACCCCATCACCGACAACTACCGGCGGCTCGCCGACGGCATCGCCGACATCCCCATCTCCACCTTCTTCTCCAACTCGCTCTTCCTGGCGCTCGCCTCCGTCGCCGGCGTGCTGATCTCCAGCTCGCTCGCCGCCTACGCCTTCGCCAAGATCGGCTTCGCGGGCCGCAACCTGCTCTTCACGCTGATGATCGGCACCCTGCTGCTGCCCTACCACGTGCTGCTCATCCCGCAGTACGTGCTCTTCCAGAAGCTCGAACTGATCAACACGTACACGCCGCTGCTGCTCGGCAAGTACCTCGCCACGGACGCCTTCTTCGTCTTCCTGATGGTCCAGTTCATGCGGGCCCTGCCCAAGGAGCTGGACGAGGCGGCGCGCCTGGACGGCTGCGGGCACCTGCGGACCTACTGGTCGATCGTGCTGCCGCTGTGCCGGCCCGCGCTCATCACCAGCGCCATCTTCACCTTCATCAACGCGTGGAACGACTTCATGGGCCCGCTGATCTACCTCAACGAACCCGAGAAGTACACGGTCTCGCTCGGCCTCAAGATGTTCGTCGACCAGGACGGCGTCGCCAACTACGGCGGCATGATCGCGATGTCGCTGGTGGCGCTGCTGCCCGTGGTGGCGTTCTTCCTCGCCTTCCAGCGGTACCTGATCGACGGCATGGCCACCTCGGGGCTCAAGTGAGGCGGGACCGCTTCCTCGCCCGCTTCGGGGTCTTCGCCGAGTGCCTGCTGACGGGGGTGTGGATCGCCGTCGCCGCGCTCCCGCTCGTCACCCTGCCGGCGGCGCTCGCCGCCGGCGCGGGGCACCTGCGGCGCACGATCGAGGGCGAGGAGACCGGGCTGCGGTCCTTCGCCGCCGGACTGCGCGCCGCCCTGCGGGGCGGCGGGTGGGCGGTGGGCGCGGCCTACTGGACCGTGCTCGCCCTCGTCGGGGCCGACCTCGCGCTCGTACGGGCGCTGCCGGTGCCGGGCGGCCGGGCGGCCGGGGCCCTCGCGATCCTCGCGGCGTTCTGGGCGACCGTCGCCCTGCTGCGGGCGGCCACCGCCTGGCGCCCGGGCGTCTCCTGGCGGGCGCTGCTCCCGGACGCCGGGCGCCGCGCGCTGCGGGACCCGGCCGGCTCCCTGCTCGTCGTCTGCGGCCTGGCGGTGGTGGCCGCCTCGGCCTGGTTCTCCGCCCCCCTGGCCCTCCCCGCCCTGGGCCTGCTGCTCGCCGGCACCCTGGCGGCCGAACACCGCAAGGCCCCCGCCCTCGCGGGCGCCTGACCGCCCGCGCCACCGGGCCACCCCCTCCCCGGCCACCCCGGGGACGCGGCCCCCGCGTCCCCGCCCCCGCCTTCCCGCCCCCGCCTTCCCGCCCCCGCCTTCCCGCCCCCGCCTTCCCGCCCCCGCCTTCCCGCCCCCGCCTTCCCGCTTCCGCCTTCCCGCTTCCGCGGCCCCACCATCGCGCCCCACCCCCGCGTCCGCCCGCCCTCACCGCCGCGCCCGGGCCCGAACGGTCCGGGACGGCCCGCGCCGGGCTCCCGCCCCGGACCGTTCAGGCCCGGACCGTTCAGGGCCCCGGGAGGCCCGCGGGCTCCGCCGCGTCCCCGCGCCCCGATGGGCCCGCGTCCCGCCGGCCCCGCGCCCCGCTCCGTACCCTCGCGCCCCCTTCCCCTCCCGCAGGCATGTCATCGGCATGCCCTCGAAAGGAGTTCCCGTGTCCTCGATACCCCGCCGTTCCCTCCTCAAGGCGGCCGCCGTCGCCGGTGCCGCCGCCCAGTTCAGCTGGGCGCTCGGCCGGAACGAGGCGCAGGCCGCGCCCGCCGCCGAGGTGCCCGCGGAGGAGCGGCCCGCGAGCATCTCCTGGCTGGAGCCGGGCGGCCTCGGCGCCGCCGGCGGGTCGACCTTCGGCGTCGCCTGGCCCAAGGGCGCGCATCCGGGCGACCGCGAGTTCGCCCTCACCACCGCCGACGGCGCCCCCGTCCCCGTACAGACCTGGACCACCGCCCGGTGGCCCGACGGCTCCCTCAAGTGGACCGCCCACGCCGTCGGCCCCGAGGCGGCCGGCGCCGAGCGCTACTCCCTCGCCCCCGGCACCCCCGCCGCCGGCGCGAAGACCGTCACCGTCACCGAGTCCGGCCGCCGGATCACCGTCGACACCGGCGTCGTCAGGGCCGTCCTGTGGAAGGACGGCGGCAAGCTCGTCGAGTCCCTCACCCGCGACGGCGTCAAGATCGCGACCGACGGGCGGCTCGTGCTGCTGCGCCAGGGCGACATCGACGACGGCGACCAGGGCAACGCCAAGTGGGAGCGGTTCGACGGCGAGATCTCCGGCGCCGTCGTCGAACAGACCGGCCCCGTCCGGGCCGTGGTCCGGATCGACGGCAAGCACCGCAAGGGCAGCCGCAGTTGGCTGCCCTTCTCGGTCCGGCTCTACTTCCACGCCGGCTCCGAAGCCCTCCGCATGATCCACACGATCACCTTCGACGGCGACCAGGACAAGGACTTCATCCGCGGCCTCGGCGTCCGCTTCACCGTCCCGATGCGCGACGCCTTCTACGACCGGCACGTCCGCCTCGCCGGCGAGGACCAGGGCTTCCTCACCGAGGCCGTCCAGGGCATCACCGGCCTGCGCCGCGACCCCGGCGCCGCCGTCCGCGCCGCCCAGGTCAAGGGCGAGAAGCTGCCCGACCCGGCCACCTGGGACCAGCGCGTCACCAGCCGCCTCCAGTACATCCCCACCTGGGGCGACTACACGCTCTCCCAGCTCACCGCCGACGGCTTCGGCATCCGCAAGCGCACCAAGCCCGGCCACGGCTGGATCCCCGCCGGCGGCGGCCGCCGCGCCAACGGCTTCGGCTACGTCGGCGGCGCGAGCGGCGGACTCTCCTTCGGCCTGCGGGACTTCTGGCAGAAGCACCCCGCCCAGCTCGACGTCCGCGGCGCCGCCGGCGACGAGGCCGAGGTCACCCTCTGGCTCTGGTCGCCCGAGGCCCAGCCCATGGACCTGCGCTTCTACCACGACGGCATGGGACAGGACACCTTCCCCGAACAGCTCGAAGGCCTCAACATCACCTACGAGGACCACGAGCCCGGCTTCGGCACCCCCTACGGCATCGCCCGCACCAGCGAGCTGATGTTCTGGGCCAACGCCGCCACCCCGAGCGCCGCCGCCCTCGTCGCCCAGGCCGCCGCCGTCCGCGTCCCGCCGCAGCTCGCCGCGAGCCCCGAGGACCTCGTCCGCGCCCGGGTCTTCGGCGGACTGTTCTCGCCCGTCGACCGCTCCACCCCCGCCAGGGCCAAGATCGAGGACCGCCTCGACTACCTCTTCACCTACTACAAGGACCAGGCCGAACAGCGCCGCTGGTACGGCTTCTGGGACTACGGCGACATCATGCACACCTACGACGAGGACCGGCACCAGTGGCGGTACGACGTCGGCGGCTACGCCTGGGACAACTCCGAGCTCTCGCCCGACCTGTGGCTCTGGTACGCCTACCTCCGCTCCGGCCGCGCCGACGTCTTCCGCTTCGCCGAGGCCATGACCCGCCACACCGGCGAGGTCGACGTCTACCACCTCGGCACCTGGGCCGGCCTCGGCACCCGCCACGGCGTCCAGCACTTCGCCGACAGCGCCAAGCAGCAGCGGATCTCCACCGCCGTCTACCGCCGCCCCTACTACTTCCTCACCGCCGACGAACGCGTCGGCGACCTCATGCGCGACCTGGTCGACTCCGACGAGACCTTCCTCGTCCTCGACCCCATCCGCAAGATCCGCACCGAGCCCTACACCCCCGACCGCCACGCCCTCTCCATCGGCTTCGGCACCGACTGGAGCGGTCTCGCCGCCGCCTGGCTCACCGAGTGGGAGCGCGGCGGACCCAAGGCCGCCAAGGCCGAGGCGCGGCTGCGCTCCACCATGGAGACCATCGCCGCCCAGCCCAACGGCTTCGTCCAGGGCACCGGCCTCTACGACCTCGACACCGGCCGCTTCGCCGTCGCCGAACAGCCCGCCGTCGGCGTCTCCCACCTCTCCGCCATGTTCGGCCTCGTCGAGATGTGCGCCGAGCTCATCGACCTCGTCGACCTGCCGGCCTTCAAGAACGCCTGGCTCGACTACTGCCGCTACTTCAACGCCTCCAAGACCGAGCAGGCCGCCCGCTACGGACAGAACTTCGGCACGCTCCTCCTCTTCCAGGGCCACTCCCGCCAGGACGCCTACGCCGCCGCCCAGCTGAACGACACCAAGCTCGCCCAGCGCGCCTGGGCCAAGTTCGACAGGAGCGACGGCTACACATCCGCCATGGTCTGGGACAAGACGCCCGTGCGGGGCCCCGCCGCCCTCGAACCCGGCTACGAGCACCTCTGGATCAGCACCAACACCACCGCCCTCTACGGCCTGGCCGCCATCCAGAACCTCGCCCTCGTCGGCGACCACCTCCCCGAGTGACGGACAGGAGACGCCCGATGAAGAGGACCACGATCCTCGCGGCGAGCCTGCTCGCGCTCCTCGCCGCCACCGCACCCGCCACCGCCCACGCCGGGGAGAACCCCTACGGCCAGGGCCTCGACCACTGCGCCGCCACCGGGACGGGCGCCCTCGCCTGCCACTTCGACCTGGCCCCCGGCACGTACGACGTCACCGTCACCCTCGGCGGCGACACCGCCGGAACGACCCGGATCAGCGGCGAGACCCGGCGCGCCCTGCTCGCCGAGACCCCGACCGGGGCCGGCGAGCGGGTCCGCCGCTCCTTCACCGTCGACGTCCGCGACCCGGAGGGGGAACCCACCGGACCCGCCGGCACGCCCGGCCTCGACCTGCTGATCGACGGCTCCGCCCCGCGCGTCGCGTCCCTCCGCGTCACCCCCGCCCCCACCGCGACCCGCCTCTTCCTGATCGGCGACTCCACCGTCTGCGACCAGCCCGGCGACCCGTACACCGGCTGGGGCCAGCGGCTCCCCGTCCACCTGAAGCGGGGCGCCGCCGTCGCCAACCACGCCGACTCCGGCGAGAGCACCGTCAGCTTCCTCGCGAACCCGGCGCTCTTCGACCGGGTCGAGGCGGCGATCCGGCCCGGCGACCCCGTCCTGATCCAGCTCGCCCACAACGACAAGCAGACGGACGCCGCCACCTACCGCGCCAACCTCACCACCCTGGTCGAGCGGGTACGGGCCAGGGGCGGCGCACCCGTCCTCGTCACCCCGGTCGTCCGCCGCTGGTTCAACGCGGACGGCACCCTCGACAACGGCACCGCCCTGCTCGTCAACGGCCTCGGCGTCGACCACCCGGCCGAGATCCGCGCCCTCGCCGCCTCCCTCGGCACCCCGCTGATCGACCTCACCGCCCTCACCAGGGCCCGGGTCGAACAGCTCGGTCCCGAGGCGTCCAAGGAGCTCTACCTGACGGCCGAGAAACGGGACAACACCCACACCTCGGTCCGCGGCGCCACCGAGTACGCGGCCCTCGTCGCCGCCGCACTGAAGGCCCGGGGCGTCCTCCCGGAACACCTCCTCCGCTGACCGCCCCCACCGGCCGGGCCCCGCACCCCGCGGGCCCGGCCGGCCCCGCGTCAGACGTCCGGCACCGGACCGCCGCCACGGAGAGGACGGCCCCGGCGACGGCCCGGCCGCCGAAGACCGCCCACGCCTCGGCCACCGCCACGGGGTGCTTCTCCACGGCCGGCCGCTCCGGGTCGCGGCTCAGCGCCTCCCAGGCGCCGAGCGGCATGAGGCGGCCGATCTCCCTGACTCACCGGTAGGCCCCCCCGGAACAGCGCGGGAAGCGGCAGCGTCCCGATCGCGGCGACGACCGACCCGGCCGCGTGCCGCACCAGGGCTCCCGCCGCCCTTTCGGGCCGGCCGCCCCGCGCGCGTACGCGCGGACGGGAGCGCTGACACAGGCGCGGACGTCTCCGGGCCCCCCGCAGGAACGCCCCCAGGACGCCGGTGATCACCGCCGCCGCCGTGCGCGGGGCCGCTACGGGTTCCGCGCTCCGGCGGGTGACGGCCGGCCCGCTGCCCTGCTTCGACATGCCCCGACCGGCTCGAACGCCAGCGAGAAGGACGCCGGGGCCGCCTGGAGGCGGTGCTCGGGGAGGACGCCGGGGCCGCAGGACTGGGAGCCGATGCCGTGCAGGGCGTGGTCGAGGTTCAGCCACAGGGTGTCGCCCGGGGCCAGGTCCGGCCGGTGCGCGGCGGCGTCCAGCTCCGCGTGCGTCCAGCGGCGCGCGGTGAACCAGAACTCCGGCTCGCCCGCCACGCGCAGGCCCGCGCCCTCCCCGTCCGTGAGCTCCAGCCACCGGGTGTCGATCCGGGCCCCGTTCTCCTGCGGACGCACGTACGGGGTCTGGAGACCGGCCACCGTGGACTCCCAGAGGCCGGGGCGGGCCGCCGCGCGGGTGTCCGGGTACGCCTCCCCGGGGCCGCCGCCGTACCAGACCGCCCGGTCGAGGGCGGCCGGAAGACCGAGCCGCACGCCCAGCCGGGGGAGCGGTACCGGCCAGGAGCCCTCGGGCACCACGTCCACGTCGAGCCGTACCGCCGTGCCGCTCGCGGTCCAGCGGTGGGTCACGGCCAGCCCGACGTCACGGCCCGGGGGAGCCACCCGCGTCCGGACGGTCAGCCCCCCGCCGTCCGGGATCACCCCGTCCGTGCGGTGCCGCATCCGGTGCAGGCCCAGCTCCCGCCAGAGCGACGCCCACCGCGCGTCCGGCTGCCAGGGCGCCCCCTCGTCGTTGTCCGTCGGCGCCCGCCAGACGTCCAGTCCGAAACCGGACACCGGCAGGCCGCCCAGGGAGACGAGCGCGCCCGTGCGCGCGTCGAACGATGCCGGGCCGAGCCCGATCCGCCCGTCCCCGGCGGCCGGGCGGACCGGAGGCGACGGCGCCGCCAGGGGGCGCCGTCCCGTCACGGGCACGACGCCCCAGGCCATCTCGTGGCCGGCCTCCGCCCACGGCGTCGCGGCGGCGAGCACCGCCCGTACCCTCCACAGCGTCTCCGCGCCCGCCGGATGCGCCGGCGGCTCCGGGAGGACCACCTCGGTCCGCTCCCCGGCGGCCGGCGGAGGCACCGCCAGCGGCCCCTCGCCCACCACCTTCCCGTCCGCCAGGAACTCCCATCCGAAGGCGTACGCGGACAGGTCGGCCACGTCGTGGAGGTTGCGCACCGCGACCGTGCCCGGCCGCCCGCCGGGCCCGATCCGCACCGGCTCGATCACCTTCTTGTACTCGGCCAGGCCCGGCGAGGGGGTCCGGTCCGGGAAGAGCAGCCCGTCGCACACGAAGTTCCCGTCGTGCTGGTCCTCGCCGAAGTCGCCGCCGTAGCCGTACCCGTGGACCGGGTGGGCCAGGCCGTGGTCGATCCACTCCCACACGAAGCCGCCCTGGCAGCGCTCGTACGTCTCGAAGAGGCGCTGGTACTCGCTCAGGCCGCCGGGGCCGTTGCCCATCGCGTGGGCGTACTCGCACAGGATGAGGGGGAGTTCGCGGCGGCGCTCCGGGCCCCCGTCCTCGCGCCGGCCGATCTCCTCGACCTCGGCGTGCGGCGGGTACATCCGGGAGTACACGTCCACGTCGGCGCAGGACCGGTCGCCCTCGTAGTGCACCGGCCGCGACGGGTCCCGGTCGTGGATCCAGCGTGCCATCGCGGACAGCCCGGCCCCCGTGCCGCACTCGTTGCCCAGCGACCACAGCACCACCGACGGGTGGTTCTTGTCCCGTTCGACCAGCCGGGCCGCCCGGTCGAGCAGGGCGGGCGTCCACCGCTCGTCGTCCACCGGATTGCCCCGCCAGCCCAGCTCCTCGAAGCCGTGGGTCTCCAGGTCGCCCTCGTCGACCACCCACAGGCCGTAGGAGTCGCACAGGTCGAGGAAGGCCGGGTGCGGCGGGTAGTGCGAGGTCCGCACGGCGTTGACGTGGTGCCGCTTCATCAGCTCGACGTCCGCCCGCATGGTGTCCAGGTCCAGGGTCCGCCCCGTCTCCGGGTGGAACTCGTGCCGGTTCACGCCCCGGAAGAGGATCCGCCGCCCGTTCGCCTTCAGGACGCCGTCCTCCACGTACACCGAGCGGAAGCCGATCCGCAGCCCGATCCGCTCCCCGCCGGCCGTCAGCTCGCCCTCGTACAGCCGCGGCACCTCGGCGCTCCACGGCTCCACCGGCACCGTGACGGACTCCCCGGCCGCCAGGTCGAGCCCCAGCTCCGGCACCCGGACCCGGGCGGGCACGTCGCAGTCGACCCGCAGTTCGCCGGTCCCCGCGGTGTGGTCGTACGAGGCGTGCACGAAGAAGTCGCCCGGCGCGCCCTCCGGGCGGTGCAGCAGCGTCACCTCCCGGAAGACGCCCGGCAGCCACCACTGGTCCTGGTCCTCCAGGTACGAGCCCGAGGACCACTGGTGGACGCGGACCGCGAGGACGTTGTCCCGCTCCCGCAGCAGCTCCCCGACCGCGAACTCGTGGGCGAGCCGGGAGCCCTTGAACCAGCCCAGCTCCGTGCCGTTGAGCCACACCCGGGCGCAGGACTCGACCCCGTCGAAGCGGAGCACCGCCCCGCCCTCCGCGGGCCAGTCGTCCGGCAGGTCGAACCGGCGCAGGTGGTCCCCGGTCGGGTTCTCGTCCGGCACGTGCGGCGGGTCGACCGGGAAGGGGTAGACGACGTTCGTGTACGCGGGGGCGCCGAACTCCCCGTCCTCGCCCTGGAGCACCCAGTGCCCCGGCACGGTGACGGTCCGCCAGCCGTCCGCGTCGAAGCCGGGCTCGGCGAAGGCGGTGTCCGCCGCGTCGGCGGCGGGGGACAGGCGGAACGCCCAGTCGCCGCCGAGCGGCAGCCGCGCGGCGTCGGAGAAGGCGGTCCAGGCGCGCGGCGGCAGCGTGCCCCGCTCGGGGGCGAAGGAGGTGTACCAGGGCAGATCGGTCATGACGTTCCCAGGGAGAGGTGAGAGGCGAGAGGGGGAAGGGAGGGCGAGAGGAGGAAGGGGAAGGGGGAAGGGGGAAGGGCGAGAGGAGGAAGGGGGGAGGCGGGGAGGAGGAAGGGGGGAGGCGGGGAGGAGGACACCCGCCGGAAAGCGCTTGCGCGACCGGTTCCATCCCACCCCGCCGTACGCCCCGGCACAACCCCGCGCGGCCCCCGGGCCCTTGGACTCTTCGCGCCCCGCCTGGACAGTCCGACGAGCGGCCGCTTAGGGTCGGGGGTCCCTGTCGTCGAGGGCTCCTGACGCCGGGGGTCCCCGTCGCCGGGGCCCGCCGCCGACGGCCCCCGTCACCGACGGGCACCCCACCCGCCCGGAGGACCCTCCGCCGATTCCGGAGAACCCTCCACCCATCCCGGCGAACCCGCCCGGACCAGCCGAGGAGCGCGCACGTGGTCACCCTCGCCGACGTCGCCCGTCACGCCGGTGTGTCGGCCAGCACCGTCAGCTACGTCCTGAGCGGCAAGCGGTCCATCTCCACCGCCACCCGCGAGCGCATCCAGCACTCCATCGAGGAGCTCGGCTACCGCCCGCACGCCGGGGCCCGCGCCCTCGCCGGCGGCCGGACCAGCATCCTCGCCCTGATGATGCCGCTGCGCACCGGCCTCTACGTGCCGGTCATGATGGAGATCGCCATGGCCGTCACCACCACGGCCCGCGCCCACGGCCACGACGTGCTGCTGCTCACCGGCGAGGAGGGCCCCGAGGCCGTCCGCCGCGTCGAGGGCAGCGCCATCGCCGACGGCATGATCGTCATGGACGTCGAGCTGGACGACCCCCGCCTGCCCCTCCTCCGGCAGGCCGAGCGGCCCTCCGTCCTCATCGGACTGCCCGCCGACCCCGCCGGGCTCGACTGCGTGGACCTCGACTTCGCCGCCGCCGGCGCCCGCTGCGTCGACCACCTCGCCGGCCTCGGCCACCGCCGCCTCGCCGTCCTCGGCGAACCCCCCGCCGTCTACGCCCGGGGCACGGGCTACGCCGAGCGCACCCTCGCCGGTGTCCGCGCCGCCGCCGCCGGGCACGGCCTCGACCTGCTCCACCGGCCCGTCGACGGCACCTACGCGGCCGTCTCCGCCGCCGTCACCCGGATCTTCGAGGAACGCCCCGGCACCACCGCCCTCCTCGTGCAGAACGAGGCCGCCGTCGAACCGCTCCTCGCCGTCCTGCGCCACCAGGGCCGCGCCGTCCCCGAGGACGTCTCCGTCGCCGCGGTCTGCCCCGACCAGGTCGCCGCCCACGCCTCCGTACCGCTCACCGCCGTCGCCGTGCCCGCCCAGGACATGGGACGGATCGCCGTCGAGCGGCTCGTCGCCCGGCTGCGCGGCGAGACCGCCCCCGGCACCGAGCTGCTCGCCCCGCACCTCACCGTCCGCGCCGGCACCGGCCCGGCACCCGCCGCACCGGGGGACGACCGTGGCCGGGACTGACCCGGACGAGGAGCGGGACGGCGCGGCCGAGTTCCGCGACTTCTTCGACCGTCACTACGCCGAACTCGCCCGCCTCGCCCACCTCCTCACCGGCGAGACCGACGCCGCCGACGACCTCGCCGCCGACGCCATGCTCGCGCTCTGGCACCGCTGGGACCGGGTCCGCGCCGCCGACCACCCCGCCGCCTACGCCCGGGGCGTCGTCGCCAACCTCGTCCGCACCCGCATCCGCGGCACCGTCCGCGAACGCCGCCGGATCGCCGCCTTCTGGGACCGGCGCCCCGAGCACACCGAGGACCCGGACGTGCCCGCGGTCGTCGACGTGCGGACCGCGCTGCGCGCCCTGCCCTTCCGCAAGCGGGCCTGCGTCGTCCTCCGCCACGCCTTCGACCTCTCCGAGCGGGACACCGCCCTGGCCCTGGGCGTCTCGGTCGGCACGGTCAAGAGCCAGACCGCCAAGGGCATGGCCGAACTCCAGAAGCTGCTCGGCGGACGGGCCGCCACCGAACTCGCCTCGGGGAGGCGCTGATGGACGAGACACGGCTGCGCGGCGAGCTGCGCGAGGCGGCGGCCGCGCACCGCCCGGACCGCGCCCGGATGCTGGCCCGCGTCGAGCGCGGCATGGCCGGGCCGCCGCCCCGGCGGGAGCGGACGCCGGCCTTCGGGGCGGGGCGCCGCTGGACGGCCACCGCGGCCGTCGCCGCGACCGTCGTGGGCGTCGTCGCCCTCGGCGGCCTCGCCGTCACCGCCCTCCAGGAGCGGCCCGCGCCCCCGGCCGTCGCCGTCGCGCCCGGGCCCGTGGCCCGCGCGGCGGGCACCGTCGACCCCGGCAGCAACCGCTGGTGGGCGCAGAGCGACCTCGCCGTCACGACGGACGGCGAGGTCACCGGCCTCACGGTCGAGTTGCGGGTGGCGCTCACCGGAGGCATCGTCAGCACCGGTCACTGGCAGACCCGTTCCGCCGATGACTTCACCGTCACGGTCGTGGAGGAACCCGGCGCCCTCGTCTACCGCTGGACCCTGAAGGAGGGCCGCGCGGTCCCGGCGGGCCCGCACACCTTCGCCGCCCAGTACAACCACGCCGAGGGCGTCCGGGACGCCTCGGCCGACGCGTACACCGTCGTCCTCACCGCCCCCGGCGGCGGCCGGACGACCCTCCGGGGCGGCTTCGCCTGACGGCGGAGGACCGGGGCGTCCCCGGTCCCCGCGCGGCCGTCCGGACGCCGTCCGGACGGTCCGCGGGCACGCCGAGCTTCTTCCGCGGACCGGAGGAGCGGTCCACCGGCGCGGGCACGGCGCTCGCCGGGTCGAGCCGGCAGGCGTGGAAGGAGGCGCCCCCGGCGAGCGGGGCGAAGCCGTGCGCCGTGCCGGACCGGCGGTCGGCCCCGGTGGCGGCCGGGTCGGCGGGTCCGGCGGGTCCGGCTCAACGGCGAAACCCTCTTGAAACGTTTCGACCGAGGGGGCAACCCTTTCCCCTCCCGCGGCGACCTATGGCTGCCCCCCACCGCCCCGCCGAAGGAGCCGCAGATGCGCACCCACCCCGTCCCCCGCCGGACCGTCCTCGGCGCGGTCGCCGCCGCCGGAGCCCTCGCCGCCACCGCCGGAGCCGCCGGAGCCGCCGAGGCGGCCGGCTTCGGCTGGAGCGACGACGGCGCGCACTACGTCCTCGACACCGGCGCCGGACTCGTCTTCAAGGTCTCCAAGACCAACGGCGACCTCACCTCCCTCGTCTACAAGGGCAAGGAGTACGAGGGGTACGGCGGCAAGCACTCCCACGTCGAGTCGGGCCTCGGCGCCTCCACCGTCACCCTCGCCCAGCACGGCGCGACGATCCTCGTCACCGTCGTCCACGGCACCCTGCGCCACTACTACGCGGCCCGCTCCGGCCACAACAACGTCTACCTGTGGACCGACAAGGCCGACACCTCCTTCACCGCCACCCGCTTCATCGCCCGCCTCAAGCCCGGCGTCTTCCCGAACGAGGGCCCGGACTCCTGGGTCGAGGGCGCCGACACCGTCATCGAGGCGGGCGACGTCTGGCGGCGCGCCGACGGGCAGACCCGCTCCAAGCACTATTCCGGCGTCCGCGTCATGGACTACGACTACGTCGGCCACACCACCGGCACGGCCGGGCTCTGGATGGTGCGCTCCAACCACGAGAAGGCGTCCGGCGGCCCCTTCTACCGCTCGCTGCTGCGCCACTCCAACGAACTGGGCGTCGGACTCTACGAGATCCTCCACTACAACCAGTCGCAGACCGAGGCCATGCGCTTCGGCCTCCAGGGCCCCTACCTCCTCGCCTTCACCGACGGCGGCGCCCCCGACCCGGCGCTCTTCGCCGCCGCCCACGACACCGCCTGGGTGGACGGCCTCGGCATCCCCGGCTGGGTCGGCGCCGCCGGACGCGGCAGGGTCGCCGGCGTGGGCCTCAAGAACATGGACCCGGACCACCCGTACACGATCGGCTTCGCCAACGCCGACGCCCAGTACTGGACCCGGGCCGCCGCCGGCACCGGCGCGTACTCCTGCCGGGGCATGCTCCCGGGGACGTACACCCTCACCGTCCACAAGGGTGAACTCGCCGTCCACACCACCACGGTGACCGTCACCGCCGGCGCCGCCACCGCCCTGCACACGCTCACGATCACCGGCGACCCGAGCACCGCCCCCGCCGTCTGGCGCCTCGGCGACTGGGACGGCACCCCGGCCGGCTTCAAGAACGCCGCGCTCATGACGTACGCCCACCCGGCCGACGTCCGGGCCGCCGCCTGGACGGGCAACGTCGTCGTCGACGGCGCGAACCCCTCGGCCGCCGTGCCCTGTTACCTGTGGAAGGACGTCAACGACGGCTTCTTGGTCTACTTCCGGCTCACCGCCGCGCAGGCCGCCGCCGCCCACACGCTGCGGATCGGCGTCACCACCGCCTTCCTCAACGGGCGCCCGCAGGTCACCGTCAACGACACCTGGGTCTCTGCGGTCCCGTCACCGCCCGCCCAGCCGTCGACCCGCTCCCTCACCACCGGCTCCTACCGGGGCAACAACCACACCTTCACCTACAGCGTCCCCGCGAGCGCGTGGCGGACGGACCCCACCCGGTACAACGTGCTCCGGCTGAACGTCGTCAGCGGTTCGACCGGCACCGGCTTCCTGAGCGCGGGCACCGCCCTGGACTGCGTGGACCTCCTCGTCTGACGCGACGTGACGGAACGGGGGCCGGGCGGCGGTGCCGCCCGGCCCCCGGATGGTGGTCCCTCACTTGCCGAGGTCCTCGCCGGTGTCCCGGACGGTCCCGGTGTCCTCGCCCTCGATCTCGATGCGCTCCTTGCGGACCTGACCGGTGACGGTCTCCTCCTCGGTGACCTCGTCGGTCTCCAGGCGGACCCGCTCGACGGGGACGGCCCGGGTCTCGACCACCGGACGCTCCTCGTGCAGCGTCACCTCGTGCTCGGCCTCGGTGATCTCGGGGCCGGACATCGCCTCGTCGCGGTTGGCGTCCGTGATCGGCTCGCGCACCACGCGGACCTCCTCGTGGCGCACCGGCACGGTCTGCTGGACCTCCTCGGTGACGACGTACTTGCGCAGCCGGACGTGGCCGGTCTCGACCTCCTCGGTGCCGACGTGCATCTGCTCCTCGGACCGGGTCATCGCGTCCTCACGCGACTCCGCCGTGCCGGCCGCACCGGTCATGTCGGCCCTGCCGGTCATGTCGGCCCTGCCGGTCGTGCCGGCCAGGCCCGCCGTACCGGCCGCGCCGGCCATGCCGGCCGTGCCGGCGGCTCCGGTGCCGTCGCCGCGGGCCCAGCCGCGGTCACCGGGCTCGTTCGCCCGCTGCCACGCCTCGTCCCAGGCGATGCCGTAGTACTCGTAGAGCCGCTGCTCCTCGCTCGCGTCCAGGTGGCCGCCGCCGTCGACGTCGACGTGCGGGGCGCCCTTGACGCGGTCCTTGGAGTAGGGCACCTCCAGGTGGTCGCTCACCACGGAGGCGTCCTTGATCGGCACGAAGGACTCGCTGGTGCCGAACAGACCCGTCTTGACGGTGACCCATTCGGGGCGGCCGGTGGCGTCGTCGAGGAAGACGTGCTTGGCGTCGCCGATCTTCTTCCCCTCGGTGTCGTACACGGGATGGTCCAGCACAGTGGGAATCTGTTCCTGGGCGATCATGTCCACCCTCCAGGCTTGTCGCGGTCACCCGGCTACTGACCGGCGAGGCGAGGGCGAAACGTCCATGAGCGCCACATATTTAGTTGATTTCTGACTATTTGACCGTTCAATCGATGGCTCAGGGGCAGGGCGGCGCCACGGGCTCCCAGTCGCCCAGGTACCCGGCCCGGGTCGCCTCCGCCGCCTGCCCGGCGGTCAGCCGCGGACGGTTCTCCGGGACGGTGACCTCCGCGCCGCGGCCGGCGTTGCGGTACTCCGCGAAGCGCTGCCGCTGCCAGGGGTACTCGGCCCGCATGTCCGCGTACGGCGCCACCGCGTCGATCCCCGCGCCCAGGACGCTCTCCCGGACCACCAGGGACGGCCAGGCGGTCGGGTCCGAGCCGGGCACCCACGGCCGGGCCAGCTTGTAGTAGCCGTCCGGGGCCTCGCTGGTGACCCGGCACCGGGAGGCCAGGAAGCCGTGCGGATTGGCGCGGGCGGTCGACGGGGCGAAGACGAAGCCGTAGGGCGCCCCGGCCAGGTCGGTGCGGACCAGCGTCCGGAAGTGGCAGTGCTCGAAGACCGCCGTGGCCCGCCCGAAGACGAAGTCCACGTCCCCCTCGACGTAGCAGTGCGCGAAGTACTGCCGGGCGAAGGCCGTCAGCGACATCGAGTCCGCGTACAGCGTGTCCTGGTGCCCCAGGAAACGGCAGTGGAAGAAGGCCGAGCGGTCGCCCTGCGCCTTCAGCGCCACCGCCTGGGTGCCCGGGTTGCCCGGCAGGTCGGTGCGGAGGAAGTCGTTGGCGAAGGTCACCGCGTGGGCGGTGAAGTCCGCCGCCTGGAGGGTGACCGTCGCCGAGCCGGTGGTGCCGTACGTGCCGGAGCCGTCGGGCTTCGGGGTGCCGGCCGCGTTGTCGTACACCACGACGACGTCCTTCGCGTCCCCGCTCGCCCCGATCCACGTCATCCCGGTCCGGGCCGCGCTCACCGCGACCGTCTCCCGGTACGTGCCCGGCGCGAGCACCAGCGTCCAGCCGGCCCCGGACGCGGCGCTCACCGCGGCCTGGACGGAGGTGTGGTCGCCGAGGCCCCCGGGGTGGACGTACAGCGTCCTCGCGGACAGCCGGGCCGACGGCGAACCGTACCGGCCGAAGGGGCCGGCGGGGGCGGCCGCGGCGGGGGCGGCCGGCAGCGCGAGGGCGGCGAGCGCCGCGCCGGCGCCGGTGAGGAAGGACCGGCGGCCGAGGGTGGTGCGGGGGTGGTGCGAGGGCATGCGGATGCTCCTTCGCTGAGCAGGAGGTGGGTGAGAGCGGGGGAAGGCGAGGGAAGGCGGGGAGGCCGGGGGAAGGAGACCGGGCCGGGGCGGGCGCGACGGGACGGGTGTGCCGCGCTCCGCCCCGGCCCGGAGCCGGGGGGCCGGTCAGCGCAGCCGGCCGGCGCCTGCGTGGTGGCCGACGAGGAAGGGCACGGCCAGCGGGTGGTCCACCCGGGTGCGCAGCGCGGGCGTCCAGCCCGCGTCGCCGCGCAGCGTCTCCGCCGGGAACTGCTCGTTGTGGACGGCCAGCAGGTCGACCGGGCGCCCGTTGACGTAGTTGCCGGTGGTGGTGACGGGCGCGTCCTTCCACTTCTTCAGGATCTGCCCGGCGGGCACCCCGGAACCGAGCGTGAACGCGTTCTTCTCCGCGTACAGCTGCGACTCCTGGCCGATGCCCAGGCTGTACACGTAGTTCGTGTCCGGCACCTTGAAGTGGTTGTTGTACGCGTCGACCTGGCCGAAGCGCACCCGGGGGGCCCGCTCCACCACGCCGTCGAAGAGGTTGTGGTGGAGGGTGACGCGGAGCTTGCCGCGGTCGGTGGCGCCCGCGCTGTCGCTGTTGCCGATCATCAGCGTCTTGTCGTGGTCGGTGAAGACGTTCCACGAGACGGTGACGAGGTCCGCGCCGCGCACCACGTCCAGCTCGCCGTCGTGCTGCTGGTACACCTCGCCGTAGTACTCGGGCAGCGAACTGTCCGGGTAGCGGCCGTCGGTGAAGGTGTTGTGGTCGATCCACACGTGGGTGGAGCCGTACACGACCAGGCTGTCGTACTCCGAGTTCCAGGCGCCGGTGGCGCCGTCCGTCGGGTCCCACTGCGGGAAGCAGTCGAGCGGGCTCTCCAGCTTCAGGTTGCGGACCACCACGTTGTCGACGCCGGTGACCTGGAGGCTGCCGCCGAGGATCGTGGCGTTCCGGCCGACGCCGACGAGGGTGGTGTTGGCGGGCACCTTCACCTTGATGGCCTGGCCCTGGGCGGTGGCCGAGGCGGCGCGCAGCTCCTCCTGCGGGCCGGTGACCTCGTTCTCGTACCCCCAGACGGCGGGGTCGTAGTCGGCGAGGTACCGGTCGAAGTCGTAGCCGGGGGCCTCGAAGGCGGCGCAGCCGGCCTCGACGGCGTCCAGGGTGCCGACGACCTTCACGATCCGCGGCTCGGTGCCGGGGACGGCGAGGGCGGCCCGCAGTTCGGCCCAGGTGGTGACGGTGAAGACGCGGGAGGCGTCGGCGGCGGCGCCGCCGGTGGTGCCGGTGCCCTCGGAGGCCCAGCCGTCGCCGGCGGGGAGGACGGCACGGGCCGTGCCGGGACCGGTCGGGTGGCCGGAGTGGGCGCCGGCGGCGGGCGCGGTGACGGTGAGGACGAGGGCGGCGGCGGCCACCGCTCCGAGCTTCGTGCTTCTGTTCACGCGCGGTTCTCCTCAGGAGGCGGAAGGGACTGCGGGGGGCCAGGTGATCCAGCGGGTGGGGACGGTGTCGTCCAGCCGGCGGGTCTCGCGGGGGGCGAGGACCCGGGTGCGGAGCAGTTCGCGGGCGACGAGCCGGGCCACCTCGATGGCGCCGGGCGGGTTGAAGTGGGTGTTGTCCTGCTCGGTGGCGGTCCAGTTGAAGTACGTCTTGGTCGCCTCGGGGCCGAGCCGCTGCCACAGCTCCAGCGACAGGGCCTCGACGTCGAGGAGGGGCACCCCGGAGGCGGCGGCCACCGCGCGGGCGGCGGCCGGGTGGTCGCCGAGCGAGCGCTGGGCGTTCCCGGCGGCGTCGAAGCGGCGCCGCTCCACGGAGGTGGCGATCACCGGGTGGGCGCCCCGGGCGCGGGCGGTCTCCACGAAGACCCGCAGGTTGTCCTGGTAGGCGCCCCAGGGGGCGGCGTACCGGGCGGGGTCGGTGCTCTTGGAGTCGTTGTGCCCGAACTGGACGAGCAGCACGTCGCCGGGGCGCAGGGCGGCCGCGATCGGTTCGAGGCGGCCCTCGTCGAGGAAGCTCTTGGTGGAGCGGCCGTTGACCGCGTGGTTGGCGACGCTCAACTCGCGGTGGAGGAAGAACGGCAGGGCCATGCCCCAGCCGGTCTCGGGGGCCGCGTCGGCGTACTTCTGCGCGGCGGTGGAGTCTCCGGCGACGAAGAGGGTGCGGGGGCGGGGGGCCGCGCCCCCGGCGGCGGACTCCTCGGTACGGGCGGCGGCCGGCCGGGCGGCCAGGGCGAGCACCAGGCCCGCCCCGGCCGCGACCGCCTCACGGCGGCCGACCGTCACTTCTTCTGCGACTTCCACTCGGCCTGGGCCTCGTTCAGCTGCTTGGCGAGGGTGTCGGCGAAGTCCTTCGCCGACATCGAACCGAGCAGCACCTTCTGGAAGTTGGCCTCGTTGTCGGCCTTGGAGATGGTGTTCCAGTCCGGCAGGTAGTACGGCAGCTGGACGATGGTCGCCTTGCCGCTGAAGAGGACCTCGGCGGCGAGCTTGGTCGGCTCGGCCTCCTGGAGCCACGGGTCCTGCGCCGCCTCGGTGTGGGCGGGGATGGCGCCGGCGGACTTGTTCCACTTGGAGTTGGACTCGTGGCCGGCCGCGAACTCGATGAACTTCCAGGCGGCGGCCTTGTTCTTGCTGGAGGAGAACAGGCCGAGGCCGTCGACCGGGTTGGACACCATGACCCGGGTGCCGTCGTCGAGCGTCGGGTTCGGTATGCCGCGGAACTTCTCGGTGCCCAGGGCCTTCACGTGGTCCTGGTAGGAGCCGAGGTTGTGGTTCAGCATGCCGATCTCGCCGCTGTCCCACTGGGCGACCATCTTGGTGAAGTCGTTGTTGACGTCGGCGGCCGGGGTGTTCTTCTTGAACAGGCCGACGTACTTCTCCAGCGCGGCCACGTTCTTCGGGTCGTTGACCGTGGTCTTGTCGCCGTCCCAGAAGCTCTGGATCCCGCTCTGGCCGTACATGGCGTCCAGGGCCTGGGCGATGGAGCCGGCGCCGCCGCGGATGGTGTAGCCGAAGCGGTTCTTGTCCCTCGCGGTGAGCTTGTCGGCCGCCGCGTAGAACGCCGACCAGGTGGACGGCTCCTGGAGGCCCGCCGCCTTGAAGAGGTCGGTGCGGTAGTAGAGGACGCCGTTGCTGGCGGAGGTCGGCACGGTGAAGAGCTTGTCCTGGCCGCCGGCCGCCTTGACGGACTCGACCATGCCCTTGTTCAGCTTGCCGAACAGGGAGCTCTTCTCGATCCGCTCGTCCAGCGGCTCCAGGGCGCCCTGGGCGGCGATCCCGGCGAGCATCGCCGCGCCGACGCCGCCGACGTCCGGCAGCGCGCCGCCCTGGATGGCGGTGTCGTACTTGGACTGGACCTCCTTCGAGGCGACGCCGACGTACTCGACGTCGATGTCCGGGTTGGCCTTCTCGAAGTCGGCGATGATCTCCTTCCAGACGTCGGTGCGGACACCGCCGTTGTTGTCCCAGAAGGTGATCTTGCCCTTGCCCGATCCTTCGGTCCCTTCGCCGCCGGCGCCGCCGCTGCCGTCGTCACCGCAGGCGGTGGCGGTCAGCGCGAGGACGCCGGAGAGGGCGAGGGCGAGGGCGGCTCTGCGCCGTCCGGGGAAGATGGTCATCGTCGGCTCTCTTCTCTCGGGGTGGTGCTCGGAGGTACTCGGGTGGTGCGGGGGAGGGGGGTGCGGTGTGGGGGAGTGCGGGGCCCTGCCGCGTTTCAGCGGGCGGGGGTGGCGGTGGCGGCGGTGGCGAGGGTGCGGAAGTCGGTGAACACGCCCGTCCCGGCGTGCCCTTCGCCCTCGGGCGCGGCGGCGAACAGGCCGAGCAGGGCGCCCACCCACCGCCAGGGGGCGGCCGCGAACTCGGGGCCGAGCCGGACGGGTCCCTCGCCGGCGTCGTAGGAGAAGCGGCAGCGGGCGTCGGCGGTGACCTCGATCCGCAGCAGCGCGGCGTCGGTGGCGAGCGGTACGGCCCGGGCCGCGTCCCGCTCCCGGTCGGCGTTGCCCGGAGCGAAGCGGTGGGCGAGCAGCACCCGTCCGCCGGCGTCCCGTTCCAGCCCGATCCAGGCGTACGCGTCGCCGAGCACGACCAGTCCGGCGCGGGCCCCGGGGGCGTCGGACTCCAGCCGCAGCCGGACCTCCACGCTCCGGGCCCCGGCCGGCAGCCGCTGCGTCAGCACGTGCGGCACCGACCGCAGGTCGTCCGCCCGCCCGTCGCGGACGCAGGCGAGCCGCAGTCCCGGCCCCTCGTGCGGACCCGTCCAGTCCGCACCGGGGTTGGCGGTCCACGACCACTGCGGTCCGAAGGCGCCGCCCGGGAAGGCGTCGTCCACGGCCGGCCGGGCCGGCGGCCCCGACGGCAGGGCGGGCTTGCGGTGGACGCGTACGGGCGAGCCGTCGTCGCCCATCACCGGCCAGCCGTCCTCGTCCCAGCGCATCGGCTGGAGGTGGACGAGCCGGCCGTGCGCGCCGCTCTGCTGGAAGTGCAGGAACCAGTCCTCGCCCGCGCCGGTGCGCACCCAGCCGCCCTGGTGGGGGCCGTTGACGTCGGTGTCGCCCTGGGAGAGGACGATCCGCTCCTCGTACGGGCCGAAGAAGGAGTCGGCGCGGAAGGCGCCCTGCCAGCCGGTGGCGACCCCGCCGGCCGGGGCGAGGATCCAGAACCGGCCGTCGTGCCGGTACAGCTTGGGTCCTTCCAGGGTGAACCAGCCGGGGATCAGGTCGGCGTCGATCAGCGTCCGGCCCTCGTCGAGGACCTTGGTGCCGTCCGGGCTCATCCGGTGTCCGGTCAGCCGGTTGTTGAACCCGGCCCGGGACTTGGCCCAGCCGTGCACCAGGTAGGCCTCGCCGGTCTCCTCGTCCCACAGCGGGCAGGCGTCGATCAGGCCCCGGCCCTCCTTCACCAGGTGGGGCCGGCTCCAGGGCCCTTCGGCCGCCGGGGAGCTGATCTGGAAGATCCCGTGGTCGGGGTCGCCCCAGAAGATCCAGAACCGGCCGTCGTGGTGGCGGAAGGACGGCGCCCACACCCCGCGGTCGTGGCGGGGGCCGGTGAACGCCTCCTCGGGTGCGAGCCGCTCCAGCGCGTGCCCGGTGAGCGTCCAGTTGACCAGGTCGCGGGAGCGCAGCAGCGGCAGGCCGGGGGCGCGGCCGAAGCTGGAGGCGGTGAGGTGGAAGTCCTCGCCCACCCGGACCACGTCCGGGTCCGACCAGTCCGCCGCCAGGACCGGGTTGCGGTAGGTGCCGTCCCCCAGGTCCCCGGTGACCTCGGGCACGTACGGCCCGGTCACGACGCCACCGCCTTGCGCACCAGGGCCGCGGCCCCGTCCCGGTCCAGCCGTCCGTCGGCGACGACCGTGACCACGCGCCGGACGAAGGTCCCGCCGGCCGGGACCGCGAGCCGCTCCCCGTACGCGAGGGAGGAGCCGACGCCCGGGTACTCGGCGGCCCGCACGAACCACGGGTCACGCCGGGTCGTCGCGGTCGCCCCGGCGAAGACCAGCGTCCAGCCGTCGCCGCACATCGCCACCCAGTCGGCGCGGGCGCCGTGCACGGCCTCCTCGCCGTCCGCGTCGGGGCCGAACACCCCGGGCGCGGACGCCTCCTTGGGCGCGCGCCAGAAGAAGCCGCCGTACGCCGCGCCCGGGCGTCCGTTGGTGGCCGGGCTGCCGATCGACAGGTCCCGGCCGGAGACGTTGGCGACGGAGAAGGTCAGGTCGAGGGCCCACGCCGTGTCGGTGAGGGCGACCGCGGCGACCGTGCGGTGCTCGGCGAGCAGCCGCTCGCCGCCCGCGCTCCAGGTCAGCTCCTCGACGAAGCCGTCCGGGTCGCACAGCTTGAAGCCGTCGTGGCGCTGGACGCCGTGGTTGTCGAGCTCGACCGAGCCGCGGCCCCGGACGAAGGTCCGGCCGCCCCAGAAGTTGTGCCCCCCGACGTCCGGGACGGCGATGGAGACGCCCAGGTGGTGGACGTGGTCCTCGGGCAGCACCTCGGTGACGGTCCGCCCGGCGAGCGTCGTCACCGGGTGGAGGTAGGGGCGCGGGGAGTGGTCGGCGGCGAGCCCGGGGCGGGTCACGCAGTGGGCGACCGCGCGGCCCCCGGCGCGCAGCACGGTGGTGGCGGTGTCGGTGCTCATCGGACCTCCGCCGGGGCCCGCGACGCCCACGGGGCGCCCAGCTCGGAGTAGAGCCGCAGCTGCTCGGCGCTCGCGTCCACCAGCTTCTCCACGTCCGCCACGACCCGTCGCGGGGCGTTCTCGCCGGGTTCGGCGCGCCAGTGGGCGGCGGGCAGCGCCAGCGGGTCGGGGGCGGTGCGGACCGCCTCGACGACCCGCATGAAGGCGCCGGTCGCGTCCGGCGGCACGCACAGCGGGGTGCCGTCGGTGACGTGCGCGAGCAGGTTCTCCAGGAGGTCGGTGCGGCCGTACACGATCTCCTCCGGGCCGTGCCCGGCCCGCTGGAGCAGGATCCGGTCCTCGCGGTACCAGAAGGTGATCCGGCCCCGGGTGCCGTGCACGACCACGTACGGCTCGCGGGTCTCCTCCGCGCAGAGCGTCGCGGCCACGGTGACCGGGAAGCCGGCGGTGGTGGTGACGCGGACGGCGGAGGTGTCGTCGGACTCGATGGCGTGGGCGTGGAACAGCTCGGTCTCGATGCCGGCCACGTCCTCGGCGCGGGTGGTCCCGGCGAGCGCGAGGGCGGTGGCGACGGCGTGGGCGAGCGGGTTGGTCAGCGCCCCGTCGACGACGTCGAGGCCGTCGAGGCGGCGCCGGCCGGCCCAGGGAGCGCGCCGGAAGTAGGCCTCGTCGCGGACCCAGGCGCCGGCCGCGCCGACGCCGCGGACCTCGCCGACGGCACCGTCGGCGATGAGCTCGCGGACGGCGGGGACGGCGTGCGAGCCGAGCGACTGGAAGCCGATCTGGCAGGCGGCGCCGGCCGCCGCGACCCCGTCGGCCATCCGGCGGAACTCCGCGTAGGACGGGGCCGGGGGCTTCTCCAGGAGGATGTCGGCGCCGTGCCGGGCGGCGGCCAGCGTCATGTCGGTGTGGGTCTGGATCGGGGTGCTGAGGACCGCGAGCTTCGCGCCGGTGGCGGCGAGCAGCGCCTCGAAGTCGTCGGACTGGACGGGGTCGCCGAGTCCGTCGAGTTCGGCGGCGTCGAGCGGGCGCAGCTCGCAGACGCCGGCCAGGCGGACCAGGCCGAGCCGCTCCAGGCGGTGGATGTTGAGGAGGTGGCTGCGGCCGTGGCCGCGGGCACCGGCGAGGACGACGGGCAGGGGTTCTGTCGCGGGCATGGGGCTCATCCCTTCACCGCCCCGGCGCTGAAGCCGGTGACGAGCCACTTCTGGATGAAGGCGAAGACGATCACGACGGGGACGGCGGCGATGACGCCGCCCGCGGCGAGCGCGCCGAGGTCGACGCTGTCGGCGCCCATGAGGGTGTTGAGGCCGACCGGGATGGTCTGCTTGCTCTGGCTGCTGAGGAACATCAGGGCGAAGAGGAAGTGGTTCCAGGCGTGCACGAAGGCGAAGGAGCCGACCGCGACGAGACCGGGCCGCAGCAGCGGCAGCACGACGATCAGGAAGGCGCGGAAGCGGTTGCAGCCGTCGACCCAGGCGGCCTCCTCCAGCGAGGGGGGCACGTTCCTGATGAAGCCGCTGATGAGGATCATCGACAGCGGGAGCTGGAAGACCGTCTCGGCGAGGATGACGCTGCCGATCGAGTTGATCATCTTCAGCTCGGCGAAGATCTGGAAGAGCGGCACGAGGAGCAGGGCGCCGGGCACGAACTGGGAGCAGAGCAGGGCCAGCATGAAGCCCTTCTTGATCCGGAAGTCGAAGCGGGCCAGGGCGTATCCGCCGGCCAGCGCGACCAGGGTGGTGCTGATGAGCACCGCGACGCCGATGAGCAGGCTGTTCTGGAAGAAGATCCCGAAGCTGCGCTCGGTCCACACCTTCTCGAAGTGTTCGGTGGTCATCGGCCAGGGCAGCAGCGAGGTCGATCCGGCCGGGCGGACGGCGAAGAGGAGGATCCAGTAGAACGGGACCAGGGTGAAGACGAGGTAGACGCCGAGCGGGAGGTAGATCTGCCAGCGGGGGACCTCGTCCCAGGCCCGGTGCCGCTTGCGGGAGGCGGTGGGCGGGGTGCCCTCCGGGGGGACGGCGGGGGGCGCGGCGCCGTCGGACGGCGCGGTGCGGGTGCGGGTGGCTGCGGCGGTCACTTGCTGTCGCCTCCGAACTTGCTCAGGCGCAGATAGACGATCGAGCAGAAGAGAAGGATCACGAACGCCACCGTGGTGAGGGCGGAGGCGTAACCGAAGTTGTGGGCGTCGACGCTGGTCTCGGCGACGTAGAGCGGCAGGGTCGTGGTGACGCCCGCGGGTCCGCCGCCGGTCAGGGTGTAGAGCAGGTCGACGTTGTTGAACTCCCACACCGCGCGCAGCAGCGTGGAGAGCACGATCGCGTCCCGGATGTGCGGGAGCGTGATGTGGAAGAACTGCCGCAGCCGGCCGGCTCCGTCGACCTCGGCGGCCTCGTACAGGTCGCCCGGGATGGACTGGAGGTCGGCGAGGATGAGGATGGCGAAGAAGGGCACGCCGCGCCAGAGGTCGGCGACGATCGCCGCCCAGAAGACGGTGCCGGTGTCGGAGAGCAGGGAGGTGCCGTACTCGCCGATGCCGAGGTCCGCCAGGTAGCGGGTGATGCCGGTCTGGGAGTTGTAGAGCAGCACCCAGATCGCGGAGGTGAGCACGCCCGAGACGGCCCACGGGGAGAAGACCAGGGCCCGGCCCAGGGCGCGGCCGAAGAAGGTCTGGTTGACGATGAGGGCGAGCGCCAGGCCGAAGAGCAGCTGGAGCGTCACCTCCACCACGACCCACTTGAGGCTGAAGGTGAGGGTGCCCCAGAAGTGCGGGTCGTCGGTGAAGATCTTCGTGAAGTTGTCCAGGCCGGCGAAGCCGTTCCGCCAGGGCTTGGTGGGGTTGTAGTGCTGGAGGCTGTAGTAGAAGACGCTCAGCACGGGGTAGGCGATGAAGCCCAGCATCAGCAGGCCGGCGGGGGCTATGAGCAGATACGGCAGCCGGCGGGGGGTCGCTCCCGTGCGGCGGCGCCCCCGTGCCGTGGTGGCTCGGGGCGGTTTGGTCACAGCTGTGGCCATGACGGCGGCTCCGTTCTCGGGCGGGCGGTGCAAGAGGTTCGGAAAGCGCTTTCTATCAGAGGTGAAGCGCTTCGCGAACGGCGTTCGGCATGTCGAACAGGGAGGGCGGTGGCGGACGGTGGCGGGGGGTCAGCCCGCGTACGGTTCGGGGGTCGTCCCCGGCCGTGCCAGGAACTCGAAGTCGCAGCCGGTGTCGGCCTGGGAGATCTGCTCCATGTACAGCGCGCCGTAGCCGCGCTCGTACCGGGCCGGCGGCGGGGTCCACGCGGCCCCGCGGCGCTCCAGCTCCTCGTCCGCGACGTGCAGGTGGAGGGAGCGGGCCGCGACGTCCAGGGTGATCGTATCGCCCGTGCGGACCAGGGCAAGGGGTCCGCCGACATGGGATTCCGGCGCCACGTGCAGCACGCACGCCCCGTAGCTCGTCCCGCTCATCCGGGCGTCCGAGATCCGGACCATGTCCCGCACCCCCTGCTCCAGGAGGTACTTCGGGATCGGCAGCATCCCGTACTCCGGCATCCCCGGGCCGCCCTTCGGGCCCGCGCCGCGCAGCACCAGGACGTGGTCGGCGGTGATGCCGAGCGCCGGGTCGTCGATGGTCCGCTGCATCGTCCGGTAGTCGTCGAAGACGACGGCCGGACCCGTGTGCTTGAGGAACCGCTGCTCCATCGCGACGTGCTTGATGACCGCCCCGTCCGGGCACAGGTTGCCCCGCAGCACCGCGAGGCCGCCCTCGGGCGCCAGCGGCCGGTGCCGCTCCCGGATCACCTCGTCATCGTGGACGAGCGCCCCGTCGAGCTGTTCCCGCAGGGTGGCGTGGGAGACCGTCGGCCGGTCCAGGTGCAGCACGTCGGCGATCCGCGACAGGAAGCCGCGCATCCCGCCGGCGAAGTGGAAGTCCTCCATGAGGTGCTCCCCGCCGGGCCGCAGGTTCGCCAGCACCGGCACCGTCCGCGCGATCCGGTCGAAGTCGTCCAGCGTCAGCTTCACGCCCGACCGGCCGGCCATCGCGATCAGGTGGATCACCGCGTTGGTCGAGCCGCCCAGCGCCAGGACGGCGGCCACCGCGTCCTCGTACGCCTCCCGGGTCAGCAGCGCCGAGAGCCTGAGGTCCTGGCGGACCAGCTCCACGATCCGCATCCCCGAGGCGGCGGCCATCCGGTCGTGCCCCGAGTCCACCGCCGGCACCGAGGAGGCGCCCGGCACGGTCACGCCCAGGGTCTCCGCCGCGGCGGTCAGCGTCGAGGCCGTGCCCATCGTCATGCAGTGGCCGGGGGAGCGGGCCAGGCCGCTCTCCAGCTCGGCCAGCTCGCAGTCGCCGATGGTGCCGGCCCGCCGCTCGTCCCAGTACTTCCACATGTCCGTGCCGGAGCCGAGGGTCTCCCCCCGCCAGTGCCCCGGCAGCATCGGACCGGCCGGCACGAAGACCGCCGGCAGGTCCACCGAGGCCGCGCCCATCAGCAGCGCCGGCGTCGTCTTGTCGCAGCCGCCCATCAGCACCGCCCCGTCCACCGGGTACGAGCGCAGCAGCTCCTCCGTCTCCATCGCGAGGAGGTTGCGGTAGAGCATGGGCGTCGGCTTCTGGAAGGTCTCCGACAGCGTGGACACCGGGAATTCGAGCGGGAAGCCGCCCGCCTGCCACACCCCGCGCTTCACGGCCTGCGCGCGGTCGCGCAGGTGCACGTGGCAGGGGTTGATGTCCGACCAGGTGTTGAGGACCGCGATCACCGGCTTGCCGAGGTGCTCCTCCGGCAGGTAGCCGAGCTGGCGGGTCCGGGCCCGGTGGCTGAACGACCGCAGCCCGTCGGTGCCGTACCACTGGTGGCTGCGCAGCTCGTGGGGCCGCTTGCGCCCTCCGTCCGTCATATCGGCCACCCGCCGGCGATCGCCGCCACCTCGGCCCGCTCGTCCTCGGGGAGTTCGCGGCTCGGCGGCCGGATGTCCCGGCGGCACAGCCCGAGGGAGGCCAGCGCCTCCTTCACCACGGTCACGTTGTCCGCGTTGCCGTTGGCGGCGCGCAGCTCCTCGAAGCGGCGGATCCGCTCCCACACCTTCATCGCCGTGCCGTAGTCGCCCGCCCGCAGCGCCTCCAGCATCTCCAGGGAGAGCGCGGGCGCCACGTTGACGAGACCGGAGGTGAAGCCGGTGGCGCCGGCCGAGAAGTACGAGGGGGCGTACGGCTCCGCGAGCCCGGCCACCCACACGAAGCGGTCGAGCCCGGCGTCCCGGGCGAAGCCGGCGAAGCGCGAGGCGTCCGGCACCGCGTACTTGACGCCCACCACGTTCGGGCAGGCGGCGCCCAGTTCGGCCAGCCGCGCCCCGCTCAGCAGCGGGTTGCGGATGTAGGGGACGACGCCCAGCTCGGGGACCGCCTCGGCGATGGCCCGGTGGTAGTCGACCCAGCCGCTCTCGGAGACGTAGGGGTGCACCGGCTGGTGGACCATCACCATGTGCGCCCCGGTGTCCCGGGCGTGCCGGGCCGCCTCGACCGCGGTCGGCACGTCGTGCCCGACGCCGACCAGGACGACGGCCCGGCCGGCCGCCTCGGCGACGGTGGCCTCGGTGATCGAGCGGCGCTCGTCGGGGGTCAGGGCGTAGAACTCGCCGGTGTTGCCGTTGGGGGTGAGGGTGCGCACCCCGCCGTCGAGCAGCCGGCGCAGCAGCGCCCGGTGCGCGGCGGAGTCCACCCGGCCGTCCTCGGCGAACGGCGTGACCGGGATGGCCACGACGTCGGCGAGGGCGGCCCGAAGGGTCTCGAAATTCATGGTCACTCGCTGTCGCTGTCCAGAGGGGAGGAACCCGCGCCGGGCTCCAGGGGGTTCGCGGGGAAGGCGCGCTCCACGAACGAGGCGATGTGGGCGTGGACGGCCCGGCGCGCCCCGTCGGCGTCGCCCGCGGCGGCGAGCCGCAGGATCTCCTCGTGCTCGGCCGCCTCCCGGTCCCAGGAGGGGACGGAGGCCCAGGCCACGGTGGAGACGAGCGCGGCCTGGTCGCGCACTTCGTCGAGCATCCGCCCCAGCAGCGGGTTGCCGCAGGGGAGGTAGAGGGCGCGGTGGAACGCCCGGTTGGCCAGGGAGCGTTCGGCCGGGTCATCGGCGCCGGCCGCCCGGGCGAGCGCCTCGTGGGCGGCGTCGAGCGGGGCCCCCGAGGCGACCGCGCGGCGCACGGCCTCGGGCTCCAGGAGCAGCCGGACGTCGTAGACGGCCCTGGCCATGTCCGCGTCCACCATCCGCACGGTGACGCCCTTGTACTGGCTCATGACCACGAGTCCGCTGCCCGCGAGGGTCTTCAGCGCCTCGCGCACCGGGGTCTTGGAGACTCCGAAGCGCGCGGCGAGTTCGGCCTCCACGAGCGCCTGCCCGGGTCTGAGCCCCCCGGTGAGGATGTCGTGCTTGATCGCCTCCTGGACGTACTGGGTCCGGGAGGGGATGGGGCTGGGGGCGAAGGCCATGGAACACTCTCAGATCTCGTGTATGGCGCATGGTGTACGGCATCTCGTGTATCGCGTCTCATATATGACGTACGAAGTGCAACGGGCATGAAGCTAAGCGGGCGCCGGTGTTTCGTCAATGCTTCGCGCAGGGTTGGAGAAAGCGTTTTCTATCCGTTGCCGGGGGAGCGCTTCCACGGCGGGCCTCCGGTGATCGTCACGGGGCTGTTCCCGGGTTTTGTTTTCTGGGATAACTATTGGGGACCAGGTACGCCCCCCGGGCTCGGCCCCGCAGCCCCGGCCCGGCCCCCGCTCCTCCCACCACCCCAAGGACCCGCATGAAGTTCACCGACGGCTTCTGGCTGATGCGCGAGGGCGTGCACGCCTCGTACGCCACCGAAGTCCGCGACCTGCGCGTGGCCCCCGGCCGCTTCACCGCGTACGCCTCCGTCAAGCGGGTCGAGACCCGCGGCGACACCCTGAACTCGGCGCTGCTCACGGTGGAGTGCCACGCCCCCGCCGAAGGCGTGATCGGCGTGCGGATCACCCACCACGCCGGCAAGACCCGCCGGGGCCCCGGCTTCGCGCTCGCCGCCCCCGACCCCGCCGCCGGCACGGTCCACGAGGACGGCACGGCCGTCGAGCTCGCCTCCGGCCCGCTCCGCCTCCGCCTCGACCGCGCGCGCCCCTGGACCCTGGACTTCCTGGACGCCGACGGCCGCCCCCTCACCGCCGCCGGCCGCAAGGGCACCGCCTTCGTGACGACCCCGGACGGCGCCCACCACATGGCCGTCCAGCTGGCGCTCGGCGTCGGCGAGCAGGTCTACGGCCTCGGCGAGCGCTTCACCCCCTTCGTGAAGAACGGGCAGAGCGTCGACATCTGGCAGGCCGACGGCGGCACCAGCAGCGAACAGGCCTACAAGAACGTCCCGTTCTACCTCTCCTCGCGCGGCTACGGCGTCTTCGTGAACCATCCCGGCCGGGTCTCCTTCGAGGTCGGCTCCGAGGCCGTCGGCCAGGTCCAGTTCAGCGTCGAGGACCAGTCCCTGGAGTACTACGTCGTCGCGGGACCCACCCCCAAGGACGTGCTGCGCCGCTACACCGCCCTCACCGGCCGCCCCGCCCTGCCCCCGCCGTGGTCCTTCGGCCTCTGGCTCACCACCTCCTTCACCACCCCCTACGACGAGGCGACCGTCACCTCCTTCGTCGACGGCATGGCCGCCCGTGACATCCCGCTCTCCGTCTTCCACTTCGACTGCTTCTGGATGCGCGAGTACCAGTGGTCGGACTTCGCCTGGGACCCGGAGACCTTCCCCGACCCCGACGGCATGCTCGCCCGCCTCAAGGCCCGCGGCCTGCGCGTCGGCCTCTGGATCAATCCGTACGTCGCCCAGAAGTCTGCCCTCTTCGAGGAGGCCGCCGACCGCGGCTTCCTGGTCCGCCGGCCGAACGGCGACATCTGGCAGTGGGACCTCTGGCAGCCCGGCATGGCCCTCGTCGACTTCACGCACCCGGACGCCCGCACCTGGTTCCAGGACAAGCTCCGCCCGCTCCTCGCCCAGGGCGTCGACTGCTTCAAGACCGACTTCGGCGAGCGGATCCCCACCGACGTCGTCTGGCACGACGGCTCCGACCCCGAGCGGATGCACAACTACTACACCCAGCTCTACAACCGCACCGTCTTCGAACTCCTGGAGAAGGAACGGGGCTCCGGCGAGGCCGTCCTCTTCGCCCGCTCGGCGACCGCCGGCGGCCAGCAGTTCCCCGTCCACTGGGGCGGCGACTGCTGGGCCTCCTTCGAGGCCATGGCCGAGTCGCTGCGCGGCGGACTCTCCCTCTCCCTGAGCGGCTTCGGCTTCTGGAGCCACGACATCGGCGGCTTCGAGGGCACCCCCGACCCGGAGGTCTTCACCCGCTGGCTCGCCTTCGGCCTGCTGTCCTCCCACAGCCGCCTGCACGGCAGCGACTCCTACCGGGTGCCGTGGGAGTTCGGCGAGACGGCCGTGGAGGTGGCCCGCCGCTTCACCCGCCTCAAGCACCGCCTCATGCCGTACCTGTACGCGGCGGCCGTCGAGGCCCGGGAGACGGGCCTGCCCGTCATGCGCCCCATGCTCCTGGAGTTCCCCGCCGACCCGGCCTGCCGCACCCTGGACCGCCAGTACATGCTCGGCCCCGACCTCCTCGTCGCCCCCGTCATGGACCCCGGCGGCGAGACCGAGGTGTACGTCCCCGAGGGCGCCTGGACCCACCTCCTCACCGGCGAGACCGTCACCGGCCCGTGCTGGCGCCGGGAGACCCACGCCCTCGACGGCCTCCCCCTGTACGTCCGTCCCGGCGCCGTCCTCCCGCTGGCCGCGCCCTCGGACCGCCCGGACGGCGACTGGCCCGACGGCCTCACCCTCCTGGTGGCCCCCGGCGCGCCCGCGGGCGCGACCACCACCGTCACGGTCCCGGACCACCGGGGCGCCCCGGCCGCGGTGTACACGGTGACGCACGGGGGGCCGGACGCGGGAGCGGGCCGCACGGCGCCGGGTCCGACGGCGACGGTCACGGGGACGGAGCTGCCGTACGAGGTGCGGACCCTGGGGCCGGGGGGAGTGGAGGGCGTCCTCACCGGATGAGGCCGGTGCGCGGCCACGGGCACCGGTCCGATGCCGGGCGGGAGCTCGTTTGGCCGTCGCCGCCCGAGCCGTCGCGGGGCGGAAGCGGCTGGACGACCGCGAGGCCCTGAACGGGATCGTCCGGAAGTCCCGCACCGGGGCCGCCCGGCGGGACGGGCCCGAGCGGTACGGACCGCGGGCCACGCTCCGTACCCGTCTCCGCGGGCGGGCGGTGGGCGGCACGTCCGCCCGGACGCCTCGGGCCGTCCGGGCGCCTCGGGCCGTCCGGACGCCTCGGGCCGTCCGGGCGGGAGCCGGCGCCGGGGGCGACGTCGATCGGCGCGCACGGCGGTCGGCCCGACCGCCGTGCGCGCCCGCCGGCAGGCGGCCGGGGCGGCCCCGTGCCCGGCCGGTCACGTCCTGGGCGGCAAGGGCTCCCGCTCGGCGGCGCACGAGCGCAAGGGCGCGACCCGGCCTGTGCACCGTGCACCGTCCCCGGGGGAAGCAGGTGCTCGGTGGCGTTCTCTCCGCGGTCGTGGCCGACGACAGTGGGCTACGAGGCAACCGCCACGGGCGAAGTCCGGTTTCGCCGAACACCGGGTCGTGGGTGTGCCGACCGGGGCGCCCAGGAGAGTGACGTTGAGCAAGAAGGCTGTCATCGTGGGTTTCGGCGCCACTGGCCGGACCATCGCTTCTTCCCCGCTGCGACGCGCGGACGTGGAGATCGTCGGAGCGGCGGACCAGGACCCCCGCGTGGCCGGTCAAGACCTCGGGGTGCTCCTCGGCGGCGCCGCGAACGGCGTCGTCGTCGTGCGCGACCCGGCCGGCGAGGTGACCGCGGGCGGCGACTACCGGATCCTCGGAGAGGAGCAGGTCGTCGGCCTCCGTTCCTCGGTGGGCTTCGATTCCTTCCTCAGCACCATCGCGGCGGCGGTCAACGCCTCCACCGCGGTCGTCGAGGCGCCCCCCGTCTCCTGTCGATGGGAGACCTCCCGGCCCGCTCGGTCGCGGCCAAGGGAGAGCGGCGGGCGGCCCCGCTCGGGGCCACGGCTCCTCGGGACTGAGACGGAGACGCGAAAGCCGGAAACCTCCCGCTCGCCGAAGGGGCGCCTGTCGCGGTTGGTCCGCCGGACGGACACCGGGGCCGGGGGCGTGCTGCCGGGCATGCCTTGACGCGGAGCGCGGAGCGGAACACACCCCCCACCCAGAAGGAGATCAGCACAGCATGAGGACCGACGGCACGAAATACAGCGAATTCACCGGCTGGATCGACCGGCCGGACGACGTGCGGCCCGCGCTGGACGGCGACCTCACCTGTGCCGTCGCCGTCGTCGGCGGCGGCATGGGCGGCATGGCGGCCGCGCTGCGCCTCGCGGAGCGCGGCCAGGACGTGGTCCTGCTGGAGGCCGAGTTCTGCGGCTACGGCTCGGCCTCGCGCAACGGCGGTCAGATCGCCGGGGCGCCGGGCGGCGACCTGCGGATGCTCAGCCTCCAGTCCCCGAAGAAGATGCCGGTCATGGCCAAACTGGCGGAGCACGCGGGCCGCTACGTGGAAGACCTCATGAAGACCCACGACATCGACTGCGATTACGTGGCGAACGGCCTGGTGTGGGGTGCGGTCTCACCCGTCATGATGCTCAGGGTGCGCACCCAGGCGGCGATCCTGCGCGCCTTCGGCGGACACGGGACCGTCGGCAGCAGGGAGGAACTCGGCCTTCCCGCCGGCTTCGTGGGCGGCATGCGGGAATCCATCGGCGGGATGCTGAACCCGGGCAAGCTCGCCCGTGGTGTGCGCCGCGCGCTGCTCGCCTCCCCGGCCAGGGTCTTCGAGCGGACGCGGGTGAGCGATGTCCGGCGGACGGGCGGCACCGTCGAGCTCACGACACCGCACGGCACCGTGCGGGCCGACAAGGTGGTGCTCGCGACCAGCGTCTACGGCGGCGAGTGGGACATCACGCCCAAGAACCTCGCGACGCCGCTGTACGTCATCGAGATCGAGTCGGAACCCATCGCCCCGGAGCGGCTCGCCGCGCTGGGCTGGACCAGTCGGTCCGGCATCATCACCCAGCACCAGTTGATGACCCACTACCGGCTCACCGAGCGCAACACCATCGTCTGCGGGGTCCGCCAACCGCAGCGGGGCCAGAGCTACCCGCTCCCGGACCGGGTCCCGGACCCCCGTGTCGTGCGGGACATGGGGAAGGACCTGGCCGACCGGTTCCCCTCGCTGTCCGACGTGGCCATCGAGCGGGCCTGGGGCGGTTGGATCGGCATCAGCCCGGACTGGCTGTCGGTCGCCGGGCAGGTGGGAGACGACGTCTTCTACTTGATGGCCTGCAACGGCCACGGTCTCTGCCAGGTGCCGTACGTGGCCCACCAGATCGCCGACTACATCGTCGACGGCGAGATGTCGGAGGACCTCGCCGGCATCTGGTCGGACGCCTCGAAGTACCCGCCGTCGATGTCGCTGCTTATGCGGCCGTTCGTCCTCCGGGCCGTCTGGGGGCTGGACCGGTTCAACGACTTCTTCAACGGCAGCAGGACGCGGGCCCGGCGGGCCCTCCGTCGTGGCGGGCACGGGGCCTCCTGAAGGCCGGGGCGGCGCCCGGCCGGTGACGGCGTGGTGCGGGGTCGCCCCCCGCTACGACAGGACCGCCGAGCCCTGCGAAACGGCCGTCGCCCTCGCGTCACTCCTGACGCGGGGGCGACGTCTGACGACAGGACCTGGACGAGTGGGTCCGAGGCGCTGGTCAGTGGTCGTAGGCGATGAGTGACCCGGTCAGCGGTGCGTGGCCGGCAGGGGAATCCGACGGTCAGCCGGCGGCGGGCGAACCGATCGCCGCGTTCCCGCCAGGGCGTCGTCGGCCCGCACGTGCGGTGCTGTCGCGAGGGTCTCCGGGTTCGTCGTCACGAACGAACCAACGAGACCCTCGCTCCACGCACCCGAACACTTCGGGCTCACTCGTCTAGCTGCCGGCGCTCCTGCGGCGCCGCATCCACCAGGTCAGCGCGCCGCCCACGACCGCGAGGGCCGCGGCCACGCCGGCGATCAGGCCGAGGGGGCTGCTGCTGCCGGTGTCGGCGAGGTCGCCGTCCGGGTCCTTCGCGGGCGGAGTCGTCGGGTCACCGCCGGGCGTGGACGGGTCCGGGGCCGGGGCCGACGGGGTGCCGGTCGGCTTCGGGTCCTCCGGGCCGGTCGGCGTCGGCTTCGGGTCGTTCGGGCCGGTCGGGGTCGGCGTCGGCTCCTCCGGGCTGGTGGGCTGCTCGGAGCTGGATCCACCGAGGTAGGCCGTCTCGCCGCCCCGGTGGGTCACCTCCGTCTGGACGGAGCTCTTGGTGGTCTTGTCCAGGCCGCGGTGCTGGGTGTCGAACTCGGCGCGGCTGATGTTCCGCTTCGGCGCCTTGGAGAAGTCGACCCCGCCCATCGAGAGGATCCACACCTTGCCGCTGTAGACGCGCTCGAACTTGTAGTCACCGTTCTTGAACGAGTGGACGTACTTGTCGTAGACGGTCTTCTTGTCCCAGTCCTTGTTCTCGTCCCTGAGCGGCCACCGCTTGACGTCGTTGCTGTTGATGATCTCGCGGAAGTCGGTGGGAGCCACCGCGTCCTGGCGGCGGATGTACTCGGCGGCCACTCGCGAGGAGTAGACGCGGCGCAGGTCGGCGTAGGACGCGTCGTCGTTGACCCGGCGCTCCAGCTCCGGCTGGATCATCGTGAGGATCAGCGACTCGGCCTGCCTGGTCTGCGCCTCGGTGAGCTCGCAGCCGCCGGCCGGCACGTCGGGTCCGGTGGGGACCTCCATGTTGACCTTCAGCGGCGCGTCGAGGATGTAGATGCCGCCGTCCTGCTCACGGATCTTCGCGGGCTTCGGGGTGATCCACTGCCGGATGACCGGCAGGCACGGCATGCCTTCCGGCGTGCGGGGCGCCGCGCGCCAGAAGCGCTCCCCGCGCTCGTACTTGTCGGGGTTCATCGCATCCGCGTAGTCGTGCTTGAGGGTGAGGTCGGCCTCCAGCAGGATGCGCCCGGCGTCGGTCTTGGCGAACTCCTTGTCCATGATCACGTCGGGGCGGACCGGGTTGAGGTTGACCCAGAACTTGTCCGGGGTCAGGGCGAGCCAGGTGAAGAAGGCGTCCGAGGCGAGCTGGAGCTTGGCGTCACCGCCGTAGCCGGGGTTCGCGTCCGGGTCCTGGACGTAGTCGGCCTTCATCGAGTAGTCGAGGCCCTTGCCCTTGACCGGGGTGCCGACGTAGTTGATCTCCAGGGTGGAGAAGTCGATGCCGCCGGGACCGCGGTTGAAGTAGCCGCCGCGGTTGTTCTGGTCGTAGATCTTCTGGAGCCGCTGCGCTTCCTGGACCGTCTTCCCGGACCGCAGGGCCTGGTCGATGATCGGTCCCCGGCCGCCCTTGAGCGGGTCGGGGTTGAAGCGCTTGTCGTACTTCGTGTAGACGTTCGGCTTCTGGGTGCGCTCGACGGCGTTGGACCGGCGTTCGTAGACCCCGGCCTGGCTGCGGTTGGTATTGCGGTCGTTCTTCATCTCGTTGTCGAACTGCCTGATGGCGTCCTTCGTCCACTTCTCGGTCGCGCCGCCGGTCAGGTACCGGAACGTCGACTTGGGGTACTGCTTGGCGATCTGCTTGTCCGCCTTCAGCTGGTCCCTCTCGACCTTGCCGTTGGACTTGATCTCGACCTTGCGCTCGGTGCGCGTGTTGTGCGCGTCCACGACGCGGTAGCGCTTCTCGCCGTTCTCGTCGATGTACTCGATGACGTCCTGGCAGATCCAGTCGGGGCCGATCATGTTGTACTTCTTGACCATGCGGGCCTCGAACGCGTCACCACGGCGCGGATTGCCGTGGTTGCCGATGTACTTCACGTCGAGGAAGCGCTGGAAGTCCTTGTAGCCCGTCTTGTGCTGCGCGTTGTAACGGGCGTAGATCTCCATGACCTTGTCGGCCGGATCCTTCGACTTGTTGAACGCCTTCTCCCACTTGCGGTAGTCGGTGCCCGCGGCCGCCTTCTGGTCCTCGGTCGGCGGCAGCACGCCGTCGTACGCCTTGGCGGGGTTGTCGTACGTGTAGTTCTCGTCGTTCGGCCACGCCTCGTACGGCAGGTTGGCCGGCGGCCCGGAGTTGGGCGGCGTGGTGGGCTCTTTCTTCCCGAGGTACTTCTCGTCGCACCGCATCGTCTTGACGTTGGGCCGCTTCGCGGCCTGTGCCTCGTCGAGCCCGGGCAGACCCGTCAGGGTCATGGCCGCCGCGGCGGTGAAGGCCGGCACGAGGCGCGGCCACACCCGTCGACGGCGTGCGGATTCTTGTATGTGAATGCTCACTGACTTCTCCCCCTGGGAGCCCCGTGGTGTGCACGAACGGCATGCGGCGTCGCGGCTCCGAGGTCAACTGGTCTGGATATGCCGCCTGTTGGGCACTCTAGGGGACAGAGGGAGCGGAGTCCCGGTGTTACGTCGGCATGCCCCCGCCGACTCGTGAGGGTTTTGCGGTCGTAACGGTCAGAACTCGTCGAGGCCCCGGAGCCAGGTCTCCTCCAGATCGCCGATGGTCTTCTCGGTGCGCCGGACCCGGAACACCGACAGCGTGCGGCCCTTGCGGTGCAGCGGGGTGACGCGCAGCAGGGCGAGCCGCGCCAGGCCCTCCCAGTAGAAGGACCCGGGGTCGGCGTCGAGGTCGACGTCCTCCCGCGCGAGGTCGTCGGCGCCGATGCCGAAGGCGGCGACGACCTCGCGCGGCGTGCCGGAGCTTTCCCAGTCCCCTTCTCCGCCCCACCCCGAGCCGAACAGGCGCGTCCCGTCCGGATGGTGGATCACGTGAGTGCCGTGGGTCATGTGGTGGTCGGTCGTCGCCGAGCCGACGACGACCGCCCCCGGGAAGCGTTCGGCCAGCGCGTCCGCCTGCTCGGCGAGAGGGTGGTTCCCCCCGCTGAGCGCCAGCGCGGGATCGTTGATCTCGGTCACCGCTCCCCAGCATCCGACGCCGACCAGATCGAGGTCCGCGCGCGTGGCGAAGGAGGGCCGCTCGACCGCCTCGATCCGCTCCGCCTCCTCCACCACCGCGTCCACGGTGAGGAGCGCCGCGGCGAACTCCCTTGCGCGGTCCGGGTCGTGAGCGGGCAGGACCTCCGCCCCGGCGGGGAAGGGCGGCTCGACGAGGGTGAGCCTGAACTCCCCGTACCGTGCGATGTCCTGCTCCGGCGGGTACTCCCAGAAGTCGTTGCCTGTCGTCATCGGATTACCTCCGTGGGTGTCGGGTTCCCGCGGGAGCGGGGCGTCCAGGGCGCCACCGTAGCGAGACCGAGGGCCGAGGGCTCAAGCCCCTGGGATCCTCGACCCGACCGGCCGGAATTCGTTTCTTGCCCGGAAGGCCCTGGGCGAGGTCGATGTGCTGTGGGTGGGCGTCCGCTGCGAGAGCGCGGTCGCCGCGGGCGCCGAGATCGCACGTGGAGACCGCGAGCGGGGCATGGCGGCGCTGCGGGCGCAGACGGTGCACGAGGGCGTGGTCCACGACCTGGAGGCGGACACGACGCGGACCGAGTCCCTGGTGTGCGCGCACCCTCGCCGCCCGCGTCAGCCGACCTCGCCGACCGTGTCGGCCGGCGGCCCGGCGCCCGCCCGGCCGACCCGCGGCAGCCGGAGCAGCATCAGCACCACCCCAGCAGCAGCGCCCCCGTCGCCGTGCGGAACGCCCACGCGTACCCCTCGGTCAGCACCTCCTCGAACCGGTCCGCCGGCTCATCGAGTCCGTCGACGACACCCTCGAAGGCCGGCTCGGCCTCGAACGCCACGGAGCCGGAACCCCAGCCGGGGTCCCGGCCCGCGCCGGACAACGCGTCCTGGCCCTGACCGCCGCCAGCCGGCACGACCGAGCCAACAACGCACCGCTGACCAGGTCACTCATCGCCCACGACCACTGACCAGCACTTCGGACCTGCTCGTCTAGGCCGGCCGGCCCGCCGGGTGGAAGTTGATCCGCTCCCTGGTCACGGGGAAGCCGGCCTTGGCGAAGTTCGCGGCCATGGGGAAGTTGCCCCGGTCCGTGGCCGCGCCGATGAACTCCGCACCGTGCTCGACGAGGACGTGGACGCACTCGGCGAGGAGGTCGTGGGCGTAGCCGTGGCCGCGCTGCTCCGGGACGACCCCGATGAAGCCGACGGTCGGGCCCGAGGGGTTGTGGGCCGGGACGTGGATGCCGGCCAACTCGCCCTCCGGCGTGCGCGCGACCTGCCACCACTCCCGCGGCGAGGGGCACCAGTGGAAGAAGTCGAGCTCCTCCTGGGCGGCCCGGTCGAGACCGCCCTCCTCCACGGCCTTGAGCGCGTGGGCGTCCAGGGTGACGGAGTGGATGCGGCGCAACGCGTCGAAGAAGACGGCGTCGTCGGGTTCGGCCTCGAAGCGCAGGCGTCCGGGCCGCTCCGGCAGGCCCCGCCCGGGGGTCCAGCGGTACAGGAGGCGTTCCACCAGGAGCGCGTACCCGGCGGATCGCGCGGCGGCGAAGCGCGCCTCCGCGGCGGCGCGCAGCCCGGCGTCCTCCCGCCAGCCGCCGGGCAGGTTGATCTCCAGCTCGACCTGCCGGGGCGCGGAGCGCAGGAGCGCGGCCCCGGCCTCCTCCTCGCCCTCGGCCACGTCGAACCAGTTGATGTTGACGGGCTCGTCGTCGTCGGGCCCGCCCCACCAGGCGCCGCGCGCGACGACCTCGCCGTCGCGCAGGGCGACGCGCTTCCAGTCGGGCCGGAACCGGGTGAGCCGATGCGCCTCACGGGCGTCGAGGGGGTCGGGGAGCGTGTCGAAGAGAGCGGCGTCGCTCTCGGAAAGCGTGCGGATGACCAGACCGGTCATGGATTCCTCCGGGATGCGGACTGCGTGGAGCGCTCCCGGTCAGAACTGACGAACCGCGCCGGGACAAGGAAAGGGGGAGCGCTGGGTGGGCGTGAACTGCACGGCACTCGCCTCCTTCCGTTCGTCTCAGGGCGTGGAGCCCCACCGTACGTGAACTCCCCGGGCCCGTCCACGGACTTCCGCGCCGCCCCGCCCGGAGCGGGGAAGCCGAGGGGCCGGCGCTTGACCTCGACCTTGGTTGACGTAGGAGGGTCGTCCCGACGGACGGCGAGACGACGAGACGAGGAGAACGCGATGACACGGCCCAGGATCCTGGTGACCGGCGCGACCGGAAGGGTCGGCGGCGCGGTGGTGGCCCGGCTGCACGCGGCGGGCGTGCCCGTGAAGGCGCTCGTACGCGGGGAGGCGGACCTCCCGGAAGGCGTCCGGGCGGTACGCGGCGACCTCGGCGACCCCGCCTCGCTGGGCCCCGCCCTGGAAGGCGTCGACGCGGTCTTCCTGGTGTGGCCGTTCCTGAGCGCCGACGGCGCGGCGGAGGTGGTCGACGCGATCGGGAAGCACGCCCGGAGGGTGGTGTACCTGTCGTCCGCCGGCGTCGGGAACGAGGAGGGGGAGCCGGGCGAGGTGATCACCCGGTTCCACGCGGAACTGGAGCGGCTGATCGAGGCGTCGGGCCTGGAGTGGACGGCACTGCGGCCCACCGGCTTCGCGTCCAACACCCTGGGCTGGGCGGAGGAGATCCGCGCCACCGGAGCGGTACGGGCTCCGCTCGCCGGACTGGCCCGCCCGCTCATCCACGAGGCGGACACGGCAGCGGTCGCCGTCGAGGCGCTGACCACCGACGCCCTGCTCGGCGCCCGCCCCCTGCTCACCGGCCCCGAACGGGTCACCCAGGAACGGCAGGTGGCCCTGATCGGCGAGGCGATCGGACGACCGGTGCGGTTCGACGAGATCACGCTGGACGAGGCCGTCGCGCGGATGAAGGCCGCGGGCTGGCCGGCGGACCTGGTGGAGGCGGTCCTGCCGGCCCAGGCGAGGATGCTCGACGACCCCGAGCCGGTCAACGACGAGGTCGAGCGCATCACCGGGACCCCCGCCCGGTCCTTCCGCCAGTGGGCGGCGGACCACGCGGCGGACTTCCGCTGAGCGGTGCGCCGCGCGGTCACGGCGCCTCCGGGTCACGGCCCGGCGGCAGGCGACCCTCCCGCAGCCGCACCTTCGGCTCGGTGTGCGGGTGGTTGCGCATCTCGACCCGGAAGTCCGCCGCCCGGGAGTAGTCGTGCCTGCGGAGGCAGTTCCGCTCCCACGCGGCCACCAGCTCGCACGTCGGACAGCCCGGCGTCGGCACGGCCGGCGGCAGGGGCGCTTCCGTGAGGACCACGGGCGGCTCCTGGAAGGTTCGCGACGTGCGGCTCGTCGCCGGGACCGGGGTGGTGAGCACGCGGATCAGGGCGGTCTCCTCGGCCGTCGGCCGCCGCAGCTCCGACGGCACGGCCGTCCAGACGGCGCCCCCGCCGGGCTGTTGCAGGTGCACCGACTCCCCGTCCCAGGCGGTCACCTTCCCGAGGCGGGCCCGGCCCTCGGGTGTGTCTGCCGCCATGTACGACCCGAGGTCGGGGACGGGGGTGGGGCGGTCGCTTTCGGGCATGGGCGTACCTCTCTGTAGCGCAGCCACTACCAGGGGCCATCAGCGTGGCCTATATTCGACAAGTCTTCAAATCTTCAACTGAGACTTGCGGAAGGAGAGTTGTGGTCAACCGAAAGGAGCTGGACCCGGACAGTGGGGTGGTTGCGGCGTACGGGGCGCGTTTGCGCAGGCTGCGCGAGGGACGGGGCTGGAAGCAGGAGGATCTGGCCGACCGGATCTCGTACTCGGGAAAGCACATCTCCGCCGTCGAGACCGCCCGCAGATCTCCAACTCTCAGATTCTCGCGAGAGATCGACTCGGCGTTCGAGCTGGCGGGGAAGGCTGAATCGTTCGAGCGCGAGTGGCTGAGGATGCGGGACGGGGTGCTGCTGGAGGGGTTCCCGGAGTACCTCCATTTCGAGCGGCAGGCCGTGGAGATCAGAGTGTTCGACGTCGGCGTGGTACCGGGGCTGCTCCAGACGGATGAGTACGCGAAGGTGCTGGCTGCGTTCTCCGTCGAGCGGGGGTCCGTGACGGCCGACCAGGCCGCGCAACGGGTGCATATCCTGCGGGAGCGCCAGCAGATCCTGGAGCAGCGGCGTCCACCCATGTGCTTCGTGGTGCTGGACGAGAGTTGCCTGCGCCAGATGGTCGGCGGCCCCGCCGTCATGGCGGCGCAGCTCGACTGGATCGTCGAGCTGGCGGCGCGCCCGCACACCTACGTCCAGGTGGCTCCGTTCAGCCTGGGGGAGAGGCGCCCGTCGCACATGCCCCTCACGCTCCTGACACTGGCCGACAGGTCCCTGCTCGCTTACAGCGAGGCTCAGGCCCGGGGGCACCTGGTGCGGGAAGCCGCCACCTTGTCGTACCTGAACGCGACCTACCATCGGCTTGTCGCGGAAGCCCTCTCCCCGGCAGACTCGCTGGCCATGATCAAGGAAGTACGAAAGGGCATGCTGTGACCAACGAGTCCCCTCTCTGGTTCAAGCCCTCCTTCAGCGGAAACGGCGGCGCCGACTGCGTGGAGGTCGCCCACAACCTCGTCCCCTCCCTCGGCCTCGTCCCCCTCCGCGATTCGAAGGTTCCGGCCGGTCCCGCCCTCAAGGTCTCCGCCGCCGCCTTCACCGCCTTCATCGAGTCCGTCAAGCGGTGACCCGCGACAGCGCGCAGCGCATCGAGGACGTGCGGGCGCGCCTGGGACGGGAGTTGGACCTCTGGGTCGCCTCCGCTGGTCCGGGCGGCTCGCCGTACCTCGTGCCGCTCTCGTTCTTCTGGGACGGGGCGGACGTCTGGCTCGTCACGCGGCTCGCCAACCCCACCGGGCGGAATCTCGCCGCCTCCGGCCGGACGCGCCTCGCTCTCGGGGACACCCGGGACGTCGTCCTGCTGGACGGCGAGGTCGTGACGTACACCCACGACGAGGTTCCGGACGCGGCTGCCGAGGGCTTCCACGGCAAGACGGGGTGGGACGCGCGGCGCGCGGGGCCGGCGTACCGCTGGTTCCGGGTCCGGCCGACCGGGCTCCAGGCGTGGCACGAGGAGCCGGAGCTGCCGGGGCGGCGGCTGATGACGGACGGGGAGTGGGCCGCCGGCTGACGGAGGACGGCGGCGCCCGGCGCGGCCGGCGGGGGCCGTCACCAGCTTCGGCGCACGGTCGCCTTGCCGCCGGTCACCAGGCTCGCCGGCGGGACGTCGTCGGCCACGACCGCGCCGGCGGCGATCACGGCGTCACGCCCGATGGTGACGCCGGGCAGGATCGTGGCACCGGCGCCGATCCACACGTTCTCCGCCACGTCGATGGGCGCGCCGGTGAGGTACAGCTTGCGCTCCTCGGGGTCGACCGGGTGGCCGCTGGTGATGAAGGTGACCTTCGGTCCGATCATCACCCGTTCGGCGATCCGGATGCCGGCGTAGTCCAGGAACGTGCAGTTCTGGTTGATGAAGACGCGCTCGGCGAGGTCGAGGTTCAGACCGTGGTCCGTGTAGAAGGGCGGATAGATCGTGACCCTCGGCGGGAGCGGCTTGCCGAGGATCCGCTCGAACAGCTCCGCCTTGCCCGCCTCGTCCTCGAAGGGCAGGACGTTCAGGCGGGAGGTGAGCTCGGTGACCCGCAGGACCCTCTCGGCCATGGCCTGGAACTCCGCGCTGTGGATCCGCATGAGACGGTCGCTGGGCATGTCACGGTCCTTGTCTGTGTGCCGGGGGCGGGCGGGGGCGCCCGGGACCGTCGTGCGACGGGCGGCCCGGTCACCCTTCGCGACGGCACTCTATGCGACCCCGTGCGGCCTCGGCCGGGGGCGGAATCCGGGTGCGGGGGAGCGGGGGAGGGGCGTATCGTGCCCCTCGTGTCCAGCCCCGAGGCGTCCAGAGCGGGGGGCTTTCGGTCCCGCCGTCAGCCCCTGAGCCCCCGCCCTTCCTGAGCCGGTGACCTCACCGACCGCCGCCGCGCGCAGTGCCGTGCGGCCGGTCGGGTGTGCCCGCGTGCTCCTGGGCCGGGAGGTGGGAGGGCAGGCGGCGGTGACGAGACGACGTCCACCGTTCTCGCCTCACCTCGGAGCCTTCCGTGCCCCAGCCTCAGCCCCAACGCCATTCCCAGCCCCATCCCCAGCCCCATCCCCGGCCACCTCAGCGTGCCCTGTCCCTGCCCCTCCCCCTGTACCTCCTCGCCCTCGCCGTGTTCGCCATGGGCACCTCGGAGTTCATGCTCGCCGGTCTGCTGCCGGACCTCGCGGGAGACCTGGGGGTGAGCGTCGGCACCGCCGGGGCGCTCACCTCCGCCTTCGCGGTCGGGATGGTGATCGGCGCGCCGCTCATGGCCGTGCTCGCGCGCGGCCGGTCCGGCCGGTCGGGGCTGCTCGGCTTCGTGCTCGTCTTCCTCGCCGCCCATGTGGCCGGCGCCCTGACGAGCAGTTTCGCCGTCCTCCTCGTCAGCCGCGTCGCCGCCGCCCTCGCGAACGCGGGTTTCCTCGCCCTGGCCCTCACCACGGCCACCGCCATGGTCCCGGCGGACCGCAAGGCGCGGGCGCTCGCCGTCCTCCTCGGCGGGACGACCGTCGCCACCGTCGCCGGTGTCCCGGGTGGCGCCCTCCTCGGGGCCCACGCCGGGTGGCGGGCGGCCTTCTGGGCGGTGGCGGTGCTCTGCGTACCGGCCGCGCTCGGCGTCCTGCGGGGCGTGCCCGCGACCGGGCCGAGCGCCGGAGGGCCTTCCCTGCGGGCCGAGTTCGGCGTGCTGCGCGAACCCCGGCTCGTCCGGGTGCTCGTCCTCGCCGCGCTCGTGAACGCCGCCACCTTCGGCGCCTTCACCTTCCTCGCGCCCGTCGTCACCGGCCCGGCCGGGCTCGCCCCGTCCTGGGTCTCCGTGGCCCTGGTGCTGTTCGGGGCGGGGTCCTTCGCCGGGGTGACGGCGGCGGGGCGGCTCGGTGACCGCCACGCCGCCCGGGTCCTCGCCGTCGGCGGGCCGCTGCTGCTCGCGGGCTGGGCAGGCCTGGCCCTACTGGCGGACCGGCCGGTGGCCCTGCTGGGCCTGCTCCTCGTCCAGGGCGCGCTGTCCTTCGCGCTCGGCGGCACCCTCATCGCCCGGATCCTGTACGAGGCGGCCGGGGCGCCCGCGCTCGCCGGGGCCTACGCCACGGCCGCCCTCAACGCGGGCGCCGTGGCGGGGCCGTTGCTCGCCGCGACGGTGCTGGGGCGGCCGACGGGGCCGTTCCTGCTCAGTGCGGGGCTGGTGGCCGCCGCGCTGGCGTTCGCGGCGGTCAGCGGTAGTCGTCGGGGTGGTCCTGCATCCAGGTGTTGATGAAGTCGCGGGTGGCGACGAGCTGCTTCTCGTGCTTCTTCAGGTTCTCGAAGGAGGCGTCGCCACCGAGCTGCTCGTTGAGTTCGGTCATCTTCCGGATCGGCTCGGGGAAGTGTCCGGGCCCCTTGGGGTCGTTCTTCATCGCCCGGTCCAGTTCCTGGAGTTCCTTGTTCACGCGGCCCAGGAAGTAGCCGCAGTCCTGCGCGCAGGAGTCGTTGAGCGTGGCCTGGAGGGTCGCGAAGGCGTCGCGGACCTTCTCGCCGGATTCGGGGGCGTACGGGTCGGCGGTGGACGCGGCGGTGGCGGGCGCGGAGTCGTCGGGCAGGGCGCCGGCGTCCTCGGGCGCGGCCGTGGACTCGGCGGCCCCCGTCGCCTCCTGTGCCACCGCCCGACCGGCCGCAGGGCGCTCGGGTTCGGGGGTCGTACCGCAGGAGACGGCCAGGGCCGCCAGGGCGGCGGCGAGCAGTGCGGTGTTCCGTATGGACGTGGTGCCGGTCATGTGGGTCCCTCCCCATGGGTACGGATCGGGAGAGCCTAGCCGGGACGTGGAGGAACGTGCCGGGGCCCGGCACCGGATGACGCCGGTGCCGGGCCCCGGGGGCGTCCCGCCGGGCCCGGAGGAGGCCGGCGGGGCCGCCCGTGCGCCGTGCTTCTCCGGTCCCTCAGCCGGAGAAGCCGACGTGCGCGAGGCGGACCGGTCCGCGCAGCTCGACGCGGAGGTCCGTCACGTCCCGGAGGTGACAGGGCGCCCCCGCGAGGACGTGGGCGTACGGGCCGTCCGTGGGCTCCACGGTCACCCGGGCCAGCGGTTCCCGGTCCGTACCGGCGAAGAACGTCACCTCGCCCGCCCCGGCGGCCGTCACGGCCAGCTCCGTCACCCCGTCGCCGAAGTCGCAGGCCCGGAAGAGGAGCGTGCCCGGCGCGGCCGGGTCCGCCGGGGTCACCGCGTCGCCGGAGACCCGGGAGCGGTCCACGATCACGGTGCCGGTCTGCTCGTCGTAGGCGGCGGCCTCGATCCCCGCCTCCAGGACCGGGCGCGGGCCCGGCGCCGTGCCCGCCAGCTCGACGCGGACGGTCCGGCGCGGGTCCGCCGAGGACGGGCCCGCCTGGAACTCGTACGCCCCCGGCTCCACCGCCCACCGCCCGTGCGCCACGTCCCAGTACGCGAGGGCCGACAGCGGCACCGTGAAGGCGAGCGCCGCCGTGGCGCCCGGCGCCAGGTGGATCCGCTCGTGGGCGACGAGCGCCCGGTGCGGGCGCGGCACCGACGGGGCGACCACCCGGGCGTACACCTGGACGACCTCGTCCGAGGCGACGGCGCCCGTGTTGGTGACGGTGCAGGAGACGTGCACCTCCTCCTCGTCCACCGTGGCCGTCAGCGCCTCGTAGCCGAAGGCCGTGTACGTCAGGCCGTGGCCGAAGGGGAAGAGCGGGGTGCCGTCGAAGTACAGGTACGTCTGCCGGCCGCCGATGACGTCGTAGTCGAACAGGTCCGGCAGGTCGGCGTCGGAGCCGTACCAGGTCTGCGGCAGGCGTCCGGCGGGGGAGACGTCCCCGGCGAGGACGCGGGCGAGGGCGGTGCCTGCGGCCTGGCCGCCGTGCGCGGTCCACAGCAGCGCCGGGAGCGTGGCCGCCGCGTCGGGCACGGCGTACGGGTAGGAGGACACGAGGACGAGGGCCGTGCGCGGATTGGCCGCGTGCGCGGCGCGCCACAGCCGGTCCTGGTGCGGCGGGAGCGCCAGCGTCGTGCGGTCCTCGGTCTCCCGGCCGTTGACGTGCGGGTCGTTCCCGGCGACCACGATCACCGTGTCGGCCCCGGCGGCGGCCCGGGCCACGGCCTCCTCGCCGCGCTCGACGGTCTCCACGGAGAAGACCTCGGCGATTTCGCGACCGGCGGCAACCTTCGCGCCGTCGGCGGCGACAGAGACGTAGCCCCCCGTCCCCAGGTGCAGAAGGAGGTGTCCGCCGCCGTGGGCCTCGAACCGGAACGTCTCCTGGACGACCCAGCCGCCGGGCTCGTCCGCCGAGGCGCGCAGCAGGCCGTCGTCGGCGACCGACAGGTACCTGCCGTCGGGGGCGCGCAGGGTCAGCACTCCGTCGCCCCAGTCGATCAGGTCGAGGACCGTGCCCTCCGCGTCGGCGGTCAGCGGCGGCAGGTCCGTGCGGCCGGCGAGCAGCGCCGGGTCGAGCGCGATCTCCGCGTCCCGCCCGGTCTCCTCGCCCGCCGTGTCCGGGACGCGCAGCGCGCGCCCGTCGGCGGTGCGCAGCCGGATCCGGTCCACGCCCTCCGCGAAGTCCACCCGGTCCGCGCCGAACCGCTCCCGGACGCCGTCCAGCGGGGTGGAGCGGCGCAGCAGCGCGCCGCTGTACCAGTCCAGCTTGGCGGCGTCGGCGAGCAGCCCGACGACCGCGATCCGGCCGCCGTCCGCCAGCGGCAGCAGCGGGGCGCCGTCCGGGGCCGGTTCGTTGCGCAGCAGGACGAGCGCCGCCTCCGCCGCCTCGCGCGCCAGCTCGCGGTGGCCGGCCGTGTCGTACGCGGACTCCTGGGCGTACGGGTCGAGTTCCGGATCGAACTCGCCGAGCAGGAACCGTACGGTCAGCTGCCTGCGCACCGCCCGGTCCACGTCCTCCTGGCCGATCAGGCCCCGCTCCAGGGCCCGTTCCAGCCGGCCGAGGATCACCGAGCTGTCGGTGCCGTGGTCGGTGAAGGAGTCGACGCCCGCGCGCAGCGCCGCCGCGACGGCCTCCTCGTGGCTGTCGAAGTACGCCTGCGAGTCGCCGAGGTTGCTCGGCGCGCCCGCGTCGGAGCAGACCAGCAGCTCCCGGTCGGTCCAGGCGCGCAGCTCCGACTCCAGGTACGGGGACAGGTGGTTGGGCCGGCCGTTGACCAGGTTGTAGGCGGGCATCACACCGGCGACCGTGCCCGCCTCGACGGCGCCGCGGAAGGCCGGCAGGTCGTACTCGTGGAGCACGCGGGGCCGGACGGAGGCGGAGGAGGTGTCGCGGGCGGTCTCGTTGTTGTGCGCGAGCCAGTGCTTGAGCACGGGCGCCGTGCGCCAGTACGCCGGATGCTCGCCGCGCAGGCCGCGGGTGAAGGCGACGGCGATGGCGGAGGTGAGCGCCGGGTCCTCGGAATAGCCCTCCTCGCCGCGCCCCCACAGCGGGTTGCGCAGCAGGTTCACGGTGGGCGCCCACACGTTGAGGCCGACCCGCTCGTCCTTGGCGCGCATCACCCGCGCCTCGCGGGAGACGGCCTCGCCGACCCGGCGGACCAGCTCGGGGTGCCAGCTCGCGCCGAGGCCGACGGCCTGCGGGAAGACGGTCGCCGGGCCCATCCAGGCGACGCCGTGCAGGGCCTCCTGGCCGGTGCGGAAGGCGGCCAGGCCGAGGCGCTCGACGCCGGGCGCGAACTGGTGGAGCAGGGCGAGGCGTTCGGCGGGGGTGAGGCGGCCGAGGAGGTCGGCGACGCGTGCGTCGACGGGGAGGGCCGGGTCACGGAAGGGCGGCCGGTCTGCGGTCACGTACGAGTCCCTTGGACGGTGGTCGCCGGACGGCGGCCGGAAGTTTCGAAGCGCTTCGATGCTCAAGTGCGCCGGGGTGGGTGTCAAGGTCCACGGCGGTCACATTTCGCCTCCTGTCCACAGGAGTTGAAGGCAAGAGGGCTTCCCGGGCGTCGGTTCGAGAAACTCCTGAACGACTCTTGCCGCGCCTGTGACGGTCACTTAACCTCGCAGCAACATCGAAGCGCTTCGACTCGCCGGTGCCGACCTGCCGCGCCCGTCGCCGCGCCCCCGGGGCCCCGCCCCGCCCGCACCCCGCACCTTGCTCCATCTCCATCACCGCAGCCGGCCGGCGACCCTTCGGGCGCCGCGTGTCCTGGCGCGTGCCATGAAGGGTTGACGCAATGACGCCGAACGCCGCCTCCACGGGCTCCCCGAGAACCGAACAGAGCCGGAGGGGCTTCCTCGCCACCGGCGCCGTCGCCGCCGTCGCGGTCGCCGGCGGAGCCCCGCTGCTCACCGCCTGCGGCGGCGGCGGGGACACCGGGAAGAAGGACGGCACCACCAGCGGCAAGGACGCCGCCAAGATCCTCCCCGCCTTCGTGGCCAGCAGTGTCGTCCCCGCCGACGTCCCCGCGCGCAACGGCTCCGCCGCCGGCTTCACCCGCGCCATCCCCGCCGCCGAACTCAAGGCCTCCGTACCCGAGAAGCTCGGCAAGGGCGGCGCGCTCACCGTCATGGCGCCCTTCTGGGGCACCCCGCCCGCCCCCGGCAACCCGTACTACAAGGCCATGGACGAGGCCATCGGCGTCCAGGCCACCTGGCAGAACCAGGACGGCAACGTCTACGACCAGAAGCTCGGCGCCGTCCTCGCCTCCAGCGACATCCCCGACCTCGTCGTCGTCCCCGGCTGGAACCTCGGCGGCAAGATCCCCAGCGCCGTCAACGCCAAGTTCGAGGACCTCGGCCCGTACCTCTCCGGCGACAAGGTCAAGGCCTACCCCAACCTCGCCGCCATCCCCACCGACGCCTGGCAGCGCTCCATCTTCGGCGGCAAGCTCCGCGGCCTGCCCATGCCCGCCTCCTACGTCACCAACATCGCGCCCTTCTACCGCAAGGACCTCTTCGACGCGAAGGGCTGGCAACTCCCCAAGAGCGCCGACGAGTTCCTCGCCCTCGCCAAGGAGATCACCAGCGCGAAGGCCAAGGTGTGGGCCTGCGCCGACATGACCTGGACCGCCTGGAACATGTTCGGCGTCCTCAACGGCAGCGACAAGGCGCTCGGCTGGAACCTCGTCGACGGCAAGCTGGTCAACCGCATCGAGACCCCCGAGTACCTCGAAGCCCTGGAATGGACCCGCAAGCTCTTCGACGCCGGTGTCGTCCACCCCGACGAGAAGGCCCAGAACCAGGGCGACACCAGCGTCCGCTTCACCTCCGGCCAGTGCCTCATCTACAACAACGACCTCTCCCACTGGTACGGCAAGACCGCCGAGATGGCCGCCCAGAACCCGGGATTCGCGATGGCCGCCATGGACGTCCCCGGCCACGCCGGCGGCACCCCGCAGCTGTGGGCCACCAACCCCGCCAACATATGGTCCTTCGTCCGCAAGGGCGCCCCCAAGTCGGTGATCGAGGACGCCCTCGCCATCGCCGACTTCACCGCCGCCCCCTACGGCACCAAGGAGCGCATGCTCACCGACTACGGCGTCGAGGGAGTCCACCACACGGTCAAGGACGGCCTGCCCGTCAAGACCGACGCCGGCAACCAGGAGGTCAGCAGCTCCTGGATGTTCGTCGCCAGCCCCGCCCCCTACATCGCCCACCCCGACATGCCCGAGATCACCAAGGCGCAGGTCGAATGGCAGCAGCGGATGGGCGCCCTCACCCGCAAGTCCTCCTTCTACGGCCTCACCATCGCCGAACCCGCCCGGTGGACCGGCCTCATGAACGACTTCGAGCAGCTGGAGAAGGACATCGTCCGCGGCCGGAAGAAGCTCTCCGACATGCAGCAGGCCGTCTCGGAATGGAAGTCCAAGGGCGGCGACCAGCTCCGCGACTGGTACAAGAAGCTCCTCGACACCACCGGCTCCGCGGCGAGCTGACGTGAACAAGCACGACACCACCGACCGCCGGCCGAGGATCCCCCTCGGCCGGCGGCTCCGGCGCGACCGCGTCCTCCTGCTGATGACGGTGCCCGCCCTCGCCCTCGTCCTCGTCTTCAACTACGTCCCCATCCTCGGGAACGTCGTCGCCTTCCAGGACTACGACCCCTACGTCTCCACCAACGGCGTCACCGCCGTCCTGGAATCCCCCTGGGTCGGCCTCGCCCAGTTCGACCGGGTCCTGTCCGACCCCGCGTTCTGGGACGCCGTCGAGAACACCCTGGTCTTCTTCCTCCTCCAGCTCGTCCTCTTCTTCCCCGTCCCCATCGCCCTCGCCCTGCTCGTGCACAGCCTGCTGCGGCCCCGGATCCGCGCCTTCGTCCAGGCCGTGCTCTACCTGCCGCACTTCTTCTCCTGGGTCATCGTCATCACCGTCTTCCAGCAGATCTTCGGCGGCGCCGGCATCATCGCCCAGACCCTGCGCGAACACGGCCACGAGGGCTTCGACCTGATGACCGACCCCGGCGTCTTCAAGTTCCTCGTCACCGCCGAGGGCATCTGGAAGGACGCCGGCTGGGGCGTCATCGTCTTCCTCGCCGCGCTCGCCGCCGTCGACCAGTCCCTCTACGAGGCCGCCGCCATGGACGGCGCCGACCGGTGGCGCCGCATGTGGCACGTCACCCTGCCCGCCCTGCGCCCCGTCATCGCCCTCCTCCTCGTCCTGCGCGTCGGCGACGCCCTCACCGTCGGCTTCGAGCAGCTGCTGCTCCAGCGCGACGCCGTCGGACCCGGCGCCGCCGAAGTCCTCGACACCTTCGTCTGGTGGACCGGCCTGCGCAGCCAGGACTTCAGCTACGCGGCGGCGGCCGGACTCATCAAGGGGATCGTCGGCCTCGTGCTCGTCCTCACCGCGAACAAGGTCGCCCACCTCATGGGCGAACAGGGGGTGTACCGCAAGTGACCCTGCGCGTCCTCGAACGGCCCGCGCCGCCGCCCGCCCGCGACACCGCCGCCCGCCGCTCCCGGTGGGCGGCGCCCGCCCGCCCCGTCTGGGAGGAGACGCCCACCCGGGCCGGACTCACCGCCAAGGCGGGGCTCCTCGCCGCCGCCTGCCTCGCCGTCCTCTTCCCGCTCTGGATCGTCGTCGTCACCAGCCTCTCCAGCAAGAAGGCGATCACCGAGGCCGGCGGACTGGTCATCATCCCCCGGGACCTCACCCTCATCGCCTACCGGGAACTGCTGAGCGGCGGACAGGTCACCCGCGCCGTCCTCGTCAGCCTCGGCGTCACCCTCGCCGGCACGCTCTTCTCGATGACCGTCTCCGTGTTCGCCGCCTACGGACTGTCCCGGCCCGGCTCCCTCGGACACCGGGCCATCCTCTTCACGCTCATGGGCACCATGTTCTTCGGCGCCGGCCTCATCCCCACCTACCTGCTGGTGCAGAGCCTCGGCCTCACCGACACCTACCTCGCGCTGATCCTCCCCAGCGCCATCAGCGTCTTCAACATCCTCGTCCTGCGCGCCTTCTTCATGGGCATCTCGCCCGAACTCATCGACAGCGCCCGCATCGACGGCGCCGGCGACCTGCGCATCCTCCGGACCATCGTGATGCCGCTCTCCCGCGCGGTGATCGCCGTCATCACCCTCTTCTACGCGGTCGGCTACTGGAGCGCCTGGTTCAACGCCTCCATCTACCTCAACGACCAGAACATGATGCCGCTCCAGAACGTCCTCATCCAGCTCGCCCAGAAGCAGGAGATCCCCGTCGGCCTCGGCCAGGCCGTCAAGGCCGGGAACCTCTCCGGACTCGCCGTCCAGATGGCCGTCATGGTCCTCGCCCTGCTGCCCGTCGCCGTCCTCTCGCCCTTCGTCCAGAAGCACTTCAAGAAGGGCATGCTCACCGGCGCCGTCAAGGGATGACCCCGCACCCTCCTACCGGAAGAACCCGCATGCCGAGCCTCGACGACCTCACCCGCCCGCCCGGCCGCCCGGCCCGCATCCTGTACGGCGGCGACTGGAACCCCGAACAGTGGCCGGAGGACACCTGGGCCGAGGACCTGCGGCTGATGCGCCGGGCCGGCGTCACCACCGTCACCCTCGGCGTCTTCTCCTGGTCCCGGCTCGAACCCGAGCCGGGCGCCCGGGAGTTCGGCTGGCTCGACCGGCTGATGGACCTCACCCACGCGCACGGGATCGACGTCGTCCTCGCCACCCCCACCGCCTCCCCGCCGCCCTGGCTCGGCCGCCGCCACCCCGAGACCCTCCCCCGCGACGAGGACGGCCGCACCGAATGGTGGGGCTCCCGCCAGCACTTCTCCCACTCCAGCCCCGTCTACCGCCGCCACGCCGCCGCCGTCACCGAGGACCTCGCCGCCCGCTACGCCACCCACCCCGCACTCGTCATGTGGCACATCAACAACGAGTACTGCACCCACGACTGGGGCGACGAGGCCGCCCGCACCTTCCGCACCTGGCTCCAGCACCGGTACGGCACCCTCGACGCCCTCAACGCCGCCTGGGGCACCGACTTCTGGAGCCAGCGGTACGCCGCCTGGGACGAGGTCCTGCCCCCGCGCCGCGCCCACTACCTGCGCAACCCCTCCCACGTCCTCGACTTCCGCCGCTACACCTCCGACCAGCTCCTGGAGTGCTACCGCGCCGAACGCGACATCGTCCGCAAGCACACCCCCCACCTGCCGGTCACCACCAACTTCATGCCCTTCTGGTCCGGGCAGGACGGCTGGGCCTGGGCCGCCGAGGAGGACGTCGTCTCCGTCGACGTCTACCCCGACCCCGCCGAGCCCCGCGCCGGCGCCCACGAGAACGCCCTCGTCGCCGACCTCACCCGCGCCGAGGCCGGCGGCCGCCCCTGGATGGTCATGGAGCAGGCCGCCGGCGCCGTCAACTGGCGCCCCGTCAACCGCCCCAAACCCGAAGGGCTCAACCGGCTCTGGACCCTCCAGGCCGTCGCCCGCGGCGCCGACGCCGTCCACTACTTCCAGTGGCGCCCCTCCCGCCAGGGCGCCGAGAAGTTCCACTCCGGCATGCTCGGCCACAGCGGCGAACACGGCCGCGCCTTCCGCGAGACCGTCCGCATCGGCGCCGACCTCGCCCGCCTCGGCCCCCGCGTCGCCGGCAGCCGCCTCCCCGCCGGCGGCGTCGCCCTGCTCCACGACTGGGACTCCTGGTGGGCGGGCCGTCACGAGGGCGCCCTCTCCGCCCACCTCGACCAGGGCGACCTGGTCCGCGCCTGGCACCGCGCCCTCTGGGACGCCGGCCTCCCCGTCACCCTCGCCCACCCCCACCACGACCTGACCGCCCACCCCCTCGTCGTCGTCCCGCACCTCTACCTCCTCGACGACGCGGCGATCGGCGCCCTGGAGCGGTACGTCTCCGGCGGCGGCCGGCTCGTCTGCGGCTTCTTCACCGGCGTCGCCGACCCCGACGACCGGATCCGCCCCGGCGGCATGGACGCCCGCCTCCGCGCCCTCCTCGGCATCGACCGGATCGACGAACGGTGGCCCCTCGCCCCCGGCGAGCACGCCGACTGCGACGCCTTCCGGGGCACCCTGTGGTCCGAGGAACTGGTCCCCGCCCCCGGCGCCGAGACCCTGGCCGCCTACCGGGGCGGCGAACTCGACGGCCGCCCCGCCGTCCTCCGCCACGGCCGCGCCCGCTACCTCTCCACCCTCCCCGAACCCGCCGCCCTGCGCGCCCTCCTCACCGAAGCCGCCCACGAGGCGGGCGTCCGGCCCGTCCTCGCCGGCCTCCCCGACGGCGTCGAGGCCGTCCGCCGCGGCGAGCTCCTCTTCCTGCTCCACCACGGCCGCGACCCGGTCACCGTCGCCGTGCCCGGCCGCCACCGCGACCTGCTCACCGGCACCACCGTCGACGACACCCTCACCCTCGACCGCTTCGGCGCCGCCGTCCTGGAGGAGCACCCATGAGCGAACCCGCCCCCGCCTCCCCGCACGCCCCCGGGCTCCCGCCCGGCCCCGTGCACGGCACCTGGGAGCCCGCGGCCGCCGCCCGCTGGGAGGACGCCTTCCCCGCCGGGAACGGCCGGCACGGCGCCCTGGTGTACGGCGACCCCGCGGACGACCGGGTGATCGTCACCCACCACACCCTCGTCCGCCCCCACCACGCCCCCGGCGACACCGACCCGCCCCGCCTCGCCGACCGGCTCCCCGCCCTCCAGGACGCCCTCCTCTCCGGCGACCTCACCGCCGCCGAGACCTTCACCGACGGCCGCCCGCTGCGCTGGATCCGGCCCTTCCACCCCGGCTTCCTCACCCGCGTCCGGGACGAGGCCCCGGACGGCGGGCGCGCGGTCCGCCGCGAGGCCGACTTCACCACCGGCGTCGTCACCGCCACCGCCGGACCGCGCACCAGCCGGGTCCTCGTCTCCCGCGCCGACGACGTCCTCGTCCAGTACGTGACGGAGCCGGGACCCCGCGTCCACGTGGAGCTCGACCACCGCCTCGACGGCGTTCCGCCCGGCCTCACCACCGCCCGCGGCGTCACCACCGCCCACGGCGAGACCGTCCTCACCCTGCGCGCCGGCTACCCCGGCTCCACCCTCGGCTACACCGGCGTCACCCTCGTCGTCGCCGACGCCGGCCGCACCGTCCTCACCGACCGCGGCATCCGCGCCGAGGGCGCCGGCGCGCTGCTCCTGCTCACCCGGGTGCACCGCCACGACGGCCCGTACGACCCCGCCGGCGAGACCGCCGCCCTGCGCGCCCTCGCCGGGGAGGACGGCCCCGCCGCCGCGTACGCCCGGCTCCTCGCCCGGCACGCCGCGCTCCACGGCGCCGCCTACCGCCGGGTCGCCCTCGACCTCGCCGCCGACCCCGCCGAACGGGCCCTGTCCGGATCGCAGCTGCTGGCCCGCCCCGCCGGACCCGCCCTCCTCGAACGCCTCTTCGCCGCCGGCCGCCACCACCTGCTCTCCTCGGCCGGCCTGTACCCGCCCCGCCTGTGCGGCCTGTGGACCGGCGACTGGGACACCGCCTGGTCCGGCGGCTTCACCACCGACGCCAACCTCGCCCTCCAGACCGCCTCCGCCGTCGCCGCCGACCTGCCCGAGGTCACCGAGGCCCACCGCGCCCTGATCCGGGGCCAGTCCGCCGACTGGCGGGACAACGCCCGGGCCGTCTTCGGCACCCGTGGTGTCGTCGCCCCCGCCCACACCGACGGCGAGAGCGGCCACACGTACCACTTCGACCGGGAGTACCCCCTCCACCTCTGGACCGCCGCCGCCGACTGGCTCCTCCTCCCGCTCCTCGAAGCCGACGAGGCCGACGGCCGCCGCGACCCCTGGCTCACCGGAATGCTCCTCGAACTCGCCGACTTCTACGAGGACTTCCTCACCCGCACCGGCCCCGACGGACACCTCGCCGTCGTCCCCTCCTACTCGCCGGAGAACCGCCCGCGCGGCGGCAGCTGGGGCGCCGTCAACGCCACCATGGACCTGGCCGCCGCCCGCCACGCCCTCACCGCCGCCGCCGACCGCGCCCCCGGCGAGCGGGCCGCCCGCCTCCGGGCCCTCGCCGACCGCCTCCCGCCCCACCGCGTCAACGACGACGGCGCCCTCGCCGAATGGGCCTGGCCCGGCCTCGGCGACCGCTACGACCACCGGCACCTCAGCCACCTCTACCCCGTCTGGCCGCTCGACGAGATCACCCCGTACGACACCCCCGCCCTGGCCCGGGCCGCCGCCCGCGCCCTCGCCCTGCGCGGCCACGAGAACGACTCCGCCCACGGCCACCTCCACCAGGGCCTGATCGCCGCCCGGCTCGGCGACGCCGGACGCACCGGGGACGCCCTCCGCCGGGTCCTCGGCGGCGACTTCTTCCACGCCTCCCTGATGAGCGCCCACTACCCGGAGCGGGACGTCTACAACGCCGACGCCGCCCACGCCCTGCCCGCCCTCCTCGTCGAGGCGCTGGTCCGCTCCACCCCCGGCCGGCTCGTGCTGCTGCCCGCGCCCCCGCCCGGACTCTGCGCGCGCGGCCGGATCACCGGCGTCCGCACCCGCTTCGGCGCCCGGCTCGACCTCGCCTGGGCGCCGGGGGAGTACCGGGCCGTGCTGCGCCCCGCCCGGGACGCCGACGTCGAGCTGTGCGCCCCCGAGGGCCGGCGGCGGATCCGGCTCCGGGAGGGCGAGGAGCACGTCCTCGTCAGCCCGTGACCCGGCGGGCGGGCGGCGGACCCGAACTGGCCCGCACGGTCAGCACCGGGGTGAGCAGCTCCACCCCGGTCGCCTCAGGCCCGCCCGGCCCGGCGAGCCGGGCGAACAGCCGCTCCACCGCCCGCCGTCCCAGCTCCTGCGCCGGGATCGCCACCGAGGTGAGCGGCACGGACGCCCGCGCGGCCACCGCCTCCGGGCAGACCGCGACCACCGACACGTCCTCCGGGACCGCCCGCCCGGTCCGCCGCAGCAGGGCCAGCAACGGCTCCACCGCCGTCTCGTTCTGCACCACGAAGGCACTGACCCCCGGGCGCTCGTCCAGGATCCGGGCCAGCACCCCGGCGACCGCGTCGTGACTGCCGTCGCACGGCCGGTGCAGCAGCCCGACGCCCAGCAGCGCCGCCCGCTCGCGCAGCCCGCCGAGGGTCCGCTCGGCGAAGCCGGTGTGCCGGGCGTACACCCCGGGCGAGCCGCCGACGACGGCGATCTCCCGGTGGCCGAGCCCGGCCAGGTGCTCCACGCAGAGCGCCCCGGCCGCGGCGAAGTCCAGGTCCACGCAGTTCAGTCCGGACGGATCGGCCGGCAGCCCGACGAGGACGGCGGGCGGCGCCGCCCCCCGCAGCACCGGCAGCCGCCCGTCGTCGAGCTGCACGTCCATCAGGATCACGGCCTCGGCCAGCCCGCTGCCGGTGACCCGGCGCAGCGCCGCGGGGCCCTCCTCGCCGGTGAGCAGCAGCACGTCGTAGCCCCGCGCCCGGGCCGCGGTGGCGACGGCCACCGCGATCTCCAGCATCACCGGCACGTACATGTCGGTGCGCAGCGGCACCATCAGCGCGATGATCCGCGACCGGCTGCTCGCGAGCGCCCGGGCCCCGGCGTGCGGCTGGTACCCGAGCTGCTCGATGCTGGCCCGCACCCGCCGCCGGGTGGGGCCGGAGATGGGCCGCTTGCCGCTCAGGACATAGCTCACCGTGCTGGCCGACACCCCGGCGTGGCGGGCGACCTCGGCAAGCGTGACCATCCGATCTCCCTGCGGCCAGGACGGGTGAATCGCTTCGACGGAGCCGTCGAAAGATCGCTTCGACGGGCTCAGCGAGACGGTAACGCGGGCGAGTTGACGTGTCCAGACTGCGGGGAGGGGCAAAATCGAAGCGCTTCGACGCGAGGGTCCGGCGAGCGGGCCTCAGTCCGTGACGGGGAAGCGGGTCAGCGGGCCGGAGCCGTGCGAGCCGAGCGGCGACATGGAGCCGGCGGCGCCGTGCCGGGCCAGCTGGTCCAGGACCAGGCGTCCGCGCCGGACCCGTTCGCGGGCGGTGGCCAGCGCGTGCTCGCGCAGATGGGCTCCGTACGGGTAGATGCCGGCCGCCCGGCTCAGACCGAACTTCAGGTACAACGGCGCGGCCCTGCGCACCAGTTCGGCCACCTCGTGGAGGCGGACGTAGCCGCCGAGGTCGTCCGGCGCCTCCACGTAGAGGTCCATCGGCGCGGCGCTGGACCGGCGGATCTCGGTGAGGTGCGCGGGCGTCAGGTCCGAGGGGACGTTCAGGGAGTCGGCGCCGAGCCGTTCGTAGACCGCGTACGAGGCCGGGTTCACCGGGCCGATCAGCGCCGACACCTTGAACCGCATCCCTTCGGGCAGGACCCCGGCGGCACGCAGCCGGTGCAGGGTCCAGAGCACGCCCTCGTCCGCCACCAGCAGCGAGCGCACGCCCAGCCCGGCGGCCCGCAGGGCGTCCTCCACACAGCCGGCGAGGGCGTCGTGGCCCCGCGCGCGCGGACCCGCGCCGCCCGAGTCGGTGCGGGTCGCCGCCCCGGTGTCCCAGGTGCCGCGCGGACCGGTGAACAGGCAGAGCTCCACGGCCCGTTCGGCGCAGGCGGCCACCATCTCGGCGATCTCGGCGTCGGTGAGCATCCACACCCCGCTGCCCTGGCTCACCCGGTGCACCGGCACGTCGAGCCGCGCGCTCTCCGCGAGTACCGCCGCCAGGGCCTCCGGACCCTCCACGGACGGCACCTCGGTGCGCCACCGCCCCCCGTCCGGGAAGGAGTGCGGGGAGGAGTCGGCGGGGTCGGGCCGCGGGACGGGGTGGCCGATGCGGCGCAGGGCCTCGGCCCCGGGACGGTGCGAAGACATCTGACTCCTCGTGTTCGACGGTCCGGACGACGTGCGGGAAACCGGACGGGCGGGTGCCCGCCGGTGGTGCGCGGCGGGTTCAGGGCCGCAGCAGGACCTTGCCGACCGCCGGGTCCCCGCAGCCGACCAGGTCCAGCGCCTCGGCGAAGCGCTCCAGCGGGAACTCGTGGGTGACGAGCGGCGCCGGGTCCAGGAGCCCGGTCGAGAAGGCCCGCACCGCGTCGGTCCAGGCCGCCGAGGAGGCGCCGAAGACGCTCCGCAGCTCCAGCTGGCTCACCGAGAGGTGCACCGGGTCGATGCCGGCGGCGCCCTCCGCGAACATGCCGGTGAGCACCACCCGGCCGCCCCGGCGGGCGAGCAGACAGGAGGACGCCGCCGTGGTGGGCGCCCCGGCGGTCTCCACCACGAGGTCGAAGGCGCCGTGCGCCGCCTCCCCGGGGGCGAGCGCGGCGCTCGCGCCGAAGTCCAGGGCCCGCCCGGCCCGGGCCGCGCGCGGGTCGACCACGGCCAGTTCGGCGGGGGAGTGGGCGGCCAGCCACCGCACGGCGAGCAGCCCGAGCGTCCCGGCGCCCACGACCGCGATCCGCTCCCCGGGGCGCGGCCGCCCGGCCCGTACCGCCGCCGCGACCACCGCCGCCGGCTCCAGGAGGGCGGCGGCCCGCAGGTCGGAGCCGTCCGGCAGGAGGTGGAGGAGCCGGACGGGCACGAGCAGCCGGTCGGCGAAGGCGCCGGGCTCGGTGAAGCCGGTCTCCGCGTACCCGGCGGTGCACAGGCTCGTCTCGCCGTACCGGCACCGCTCGCAGGTCCCGCAGGAGCGGAAGCCCTCGGCGACGCACGGCCGCCCGGTCAGTTCCGGGTCCACCCCCGGGCCGACCGCCTCGACGGTGCCGGACCACTCGTGCCCCGGCACCACCGGGTAGCGCACGTAGCCGGGCGGCCGCCGCCCCTCGTACACCTCCCGGTCGCTGAGGCAGATCCCGGCGGCGGCGACCCGCACCAGGACCTCGCCCGGGCCGGGTTCGGGCCTCGGCCGGGTCACGAGCCGGGCGGCACCGGGCCGTTCGACGAGGACGGCGCGGTCGCCCGTTCCGCCGGTCACTTCGGCCGCCTCCGCTCCCAGCCGTCGGCCCACAGGTCGAACCTGGCCCGCTGCTGCGGGAATTCGGCCGCCGCGTCCACGTCCAGCTCGACGCCGAGGCCGGGGGCGTGCGAGACGGGGAAGCAGCCGGTCTCCGGGTCGATCTCCGGGGCGCCGCGCACCACCTTCTTGATCTCGGCGTCGGCGAAGTCGTTGAAGTGCTCCAGCACCTTGAAGTTCGGGGTGCAGGCGGCGAGCTGGAGGGAGGCCGCGGTGAGGACCGAGCCGCCGACGTTGTGCGGGGCGACGGTCACGTAGTGGGTCTCGGCGGTCGCGGCGAGCTTGCGGGCCTCCAGGATGCCGCCGATGTGCCCGACGTCCGGCTGGATGACGTCGGCGGCCTGCGACTCGAACAGCTCCCGGAACTCGATCCGGTCGTGGATCCGCTCCCCGGTGGCGATCGGCAGCTCGGTCTTCTCCGCCACCTTCGCCAGCGCCTTCAGGTTCTCCGGCGGCACCGGCTCCTCCAGCCACGCGGGACGGAAGGGGGCGAGCTCGCGGGCCAGCCGGACCGCCGTCGCGGGGGAGAAGCGGCCGTGCATCTCCACCATCAGCTCGGTGTCCGGCCCGATCGCGTCCCGGACGGCCTCGATGAGCGAGACCGCGTACCGCGAGGCGGCCGGGTCGAGTTCGAGCCGGCCCGCGCCGAACGGGTCGATCTTCAGGGCCCGGTAGCCCCGCGCCACCACCTCGCGGGCCGCCGCGTGGTACGCCTCGGGCGTCCGCTCGGTGGTGTACCAGCCGTTCGCGTACGCCGGCACCCGCTCCGTCACCCGCCCGCCGAGCAGCTGCCAGACCGGCACGCCCAGGGCCTTGCCCTTGATGTCCCAGCAGGCCGTCTCGACGACCGCGATCCCGGACATCACGATCTCGCCGGCGCGCCCGAAGTCCCCGTACTTCATGCGGCGCACGAGGTCCTCGACGGCGAAGGGGTCGGAGCCCGCGATGTGGTTCGCCTCCGCCTCGCGGAGGTAGCCGAGCAGGGCGTCGGTGTGACCGAGCATCCGGGTCTCGCCGACCCCGGTCAGCCCCTCGTCGGTGTGGACCAGGACGTAGGTGAGGTTGCGCCAGGGCGTGCCGACGACATGAGTGGTGATTCCCGTGATGCGCACCGCGATGACTCTCCGGAATGTTCGTGATCTCGAACGGCGTTCGACGAAGTGGCGTGACCGTAGGCAGCGGCCCGCCGGGGTGTCAATGGAAGCCCGTCCACCCGGCCGCGCGCGGACCGGGCCCGTTGCCCGGCCCCCGGTCCGGGGCTAGTCTCTGTCCGCGATTTCGGTCGCGGTACGGCATTTCGAACGGCGTGAGGGTGAGGTGGGGGGCCATGGGACGACTCGTACCCGCGGTGACCAGGGCATTCGACATACTGGAGCTGTTCCTCCAGGGGGACGGCACGCTCTCCGCCCCCGAGATCACCCGTAGGCTCGGGCTGCCCCGCACCACCACCCACGAGCTGGTCTCCACGCTCACCGCCCGCAACTACCTCGTCCCGGTGCCGGAACAGCCCGGCCGCTACCGGCTCGGGGTGCGCACCTACCAGCTCGGCAGCCGCTACGCCGAGGGGCTCGACCTCGCCGCGGAGGGGCGGGAGGTCGCCCGCGAGACCGCCGAGACCTGCGGCGAGACCGTCCACGTCGCCCTCCTGGAGGACGCCGACGTCATCTACGTCGCCAAGGTGGACTCCACCCACGCCGTCCGCATGGTGTCGGCGGCCGGCCGGCGGCTGCCCGCCCACTGCACGGCCGTCGGCAAGATGCTCCTCGCGATGCTCCCCGCCGACGAGCTGGACGCGCTCCTCGACGGGCGGGAGCTGACCGGCATGACGCCGCAGAGCATCACCGACCCGGAGGCCCTGCGCGCCGCGCTCGCCGAGATCGCGATCCTCGGGGTCGCCGTCGAGCAGCGCGAGTCCAACCCGGACGTCTCCTGCGTCGCCGCCCCCGTCCGCGACCGCTCCGGCCGGGTCGTCGCCGCGCTCTCCATCTCCGTCCCCGTCATCCGCTGGGACGAGGCCCGCGAGAACGAACTCACCGCCCTCGCCGTACGCGGCGCGGGCGAACTCTCCGCCCGCCTGGGCCACCGCGGCCCGGCGCGCTGACCCGCGGCCGCGGCGGGACGCGTGCCCGTACGGGCGACCGGGCCCGTGCCCGTGCGGGCGTCCGCGCCCGCGCCGGTCCTCAATCACCCGCGCCCGCACCGCCCTTGGCGGCCTTGCGCATCCGGCTCACCGGGCCGAAGACCTCCCGGTCGTCGAGGAAGCCCTCCAGGGCGAAGGTCGCCGCGCCGCGGGTCACCGGGTTGTGCGGGACCGCGCTGCGGCGCAGGGTCGCCGCCCGGTGCGGCAGCGCCAGGGCGTGGTGTCCCACCGCCTCGTACGCGGCCGGCAGCAGGCGCTCGCCGAGCAGGTCGACGACCTGGTTGCCGACCACCACGACCTGGGGGTTGACCAGGTTGACCAGGTTGGCGACGGCGGCGCCGAGGTACCGCCCGGTGCGGCCGATCGCCTCGGCGGCCACAGGATCGCCCGCGTCGGCCGCGCGGGCCAGCGCCGCGACCGTCGCCGCGTCGTCGGGGCCGCTCGCCCGCCCGTCGTCCGGGGCGAGTTCCCGCCAGGTCGCGGCGATCCCGCGCAGCGACACGTACGCCTCCACGCAGCCCCGGTTGCCGCAGGTGCACAGGCGTCCGTCGAGGGCGAGGCAGGTGTGGCCCCACTCGCCCGCGCTGTTGGTGAAGCCCCGGTACAGCTGCCCGCCGATCGCGATGCCCGCGCCGACGCCGGCCCGCAGCGTCAGCACCACCAGGTCGTCGACCTCGCGGCCCGCGCCGAACCACATCTCCGCGACCGTGCTGGCCCGCAGCGGGTTGTCCAGCCACAGCGGCAGCCCGAGCCGCTCGTCGAGCAGGGCCCGCAGCGGCACCTCGTGCCAGGACCAGTACGGCGAGAACGACGACACCCCGCCCTCGCGCTCGACCATGCCCGGCACGCTCACCCCCGCCCCGAGGACCCTCGACCGGTCGGTCCCGGACGCGGCGAGCAGCTCCTCGACGGCCCCGGCGAGCGCGTCGACGACGTCGGCGGGGCGGACGTCCCCCGGTGGCAGGGGGCGCTCCACGGAGTGCCGGACCGTCAGCGCCAGGTCGAAGAGCTCGGCGTGGACCGAGGTCTCGGCGATGTCGACGCCGATCAGCGCGCCCCGCTCCGGGTTCACGGCGAGCCGCGCGCGCGGCCGTCCGCCGCCGGACTCCTCGTGCCCGGCCTCGACGAGGACGCCGGCTTCGAGGAGTTCGGCGGTGAGGTTGGCGACCGTGGCGAAGGAGAGGCCGGTGGCGGCCGCGACGTCCTGCCGGCTCATCGCGCCGGGGCCGGCGTAGACCCGGCGCAGCACCTCGAAGCGGTTGAGGCGGCGAATGTCCTGCGAGGTGCGCCTGATCATCTCTGCTGCTGCCTCCGTCGGTGCGCGGTCGTCGTCCAGGATCTTATTCGAAGGGTTGGAAGAAGACGCGGGAGGGATATTTACAACCGTTAGACGAACCCGTAGTTTTTCTCTCGCCGCCACCTCGCCGCCCCGCCGACACCCAGGAGGAGACCGATGCTCCAGCTCAGCGCCGTGCCCTGCGCCCCCGCCCCCGGCCGCCTGCCCGAAGGCCCCGTCTGGGACGCCGCCCGCCAGGAGCTCCTCTGGGTCGACATCACCGAGGGCCTCGTCCACCGCGCCGCCCTCACCCGGGAGGACGGCCGCACCGACCTGGCGCCCACCGCCGCCCTCCGCTTCGACCGCCCCGTGGGCGCGGCCGTCCCCTGCGCCTCCGGGGCCCTCCTCGTCGCCGCCGGCACCGCCTTCCTCCACCTGGAGGAAGGCCGCGCCCCGTCCGAGGCCGTCGAGCTCGCCGCCCCCGCACTCCCCGGCGACGGCGTCCCCCGCCGGATGAACGACGCCTCCGTCGACCCCTCGGGCCGTCTCCTCGGCGGCACCATGGCCTTCGACGAGCGGCCCGGCGCCGGAGCCCTCTACCGCCTCGACGCCGACGGCCTCACCACCCTCGTCGCCCCCGTCACCATCTCCAACGGCCTCGGCTGGAGCCCCGACGGCACCCTGCTCTACTACGCCGACAGCCCCACCCGCCGCGTCGACGTCTTCGACTACGACCCCGTCACCGGCGCCCTCTCCGGCCGCCGCCCCTTCGCCGTCCTCGACAGCGGCTACCCCGACGGCCTCACCGTCGACGCCGAGGGCAACGTCTGGGTCGCCGTCTGGGGCGGCGGCGAAGTCCTCGCCCTCACCCCCCGGGGCGTCCTCCACGCGCGCGTGGAGCTGCCCGCCTCCCACGTCACCAGCTGCGCCTTCGCCGGCCCCGACCTCGACGTCCTCGTCATCACCACCGCCACCCACGGCCTCTCCGGCGACCGGCTCCGCGCCGAACCCGACGCCGGCCGGCTCTTCGTCTGCCGGCCGGGAGCGACGGGCCTGCCCGCCACCCCGTACGCCGACCGCTGACCCCCTCAGGAACCCACCATGACCAGCCCGTACGACGGGCTGCGCGCCGCCCTGGCCGCCGCCCCCGTCATCGCGATCCTCCGCTCCTCCTCGGCCACCCGCTTCGCCGAGGTCACCGACACCCTCCTCGCCTCCGGCGTCCGCGCCGCCGAGTTCACGCTCACCACCCCCGGAGTGCTCGACGCGCTCCGCGAGTACGCCGCCGACGCCCCGCCCGGGCTCGCCCTCGGCGCCGGCACGGTCACCACCCCCGCCGCCGCCCAGGCCGCCGTCGAGGCCGGCGCCACCTACCTCATCACCCCCGCCACCTGCACCGACGTCATCGCCGAGGCCGTCCGCCTCGACGTGCCGGTGCTGCCCGGCGCGTACACCCCGACCGAGATCCTCACCGCCTGGCGGGCCGGCGCGACCATGGTCAAGCTCTTCCCCGCCGCCACCGGCGGCCCCGAGTACCTCAAGGCCGTCCGCGCACCCCTCCCCGACGTGCCGCTCGTCCCCACCGGCGGCATCGGCGCCGCCGACGCCCCCGCCTACCTCGCCGCGGGCGCCACCGCCCTGGGCATCGGCGGCCCCCTCGTCGGCGACGCCTGCGAGGGCGGCTCCCTCACGGCCCTCACCGAGCGGGCGGCCGCCTTCCTGGACGGGATACGACTCCGATGACACACCCGGCACCGGCCCCCGCCCCCGCACCGGCCCCCGCCCCCGCGCGAGCCGCCGCGCCCCGCCCCGCACCGAGCACCGCCTCCGCGTCCGGCCCCGTACCGAGTCCCGGCCCCGCCTCCGCGCGAGCCGCCGCGCCCGGCCCCGCTGCCGCGTCCGGCCCCGCACCGACCACCGCCCCCGGCCTCGGCCCCGCACGAGCCTCCGCCCCCAGCCCCGTACCGAGCACCGCCCCCGGCCCCGCCTCCGCGTCCACCCCCGCCCCCGCTCCCGCCCCCGCGCTCGTGACGCTCGGTGAGGTCATGGCCGTTGTCGCCGCCACCGGTGCCGGGCCCTTCGCCAACGGCGCCCCGATGCGGCTCGGCTGGGCCGGGGCCGAGGCGACCGTGGCCGTCGGCGTCAGCCGGCTCGGCCACCGCGCCGCCTGGACCGGGCGGGTCGGCGACGACGCCGCCGGCGCCATGGTCCTCGCCGGACTGCGAGCCGAGGGCGTGGACGTCTCCGGCGCCCGCACCGACCCCGACGCCCCCACCGGCCTGATGCTCCGCGAGCGCAGGACCGCCGACCGGCTCCGCGTCACCTACTACCGCTCCGGACTCGCCGGCTCCCGCCTCGCCCCCGCCGACCTCGACGACACCCGGATCACCGGCGCCCGGATCCTCCACGTCACCGGCATCACCCCGGCGCTGAGCGCCACCGCCCGCGCCGCCGTCGAGCACGCCGTCCGCCTCGCGCACGCCGCCGGCGTCACCGTCTCCCTCGACGTCAACCACCGCGAGCGCCTGTGGTCCCGCGCCGAGGCCGCCGAGGTGCTGGGCCGCCTCCTCCCGTACACCGACCTGCTCTTCGCCGGCCTTGAAGAGGCCTCCCTCTTCGTCCCCGAGGGCGCGCCGGAGGAGACGGCCCGCGCCCTCACCCGGCTCGGCCCCGCCGAGGCCGTCGTCAAGCTCGGCGCCGACGGGGCCCTCGCGGTCACCGCCGACGGCGCCCACCGCCAGGCCGCGATCCCCGTCACCGCCGTCGACCCCGTCGGCGCCGGCGACGCCTTCGTCTCCGGCTACCTCGCGGCCCGTCTCGACGGCTCCCCGCTCCCCGAGCGGCTGAGGCTCGCCGCCCTCTGCGGAGCCTTCGCCGTCTCCGTCCCCGGCGACTGGGAGGGCATCCCGCGCCGCACCGAACTCGGTCTCCTGGCCGCCCAGGACATCACCCGCTGACCTCCCCTCCCCGAGAAGGCCCACCCATGAACCGTTTCTCCGGGCAGACCGCCGTCGTCACCGGCGCCGCCTCAGGAATCGGCGCGGCCAGCGCCGCCCGGCTCGCCCGCGAGGGCGCCGCCGTCGTCGTCGCCGACATCGCCGCCTCCGCCGGCGAGGCCGTCGCCGCCCGCATCCGCGAGGAGGGCGGCCGGGCCGCCTACGTCCGCTGCGACGTCTCCTCCGAGGCCGACTGGACCGCGCTGCGCGAGGAGACCCACGAGCGCTTCGGCCCCGTCTCCGTCCTCCACAGCAACGCCTTCACCCACACCCCGGCCGCCGCCCACGAACTCCCCGTCGACGCCTGGGACCGCGAACTCGCCGTCAACCTGCGCTCCCTCTATCTCGCCGCCCGCACCTTCCTCGACGACCTGCGCGCCGAGGGCGGCAGCCTCGTCGCCACCTCCAGCGTCCACGCCGACTTCGGCCTCCCCGGCTATCCCGCCTACGCGGCCTCCAAGGGCGGCATGTGCGCGCTGATCCGCCAGTTCGCCGTCGAGTACGGCCCCGACGTGCGCTTCAACTCCGTGCTGCCCGGCCCGATCCTCACCGACGTCTGGAACGACGTCGACGAGGAGGGCCGACGCCTCTCGGCCGGCGCCACCGCCCTCGCCCGCCTCGGCCGCCCCGAGGAGGTCGCCTCCGCCGTCGCCTTCCTCGCCTCGGCCGACGCCGCCTACATCACCGGCACCAACCTCGTCGTGGACGGCGGCTGGACCGTCAAGAAGGACTCCAAGTGAAGGACCACCAGTGAAGGACCACCAGTGAAGATCACCTCCCTGCGCACCTATCTCGTCGCCCCCCGCTGGTGCTTCCTGCGGATCGACACGGACGAGGGCGTCACCGGCTGGGGCGAGCCCGTCGTCGAGGGCCGTGCCCACACCGTCGCCGCCGCCGTCGAGGAGCTGTCCGACTACCTGGTAGGCCAGGACCCGATGCGGATCGAGGACCACTGGCAGGTCCTCACCAAGGGCGGCTTCTACCGCGGCGGCCCCGTCCTCTCCAGCGCCGTCGCCGGCATCGACCAGGCCCTGTGGGACATCAAGGGCAAGGCCCTCGGCGTCCCCGTCTGGCAGCTCCTCGGCGGCCACGTCCGCGACCGCGTCCGCGTCTACAGCTGGATCGGCGGCGACCGCCCCGACGAGGTCGCCTCCGAGGCCGTCGCCCGGCGGCGCGAGGGCTTCACCGCGATCAAGATGAACGCCTCCGCCCAGCTCCGGCTCATCGACACCCCCGCCGCCACCCAGGCGATCGTGGACCGGGTCGCGTCCATCCGCGAGGCCGTCGGCGACGAGTTCGACATCGCCATCGACTTCCACGGCCGGCTCACCCTCCCCATGGCCCGCCGGGTCCTGCCGCTCCTGGAGCCGTACCTGCCCTTCTTCGTGGAGGAGCCGGTCGTCCCCGAGCTCAGCGACCACATCGGCGAGATCACCCGCTCCACCTCCATCCCCATCGCCACCGGCGAACGCCTCTACTCCCGCTGGGACTTCAAGAAGGTGCTCGGCCAGGGCATCGCCGTCGCCCAGCCGGACCTCTCGCACGCGGGCGGCATCTCCGAGACCCGCCGGATCGCCGCGATGGCGGAGGCGTACGACGTCTCCCTCGCCCCGCACTGCCCGCTCGGCCCCATCGCGCTCGCCTCCTGCCTCCAGGTCGGCTTCGCCACGCCCAACCTGCTCATCCAGGAGCAGAGCCTCGGCATCCACTACAACACCGGCTCCGACCTCCTCGACTACCTCGTCGACCCCTCGGTCTTCCGGTACGAGGACGGTCACGTGGCCCTGCCCACCGGGCCCGGCCTCGGCATCGAGGTCGACGCGAAGGCCGTCGAGCGGGCCGCCGAGACCGGCCACCGCTGGCGCAACCCGGCCTGGCGCCGCGACGACGGCTCCCTGGCGGAGTGGTAGCCCACGGCACGGGAAAGGGCCGGACCCCCGAGGGGGCCCGGCCCTTCACGGCGTGCCGGGTCAGCGGTGGGCGAACCAGCCCGCCGCCGGCAGCAGCCGGCTGTCGTAGTCGAACAGCGCCTGGTTCTCCCAGGCGTTGCCGGACGACGGGTCCGTCGGGTCCCAGCCGTTGCCGGCGACCGCGGTCCAGGCCGGCTCCCAGTAGACGACGCCGAGGCCCCGGCCGCCCGGGACGGCCTCCACCACGTTCATCACGTCACGGAGCCACGCCGCCTGCCCGGACGGCGACGCCGGGTAGCCGGAGACCAGCTCCGAGGACAGGTCGATGATGTTCTCGTGCGCGTCCTCGCTGTCCAGCCGGAAGGGGTACGCCGTCTCCGCCACCATCACCTTCTTGCCGTAACGGGCCGAGACGTCGTCCAGGTTGGCCTGGAGCGAGGACAGCGCCCCGTGCCAGTAGCCGTAGAAGGACAGCGCGATCACGTCGTAACTCACGCCCTGCGCCTTGGCGTTGTCGAACCAGGTGCGGTACAGCGCGTTGTCGCCGCCGTTGGCGAGGTGCAGCGCGATCTGGGTGGACGGGGAGACCGCCTTCGCCGCCGAGATCCCGGAGTTCAGCAGTCCGGCGAGCTGCGTCCAGTTCGACGTCGAGCCCTCCGGCCACAGCATGCCGGTGTTGATCTCGTTGCCGATCTGCACCATGTCGGCCGTGGTGCCCTGCGCCTTGAGCGCGTTCAGGACGTCGTACGTGTGGTCGTACACGTCCGTCCTGAGCTGGGCGTACGAGTGCCCGGCCCACGCCGCCGGCTTGGACTGCGCGCCCGGGTCGGCCCAGACGTCCGAGTAGTGGAAGTCGACGAGCAGCTTCATGCCCTGCGCCTTGACGCGCTTGGCGGTGGCGAGGACCTGCGCCTTGGTGTTGTAGCCGTCGGCCGGGTTCACCCACACCTTCAGACGGCCGTAGTTGGCGCCCGCGCCCTTGAGGAGCGCGACCGGGTCGCCGGCCGTCCCCAAGGCGTTCTTGTACGTGGCGCCGAAGTCCTCGTTCTTCTTGAGCGCGGAGAGGTCCACGCCCTTCACCGTCAGCCCGGTGGATCCGGGGGTGAAGGTCAGGTCGTCGACGTTCAGCCAGTTGCCCGCCTTGGCGTCCGAGTTGACGCTGACCGTGCAGCCGCCGCCGACCACCTTGACCGAGGTGACGACCCTTATCCACGAGCTGGTCGTGACCGGCAGGTCGGTGCGCTGCTCGGCGGAGCCGCAGTTGCGCAGGGCGAGGTAGGCCGCGTTCTGGCCGCCGCCCGAGCGCACCCAGGCGCTCAGCGTGTAGGTGCCGTCGGCGAGCCCGCTGAGGTACTGGTACGTCTCGACCTTGTAGGCGGACGAGGACCAGTGCGAGAGGCGGTGGCCGCCGCCGCGGCCGCCCGCCTCGGTGAAGGAGGCGGCGTTCTGGCCGGCGGCCGAGTAGGTCGACCAGCCGGACGGCGTGGCCGTACCGGTGCCGTCGGCCTCGAAGCCGGTGTTGGTGAGCGTGCTCGCGGCCGCGGCCGGCCGCGCGGGCAGCGGGGCGAGCAGCAGGCCCGCGCCGAGCGCGGTGGCGAGTGCGGCGGAGCGGAGCCGGAAACGGCTTCTGACGGTGCGCATCGTCGAGTCCCTTCGACGGTGACGGACGGGGGAGTGGTGGTGCGGTGGCGCTGTTCCTCGGGGACGGTGCTTCGGGTGGTGCGGCTCACCCGGGGGCGGCGCAGCGGGTGCGGGCCGCCCCCGGGGAGATCGGGGGGAGCGGGGCGGGCGGGCGTCAGCCGTCGAGGCGGACGACGCGCACGGCTCCGGCCGGGACGGTGAGCGGGCCGCTCACGCGTCCGCCGTCCAACAGCTCCGTGCCGGTGCCGTCCAGCGGGACCTTCGCGTCCTCGGCGGTGTGGTTGAGCACGAAGACGTAGTGGCCGTTCGCGCCCGCGCGGCGCACGACCTCCACGTCGCGGGGGAGCGCGGTCCGGCCGGGCACCCCGGCGTCGTCGCAGGCCGCCGCCACGATCGCGTCCAGCGAGGCCGCGTCGAGGCGGGTGGAGACGTACCAGGCGGTGCCCCGGCCGAGCCGGTGCCGGGTGACGGCGGGCCCGCCGGCGGCCGGCCCGTCCGCGTAGGTCCAGACGGTCTCGGCGCCGCGCGGCCGGACGAACTCGGTCCACACGTCGCCGGTGAGCGCGGCGCCGCCCGGCCCGGTGAGGCCGACCCGCTGGTGGTCCAGGAGCGGCGACCACTCGTCGACGGTGAGGCCGAGGACGTCCCGCAGGGCGCCCGGGTAGGCGCCGGGGTGGACGGCGTCGTGCTCGTCGACGATCCCGGAGAAGTAGGAGACGACCAGGGTGCCGCCGTTTTCCACGTACTCCCGCAGGTTCTGCCCCGCGGCCTCGGTCATCAGGTAGAGGGCCGGGACGACGACCAGCGGGTAGGCCGACAGGTCGGCCTCGGGGTGGGCGAAGTCCACCGTGAGGTGCCGGTCGTAGAGGGTCTCGTAGAAGCTGTCGGCGCGCTCGCGGGCGTCGTGCGCCTCGTTCGGCCGCCACTCCAGCTTCTGCGCCCACCAGGACTGCCAGTCCCACAGCACGGCGACGTCGGGGACGGTCCGGCTGCCCCGGATCTCCTCCAGCGCGCCGAGTCCGGCGCCCAGTTCGACGACCTCGCGCCAGATCCGGGTGTCGGTGCCGCCGTGCGGGACCATCGCCGAGTGGAACTTCTCGGCGCCGCGCCGGGACTGCCGCCACTGGAAGAACATGGCGCCCTCGGAGCCCCGGGCGACGTGCGCGAGGGAGTTGCGGGCCATCTCGCCGGGGCGCTTGGCCGGGTTGCGGGGCTGCCAGTTCACGCCCGAGGTGGAGTGCTCCAGGAGCAGCCAGGGGGCGCCGCCGGCGACGGAGCGGGTGAGGTCAGCGGCCATCGCGAGGTTCACGTGGGTGCGCCGGCCGTCGGTGATCAGGTAGTGGTCGTTGGTGACGAGGTCGACCTCGCGGCCCCAGGCCCAGTAGTCGATCGAGTCGCACTGGCTGAGCGCGGTCATGAAGTTGGTGGTGACCGGGATCCCCGGGGACATCGCGTGGAGGAGGTCCCGCTCGGCGCGGAAGTTCTCGCGGATGGTGGCGTCGGCGAAGCGGCGGTAGTCGAGCTGCTGGGCCGGGTTGCCGACGGTCGGGGTGGTGCGGGGCGGCAGGATCTCCTCGTACGTGCCGTACCGCTGGCCCCAGAAGGCGGTGCCCCACGCCTCGTTGACGGCCTCGACGGAGCCGTACGTGCGGTCCAGCCAGCGCCGGAAGTGGGCGGCGCAGCCGTCGCAGTAGCAGGCGCTGACGGGGACGCCGTACTCGTTGTGGACGTGCCAGAGCGCGAGGGCCGGATGGGCGGCGTAGCGGCGGGCCAGCTCGGTGGTGATCCGGGCGGCGGCCTCGCGGTAGGCGGGGGAGCTGTGGCAGATCGCGCCGCGCGAGCCGTACGTGAGGCGGACGCCGTCGGCGGTGACGGGCAGCGCCTCGGGGTGGGCGCGGTAGAACCAGGCGGGCGGGGCGACGGTGGGGGTGCCGAGGTCGGCCCGGATGCCGTGCGCGTGCAGCAGGTCGAGGACCCGGTCGAGCCAGCCGAAGTCGTACCGGCCCGGCTCGGGCTCCAGGAGCGCCCAGGAGAAGATCCCGACACTCACCATGGTGACGCCGGCCTCCTGCATCAGCCGGACGTCCTCCTGCCAGACGCTTTCCGGCCATTGTTCGGGGTTGTAGTCCCCGCCGAACGCGAGCCGGGTCAGGCCCTTGGGGGTCGTCGCTGACATGAGTCTCTCCTGAGCGCCTGTGGTGTGGGAAGGGGATGTTCGTTTGCCGTGGCTGTGAACGTACACACATCCGGTTTCGATGTGGCAACGCAACATAACCGCACAGGAACAACCATTGACAAGTGTCCAGAACGTTTCTCTACTGTGAACGCTCACAGATGCATGGTCGGCCTCTCCGTCCGATGGAGAGGCCCCTTTCGGTCAGGGAGAACCCACCCATGCCCCAGATCACGCGCCGCAGCCTCGCCGCCGCCACCGCCGTCCTCCTCGGCGCCACCGCGCTCACCGCCTGTGGATCCGACTCCGGCGACGGGGCGGGCGCCGAGTCCGGCCCCGTCAAGCTCACCTACTGGGCCTGGGCGCCCGGCATGGACAAGGTCGCCGCCCTCTGGAACGCCAAGCACCCCGAGACCCAGGTCACGGTGCAGAAGCAGGCCTCCGGCGACGACCTCGTCACCAAGATCATCACGGCGGCCAAGGCCCACAAGGGCCCGGACCTCGTCCAGGCCGAGTACCAGGCCCTGCCGACCCTCGTCAGCAACGACGCCCTCGCCGACATAGCCAAGGAGGTCCAGGGCGTCGAGAAGCAGTTCGCCCCCGGCGTCTGGCAGCAGACCACCCTGGGCGGCGACGCCGTCTACGCCCTCCCCCAGGACTCCGGCCCGCTGATGTTCTTCTACCGCGAGGACCTCTTCGAGCAGTACGGCCTCACCGTCCCCACCACCTGGGACGAGTTCGCCGAGACCGCCCGCGCCCTGAAGAAGAAGGACCCCAAGAAGGCCCTGACCACCTTCTCCGCCAACGACTCCGGCCTCTTCGCCGGCCTCTCCCAGCAGGCCGGCGCGAAGTGGTGGACCTTCGAGGGCGACAACTGGAAGGTCGGCATCGACGACGCCGCCACCCAGAAGGTCACCGACTTCTGGGGCGGCCTGGTCGCCGAGGGCGCCATCGACAACCAGCCCATGTACACCCCCGCCTGGAACAAGGCCCTCAACACCGGCGAGCAGCTCGCCTGGGTCTCCGCCGTCTGGGCCCCCGGCACCCTCGGCACCGCCGCCCCCGACACCAAGGGCAAGTGGGCCATGGCCCCCCTCCCGCAGTGGACCAAGGGCGAGAACGCCACCGGCAGCTGGGGCGGCTCCTCCACCGCCGTCACCAGCGACTCGAAGCACAAGGAAGCCGCCGCGAAGTTCGCCACCTGGCTGAACACCGACCCCGAGGCGCTGACCGCCCTCGTCAAGGAGAGCGGCATCTACCCCGCCGCCACCGCCGCCCAGACCAGCGGCGCCCTCGCCAAGGCCCCCGACTACTTCGCCAACCAGCCCGACTTCTACACCAAGGCCGCCGAGATCGCGAAGACCACCGCCCCCGCCGCCTGGGGCCCCAACGTCAACGTCGCCTACACCGCCTTCAAGGACGAGTTCGGCAAGGCCGCCAAGGCCAGGACCGGGGCCGCCTTCGGCACCGCCCTGACCAAGGTCCAGGACACCACGGTCGCCGACCTGGAGAAGCAGGGCTTCGGAGTCGCCAAGTGACGCAGCCCCCCAAGGGCGCGCGCCGGTCGTACGGGGTCAAGACGGCCCCGTACGCCCACCCGTCGCCCACCACCACCCCCGAACGAGTGCGAAGCGCCCCCCGTTTCTTCCACCCGACGCCCACCACCGCCCCCGAACGAGCGCGAAGCGCCCCCTACTTCTTCCTCCTCCCCGCCGCCGTCCTCTTCCTCCTCTTCTTCGCCCTGCCCATCGGCTACGCCGTCTGGCTCAGCTTCCACAAGGTCCAGATCAAGGGGCTCGGCCTCGGCAAGGGAGCCAAGTCCGAGGTCTGGGCCGGCCTGGAGAACTACGCCTCCGCCCTCACCGACTCCGAGTTCCTCGCCAGCGCCCTGCGCGTCCTCGGCTACGGCGCCCTCGTCGTCCCCGTGATGCTCGGCCTCGCCCTCCTCTTCGCGCTCCTGCTCGACTCAGAGCGCGTCCGGGGCCGCTCCTTCGCCCGGCTGGCGATCTTCCTGCCGTACGCCGTCCCCGGCGTCATCGCCGCCGTCCTCTGGGGCTTCCTCTACCTCCCCGACGTCAGCCCCTTCCACTTCCTCCTGGAGAAGGCGGGCCTCCCGCAGCCCGACCTCATGGACGGCGGACCCCTCTACCTCGCGATGTCCAACATCGCGGTCTGGGGCGGCACCGGCTTCAACATGATCGTCATCTACACCTCGCTGCGCTCCCTGCCCACCGAGGTCTTCGAGGCGGCCAAGCTCGACGGCTGCTCCGAACTCCAGATCGCGCTCCGCATCAAGATCCCGATGGTGGTGCCCTCCCTCGTCCTCACCTTCTTCTTCTCGATCATCGCCACCCTCCAGGTCTTCAACGAGCCCATGACGCTCAAGCCGCTCACCAACGGCATCCCCTCCACCTGGAGCCCCCTGATGAAGGTCTACAACGACGCGTTCACCGGCGGGAACATCCACGCGGCCTCCGCCACGGCCGTCGTCCTCGCCCTCGCCACCTTCGCGCTCTCCTTCGCCCTCCTCAGGATCTCCAACCGCCGCACCACGCAAGGAGCCGGCCGATGACCGGTCACGCCACCCCGGCGCTCCGCAAGGCGCCCCCCGCAGCCGGCACCGCCCCCGGCACCGCACAGGCCCCGCCGGCCCCCGGCGCGGGAGGCCCCGCCCCCCGCCGCACCGCCCTGCTGCCCACCGCGGCCCTGATCCTCGGCGCCCTCTACTGCCTGCTCCCGGTCGCCTGGGTCGTCGTCGCCGCCACCAAGGCCGACGACGAACTCTTCTCCACCTTCACCTTCCTGCCCGGCAGCGGCCTCGCCGACAACCTCGGCGAACTCACCGCCTACCGCGACGGCATCTACTGGAAGTGGATGGGCAACTCCGTCCTCTACGCCGGCCTCGGCGCCCTCCTGTCGACCGTCGTCTCCGCCTTCGCCGGCTACGCCCTCGCCGTCTACCGCTTCCGCGGCCGCGAGCTCTTCTTCAACGTCATGCTCACCGGCGTGCTCATGCCCCCGGTCATCCTCGCCATCCCGCAGTACCTCCTCATGGCCGAGGCCGACCTCACCGACAGCTACGTCTCCGTGCTGCTGCCGCTGATCCTCTCCCCGTACGGCGTCTACCTCGGCCGCATCTACGCCGAGGCCGCCATCCCCGCCGAGCTCGTCGAGGCGGGCCGCGTGGACGGCGCCGGAGAGTGGCGGATCTTCACCCGGATCGCCGTGCCCATGCTCGGCCCCGGCCTGGTGACGATCTTCCTCTTCCAGTTCGTCGCCATCTGGAACAACTTCCTGCTGCCGTTCATCATGCTCGGCGACGACGAGAAGTTCCCCATGACCGTGGGCCTGTTCACCCTCCTCAAGCAGGGCGCGAGCCAGCCCGCCCTCTACACCCTGGTGATCACCGGCGCGCTGCTCGCCGTCGTCCCGCTGATCGCCCTCTTCCTCGTCATCCAGCGGTTCTGGAGCCTCGACCTGCTGTCCGGCGCCGTAAAGTCCTGAACACAGGGGAACGAGGGGAAACACACAGCATGAGCACAGCAGCGAGCAGGCGCCGCCCCGCGACCATCCACGACGTGGCCCGCGAGGCCGGCGTCTCGCGCGGCACCGTCTCCCGCGTCCTCAACGGCGGCCACTACGTCAGCCCCGCGGCCAAGGCGGCCGTCGACGCCGCGATCCGCAGAACGGGGTACGTCGTCAACCGGCACGCCCGCTCGCTGATCACCGGCAAGTCCGACTCCGTCGCCTTCCTCCTCACCGAGCCGCAGGAGCGCTTCTTCGAGGACCCCAACTTCAACGTCCTCCTGCGCGCCTGCACCCAGGCCCTCGCCGACCGCGACATCCCCCTGATCCTGATGATCGCCGGCACCGAGGACGAACGCCGCCGCAACCTCCGCTACATCGAGGCCGGCCACGTCGACGGCGTCCTCCTCGTCTCCAGCCACTCCGGCGACCCCGTCGTCGCCCGGCTGCACGAGGCCGGCGTGCCCGTCGTCGCCTGCGGCAAGCCGCTCGGCCAGACCACCCGCATCGGATACGTCGCCGCCGACGACCGCGACGGCGCCCGCGAGATGGTCCGCCACCTGCACGACACCGGCCGCCGCCGCATCGCCACCGTCACCGGCCCGCTCGACACCCCCGGCGGCGTCGAACGCCTCGCCGGCTACCGCGAGACCCTCGCCGCCTGCGGCCTGCCCGCCGACGACGCCCTCGTCGTCACCGGCGACTACAGCCGCGCCAGCGGCGCCGAGGCCGCCCGCACCCTCCTGGAGCGGGCCCCCGACGTCGACGCCGTCTTCGTCGCCTCCGACCTGATGGCCCAGGGCGTCCTCGACGCCCTCGCCCGGGCCGGCAAGCGCGTCCCCGAGGACATCGCCGTCGGCGGCTTCGACGACTCCCCGGCCGCCCTCTCCTCCCAGCCGCCGCTCACCACCATCCGGCAGCCCTGGGACCGGATCAGCGCCGAGATGGTCCGCACCCTCCTCGCCCGGATAGCGGGCGAGGACCCGGCGACCGTCATCCTCCCCACCGAACTGGTGATCCGCGGGTCCGCCTGAACGCCCCTCAGCACGGGCCCCGGACCAGGACGACCTCCAGGGTCCGGGGCCCGTGCGCGCCCTCCACCCGGCCCAGTCCGATGTCACCCGTCGCCGAAGGCCCCGAGATCCAGGTCAGCGACCGCCGCGGGTCGAGCCGCGGCGTCGCCTCCGGCACGGAGGCGACGGCCTGGTCCTCGCGGACGGCGCACACGTGCGGGTCCGGCACGAGGGTGAGGGCGCGCCGCCCCTGCCCCGGGCCGCCGTCGGGGACGATCGCCCCCGTCTCGGCGACGGCCGGCGCGCACCCCGCGCCCCGTGCTCCTCCAGCAGCCGCGCGATCAGGGCGATCAGCGCGGGCAGTCCGGCCCCGTCGGCGCGGTGGACGCGGACCCGGTGGCCGGCGAGGTTCTCGTGCGGCAGGCCGAGGACGGCGTCCGGGCCGTCCGGGGCACGGCGGGCGAGGTACGCGCGACACCTCCGGCGCCTCGGGGCGTCCGCGGCGGCGGACCGGATCCGGACGGCACCGTCGCCCCGCGGCTCGTGGTGTCGCAGGGGCCGCGTCCGCGCGACCGGCCGACGCACGGACGCCAGGTCACCGGCGCGGCCGACACCGCTTGATAAATCGATTCAATTCCTTCGGAATCCGGTCTGCGCCCGAGGAGTCGTCAAGGTTCTTGACCACCAGGACGGCAAAGACCTAGCGTCCAGGGGTGAAGGATGTGAAACATTTCATTCCCGCCGGGATCTCGCCGGCCCCTAACCGAGGAGCCGCCGTGCAGCGGGTCTGCTTCCTGCTGAAGGTCCGCGCCGAACGGGCCGAGGAGTACCGGCTCCGCCACGCCGAGGTGTGGCAGGAGATGCGCGACGCGCTCACCGCCACCGGCTGGCGCAACTACTCGCTCTTCCTCCGCGAGGACGGCCTCCTCGTCGGCTACCTGGAGACCGACGACTTCGCACGGGCCAGGGCGGCCATGGACGCCACCGACGTCAACGCCCGCTGGCAGGCGGAGATGGGCGGCTTCTTCGAGGAACTGGACGGCCGCCGGCCGGACGAGGCGATGCGCCCGCTGACCGAGGTCTTCCACCTCGCGTGAGCGGGGCCGCATAGGATGCGACAGGTGGCGGCGCCCCCGGACGGACGGGGCGGGACGGGCAGGACGGACGACCAGGTGGCACGCAGGTGGAACGGGTGACGGGCACCGCGCGCGACGCCGGGGGCGGACGCGACGGCGCCCGTACGGACCGGCGGTCCGGGACCGCCGGGGCCGGACCCGCGGCGACGGCCACCGGGACGTCCGCGGCCGGCGGCGCCGAACGGCCCCCCGGCGGCAGGATCGTCGGCATCAAGGACGTGGCCCGCGAGGCCGGCGTCTCCGTCGGCACCGTCTCCAACGTGATCAACCAGCCGGAGCGGGTCTCCCCGGCGACCCTGGAACACGTCCGCCGCGTCATCGACCGGCTCGGCTACGTGCGCAGCGAGTCCGCCCGCCAGCTGCGGGCCGGCCGCAGCCGGATCATGGCCCTGCTCGTCCTCGACATGGGCAACCCCTTCTTCGTCGACATCGCGCGCGGCGCCGAGCGCACCGCCCGCGCGGCCGGCCTCGGCGTCATGGTCTGCAACAGCGACCAGAACCCCGGCGACGAGGCCGACTACCTCTCCCTCTTCGCCGAGCAGCGGGTCCGCGGCGTCCTCGTCACCCCCGCCGACGCCGACGGCGGCAACCTCCGCGACTTCCGCCGCCACGGCATCCCCTACGTCCTGGTCGACCGGGTCGGCGGGGACGGCGGCGGCTGCTCGGTCTCCGTGGACGACGTCGTCGGCGGCTCGCTCGCCGTCCGCCACCTCGCCGCCACCGGCCACCGCACCTTCGCCTACGTCAGCGGCCCCGCCCACCTCCAGCAGGTGCGGGACCGCCGGGAGGGCGCGCTGCTCGCCCTCGCCGAGGCCGGACTGCCCGCCACCGCCCTCAGGGAGCTTCCGGCGGACCGGCTCGACGTCGCCTCCGGCCGGGACGCCGGCTCCCGGCTGCTCGGCCTCGCCGACCGCCCGACCGCCGTCTTCTGCGCCAACGACCTGCTGGCCCTCGGCGTCCTCCAGGCGCTGTACGCCGCCGGCGTGCGGGTCCCCGAGGACATGGCGATCGTCGGCTACGACGACATCGAGTTCGCGGCCGCCGCCACCGTGCCGCTCACCTCCGTGCGGCAGCCGGCCCTGACCCTCGGGGCCCGGGCCGCCGAACTGCTCCTGGAGGAGACGGGCGCGGCGGCGGCGGACCACCGGCACCAGCAGGTGGTGCTCCAGCCGGAGCTGGTCGTCCGCCGCTCCACCCTCACCACCCGCTGACGCCCCCTCGGGGGGCGCGGGCTCAGCGCACCCCGAGCAGGTGGTCCAGGGCCAGCTGGTCGAGCCGCTCGAAGGCCATCGAACGCGCGGCGGCCGCGTCCACGTCGAAGGACTCGAACGCCGTCGGGTCGGCCAGCAGCTCGCCCAGCCCCTCCGCGGCGGTGGGCACGGCCAGCTCGTGCAGACGGGAGGCGATCAGGGCCTCCTGGACCTCCGGGTCGGCGCGGAAGGCGGCCGCCCGCTCCTTGAGGACCAGGTAGTTGCGCATGCAGTTCTTCGCCGACTCCCAGACGCCGTCGAAGCCGTCGGTGCGCACCGGCTTGAAGTCGAAGTGCCTCGGGCCCGCGTAACCCGCCGACTCCAGCAGGTCGACCAGCCAGAAGGCCTGGCGCAGGTCGCCGGCGCCGAAGCGGAAGTCCTGGTCGTACTTGATCCCGGACTGGCCGTTGAGGTCGATGTGGAAGAGCTTGCCCGCCCACAGGGCCTGCGCGATGCCGTGCGGGAAGTTGAGCCCGGCCATCTGCTCGTGGCCGGTCTCCGGGTTGACGCCGACCAGCTCGGGCCGCTCCAGGCGCTCGATGAAGGCGAGGGCGTGGCCGATCGTGGGCAGCAGGATGTCGCCGCGCGGCTCGTTCGGCTTCGGCTCGATCGCGAACCGGAGGTCGTAGCCCTGCTCGGTGACGTACTGGCCGAGGAGGTCGAAGGCCTCCTTCATCCGGTCCAGGGCCACCCGCACGTCCTTCGCCGCGCCCGACTCGGCGCCCTCGCGCCCGCCCCAGGCGACGTACACCTCGGCGCCGAGCTCGACGGCCAGGTCGATGTTGCGGATCGTCTTGCGCAGCGCGTAGCGGCGGACGTCCCGGTCGTTGGCGGTGAAGCCGCCGTCCTTGAAGACGGGGTGGGTGAAGAGGTTCGTGGTGGCCATGGGGACCGTCAGACCGGTGCGGTCGAGGGCCTCCCGGAACCGCTTCACGACCGCGTCGCGCTCCGCCTCCGGCGCGCCGAAGGGGATGAGGTCGTCGTCGTGGAAGGTGACGCCGTACGCCCCGAGGGCGGCCAGCCGCTCGACCGACTCGACCGGGTCGAGGGCCGGGCGGGTCGCGTCCCCGAACGGGTCGCGGCCCTGCCACCCGACGGTCCAGAGGCCGAAGGTGAAACGGTCCTCGGGGGAGGGGGAGAAGCGCTCGGACATGGTGGGTCCTTCTCGTGGAGGGGTGGGGGAGGGCCGCGGGGACGATGCTGGCGGCCGGATTTGTTTTCTGAGATAACTAATACGCCACCGGCACCCCGGGACGCCAGACCCGGACGGGAAACACAGAGTCGAAAGAGGTGAGGGCGTGCCCGTCAGCCCCTCCGTCGTGATCGGCGTGGACAGCTCCACGCAGTCCGCCAAGGCCGTCGCCGTCGACGCCGCCACCGGCCGCGTCCTCGGCCTCGGCCGCGCCCCCCACACCGTCACCGGCACCGGCGGCGCCCGCGAGAGCGACCCCGAGGAGTGGTGGACCGCCCTGGTCACCGCCGTCCGCGCGGCCGTCGACGCGGCGGTGCGCGACGCGGGCGCCACCCCCGGGTCCGTCACCGGCATCGCCGTCGCCGGACAGCAGCACGGCCTCGTCGCCCTCGGCGCCGACCACCGCCCGCTGCGCCCCGCCCTCCTCTGGAACGACACCCGCTCCGCCCCCCAGGCCGCCGCCCTCGCCGACCGCCTCGGCGGCCCCAAGGCCTGGCTGGAACGCACCGGCTCCGTCCCCGTCGCCTCCATGACCGCCGCCAAGTGGCAGTGGCTCCGCGAGCACGAACCCCACCACGCCGACGCCACCGCCGCCGTCCGCCTCCCGCACGACCTCCTCACCGAACGCCTCTCCGGCGAGGCCGTCACCGACCCCGGCGACGCCTCCGGCACCTGCTGGTACGCCCCCGCCGACGGCGCCTACGACCCCGCCCTCCTCGACCTCCTCGGCCTCGCCCCCGCACAGCTGCCGGCCGTGGCCCCCACCGGCGCCACCCGCGCCGGCGGCCTCACCGCGGCCGCCGCCGAGGCACTGGGCCTGCCCCGCACGGTCGCGGTCGCCGCGGGCACCGGCGACAACATGGCCGCCGCCGTCGGCCTAGGCCTCGGCGCCGCCGGCCTCCTCGACCACCCCGTCGTCAGCCTCGGCACCTCCGGCACCGTCTTCGCCGCCACCCGCTCCCGCCCCGCCGACCCCGCCCTCGCCGGATTCGCCGCCACCGACGGCACCCGCCTGCCGCTGGGCTGCACCCTCAACTGCACGCTCGCCGTCGACCGCTTCGCCGCCCTCCTCGGCCTCGACCGCGAGGACGCCCTGCCCGGCGGCGAGGCCGTCGTCCTCCCGTACCTCGACGGCGAACGCACCCCCGACCTCCCCGCCGCCTCCGGCCTCCTCACCGGCCTGCGCCACACCACCGACCCCCGCGAGATCCTCGGCGCCGCCTACGAGGGAGCCGCCTTCACGGTCCTGCGCGCCCTCGACGGCCTCCTCGCCGCCTGCGGCCTCGACCCCGCCGACCCGGCCGTACGCTCCCGGCCTCTGCGCCTGATCGGCGGCGGCGCCCGCGGCCGGACCTGGACCGACACCGTCCGCCGGCTCTCCGGCCGCCCCCTCGTCGTCCCCGCCGCCACCGAACTCGTCGCCCTCGGCGCCGCCGCCCTCGCCGCCGGCGCGGCCACCGGCGAGGACCCGGTGGCCATCGCCACCGCCTGGGGCACGGGCGCGGGGGAGACCCTGCCGGCGCTCACCCGGGACGAGGAGACGTGGGGGCGGATCGAGGGGGTGCTGGGGGCGGCCGCGGCGGGGTTGCTGGGCTGAGTGGATCAGGGGTTCGAGATCCGGGATCCGGGATCCAATCTCATGGGTCCTGGGTCCTGGGTCCTGGGTCCCGGATCCGGGATCCAATCTCCGGGATCCGACCTCCTGGGTCCTGGATCCTGGATCCGACCTCCGAAATCCGGGATGCAATCTCCGGGATACTGGATCCGACCTCCGGGACCCAACCCCCGGGATCCAACCTCCAACCTCCGGGATCCGCCACGGCGCCCACCAGCGGATCAGCGGCGAAGTCCCGCAGGACGACCTAGTCCCGCCGCCCGCCCTTCCCGTCCTTCCCGCCCTTCCCGTCCCGCCGCTCGCGGGGGCGTTCGCCCGCCGCGGTGGCGAACTCCGCCGCGGCCGAGTATGCCTCCGGGACGGAGAGCACCGAGGCCACGCCGCGCACCGCCGCGCCGGCCGCCCGCACCACGGCCTCCGCCAGTTCCTCCACCATCACGGCCCCCTCGTTCCCCGGCAGTGTGTCGTGCTCACCCCTACTGACGTGCGGAGGTGCCGAGAGGTTGAGCGGGCGGTGCGGCTTGCGCGGCGGTGACGAAGGCGCGGACCAGGTCGTGGTCCTTCACGCCGGGCGCCGACTCGACGCCGCTGGAGACGTCCACGCCCCAGGGGCGGGCGGTGGCGATCGCCTCGGCGACGTTCGAGGGGGCTAGGCCGCCCGCCAGGAGCCAGTGGCCCTCGGGGCGGGCGGTGTCCAGGAGCGAGAGGTCCCAGCGGGAGCCCGAGCCGGCCTTGGGCGAGTCGAGCAGCAGGACCTCCTCGCCCAGCGCGCCCACGCGGGTGTCGGGCCCGTCGGCGAGGGCGGTCGCCCGCCACAGACGGGGGTGGATCCCGGCCGCGGCCTCGAACTCGGCGGGGCCGTAGGCGCGGCCGTGCAGCTGGAGCGCGTCGAAGCCCAGGTCGGCGGCGATCCGGGCGGCCTCGGCGGCTGGGGTGTCGTTGACGACGAGCACCGACACGACGCCGTCCGGCACGTGCGCGACGAGGGCCGGCACGCGGTCCCGGGCCAGTCCCCGCACGCTGGTCCCGCTGATCACCAGGCCGATCGCGTCCGCGCCCGCCTCGGCGGCCACGTCGATGTCGGCGGTCGTGGCGAGCCCGCACACCTTGACGAACACTCTGTCGCTCCTCTGCTCCCGTCCGGCGCCGCCGAGCCTACTGACCCCGGTCGGCGGCGTCGATCCGCCGCTGGTGGATCCGCAGGTGGAGGGTGGCGAGGTCGAGCAGCGGGGTCGGCACCTCCAGGGCGCGGGCCCGCGCGGTCAGGTCGCCGAAGAGGTGCTCGACCTCGGTCGGCCGGCCCGCCGTCAGGTCCCGGTAGAGGGAGGGGACCATCGGGGAACCGGGCGCCGAGACCACCGCGAGGGTCGCCGCCCGCTCCGCCTCCGGCACCGGGTGCCCGGCCGCCGCGGCCACCGCCGCCGCCTCCGCCAGGACCGCGGGGCCCAGCTCCGGGCCGCCGGGCGCGTCGTACACCTCGCCGACCGTGCCGCGCATCAGGCTCGTCACCGCGCCGATCGTGGTGATGAAGACCCACTTGTGCCACATCGCGGTGACGATCGACGCGGGCACGGGCGCGTCGATGCCGCCCTCCTCCAGGACGGCGCGGATCTCCTTCACGCGCGGCGAGACGGAGCCGTCGCGCTCGCCGAGGGCGAGGTGCGCCAGCGGCGCGAGCCGCCGGATCGTCCCCGTGTCGTCGAGCGTCGTGACCACCTTCGCGACCCCGCCGAGGACCGCCCCGGCGCCGAACCGGGCGTCCAGCGCGTCGAGGTGGGCCATGCCGTTGAGCAGCGGAAGCACCGCCGTGCCCGGCGAGACGAAGGGGGCCAGGTCCGTCAGGGCGGCGTCCAGGGCGGTCGACTTCACACCGAGCAGGACCAGGTCGTACGGTCCGCCCGACGGCTCCTCGCCGGCCGTGACGAGCCGGGGCGCGTCCAGCACCCACTCCTCGTCCCGTCCCGCCACCCGCAGCCCGCCCGCGCGCAGCGCCGCCGCCCGGCCGGGCCGCACCAGGAAGGTGACGTCCCGCCCGGAGCGGGCCAGCATCGTGCCGAAGTAGCCACCGGTGGCACCGGCGCCGACGACCAGGATCTTCATGGGGTTCCTCTCGTGGGGAGCGGCGGGCGGGCGGCCCGGCCGCGCCGGTCACGCGGAAGCGTCACGGGCGGAAGCCTAGGCCGCGGCGTCCGGCCCGCGCCGGGCCCGTCCGCGTTTCTGTTCGAGTGAAAGGGGCGACTAGGCTCTCGCTCACCATGAACCAGCCCACGGAACCCAAGGCCGACAAGTCGGGCGTGCGCCGGCACAACCTGAGCCTCGTCCTCAGGACCGTCCACGAGGCCGGCGAGACCACCCGGGCCGCCGTCGCCGCCCGCGTCGGCCTCACCCGGCCCGCCGTCTCCTCCCTGGTGGAGCAGCTCCTCGACCTCGGGTTCCTGGTCGAGTCCGGCAAGACCTTCAGCGGCCAGGCCGGCCGCCCCGGCACCGTCCTCAAACCGGCGGTGACCGGCCCCGCCGCCCTCGGCGTCGAGATCAACGTCGCGTACGTCTCCGTCTGCCTCGTGGACCTCACGGGTGCCGACCGCATCCGCCGCACCGTACGGCTCGACAACCGCGCCGACGCCCCCGGCGTCCTGGCCCGGGCCGCCGGCGTCGCCGCCGAGGCGCTCGCCGAGGCCGAGGCCCTCGGCCTGAGCCCGTCCGCCGCCGCCCTCGCCCTGCCCGGCCTGGTCTCCGACGGCACCGTCCGCCAGGCCCCGAACCTCGGCTGGCACGACACCCCCGCCGAGCGCCTCTTCGGCGAGGCCCTCGCCGCGCTGCGCCCCGCCGCCCGCCGGCTCGCCGTCGCCTCCGACAACGAGGCCAACATGGCGGCCCTCGCCGAACTCCGCTTCGGCACCCCCGGCACGCCCCGCACCTTCCTCCACCTCACCGGCGAGACCGGCGTCGGCGGCGCCGTCGTCGTCCACGGCGAACTCCTGCGCGGCGCCCACGGCTTCGCCGGCGAGATCGGTCACCTCGTCGTCGACGCCGGCGGCCCCCGCTGCCGCTGCGGCTCCCGCGGCTGCCTGGAGCAGTACGCCGGCCAGGCCGCCCTGCTGCGCGCGGCGGACGCCGCCGACGTCGACGACCTCGCGGCCCGTGCCGAGCGCCGGGAGCCCCGCGCGCTCGCGGCCCTCGCCGAGGCCGGCCGGATGCTCGGCCGAGCCCTCTCCGGCGCGGTCAACCTCCTCGACCCCGAGGCCGTCGTCCTCGGCGGCATCTACCCCCGCCTGATGCCCTGGCTCGCCCCCGCCGTCACCGCGGAACTCGCCGAGCGGGTCGTCTCCGGCCTGTGGCCCGCCGACGCCCGCCGGCTGCGCGCCGCCTCCCCGGCGACCGACGCCGCCCGGGGCGCCGCCGCCCTCGTCCTCCACGACGTCCTCGCCGACCCCCTGGCCCACACCCGCTGACCGGCGGGCGCCCGCCGGAAAACCGCGGGTGGCCGGGGCGGGGCCCCGACTAGGGTGCGGGGATGTCGGAGAGCATCGTTCCCCCCAAGCCCCGCCCCGGCGACCGGATCGCCGTGCTGTCGCCCGCCGCCGGGCTGCCCGAAGTGCTGCCGCTCCCCTTCGAACTGGGGCTGCGGCGCCTGTCGGAGGAGTACGGCCTGGTGCCCGTCGAGTACCCGACGACGCGGAAGCTCGGCGCGTCCGCGCGGGACCGGGCCGCCGACCTGCACGCCGCCTTCGCCGACCCCACGGTCGCGGCGATCGTCGCCAGCATCGGCGGCGACGACCAGATCACCGTCCTCCCGCACCTCGACGACGCGCTGATCCGGTCCCACCCCAAGCCGTTCTTCGGCTTCAGCGACAACACCAGCCTGCTCATGCGGCTGTGGAACCTCGGCGTCGTCGGCTATCACGGGGCCGCCGTGATGACCCAGTTCGGCCGGCCCGGCGCCGTCCACCCCGTCACCGACGCCTCCGTGCGCGCCGCGCTCTTCGGCTCCGGCCCCTACGACCTGCCGGCCCCGACGGACACCAACGACGTCGAACGGCCCTGGGAGGACCCCCGCACCTTCGACTCCGCGCCCGTCATGGAGCCCGCCGGGCCCTGGATCTGGCACCGCGCCGACCGGGTCGCCGAGGGCCGCTCGTGGGGCGGCTGTCTGGAGGTCGTCGCCCAACTCCTCATGGCCGGCGGGGAGATCGCGGAGCCGGAGGTGTACGAGGGCGGGGTGCTGTTCCTGGAGACCTCCGAACTGCTGCCCTCCGCCGACGAGGTGTTCCGCGTCCTGCGGGCCATGGGGGAGCGGGGCCTCCTCGCCCGCTTCTCCGCCCTCCTCATGGGCCGGGCCCGCGCCTGGTCCTTCGACACCCCGAACGACGCCACGGCCAGGGCCGCGTACCGCGAGGCCCAGCGCGCCGCCGTCCTGCGCGCGCTCGACGCCTACGCCCCCGACACCCTCGCCGTCCTCGACGTGGACCTCGGGCACACCGACCCGCAGGTGGTGATCCCGTACGGCGGCACCGTCCGCGTCGACGGCCCCGCCCGCCGGATCACCGTCACCTACTGACGGCGGGTCAGGCCCCGGGGCGCTCCCCGGCCTCCCGCCCGCGCCGCACCAGGTGGTCCCGGACCAGCGCCACGTGCGGGTGGGCCGGCGGCCCCGGACGCCCCACCAGGAAGCCCGTGTTGATCGGCGGGTCCTCCGGCAGGTGGAGCGGTACGAGGGCGCCCGCGGCCAGCTCCGCCGCGCACAGGTAGCGGGGCAGCACGCTCACCCCGGCGCCGCCCGCCACCGCCGCCCGCACGGCCCGCAGGTCCGGGGCGGTCACCGCGGGCACGGCCGTCAGGCGCCGGCCGAAGACGTGGCGCCAGTAGCGGCGCAGGATCGGCAGGTCCTCGGCGTACGCCACCAGCGGCACGCCGTGCAGCGCGGCCGGCCCCTCCGCCGCGATCCGTCCGCCGAGGCGCCCGGCCCACACGGGCGCGCCGACCAGCACGAACTCCTCGTCGGCGAGCGGCAGCCAGGTCAGGCTGCGGCCCCGGGGGCGCGCCGTCGCCACCACCAGGTCGTGCCGGCCCGCCCGCAGCTCGTCGAGCAGGCCGTCGGTGAGGCCGAAGGCCACGCGCAGCCGCACCCCGCGCTCCACCAGCGGCGCCAGCGTCGGCAGCACGGTGTGCGCCAGGTACTCGGCCGGGCCCGCCAGCCGGACCGGCTCCGCCGGGACCTCCTCGCCCGGGAAACCGGCCGCCGTCCCGGCGGCGGCCCCCAGCGCGTCCAGCGGGCCGGAGATCCGGGCCGCCAGGTCGTCCGCGGAGGGCGTCGGCACCACCCCGCGCGGCCGCCGCTCGAACAGCTCCCGCCCGAGCCGGCCCTCCAGGGCCCGGATCTGCGCGGTCACCGTCGGCTGCGACAGGCCCAGGACCCGGGCGCCCGCGGTGAAGGCCCCGGCCCGGTACACGGCGAGGAAGGTGCGCAGCAGGTTCAGGTCCGGCAGCCCGTTCGCCGGCGGCCCGGGCGTCGGCGGTCCGGGGAGCGAGGGTATTCCCGCCGATCCATCGGAATTCCTATCGTCCACATGTCCGAGCCTATTGGATTCCCATGGGTCGTGGCGCCTACGGTCGGATCATCGCCGACCCGGTGACCCCCTCCGCGGGGCCAGGGCCGGCCGTCCGTTCCCCCGACCGAGAGGCCCGCAGACCCATGTCGAAGATCCTTTTCGTGCTGACCGGCGCCGACCACTGGACCCTCGCCGACGGCACCAAGCACCCCACCGGCTTCTGGGCCGAGGAGGCCGCCGCTCCGTACGAGTCCTTCACCGCCGCCGGCCACGAGGTCGTCGTCGCCACCCCCGGCGGCGTCGTCCCCACCGTCGACCGGGGGAGCCTCGCCCCCGAGGCCAACGGCGGCCAGGAGGGCGCCGACCGCGTCGCCGCCGTCCTCGACGCCTTCGCGGCGCTGCGCACGCCGCTCCGCCTGGAGGACGTCGACCTCGCCGAGTACGACGCCGTCTTCTACCCCGGCGGGCACGGCCCCATGGAGGACCTGGCCGTGAACGCCGACTCCGGGCGCCTGCTCGTCGACGCCCTCGCCTCCGGCAAGCCGCTCGCCGTCGTCTGCCACGGCCCGGCCGCCCTCCTCGCCGCCGTGCGCGAGGACGGCGCCAACGCCTTCGCGGGCCGCCGCGTCACCGCCTTCACCGACGCCGAGGAGACCCAGGCCGGCCTCGCCGACAAGGCGAAGTGGCTCCTGGAGACCCGGCTGCGCGAGGCGGGCGTCGACGTCGTGGCGGGCGAGCCGTGGGCCCCGCACGTCGTCGTCGACGGCAACCTGGTCACCGGTCAGAACCCCGCCTCCTCCACCGCCCTCGCGACCGAGGTCCTGAAGAAGCTCGCCTGACCCCACGGGCACCGGCGCGCCCGCCAGACCGCCCCCGCCCCCGTGCCGGTTCGGCCCCCGTGCCGTCCCGGCCCCCGCCCCGCCGCGCGCGGCCCCGGCCCCCGGCCCCCGCCCCGTGGCGGGAGCCGGGGGCCGCGCGGTGTGCTCTCATCCGGCTCTCACGCGGGCCTTATCCCGGCCTCACGCGGCGCCCCTACGTTCGCGCCATGTTCTTCACCTACCTCCGGCGCGAACTGCGCCGCCGCAGAAAGGCGGCGCTGGTCGTCGCCTCCGGCCTGGCGCTCGGCATCGCGCTGGTCATCGTCGTGACCTCGGTCTCCGCGGGCATGAAGCAGGCCCAGGGCAAGGTCCTCGAATCCCTCTACGGACTCGGCACGGACCTCACGGTGACGAAGGCCCAGGAGCGGCCCGCCGAGGGCGCGCAGCCGGTGCGGCCCCGCTTCGAGTTCCAGGGCGGCGACGAGGGCGAGGAGCAGAGCAGCGACCGGCTCATGGTCCAGGGCTTCCAGACCCTCGCCGACTCCACGGTCGCCACCGTCGCGAAGCAGGCCGGCGTCGACCGGGCGGTGGGCGGCCTCAGCCTCGTCAACCTCAAGATCGACGGCGAGTTCCGGCGCGGCCAGGGACAGGCCCAGGGGCAGGGCCAGGGCTTCGGCCAGGGCGGCACCGGCGGCGGCCCCGGCGACACCGTCACCGGCGGCGGCGCCGCCTTCGACGTCGACTCCTTCACCCTCTACGGCACCGACGTCACCAGCCCCGACCTCGGCCCCCTCACCACCTCCACGGTCACCGGGGGCCGCACCTTCAAGTCCACCGAGACCGACGCCGCCGTCGTCGTGGTCGACAGCGCCTACGCCCAGCAGAAGGGCCTCGCCGTCGGCGGCGAACTCACCGTCAAGGGAGTGAAGTTCGAGATCATCGGGATCGCCACGGCGGACAGCGGGCAGGCCACCGCCCAGGTCTACCTCCCGCTGAAGCGGGCCCAGGCACTCTCCGGTTCGACGGGCAAGGTCACCACCGTCTACGTCAAGGCCACCGACTCGACGAAGATCGACGCCGTCAAGGCCGCCATCCAGAAGAACGTCTCCGGCACCACGGTCACCACCTCCGCCGACCTCGCCCAGACCGTCTCCGGCTCCCTCGACACCGCCGCCGGCCTCGCCTCCAGCGTCGGCAGGTGGCTCTCGTACGCCGTCCTGCTCGCCGCCGTCCTCGTCGCCGGGCTCCTCACCTCCTCCGCCGTCAGCCGCCGGGTCCGCGAGTTCGGCACGCTCAAGGCCCTCGGCTGGAAGAGCGGCCGCGTCACCCGCCAGGTGGTCGGCGAGGCCCTCGTCAACGGCGTCATCGGCGGCGCCCTCGGCATCGCCGTCGGCCTCGCGGGCGCCTACGCCGTCACCGCCGTCAGCCCCACCCTCACCGCCGAACTCGGCGCGGGCACCGGCGGGTTCGCCGGGCGCGGCGGCGGCATGGCCCTCGGCGGCGGCGCGGGCGGCCCCGGCATGACGCGCACCGCCGCGGGCCGCAGCGTCGACATCGCGCTCACCGCCCCGGTCAGCCTCACCACCGTCGGACTCGCCGTCCTCCTCGCCCTCGTCGGCGGCCTCGTCGCCGGGGCGTTCGGTGCCTGGCGCGCCTCCCGGCTGCGCCCCGCCGACGCGCTGCGCCGCGTCGAGTAGCCGCCCACCCCTCCCCGTACCGCAGGAGTCCCACCCATGTACGAACTCATCGGCGTCACCAAGCAGTACCGGCGCGGCCAGGCGAGGGTCGACGCCCTCGCCGGGATCGACCTGAAGGTCGCGCAGGGCGACCGCCTCGTCATCCAGGGCCCCACCGGCGGCGGCAAGTCCACCCTGCTCCAGATGCTCGGGGGCCTCGACCGCCCCACCGCCGGCAGCGTGTTCCTCGACGGCACCGACCTCGCCGGGCTCTCCGAGAGCCGGCTCACGGCCGTCCGCAGCCAGTACATCGGCTTCGTCTTCCAGAGCTTCAACCTCATCCCCACGCTCACCGCCCAGGAGAACGTGGAGACCGCGCTGGTCCCGCTCGGCGTCAAGGCCAAGGAGCGCCGCCGCAGGGCAGCGGAGGCGCTGGAGTCGGTCGGCCTCGGCGAGCGCCTGGCCCATCTGCCGTCCGAACTCTCCGGCGGCCAGCAGCAGCGCGTGGCCATCGCCCGGGCGCTGGTGAAGCGGCCCCGGGTGCTGCTCGCCGACGAACCCACCGGCAACCTCGACGAGTCGACCCGCGACGAGATCGCCGACCTCCTCGAAGGGCTCTGGCAGGAACACGGCCTGACCTTCGTGATGGTCACCCACGACAGCGCCCTCGCCCGCCGGGCCCCGCGCCTGGCGACCCTCCGCAAGGGCCGCGTCACGGTCACGGAGAACCCGAAGGGGAAGGCGCCCTCCGGGGTCTGAGACACGGAGCGGGCGACCGCGCCCTCGCGTCCGGCACCGCCGGACGAGGGCGCGTCCTCGCGGCCGGCCGTGCCCGGCCGCGCCGGCCGCCCTGCCGGACCGCACGGGCCGGCAGGGCCCCGTGCGGGCCGTTGTCAGTGGCTGCCCCTACCGTTCTGACCATGACGACGACCTATCTGGAGCTGTCGCAGGACGGCGGCGGTGCCCACAAGTTCTACGAAGTGACCGTCGAGGGCCTGGACGTGTCGGTCCGCTACGGCCGCATCGGCGCGGCCGGACAGACCCAGCGCTCCTCCTTCGCGACGGCCGACAAGGCGCACGCCGCGGCGGCGAAGAAGATCGGCGAGAAGGTCCGCAAGGGGTACGCCCCCGCCGTGCGGGGGCAGCGCGCCGCCCGGGCGGTCACCCGCCGCGCGGTCGGCTCCGCGCCCTCCACGGCCCGGGCCGTCGCCCCCGTCCTGTGGCGTTTCCGCACCGGCTCCGCCGCCTTCGGCATCCACGTCGACGAGGAGCGGATCTGGGTGGGCAACCAGGGCGGAGACGTCTTCACCCTCGACCACGGCGGCGAGGTGCTGGCCCGCTTCGGCCTGCCCGACGGCGTGAAGTGCCTGGTCGCCGACGACTTCTGGATCTACGCGGGCTGCGACGACGGCAAGGTCTACGACCTCTCCTCCAAGCTGCCGTTCGCCGCCTACGAGATCGGCGCCGACGTCGACATCTTCTGGCTCGACATCCACGAGGGCGTCCTCGACGTGGCCGACCGCTCCGGCCGGCTCACCGTCATCGACCACGAGGACGAGCACCAGTGGTCCCGCTCCGGCCGGGGCGAGTACGCCTGGATGGTCCGGGCGGACGCCCGCGCGGTCTACTACGGCGACACGAAGGGCGTGACCGCCTACGCGGCGGACGGCACCGGCGAGCTGTGGCACACCGGCTCCGACGGCGCGGTGCTCTTCGGCTGGCAGGAGGAGACCGCCGTCTACGCGGGCACCGGCCACCGCAAGGTGCAGCGGCTGGCGAAGCGGGACGGCCGCGTCGAGGCCGTCTACGCCTGCGACGCGATGGTGTACTCGTGCGCCACCTCGCCCGGCGGCCGGTTCGTCTTCGCGGGCGACTCGTCCTCCTCCGTCTACTGCTTCGCCGAGGACGGCACCCGGCTGTGGAAGCTGGGCACCGGCGGCGGCTCCGCGCTCTCCATGCAGTACCGCGACGAGCGGCTGTACCTGGTCACCACCGACGGCTCGCTGGTCTGCGTGGACGCGAGCGAGGCGGCGATCGAGGCCGCCCAGCAGGGCAGCGTGCCCGTGGTGCGGGACGTCAAGCTGGCCGCCGCGCTGCCCACGTACACCCCGGCGACCACCGCCTCCGCCGTCGCCGCCGTCGCCTCGGTGGGCGAGGCCCCGGCCGGCTCGATCGTCGTCGAGTGCGTCCGGGAGGGCGGCCGCAGCCGGGTCCGCGTGGTCAGCCACGGCTACGAGCCGTCGTGGAACGTGCAGTTCCCCCGCGCCATCCGCGAGGCCGGCGCGCGGTACGTCGTGGAGGCCCTGCACCCAGCGGCCGGCGGCTTCTACCGGGTCCGCGGCGAGATCCGGCGCCTGCTGTGAGCCGGGAGCCGGGTGCCGAGGGGGCGTTCGAGGCGGCGACGGGCGACGGGCCGCCGTTCACGGGCAACGCCGAGCAGCGCTCCCGCGAGGTCCGCTCCGCGCTCGACGGGCTCCGCCAGATCAGACGCCTGACCGGCGGCCCGGACGGTGCGGCCGGAGCCGTACCCGCCCTGTGGGAGCGCCGGCAGCCGGTACGGGCCGTGGCGCTGGCCCTGGAGGCCGCCGGGCTCACGCCGTCGGCGGTGGACTCGGCCGGGGTCCGGACCGCGACCGGCTACCGGGTGCGGGCGGGGGAGCGGCCCGCCACCGCCGTGGTCGAGTGGCTGGGGCCGCCCGGCTCCGGCGCCGCCCGGGAGGAGACCGGGGAGCTGACGGCCTGCGCCGAGGCGCTGGGCCGGCTCGGCTGGGAGGCCCTGCTCTACAAGGGGCCGCGCGGCCGCCGCTTCCTGGAGGTGGAACCGGCCGGGAAGCCCGCCGGCCCGGCCCCGTCCTGAGCGGACGGGCACCGGGCCGGAAAGGGTGCGGGGGGCGCGGGGCGCCGGGTGCGTCAGGCGATCGAGGCGGAGACGATCGCGGAGACGGCGATGTTGCAGGAGGCGGTCACCCAGACCGCCGGATGCGGCTCCGGGTCCACCAGCGTGGCCCCCAGCTTGCCGGGCGTCACCAGGTCCACCACCAGGAAGGCGACCGCCATCATCACCAGGCCGAGGAGACCGAACGCGGCCGTGGAGGCCAGCCCCTTGCCGAAGTTGTCGTAGGTGGTCCAGATCGACGTGAAGACGATCCCGCCGATGCCGAGCAGGGCGGAGCTCAGCAGGATCGCCGCGTTGCGGTTGCGGTCCTCCCATATCTGCCGGCCCAGCTTGCCGGGGGTCAGGACGTCCACCAGGACGATGCCGAGGATCAGCAGGACCACGCCCAGGGCGCCGTAGGCGGTGGCACGGCCGAGGCCGTTGACGATGTCGGTCATGGGAAGCCGGCTCCGGAGAGTGGTGATCGCGAGCGATCGACGGTCATGGACCGGCAAAATCTAGCGCACGGAACGAGCCGGTCCGCCGTCCGCCCGGAGATCGGGCGGACGGCGGACCGGACGAGCGGCGCACAGCGGGGCGGATCAGGCGCCGGGCGGCAGGTGCCGGGCCCGCGAGCGGATCTGGATCGCGGTGACGATCTCGGCCGCGCCGACCGCGATCAGCCAGATCCCGCCGAGCAGGGTCAGCACCGCGACCGACTCCAGCGGCGAGACGATCAGCACGATGCCGGCGACGGCGCTGACGATGCCGAGGAAGACCTGCCAGCCCCGGGCCGGCGTCGCCGGGTCGGACGCCGCCGCCACCGTCTGCGTGATGCCGCGGAAGAGCCAGCCGATTCCGATCCACAGCGCGAGCAGCAGGATCGACTGGGTGGCGCCCCGGAAGCAGAACAGGCCGAGCAGGATCGACAGGGCGCCGCTGATGAAGGCCGGCACCCGCAGCGAGGCGGTGGCGTGCGTGCCGAAGGCGGCGACCAGCTGCGTCACCCCGCTGAAGAGCAGGTAGAGGCCGAAGAGCACGCCGGCCGCGAGCAGCGAGGCGCCCGGCCACACCAGCACCAGCACACCGAGGACGAGGGCCACCAGCCCGGCCACCAGGAGGGCCTGCCAGGCCGCCCCGGCGAGCAGCGCGAGCGGTCCTCGCGGCGGCTCGGTCCGGGCGGTCCCGTCGTGCGGCCTGTCGTGCGTCCGCGTCATGGTGATGTCCTCTCTGCTTCGCCGGGGGCCACTTCGCGGCCGAGCGCGCGAACGCGCCGGCGCATGCCCTCCGGTCCCGCCCCGGTGAAGGCCCGCACCAGGAAGTCCACGGCGGCGGCGCACTCCTCGGGCGGGAACCGGCGGGGGCCGGCCACGGAGCGCATCGCGACCAGCGCGGTGGTGCCGGGGGACTCGGCGGTCATGCGCACCCACTTCCCTCGGGCCGCTCCCGGGTGGCCGGGGCGGCGACGGCCACCCCAGTCAAGCAACGCGCGGCAAACGCCGCAAAACATGACTCAAGTGGAGTATCCGGCGGTCTCCCGGGCGGCGGCGGGGGAGCGGCCCGCCGACAGTGGAGGCGTACGCGTCCCCTCCCGCACCTGGAGAACGTCATGTCCCACCCCAACCGGCGCGACCTCGGGCTGCTCGTGCTGCGGGTCGGCACCGGTGCCGTGCTCGCGGCGCACGGCACCCAGAAGCTCTTCGGCTGGTTCGGCGGCGGAGGCATCGAGGGCACCGCCGGGGCGATGTCCGCCATGGGCTTCCACCCGGCCCGCGAGTCCGCCGTCGCCGCGGGCCTCGGCGAGGCCGGCGGCGGTGTCCTGCTCGCCCTCGGCCTGGCCACCCCCGCGGCCGGCGCGGCCGCCGCCGGAGCGATGGCGGGCGCCGTGTCCGTGCACGCCCCGGCCGGCTTCTTCGCGCAGGCCGGCGGCTACGAGTACCCGGCCTTCCTCGGCTTCACCGCCGCCGCCATCGGCATCACCGGCGCGGGCCGCTACTCCCTGGACCACGCCACCGGGCACGTCCTCGACCGCCCCTGGGTGGTGGCCACCGCCTTCCTCGGCACGGCGCTCGCCGCCGCCGCCGTGGTCGGCCGCCGCGCCCAGAACCGGGCCGCCGCCGAAGCCGGCGGCGGCGCCGTCGCGGACGCGGACGCGGACGACCACTGAACCCGGCGCGGGGCGTTAGGCTCGCCGCAGAGGAAGGGACGGGCGCCGGGCAATGAAGATCGATCTCACGGACACCAACTCCAGCGCGGTCAACAAGGCGATCCTGGAGGGCCGCAGGGCCGTCGGCACCCCCGCCGTCGGCGTCGTCCTCACCCTCGTGGTCGTCACCGACGAGGAGAACGCCTACGACTCCGTGCGGGCGGCCAACGAGGCGTCGAAGGAACACCCTTCGCGCACCCTCGTGGTCATCCGCCGCCGGGCGCTCTCGCCGCGCGAGCGCCACGTGACCCGGCTCGACGCCGAGGTCCGCCTCGGCACCGACGCCGGCTCGGGCGAGACGGTGCTGCTCCGCCTCCACGGCGAACTCGGCGCCCGCGCCGACTCGGTGGTGCTGCCGCTGCTGCTGCCGGACGCCCCCGTAGTCGTCTGGTGGCCGGTGGACGCCCCGGCCGTCCCCTCCAAGGACCCGCTCGGGGCCCTCGCCCAGCGGCGGATCACCGACATGTACGCGGTCGAGGACCCGCTCGGCGCGCTGGCGGCCCGGGCGGTCTCGTACGCCCCCGGGGACACCGACCTCGCCTGGACCCGGCTCACCCCCTGGCGCTCGATGCTGGCCGCCGCCCTCGACCAGGCGGGGACGGACGTCGTCTCGGCGGCCGTGGAGGCCGAGGAGGCCAACCCGAGCGCCGAGCTGCTGGCCCGCTGGTTCGAGATCAGGCTGGGCGTCCCGGTCGAACGGATCGTCTCGGAGGGCCCGGTCGTCACCGCGGTCCGGATGGGCACCCCGCAGGGGGAGGTCAGGATCGACCGCCCCGAGGGCCCGGTCGCCCGGCTCGCCATCCCCGGCCAGCCGAGCCGCGTCATGGCGCTCAAGGTCCGCACGACCGCGGAGCTGATCGCCGAGGAACTGCGCCACCTCGACCCCGACGACGCCTACGCGGCGGCCCTGGAGGGTCGTACCTCCTGAGCCGCCGCGCGGTCCGTCGCCGATGGGTCCGGTGGGTCCGGTGGGGTTCAGCCCCGCTCGTCCAGCGCGGCCACGGCGGCCGTCGCGAACGCGTGGTCCTGCTCGGGCGCCCCGCCGCCGACGCCGAGGGCGCCGACGAGGCGCCCGTCGCGGTGCACCGGTACCCCGCCGGCGATGAAGAGCAGCGGCCGGTCCAGGGCGGTGGCCAGGCTGTGGAACGGTCCGTCCGGCTTCACCAGGTCGACGAGGCCGGCGGTCGGGGCGTCGAGCTGGAGCGCCGTGTACGCCTTGCGGGTGCTGGTCTCGCCGGAGATCAGCACGGACCGGTCGTCGCGCCGGAAGGCCAGCAGGTGGCCGCCCGCGTCCAGGACGGTGACGCTGACGGCGGCCCCGGCCTCCTCGGCCGCGCGGCGGGCGGCGGTGATCAGGGCCTCGGCGTCGGCGGTGGTCAGCGGGGTGAGGGTGGTGGTGCTCATGGCGCTTCTCCTGGAGGGGTGAGGAGGGGTGAGTGGGTGGGTGGCCGGGGTGCGGCGGGTCAGTGGTGCACGGGGGTACGGGCGGGGGTGACGGCGGCGGCGTCGGCCGGTGCGGCAGCGGCGGGGGCGCGGCGCTCCAGCGCGGCCGACCAGAGGGCGAGGCCGAGGGCGGCGGCGGCCAGGGCGGCGCCCACCCAGTTCGGGGCGGTGTAGCCGAGGCCGGCGGCGATGACGAGCCCGCCGAGCCAGGCGGCGAGCGCGTTGCCGAGGTTGAAGGCGCCGATGTTGACGGCGGAGGCCAGGGTCGGCGCGCCGTGCGCCTGGTCGAGGACCCGCTTCTGCAGCGGCGGGACGGTGGCGAAGCCGAGCGCCCCGACGAGGAGGACGGCGACGGCGGAGAGCACCTTGCTGTGGGCGGCGAAGGTGAACAGCGCGAGGACGACGGCGAGCCCGCCGAGCGTGGTGTACAGCAGCGGCATCAGCGCGCGGTCGGCGTACCGGCCGCCGACGAGGTTGCCGAGGAACATGCCGGTGCCGAAGAGGACGAGCAGCCAGGTGACGGCGCCCTCCGAGTATCCGGCGACCTCGGTCATCATCGGGGCGATGTAGGTGATCGCGGCGAAGACGCCGCCGAAGCCGAGGACCGTCATCGCCATCGCGAGCAGCACCTGCGGGTTGCGGAAGGCGGTCAGCTCCCGGCGCAGGCGAGCGCCTTCGGGGCGGGGCAGGGCGGGGACGAGCCGGGCGATGCCGAGCAGTCCGGCGACGCCGAGCGCGGCGACGATCGCGAAGGTGGTGCGCCAGCCGACGGCCTGCCCGACGAGGGTGCCGAGCGGCACGCCGACGACGTTGGCGACCGTCAGGCCGGTGAACATGGTGGCGATGGCCCCGGCCTTGCGGTCCGGGGCGACGAGGCCGGCGGCGACGACGGACCCGATGCCGAAGAACGAGCCGTGGGCGAGCGAGGCGACCACGCGGCCGGCCAGCATCGTCCCGAAGCTCGGGGCGAGGGCGGAGACCAGGTTGCCGATCACGAACAGGCCCATCAGCAGCATGAGCATCCGTTTGCGGCTCACCTTGTTGCCGAGGACGGTCAGCACCGGCGCGCCGATGACGACACCGAGGGCGTAGCCGGTGACCAGCAGTCCCGCGGTGGGGATGGAGACGCCGTAGTCGGTGGCGATCTGGGGCAGCAGCCCCATGACGACGAACTCGGTGGTGCCGATTCCGAAGGCCCCGACCGCCAGGGCGAGGAGTGCGAGCGGCATGGCTCAGCCCTTCCGTGATTGCTTGAGTGAGCGCTTTGCGTGCTTCGACAATAATTGCACACGCGCTATAAGTGCAAACGCGGATAGCGGGCGGGTTCGGGGCGACAGGGGGTCGGCGCCGGGCCCACGCCGAGCGCCACCCGCCCGGCGGGGGCGGGTGGCGCTCGGCGTGCCCGGGGTGGCGCGGCTCAGACGCGCTGCCAGAGGGCCGGTACGTTCGACGGCTCCCAGCCCGCCTGGGCCTGGTGGCCCTGGAGGCAGCGGTAGGTGGAACCGCCGTACGTGACCGTGGCGCCGGCCGCGTACACCGTGCCCGCCTTCCAGGTGCCGCCCGGCTCCGGCTCACCGGGGCCGGGGCCGGGGCCCGGGTCGGACCCGGTGGTCCTCAGGGTCAGGCCGTAGGCCGACAGGATCGGGTTCAGCGGCTGGAAGTACGTCGTGCCGCCGCTGGAGCAGTTGCCGGAGCCGCCCGAGGTCACGCCCTGGGCCTGGCTGCCGGAGATGTACGAGCCGCCGGAGTCGCCCGGCTCGGCGCACACGGTCGTCCGGGTCACCCCGGTGATCGTGCCCTCCGCGTAGGTGACGCTCGTGTTGTGCTGCTGGATGGTGCCGCAGTGCCAGCCGGTGGTGGAGCCGGAGCGGCACACCGAGGCGCCCACGGGCTGCAGCACGGACCCCGTGACCTGCACGTTCGCGCCGCCCGCGCCCTTCACGTAAGGCGTCGACGTCCAGCTGGAGTTGGCCGCGACCCAGGCCATGTCGCTGCCGGGGAAGACCGACCCCTGGAAGCTGCCCTGCGCGACCTGGTTGTAGCCGCTGGTGGTCTGGCCGGCGCGGCCGCAGTGCCCGGCCGTCGCGAAGCCCTGCGTGGTGCCCCGGGTCACCGGGAAGCCGACCGAGCAGCGCCCGCCGCCGCCCATGTAGTACGCGTCGCCGCCCCGGAGGTCGTACAGCGGGCGCGGCGCCCCGGCGGACCGCACGACCCGCACGAGCTCCGCCGGCACACCGGCGGCCGCCACCAGGCGGGCTCCGGCGCCGGCCCGGGTCTCCTCGACGACCAGCGCGTTCGCGCGGACGTCCACGTACCGGACCGGCGCGTCGGCGGTCGCCGACCGGTCCAGGGACGCCTTCGCCCGCTCCAGCGCGGACAGCCCGTGGCGGACGAGCGAGGCGTCGGCCCCGGCCGCCCGGATCGCGGCGAGGTCGGCGGAGCGGGTGGTGGCCACGGTCAGGGAGCCGGACTCGGCCCCCGCGACCCAGGCCCCCGCGAAGGAGCCGCCGAGCCGGTCGCGGAGCCGGGCGGCGGTGGCGCCCGCCTCGGCCTCGTTCACCAGCCGGCGCTCTGCCTGCGCCCGGGTCAGGCCCAGGTCACGGCCCATCGCGGCCAGCAGCTCGGGCCGCGCCTCGGCGGCGCCGAGCGCCCGGGCGGCGCTCTGCGCGGCCGGGCCGGTCCCGGGGGAGGGCTGCGCGGCGGTCGCGGACCCGGCCTGGAGGCCGGCCAGCGCCATCCCGGCGGCGGCCAGCGCGGTACACGCCGCACGGGCGTGTCGTCGGAGCATGGGGAGTCTCCTCGGTTCTCGGTGGGGGATCTGCCGAGAACCGTAGGAACGCGCCCGGCGGACCGGGAGCCCCCACCCGGCCCCTCCCTCCGCGTTATGGCCCCGGGCGCTGTCGGCGGCGGCGGTTACGGTGTGCCCATGAGCGTTCCCGAGGTCGTCCCGATCGCGTACGAGCCCGACCACCGCACCTCCACCATCGGCCGGTGGGACGGCGGCCAGTTCTTCGCCTCGGTCACCGCCGCCTTCCCCGAGGGCTGGACGATGGACGACGACTGGCGGGAGCGGAAGCGCTGGTACGCCGTCCTCCACCGCTTCGACCGCGCCGGCGGGCACCTGGGATCGAGCATCGCCTCCACCGGCACCACGGCCCAGGGGGAGCGGGGGGCGATCGACGCCGCCGACACGCTCCTGGACGGATGGCTGGACGCCCTGCCCGGGCGGCGGTACGAGTCCATCGCGATCGCGCCCTTCGCCGTGCGGTTCGAGGGCGCCCTGTTCGGCCTGGTCGTGGAGGACCGCGGCGGGGACGGTGAGGGCGGGGAGACGGAATGGGCGGAACTCCACCCCGACGGCCTGGGGTTCTCCGCCCCCTGGGACGGCCTGTACGACACCTGACGGGACCTCAGCGGGCGGCGTCCGCCGTCCGTCCCGCGCTGCGCGCCAGCGCCTCCGCGTGGGCGTCGCGGGCGTGGGCGAGGACGGTGGCGGCCCGGCCGGCCGCGCCGCCCTCGGGGTGCCAGCCCAGGAGGTGGCGCCAGACGAGCGGCGTGCCCGCCAGGGGGCGGGTGACGATGCCCGGCGTGGCGGGGAAGGTGGCCCGGCACAGACCCACCGCCCGGCCCACCTGGACCAGGTGGACGCAGGAGGCGGTGTCCGTCTCGTACACCCGGGCCGGGGTGAAGCCGGACCGCACGCAGGCGGCGGCGAAGCAGTCGCCGAAACAGCCGTCGCCCGGCACGTCCGTCCAGTCCTCGGCGGCGAGTTCGGCCAGCGCCACCCGCGGGCGGGAGGCCAGCGGATGGCCGGCCGCCAGCATCACGTACACGGGGTCGCGGGCCACCTCCGTCCAGGCGAGCCGCCCCGCCTCCGGAGGGGAGCTCTCCCCGCAGACCCCGACGAGCGCGAAGTCGAGCCGCCCGGCCACCACCCCGCAGGCGACCTCCCGCTCCGACCAGGAGGTGTACGTGGTCACCCGCGCGTCCGGCTCGGTCCGGGCGAGCCGGTCCACCAGGCCGCCCAGCAGCGGCCCGTGGGTGCCGCCGAGGCGGTGCCCCGCGGCGCCGTCCCGGGCGAACCTGACGGCCTCCTCCTGGAGCCCGCACACGGCGGGGAGCACCACCCGGGCCCGCTCCAGGACCAGATCGCCCAGGGCGGTGGCCCGCACGCCCTCCCTGCCGCGCACGAACAGCGGCCCGCCCAGGACCCGTTCGATCCGCTTGAGCTGGGCGCTGAGGGCGGGCTGCGCCAGCCCGAGGGCGGTGGCCGCGCGCGTGAGGCTGCCCGCCTCGGCGATGGCCCGGACCGTCTTCAGATGCCGCAACTCCAAGTCCATGCGCCCAGCTTGACGCCGGACGCCCGACAGGTCCAGACCAGGGGAGGGGGCAAGGGGACTACCGGGCGCGGAGCCGCTCCGGCAGCCAGGCCAGCTGCGCCGCCTGCTGGAACGCGCCGCCGCCCTCGTGGTCGTTGAAGTCGTAGACCTCGATCGCCTTGTCCTCGTGCGCGTACGCGTTGAACGCCGCGAACACCGTCGACGGCGGGCAGGTCTGGTCCTCCAGCGCGGTGGAGAACAGCGCCGGCGCCGTCGCCCGGGCCGCGAAGTGCACCCCGTCGAAGTAGGCGAGGGTCTCCCGCACCCGCTCCACCCGGCCCCGGTGCGTCTTCAGGTAGTTGCCGATCTCCCGGTACGGCGTCCGGTCCGTCACCGTCGTCGCGCGCGGGAAGTCGCACAGGAACGGCACGTCCGGCGCCACCGCCGCCAGATCCGGCACCAGCCCCGAGACGGCCACCGTGATGCCGCCGCCCTGGCTGATCCCGGTCACCGCGGTGCGCTCCGCGTCCACCAGCGGATGCGAGCGGGCCGCCTCCACCGCGCGCACCGCGTCCGTGTACAGGCGCCGGTAGTAGTACGTCTCCGGAGCCTCCACGCCCCGCGTCATGAACCCCGGGAACGCCGGCGCGCTGCCCACCGGGTCCGCGGTGTCGCCCGGCGCCCAACCGCTGCCCTGACCGCGGGTGTCCATCACGAAGTGCGCGAACCCGGCCGAGGCCCACAGCAGATGGCTGTGCGCGAGCCCGCGCCCGCCGCCGTACCCGAGGAACTCCACGACGGCCGGCACCGGTTCGGTCACCCCGGCCGGGACGACGAACCAGCCCTTGACCGGCTGCCCGCCGAAGCCGGCGAAGGTCACGTCGTACGTCTCCACCGTCGCGAGCCCCGTCGCCACGCGCTCGAACCGCGCGTCCAGCGCGTGCTCCCGCGCCCCGCCGAGGGTCTTCGCCCAGAACGCGTCGAAGTCCTCCGGCTCCACCGACGCGCTGCGGTACTCCCGCAGCCGGTCGAGGGGCATGTCGAACAGGGTCATGAAACACCGCCTGGTCAGGTCGTCACGTTCGAAATGTCGACCGGTCCTGCCCGGCCCGGCCCACCCTAGCCCGGCCACCCCCCGGATTCATATACATGAACGATCTTCGGCCTCCCGCGTGCGAGCCTTCTTCCCGGAGCGGTCCGCGGAGGCCAAGGTGGGGGACGACAGCGGCGAACGGAGGGGTGTGGTGATTGTCGGAGTCCTCAAGGAGGCGCGCGACGGCGAGCGGCGGGTGGCGGCGACGCCCGCCACGGTCGAGAAGATCCGCGGGCTCGGCTACGAGGTCGTCGTCGACCCGGACGCGGGCGCGGCGGCGGGCTTCCCCGACGCCGCCTACGAGGCGGCCGGCGCCCGCGTCGGCGAGGCGGTCACGGCGGACGTCGTGCTCGGCGTGAACGCCCCGCCGCCGGAACTGCTGGACCGGGTGCGCCCCGGGTCCACGGTCATCGCGCTGTTCGCCCCCGCCCTCGACCCGGCGACGGTCGAGGACCTGGGCCGGCGCCCCCTCACCGTCCTGTCCATGGATGCCGTGCCCCGCATCAGCCGGGCCCAGTCCCTGGACGTCCTGTCCTCGATGGCGAACATCGCCGGCTACCGCGCCGTCGTCGAGGCGGCCCACGAGTTCGGCCGCTTCTTCACCGGCCAGGTCACCGCCGCCGGCAAGGTGCCGCCCGCCCGGGTCCTCGTCGCCGGCGCGGGCGTCGCCGGCCTCGCCGCCATCGGCACCGCCGGCTCGCTCGGCGCGATCGTCCGCGCCACCGACCCGCGCCCCGAAGTGGCCGACCAGGTCCGCTCGCTGGGCGGCGAGTACCTGGCGATCGAGTCCCCGGAGACGGAGGTCTCGGCGACCGGCTACGCCAAGGAGATGGGCGACGACTACAAGGCCCGCGAGGCCGCCCTCTACGGCGAGCAGTGCCGCGAGGCCGACATCGTCATCACCACCGCCCTGATCCCCGGCCGCCCCGCGCCCCGGCTGATCACCGCCGGGACGGTCGCCGCCATGAAGCCCGGCTCGGTGATCGTGGACATGGCCGCCGCCAACGGCGGCAACGTCGAGGGCACCGTACCGGGGGAGCGGACCGTCACCGCCAACGGCGTCACGATCCTCGGCTACACCGACCTCGCCGGCCGCCTCCCCGCCCAGGCGAGCCAGCTCTACGGCACCAACCTCCTCAACCTCCTCAAGCTCCTGACCCCCGGCAAGGACGGCCGCCCGGTCCTCGACTGGGACGACCCCGTGCAGCGCTCCGTCACCGTCGTCCGCGACGGCGAACCGGCCTGGCCGCCGCCGCCCGTCCAGGTCTCGGCCGCCCCCGCCCCCGCCGCCTCCGGGGCCCCGGCCCCCGTCTCGCCGGTGCGGACGCCCGTGACACCGGCGCGGCGCTTCGCCGGCGTCGCCCTCGCCGCCCTCGCGCTCTTCCTCGTCGTCGGCTTCGCCCCGCCCGCGCTCCTGCCCCACGTCACGGTCTTCGTCCTCGCCATCGTCATCGGCTACTACGTCATCGGACACGTGCACCACGCCCTGCACACCCCGCTGATGTCGGTGACCAACGCGATCTCCGGGATCATCGTCGTCGGCGCGCTGCTCCAGATCGGCCACGGCTCCACCGCCGTCACCGTGCTCGCGGCCGTCGCGATCCTGCTGGCGAGCATCAACGTCTTCGGCGGCTTCGCGGTGACGCGCCGCATGCTCGGAATGTTCAACAGGAGCTGACATGTCCGCCACCCACGCCGCCCAGGCGGCCTACCTCGTCGCCGCGCTGCTCTTCATCCTCGCCCTCGCCGGCCTCTCCAAGCACGAATCGGCCCGGCTCGGCAACGCCTTCGGCATGCTCGGCATGGCCGTCGCCCTCGTCGCCACCGTCGTCCTCGCCGCCGACCGGGGCATCGGCGCCGGCGCCGCCGGCCTCCTCGCCGCGGCCATGCTCGCCGGCGCGCTCATCGGCCTGTGGCGGGCCCGGGGCGTCGAGATGACCGGCATGCCCGAACTCATCGCGCTGCTCCACTCCTTCGTCGGACTCGCCGCCGTCCTCGTCGGCTGGAACGGCTACCTCGACGTGGAACACCACCCCGGCGGCGCCGAGGCCGCCGCCCTCGACGCGCTCGGCACCCTCGGCATCCACCACGCCGAGGTCTTCGTCGGCGTCTTCATCGGCGCCGTCACCTTCACCGGCTCGATCGTCGCCTACCTCAAACTCGCCGCCCGCATCGACTCCAGGCCGCTGACGCTCCCCGGCAAGAACGCCCTCAACCTCGGTGCCGTCGCCCTCTTCCTCGTCCTCACCGTCCGCTTCACCGTCGCCCCCGCCCTCTGGCTGCTCGTCGCGGCCACCGCCCTGGCCCTCGCCCTCGGCTGGCACCTGGTCGCCTCCATCGGCGGCGGCGACATGCCCGTCGTCGTCTCGATGCTCAACAGCTACTCCGGCTGGGCCGCCGCCGCCTCCGGCTTCCTCCTCGGCAACGACCTGCTGATCGTCACCGGCGCCCTCGTCGGCTCCTCCGGCGCCTACCTCAGCTACATCATGTGCAAGGCGATGAACCGCTCGTTCCTGTCGGTGATCGCCGGCGGCTTCGGCATCGAGGCCCCCTCGGGCTCCGACGTCGACTACGGCGAACACCAGGAGATCACCGCCCAGGGCGCCGCCGAACTCCTCGCCGCCGCCCGCTCGGTCATCATCACCCCCGGATACGGCATGGCCGTCGCCCAGGCCCAGTACCCGGTCGCGGAACTCGCCTCCAAGCTCCGCGACCGGGGCGTCGACGTCCGCTTCGGCATCCACCCCGTCGCCGGCCGCCTGCCCGGCCACATGAACGTCCTCCTGGCCGAGGCCAAGGTGCCGTACGACATCGTCCTGGAGATGGACGAGATCAACGGCGACTTCGCCGACACCGACGTCGTCCTCGTCATCGGCGCCAACGACACCGTCAACCCGGCCGGCGCCGAGGACCCGGGCAGCCCCATCGCCGGCATGCCCGTCCTCACCGTCTGGGAGGCCGGCCAGGTCATCGTCTTCAAACGCTCGATGGCCTCCGGCTACGCGGGCGTCCAGAACCCCCTCTTCTTCCGCCCCAACACCACCATGCTCTTCGGCGACGCCAAGGACCGCGTGGAGGACATCGTCAGCGCCCTGTGACCCGCCGCGCACCCGGCCCCGCCGCCCGGCACCCCCGCGGGACGGTGCCGGACGGCGGCGGTATCGTCTGCGGCAGCCGAGGGGGAAGGCACCGGGATGCACGCGTGCGCAGCGGGACCGGCACGGGCCGGGGCAGGGCCGGTACACCGCGCTCCCCCGTCGCTCCGGACCGGCGAGGAGCCCCGCGCGCGGGCCGGCGTCCGTGCCCGCCCACTCGTCCCGCCCGCCCCGGCGGACGGCGCACGGAACCGCCTGGACGTGAAGGCACGACGACACGGGAGCCCGAGGGCATGACAGCAGTGGTGCACACCGGTTTCGCCTCGCCCGCCTCCCTCCTGAGGGACTGGCGGGAACGCCAGGACAAGGCGCCCCTGCGGGAGTTCCTCGTCCTCGGCCACACCGCCGACCGGCCCTTCCCCGAAGCGGTCGCCGGGCCGGCCCGCGCGCTCGGCGCCCGCGTCGCGGTCCTGGGCGACGCCGGACCCGCCCCGCGCGAGGCCGCCGACGTCCGGCGGGCCGGACGCGACCACCTCCACGGCGTCGCCTCCTGCCACGGCGCCTTCCGCCCCGAACTGGCCCTGCTGCTCGGCGACGACGCCTGCCGCGTCGCCATCGGCCCGGGCGACCCGGCCCGGCCGGGCGGGGGCGTCGAAGACGAGCCGTGGACCGTCGTCGCCACGGACGGCGGCGCCTCCCACCCCGTCCTCGCGGACCTCGCGGACTGGCTGGAGGCCCTGCCGGACGCCGTCGCCGTGACCCCGTGGTGGGCGGACCACCTGCGCCACCTCGCCGACCTCCTGACGGAACTCCACTGCGAGGCCCCGCCCGTGGAACCGGAGGGCCCGGTCGTGGAGCTGGCGCACAACCTCCGCGAGCCCCTGATCGACCGGCTCCCCACCGGCCCGGTGGACGAACTCCGCCTGTACGCCCCCTCCGCGGACCCCACGGGCGAGATCCTGCGCCGCCTGTGCGACCGGCTCTCCCCGGCCGAGGTCGTCCTCGGGATCCGGCCCCGCCGGTCCGGCCACGACGCCGCCGGCCTCCGCGACGCCCTCGCCGGCCACCCCGCCGTCCGGATCCGCGAACTCGCCGGGACCCGGGCGCGCCACGGCAAGCTCGCCGAATGGCGCGTCGGCGACACCTGGCACGCCCTCACGGGAAGCCCCGACCTGACCGGGGCGGCCCTCGCCCGCGCCGTCGGAGACGCCACCGGAGCCTCCGGCGCCGGCGCGGAAGGCCCCGCCCGCAACTGCGAACTCGCCGTCCTCGTCACCGGCACCACCCCGCCGCCGCCGGACGACGCCGAACGCCGCGCACCGCGCGGCGCGGGCGTCACGGTGCCGCGCCTCTCCGGCGGATACGCCGTCGGCGACCTGTTCCGCGACGCGGCGCCGGCGCGCCGGTTCGAGCAGGACGTCATCCGGCTGCGCGAACTCGCCGCCACGGACGCGGGGGTCCCGACGGTGGCCGACTGCCGCCGGAGCCTGGGGGCGGAACTCACCGAAGCGGCCTTCGGCCCCCTCGCGGCGGACGACGAGGACGAGCCGTCGGAAGCCGGGCCGTCCACGGACCCGGGGGCCGGGGCGGAGGAGGGCGGCGCCTCCGTGCTGCCCGACAGCGCCCGCGACCACGCCCGCGACTGGATCGGCGGACTGGCCCGCCGTCTCGCCCGGGAGGCCGCGGAGGGGGAGACCGGCGACGCCCCGACGGCCGGAGGCCGCCCCTGGGCGCTGTCCACCACCCTCCTGGTCACCGCCCTGCACCTGCGGCTCCTCGCCGCCGGGGCCTGGGACGAGGACGACTACGGCTGGCGCGCCGTCACCGCCGACCTCCTCCGCGCCCTCGACGCCACGGACCAGGACCCGCCCGAGGGCCAGCGGCGGCGCCTCGACGCGGTGATCGCCGTGTGCGTGTCCCTCCTCGGACTGCACGGCGACATCGAGGGGCCGGAGGCGGACCCCGTCGCGGCGGCCGCCTGGCGGCTCGGCCGCACCGCCGCCGCCCGCGCCGAGCCGCACCACGCGGCGGACCTCTTCCTGCCGCCCGGCCGCCGCGGCGCCCCCGTGGCCACCGGGGCCGACGTGGAGGACCTGGCCAAGCGCGCCCGCGCCGTCCCCGACCCCGTCGCCGAAGCGCACCGGGCGCTCGACGCCGCCCATCTGAGCGCGGCCTACGAGGCCGGCGTCTGGGAGCTCGCCGGCGAGTTCAGCAACCCGCAGGCGGCCTGCGCGAAGGCCGTCACGCTCCTGGCCGGCCTCCCCGACGGCCTCTGGCCGGGCCCCGTCCTGGCCCGCGCCCACGCCCGCGGCACCGGCGTCCCCTGCTTCATGGCCTGGTCCCGCCCGGTCCTGATCCGCCAGCGCGGCAGGCAGTGGACCGCCTTCCGGATCTCCGCCCCCGCGACCCCCCTGGCCACCTTCCAGACCGGCGCCCCCCGCCCCACGGCCCAGGGCGACCAGGCCCGCCGCGGGCTGGGCCCCCTCCTGGACGCGGCCGGCCTCGACCCCGTCGCCCTCTTCCTCCACCTCCAGCAGGCCCCCGCCCGGGACGTCAGACCAGCGCGGTGACCAGCAGGGTGAAGGCGGCGATGATGACGGCGACGCGGACGTAGTGGTAGCGGTCCCAGCGGTTCGCCTGCTCCTTCCAGTCGGCGGGCCGGTTCTCGGGGGTCCACGTCTTGCTCCGGTCGTTGATCGGGACGAGCAGCAGGACCGACATGACCACGCTCACGACCAGCAGCGCGGCGGCGACGACGACGAGGCCGGTGCCGGGGCGGTCCCACGCGGCGGCGGCCCAGACCGCGCTCAGGACGAGCGAGGAGACGTACCAGACCGGCATCACGGCGCCGAGCATCCGGCCCCCGTGGGCGCGGCCGAGCTGGCCGCCGTCCCCGGGGAGGGCGTCGAAGATCCGGTTCATGACGAAGGCGACGGAGAACTCCACGCCGACCATCAGGCCGACGACCACGGTGGTGACGACCTCGAGCGCGTCGAGCACGATGACCCCTCCAGTTTTCTAGCACTGCTAGCTGATGAGGCAACGCTAGTACTGCTGCCGCTCGTTTGTCTAGCGGTGCTAGAATCGCATCATGTCGGTACAGGAACGCAAGCAGCGCGAACGGGCGGACCGCGAGCGCCTCATCGTGGCCACGGCCCGTGAACTCGCCGAGCGGCAGGGCTGGGACGCCGTCACCACCCGCCGGCTCGCCGAGCGCATCGAGTACAGCCAGCCCGTCCTCTACAGCCACTTCCGCGGCAAGCGCGAGATCATCGGCGCCGTCGCCCTCGAAGGCGCCGCCGAGATGGCCGCGGCGGTGCGCGCCGCGGCCTCGGCGGCGGACGGCCCCCGGGGCCGGGTCACCGCCCTCGCCCGCGCCTACCTCGACTTCGCCGTGCGCAACCCGGCGGTCTACGACGCCATGTTCCAGCTCGACGGCGGCCTGGCGTTCGCGCGCGAGGACACCCCCGAGCCGCTCAAGGACGCCTTCGCGGCCCTGCTGGAAAGCCTCGGCGAGGTCGCCGGGGAGGGCGTCGCCCCGGGGCTGTTCACCGAGACGTTCTGGGCCGCCCTGCACGGACTGGCCACCCTCACCCGGGCACGGCGACTGCCCCCGGAGGACACCGAGCGCAGGGTCCGCCTCCTGGTGGACCGGCTCGCCGCGCCCTGACCCACCCCCCCCGTGAGATGCGAAGGGGCCCGTCACGGGGCCGCCGCGTCAGGACGGACCGCCGGCACCCCCGTGACCCCCGACGTTGGCCACCATCCTGCGCAGCACCTTGAGCGCGGCCACGTACTCCTCGTCGCTGATGCCCTCGTGGACCACGGCGCGCACCTCGGTCGCCAGCTCGCGGATCCGCACCCGGGCGGCCTCGCCGGCGTCCGTGAGGCGCAGGCGCCCTCCGTCGTCGGTCCGGAGCCAGGCGCGGTGGAGCAGCTGGTCGACGGCCCGGGCCACCTCGTGCGGCCCGTCGGCGAGGTGCGTCAGTTGCGCGACGACCTCGTCCCGGCTCGGCGCCGCGGGGCCGCCGTTCACGCGGTTGAGCACCCAGTACTGCGGCTGCGTGACGTCGATCCTGGCCATGGCGTCGCGCAGCCGCCGGGTGACGGCCGCCTGCGTCAGCCCGCACCAGTAGCCGACCGGCTGGGTGGCCAGCATGTCGTCGGTGGCGGCCGGGTCCGCGGGCGCCTGGTCGGTGGCGGTGGTCCTCCTCGATGATTCCATGATCGTCACGCTACCCCCGCGCGGACGGGAGCCGGCCCGCCGCTTCGCGCCGGGACAGCCGCCGGTGCTCCCGGTCGGCCCAGCGCCGGACCCGGTCGGGTTCCAGCGGGGTGCCGTGGCCGACGTGGAGGCTGACGGGGTTCAGGGCGAGCATCTCGCGCAGGCTGGCGAGGTTCCCCGACGGGTCGTCGTGGAAGGGAGGGTTGGCGGGCCGGCCCCGCACGAGGCCGAAGAAGGAGTTGGCGATCAGGTCGCCGGCCACGAGGTCCCCCCGGTCGGTGAGGACGGAGACCGAACCGGCGGTGTGCCCCGGGGTGGGCATGATGCGCGCCGCGATCCCGAAGTCCTCCAGGTCCGTCTCGCCGGTCACGACCACGTCGGGTTCGACCGGGGGGACCTTGAGGTGCAGGTTCCTGTGCCGGGCCATGAGGCGGCCCATCGGTCCGGTGGGCAGGTACGGCTCGCGGGCCCGGCCGGTGCGGTAGGGGCCGAGGTCGGCGACGTGGCCCGCGACGGGCGCCCCGGTCAGGCGGTGCAGTTCGGCGGCGGAGCCGAAGTGGTCGATGTGGCCGTGGGTGAGGACGATCAGCGACACGTCGGCGGGGTCCACGCCGTGGGCGGCGACCTGGTCGTGGATCCTCCGGCCGCTGCCGGGCGTTCCCGCGTCGACGATGACGGGTCTGCGGCCCAGCAGCAGGTACGCGTTGATGTGGTGCCGGCCCATGACCGGGAGGGGGACGACCTTGGTTCGGGACACGGTTCTCTCCTTGGGCATGACTGTCCTCCGCCGCGCGGTGGTCCGCGGGCGGCAGGGGGAGGGGAGGGGAGGGGAGGGGAGGGGAGGGGAGGGGGTGCGGGGTTCAGCGGAAGCGGCGCCGGTACTCGGCGGGGGTGGTGCCGAGACGGCGCCGGAAGGAACGGTGCAGGCTCTCCACGGAACCGAGCCCGCTGAGGGCGGCGATCTCGGGCAGGCCGTGGGCGCTGTCCTGGAGCAGCCGGCGCGCGGCCTCCAGCCGGACGGACTCGACGTACGCGGCCGGGGTGGTGCCGGTGCGCCGCCGGAACAGCCGCGAGAAGTGACGCACGCTCAGGTGCAGCCGCCCCGCGAGGACTTCGGCGGACAGGTCCTCGGCGAGGTGCTCGCCGATCCACACGCGCAGATCGTCCAGCCGGTCGCCGGGCGCCGCGGGAGGGGCGAGCGGCACGCTGAACTGGCTCTGCCCGCCCGCGCGTTTGACGTACATGACCATCGTGCGGGCGGTGGCGAGCGCGAGTGCGGGGCCGTGGTCCTCGGCGACCATGGCCAGCGCCATGTCCATCCCCGCCGCGATGCCGGCGCAGGTCCACAGCCGGCCCTCCCGGATGAAGATCGGGTCCGGGTCGACGGCGACGAGCGGATGGTCGGCGGCCAGCCGCCCGGCCGTCCGCCAGTGGGTCGTGGCGGAACGGCCGTCCAGCAGCCCCGCCGCCGCCAGCAGGTGCGCGCCCGAGCAGACGGACCCCAGCCGGCCGGTACCGGGCGCCACTTCGCGCAGCCAGTCGATGATCCCGCGGTCGAGCACCGGCTCCACCTCGTGGTCGCGCACGCGGACGGCACCCGACACGAGCAGGGTGTCCACGTCGCCTTCCACCTCGTCCAGCGCCAGGTCGGCCATCAGCCGGATCCCGCTGGAGGTGGCCACCGGCTCGCCGCCGGCCGTCGCGACGCGCACGGTGTAGCCGGGCCGGCCGGAGCCGGCGACCCGGCCGGCCATCGAGAACACCTCGGCCGGGCCCGTGACGTTGAGCAGTTCGACGCCGGGGAAGGCCGCGACGACGACTCTGTGCGGTGGGAGCATGCGCCGATCATTCCGCGCCGCCCCCGAGGGCCGCAATGACCATGTTCTGGCAGAACCGGCCATGACGGGGGCGGGCGCCCGGCTTCGTCCGGCGGCCCGCGTCACCGCGTCCGTCCGGCCCGTCGCCGGGCATGACGGCTCCGGGCCCGGCGGGGGTCAGCCGGTGCGGCGCAGGGCCGGCGGGGTCCAGTCGCCGGTGAGGGCGGACTCCTCGGGCCAGTACAGGCGCAGGAAGACGTTGAAGCTTCCCGCGGGGGCGGGGAGCCAGTTGTCCCGGCGGTCGGGTCCGGGGTCGTCGTGCTGGACGTAGATGTCCAGGGAGCCGTCGGGGCCGGTCCGCATGCCGCTGCGGTCGCCGATCGCGTACCGGTCCAACGGGTTGTCGGCGAAGAACTGGCGCTCGTTCATCATCGTGAGGGACCAGAAGCCCTGGACGGGCGGGGTCCGTCCGGCGTCGAAGTGCAGCACGTAGGTGTGGGCGCCGTCGAGGGGCCGGCCGTCGGCGTCGGTGGTGGCGTGCGGGTACAGGGCGTCGGCGTCGAGGTTGGCTCCGTACCCGAACCGGGTGATCACCGCGCGCTTGGCGTAGTCCGTTCCGTAGTCCCCCAGCCCCCGGTGCACGGCCCAGCCGCCGGTCTTCGCGGACTCCGCCCGGGCGAACAGCTCGCGCAGGGCCTCCGGGCCGCGCCGCGCGCCCGCGTCCAGGACGGCGAGCTCCTCGGAGGACAGGCCGTCCAGGCTCGCGCCGGGTGCGATGCCGAGCTTGGCGAGGGTGCCCAGGAACGGGGCGTCGGCGGGGTCGGGGGGATTGTCGGCCATCATCCGGTTGAGGAGGGCGAAGTAGTCCCGGCCGCCGAGCGCGTGGACCTGCTCGACGGGCGCCGTCGTGGTGTCGGCGCCGGCCGGGACGGGCACGTCGGTGGGCGGGGAGTAGTCGTCGGGATCGCCGGTCCACCGCGACAGCGGGATCAGCCGCGCGGCCCCCCGGCTGCCCGGCGGGTCCGCCGAACGGGTGGCGGGGACGGCGGCGGGCCGTGCGGCGGCCCGGGGCCGCCGCGAAGGTGCGCGCGCGGTCGCGCGATGCTGCAATGGGAGGCGGCAACGAGTGCGGCCGGGGGCGTGGCCGCCGCACGGTCGAAGGCCGAGAGCCGCCAGCGAGGAGTCGGAATGAGCGTCGACGAATTCTCCGAGATGGGCCCCGTGGACTTCCTGATCCTGGAGTTCCCGGGAAACCGCATGACCGGAGAAGGGCTGCCCCTGCTGCTCGACCTCGTCGAGCGGCGCGTCATCCGTGTCCTCGACCTGTCCTTCGTCCGCAAGGACGAGGACGGTTCGGTCACCGCGCTGAAGGCCGCCGACCTGGACGGGGACGGGGAACTCGACCTGGCCGTGTTCGAGGGCGCCTCCTCGGGCCTGCTCGGCGAGGACGACCTCCAGGAGGCCGCCGCCGTCCTCGAACCCGGCAACTCCGCGGGCGTCCTCGTGTACGAGAACCTGTGGGCCGTGCCCCTGGCGGCCGCCCTGCGCCGCGGCGGAGCACGCATGGTGGCCAACGGAAGGATCCCGGCCGAGGACCTCCTGGCGAGTCTGGAGGCCGTCGAGGCCGAGACCGCCGCGTCCGGCTCCTGACGGCTCCCGACGCCCACCCGACGACAAGGAATCTGTCATGCCCGGTCTCCTTCGCGGTGTCGCGCGCACCGCGGTCATCTCCGGTACCGCCACCGCCGTGTCCAACCGCGTGTCGCGCCGACAGGCGGGCCGGTGGGCGCAGCAGGACTACGAGCGCGCCGCCGCGGCCCCCCAGCAGACGTACGCCGCTCCGCCGCCGCCCGCGCCCGAACCGCCGGCCGGGGTGTCGATGGACACCAAGATCTCCCAGCTGAAGGAGCTCGCCCAGCTCAAGGAGCAAGGGGTGCTCTCCGAGGCCGAGTTCGAGGCCCAGAAGAGCCGCATCCTCGGCGCCTGATCCGCCCCCGGCCGCCCGCGCCGCTTCCTCGGCCGCGCCGGAGGGGAAACCCCTCCGGCGCGGAAGACGCCGGACGCCCGGCCCGCCGGGGCTCGTCGGGGACCTCGACGACCAACGGTCACGGCCTCACAGCTCTTCGGGGTCCCGCCGTTCGAGAGGACTCAGCGCCGGTCCCTGGAGAATCTCCCCGTCGACGCCGAAGCGAGAGCCGTGGCAGGGGCATTCCCACGTGCGTTCCGCGTTGTTGAACGCGACGAGGCACCCGAGGTGGGTGCAGACCGCGGACACGGCGTGAAGCCCGCCCTGGTCGTCGCGGTGCACGGCGCACGGACCGCCCTTCGCGCGGACGACGGTGCCCTCGCCCGGCCTCAGGTCCCGGACGGCCCCGTCGGTGCCCTCGCCGAACGTCTTCAGCCGGTCCTTGACGAAGTGCTTGCCCGTCTCCCACTGCTCCTTGAGGAGCGTCGGCGCGGAACGGAGGGCCGAACCGAGGCGGTCCGGAGCGTAGAGGCCGGTCCACGGCTCCCGTTCCCCCCGCACGAGGGCGGAGATGACCGCCCCCGCCATGACACCGCCCGTCATCCCCCAGCCGGCGAAGCCGGTGGCGACGTAGACGTTCTCGCCGCCGGTGGGCATGCGGCCGACGAGGGGCAGGGTGTCCGTGGCGCTGTTGTCCTGCGCCGCCCAGCGGTGGGTGATCGTGACGCCGGGGAAGTGCTGCTCGGTCCAGTCCTGGAGCCGGGCGTAGCCGGTCTCGGTGTCCTCCCCGGTGCCGGGCTTGAAGGCCTCACCGGTGACGATCAGGAGCCGTCCGCCGTCCGGGAGCGGCGCCGTGCGGACGGAGCGCTTGCCGCTCTCCTCCGTGATGTACATGCCGTCCGGGTCCTGCGGGGCGGGCAGGGGCCCCGCGATCACCAGGTCGCGGTGCTGGGACAGTCTCGTGGCGAGCAGCGCGTGGTCGAAGACGGGGTGGTGGGTGGCCACCACCACGTGCCGGGCGGAGACGGTGGCCCCGGTGTCGGTGCGGAGCCGGCAGGGGTCGCCCCGGTCGAGTTCCACCACGCGGGTTCCCTCGTGGATCCGGCCGCCGAGCGCCACGATGTCGTCGACGAGCGCGCGCAGGTAGGCGAGGGGGTGGAACTGGGCCTGCTCCTCCACCCTGACGGCACCGGCGACGGGGAAGGGCAGCCCGGTCTCCGTGACGAACGAGGCGGTGAGGCCGGCCGCCCGCGCCGCCTCCGCCTCCGCGCGCAGGGCGGCGACGCCCTCGGGCTGCCGGCAGTAGGTGAGGGCCGGGCGTCGTTCCAGGTCGCAGCTGATGCCGAGTTCGCCGACCACCTCGACGACGCGTCGCAGCGCGGCGCTCTGGGAGGCCGCGTACAGGCGGGCGGCGTCGTCTCCGTGGTCGGTCCGGAGGGTGTCGTACACGCTGGTGTGCAGAGCGGTGAGCTTTCCCGTCGTATGGCCCGTGACCCCTCCCGCGAGCCGGTCCGCCTCCAGCACGACGACGTCGAGCCCGGCCCGGGCGAGTTCCCACGCCGTGCTCAGACCGGCCATGCCGGCCCCGATGACCACCGCATCCGCCTCGGCCGCGTCCGTGAGAGAGGGGAAGGAAGGCAGGGGGGCCGTCTCCCTCCAGTAGGAGCGTCCGCTGTCCGAGAGTCGCTTCATGCCCGGCGCCTGCCCGGTAATGCCGACCTGACGCGTGGAGGCGGGATCTTCGGGCAGGGGGGAAGGGCACGTGAAGCCGCCGGAGCGCGGATCCACCGCCGTACGGCTGCTCGTCAGTCGCGCATACGCCCGGAAAGCCGCCGCCGCGGGTGAGAAAACCCGAGCCCCGTTTGGGGACGGACGCCCGGCGGTCATGGCTGAGGCATCCGGCAGACCGTCCCAAGGAGAGAAGATGACCTCGCAGCACGCCCCCGGCACCTCCGAGCCGGACGAGGACGGGGTACCGGGCAAGCCCGGCCCGGTGACCCCGCCCCTGGCGGAGCCGACCCGCCCGGCCCCGCCGCTCCCGCCGAAACCCGACCAGCTGGGGCCGGAGACCGTCAGCCCCACCGGCCAGGCCACCGGCGCGGATCAGGCACGCGTGGCGCAGAGCGGCGCCCACCTCACCACCGCCCAGGGGGCGCGGATCCGCGACACGGACCACTCCCTGAAGGCGGGCGCCCGGGGCCCGGTCCTGCTCCAGGACCACCACCTGAGGGAAAAGATCACGCACTTCGACCACGAGCGGATCCCGGAGCGGGTGGTGCACGCCCGGGGCGCGGCCGCCCACGGGGTCTTCCGGAGCTACGGTACGGCCGGAGAGGTGACCCGGGCGGCCTTCCTGGCGAAGGACGTGGAGACACCGGTGTTCGTGCGGTTCTCCACCGTCCTCGGTTCCCGCGGCTCGGCGGACACGGTGCGCGACACCAGGGGCTTCGCGACGAAGTTCTACACGGAAGAGGGCACTTTCGACCTGGTCGGGAACAACATCCCCGTGTTCTTCGTCCAGGACGCGATCAAGTTCCCCGACATCGTCCACGCGGGCAAGCCCCACCCCGACCGGGAGATCCCCCAGGCCCAGAGCGCGCACGACACGTTCTGGGACTTCGTCTCGCTGCACACGGAGGCCACCCACCACACCCTCTGGAACATGTCCGACCGGGGCATCCCCCGTTCCTACCGGATGATGGAAGGCTTCGGCGTCCACACCTTCCGCCTGGTCGACGCCGCCGGCGGCACCACCCTCGTGAAGTTCCACTGGAAGCCGAGGCTGGGCGTGCACTCGCTGGTGTGGGAGGAGGCCCAGCTCATCAACGGGGTGGACCCCGACTTCCACCGCCGGGACCTCTGCGACGCCATCGAGGCGGGCGCGTTCCCGCAGTGGGAGCTGGGCATCCAGGTCTTCCCCGACACTCCCGACCAGACGTTCGAAGGCATCGATCTCCTCGATCCCACGAAGATCGTCCCGGAGGAGCTGGCGCCGGTCCAGCCCATCGGGCTGATGACCTTGAACGCCAACCCCAAGAACTTCTTCGCCGAGACCGAGCAGGTCGCCTTCCACCCCGGCCACCTCGTGCCCGGCATCGACGTCACGGACGACCCCCTGCTCGCGGGCAGGCTCTTCTCCTACCTGGACACCCAGATCAGCCGCCTCGGCGGTCCGAACTTCGGCCAGATCCCGATCAACCGCCCGCACGCCCCCGTGAACGACATGCTGCGCGACGGCATGCACCAGACGGCCGTGCACACCGGGGTGGCCCCCTACCGGCCCAACAGCCTCGACGGAGGCTGCCCCTTCCTCGCCGGAGCCGACACCGGCGCCTTCGTCGACGCGCCCGTCACGGTCCCCGAGGCGAGCAAGGTCCGCGAGGCCCCCGCGTCCTTCGCGGACCACTTCACCCAGCCCCGCCTCTTCTGGCTGAGTCTGACCCCGCCGGAGCGCGAACACGTCATCGCCGCCTACTCCTTCGAACTGAGCAAGTGCCATGAGCAGGTGATCAGGGAACGCGTCCTCCAGGTGCTCGCCCATATCGACCCCGAGCTGTGCGAGCGGGTCGCCGAGGGCCTCGGCCTGCCGGCTCCCGCCCCCACCGCGCCCCTCGCCCAGGTCGATCCCAGCCCGGCCCTCTCGCAGCTGGGGCGGAGCTGGCCCGTCGAGGGGCGCGTCATCGGCGTCGTGGCCGACGCCTCGGCCGACCTCGACGGCGTGCGCGCCGCGTGCCGGGCCGTCCTGGACGCGGGCATGGTGCCGCTGGTCGTCGCGCCGGCCGCCGGCGTCCTGGACGCCGAAGGCGACCCGATCACCGTGCGGCGGACCTTCGCGGCCGCCCGGTCCGTCGAATTCGACGCCCTCGTCCTCGCGGGCGTGCCGGGGCCGGGCGCCGACGCCTACGGCGCCCGGGACGCGAAAGCGGGTACGCCCGCACCCCAGGGGCCGGACCCCCGAGTCGCGTCGCTCCTGATCGAGGCATACCGCCACGGGAAGGCCCTCGGCGGCTGGAACGGCGCCGACCGGCTCCTCCGGGACCTCGGCATCGACACGGACGGGCCGGGCATCGCCCTGGACGAGGACGGTGCGACGGTCGTGCGGGCCGTCGCGGCGGCCCTGGCGGAGCACCGGGTCTGGGACAGGTTCCCGGCCGCCGTCTGAAGCGGAGGACGCCGCCGGCCCGGGCCACCGGACCGGACGGTCGCGGTGGGCGCCGGTCTTCCGGCGGCCCACCGCGGCGTGCGGCCGTGGCCGACGGGGCGGGAGCCGCGGCCCGGCCCTCGCCACGGACGATCCGGGGCTCCGGGCCCGAAGGGGCGGTGCCGGTCTTCCGCCGAACGGCCGAGGCCCCGGTGTGCGGGCGGGGGGACCGGGTAGCGGACCGACATGTCCCGACTCGACACCGCCCTCGCACCGTGGGGCGACAGCACCCTCTCCCTCCTGGCCCGTGGCTACGCCTGGCTGCCCGACCGCATGCGCGCCACGGACGGCGGCCCGGTCAGGACCAGACTGCTGGGACGGCCGGTGGTCGCCCTGCGCGGTCCGGAGGCCATCGGCTTCTTCTACGACGAGCGGAACGTCAGGCGCGCGTCGGCCCTCCCCGGACCCGTGCTCGACACCCTGTTCGGACGGGGGGCCGTGCACACCCTGGACGGCGATGCCCACAGGATCCGGAAGGCCATGTTCTTGGCGGTTCTCAAGGACGGAGCGGGGGTGGCGGCCCTGGCCGACCACGTGGCCCGGCACTGGTCCGAGAGCGTGGACGGCTGGCGCGGCGGCCGACGCGTCGTGCTCTTCGACGAGGCGGTGCTGATCCTGGCCCGTTCCGTCTGCGCGTGGACGGGGATCCGGCTCTCCGACGAGGCCGTCCGGCGGATGGCCGTCGACTGCGCGGCCATGGTCGACGGGTTCGCGACACCCGGCCCTCGACACCTGCGCGCGCGACGTGCTCGCGCCCGCCAGGAGGACGTGCTCGCCGGCCTGGTCGCCGCCGCCCGCGAGGGCGAGGAACTGGCCGGCGACGAGGGGACCGCCTTCGAGACCGTGGCCTGGCACCGGGATGCCGACGGCGAACTCGTCGACCCGCGGACGGCCGCCGTCGAACTGCTGAACATCATCCGGCCCACCGTCGCGATCGCGTGGTTCGTCGCCTTCGCGGCGCACGCCCTGCACCGGTGGCCGCACCACCGGGAACCGCTCCTGAAGGACGACGACGGACGGTACGCGCGAGCCTTCGCCCACGAGGTGCGGCGCTTCTACCCCTTCGCCCCGTTCGTCGGCGGACTCGCCGCGACCGGACTGACCTGGCGGGGCGAGGCGATCGCCGAGAACACCCTGGTCCTCCTGGACCTCTACGGGCACGACCACGACCCCAAACTGTGGAATGACCCGTACCGCTTCGACCCGCGGCGCTTCGCCGGACGCGAACCGAGCGCGGACGAACTCATCCCGCAGGGCGGCGGAGACCCGGCCCACGGCCACCGCTGCCCCGGCGAGGACGTCACCGTGGCCCTGCTGGCCACACTGGTGAAGCGGCTCGCCGACCTCGACCACGCGGTTCCCGCACAGGACCTGTCGATCCCGCTGTCCAGGATTCCCACCCGCCCGCGCAGCGGCTTCGTCCTCACCGTCACGGACCCCTCCCGGGGCGACGACCTCCCCGGCTGACCGCCCCGGCCCGAACTCGTAGGCAACAGGGGGCCTTTCACTCGTCCCCCGACTTCCCCGCCCGGGCCTCACGCCCCCGCCGAGGCGCCCGCGGCGCGACCGCGCGAAGCCCGCCCGCTGCCCTCGCCCCTGCCCGGCCCGGTCTCGGGACGCGCTAGGACAGGCCGTCGAGCGGCCGGAGGAAGCGGCGCTCGTACCGCTTGATGCAGCGGGTGTCACGGGCCAGTTGGAAGGCCTCTTGGCACTCGGGGTCGGACATGCTGTCCGTGCGGTACCGCTCGTACGCGGCCAGGCTGGGGAAGGAGAAGAGGGCGTAGGCGATGTCGCTGTCGCCCTCGCTCGGCAGGAAGTAGCCGTGGTGCGTCCCGCCGAGCCGGTTGACGAGCCGGACCCAGCGGCGACCGTACTCCTCGAAGTCGTCGAGTTTGTCGGCGTCGATCTCGTACTTCAGATGAATGGTGACCATGTCCGCATGATGCCCTGCCCCGATCCGGACAGGGCGACCGGCGGGTTCGTGGGACGCGTGGACGGACAGTCCGGGGAGGCGGGCGACGCCCGGCCGGTCCTGGACGGGGGCCGGGCGGCCGCCACGGGCGGGGCTTCTCATGCCGCCGGTCCGCTCCGACAGGTGCGGAGCGGACCGGACGGGGGTTCCCGTGCGGGCGCGGGGCCCTCGGGGAGGAGGGGCGGTCAGATCCGTCCCCCCGCGAGGCGGGTGAGCGGGCCGAGGGCAGGCCTGGCGGTCGCCCGGCCGGCCGCGAAGGCGACGCCCGCGACCCCGGCGAGCCCCGCCGCCGCTCCCGCCGCGACGGCCTTGCGGTTCTTGACGACGGTCCAGGCCGTGGTGGCGGCGGACGCCGCCTTCGTCGCCTTCGCCGTGACGGCTTCCCGGCCCGTCTGCAGACCGTTCGCCACCGCACCTCCGGACGCGGTCTCGCCCGCCTCGCGTGCGGCGGACTTCGCTCCGTCCGTGGCCGCGGAACCCTTCGAGCGGGTGCGCTCCGCCGTCGAGGCGGCCCGCTTGGAGGCCCCCGTGGTGGACTTGCCGCGCGACGAGGACGTCTTCGCCGACGACGTCTTCGCCGACGACGTCTTCGCCGACGACGTGGTGTCGGTCTTCTGGGAACTGTCGGAACTCCCGTTCGATGTAGTCATGGCATTCCTCCTTGCCTGTGTCGAGCAGATGAAACGAGCGGTCCTCCGGTCGTGCGTCCGCGGTGCGGAACCGCTCACCGGCCGAGCGGGCCCCCGGGATCCCGGGGCAGGAGCGAACCGAGGGGGCCGAGGTCCAGGTTCAGGTCGTCCATGGTCAGCCCGTAACGCGCGCACAGTTCTTCCATGCGTTCCTCCAGGATCATCAGCGTCATGCCGACGCGTTCCTCCTCCTCCTCGTCGAGGTCGCCCTGGTCGACCCGGTGGACGGCGGTGCGCTCCATCAGCTGGCGCAGCAACTCCACGATCGTCAGGACGAGTTTGATCAGGTCGCGCTCCACCGTGTCGGGATCCGTGGAGATCCGCTGCGCCAGGGCGCGGCCCCCGGTGGCGCCGTCCGGTTCCCGCACGTGCTCCTTCAGGCCGTGCGGCACGTGGTCCGGGCTCATGGAGTGTCCTCCTCGAAGGGCTCGGGGGCGTCCGCGGAGGCCCAGGGAGCCGGGTTCTCGGCGGTGATCGACCGAATGACCGCCCGGAGGTTGACGTGGACGAGGTCCACGTCGGCGATGGACAGGACGAGGTCGCCGGTCAGCACCGCCCCGCCGGTCAGCAGACGGTCCAGCAGGTCGATCAGGGCGACCGGCGGCCCGGTGAGCCGGTCGCCCGGCTCGTGCCGTCCCCCGTCCGCGAAAGGGGTGGTCATCGGGGCGGCGCACCCCCCTCGCCCCCCTCGGTGACGGGCGAGGCGAAGGAGTACGGCGCCCACGGGCCGGTGACCTCCACCCGGACGCCCGCCACCCCGCTCCCGGCCGCCTCCACCTCCGCGCGGAAGCGGGCCTCGGCGTTCGCGGGCACCAGATGGGCGTGGTTGGCGACGTTCACGCCGCGCCCCCCGGACAGCTCGCCCTGCTGCGTGCGGTGGGCGACGGCGGCCCTCGAAGTCTCCCTCACCGCCCGCGTCACCCGCCCCGTGACCGCTTCGGCCGCCCGGTAGAGCTCCTCGGTGCCGCGCCGCTGCCGCCTGCGCTGCCGGAGGTACGCCCTGCCGGGGCCCGTCGCATCCGATTCGGGCTCCGGGGAGGGGCGGGCGGCGGAGGACGCGCCGGGGTCCACGAAGACCTTCAACCCCAGTTCGACGTGGCCGTCCAGCCACGTCAGCATCTCCGTGAAGGCGTCCCGGTGCGCGAGGAGCATTCCGCTCACCCGCTCCTCGTCGGTGTACACCGTGGCCAGGCGGAGGGGGAGGACCGGGGCCCGGGCGAAGGCGGCGTCCACGACGGCGTGGTGGGCGCGGGCGAGTTCCTCCAGCCCGGGAAGGTGCTCCAGCCGGCGGCGCAACGGTTCCTCGTCGAAGGCCGAGGCGGGCACGGCCGACGCCAGGGCCACGAGGCCGCCCTCCGCCACCAGCCGCACGTCGTGCCCGTCCACCCCGCCCCCGGCCCCCGCGAGGGGGGCGACCCTGCCGTCGTCCCGGCTGATGCCGTAGACGTACACGCGGGTGGAGTCCTCCCGGGGCGGGAGGCGAGGGAGGACGGACTCCTCGGACGCCCGCTCCCGCCTCGTGGTCAGGGCGCCGGGCCGCTCGGTCTGTGCCTCGGGCCCCTCGCTCCGGGCCTCGGGCCGCTCGGTCGTGCTCATCCTGTTCCCTCCGTCCCTTCGTCCGTGACGGCCTCCCGTTCGCCGTCCCGCAGCCGGGCGAGCTCCGCGCGCAGCAGCTCGTTCTCGTCGGCCAGTTGCCGTTCGCGGGGGGACCCGGCGTCGAGCGGCGCGGGGGCGCGCGCTCGCGAGGAGAGCGAGGGATCGTGCTCCCACCAGTCGATCCCCATCTCCTTCGCCTTGTCGACGGAGGCGACCAGCAGGCGGAGCTTGATGGTCAGCAACTCGATGTCGAGAAGGTTGATCTGGATGTCGCCGGCGATCACGATGCCCTTGTCGAGCACGCGTTCCAGGATGTCCGCGAGGTTCGCGGACGAGCCTTGACGGCTGCTCGGCGGTCCGGCATGGGGTGAGGCCGGCAGGCGGCCCGCAAAGGTCTCGGACACGGTGCGCTCCTGTCCTGGGACGACGTCTCGGTCGGGGTCGGCGGTCGGCGGTCGGCGGTTAGGGGTTAAGGGTTGGCCGTCGGTAGTCAGTGGTCAGTGGTCAGTGGTCAGTGGTCAGTGGTCAGCGGTCAGCGGTCAGCGGTCGGCCGTGTCGGGGTCCTCCTCGTAGGGCTCCGCCTCGCCCTCGTCCTCCGCCTCGCCCGCCTCCGCCTCGTCCTCGTAGAGGGCGTCCTCGTCCCTCTTCCCGTCCTCCTCCTCGTCCGCGTCGGCCTCGTACTCGACGTCTTCGTACTCGACGTCTTCGTCCTCGCCCCGCAGCATGAGGTCCGTGCGGTAGCGCTCCAGGTCCAGGCGGACCCGCCTGCCCGGGGCGCGCCAGACGCGCCCGAGCCTCTCCAGCAGCCCCTGGGGGAAGTACTCCACGACGAGGAGGACCCGGGTGAGATCGTCGGCGAGCGGATGGAAGGTGACGACCCCGTGGACGGTGCCCCGGGTGCCTTCCGCGGTCCAGTCGATGCGCCTGTCCAGGACCCGTCCGATGTCGACGGTTCCCTGGGCGAAGGCGCTGGACTCCTGGAACCGCGTCCACTGGTCGTACGCCTCGCCCACGGGTACGCCCACGTCGACGCCCTCGGCGACCACGACGGGTCTCGCGGAGCCGCCCTTCCGCCCGCCGCCTCCGCCGACGGCCTCGAACGCCTTCTTCTTGACGGAGTCCTTGGCGGCGTGCGCGCCGACCGTCAGCGCGGCCCGCAGCGGCGTCCGACCCTCACCGAGCACCCGCCTCGCCCGCTCCAGGCCCTTCACGAGGGCGCCCCGTCCGGCGCCCGGCTCGGCCAGCCCCGCGACGGTCTCGCCGAGGCGCTCCCCGAGCCGCTTCGCGGCGTCCTCGAAGCGTGCCGTCACGTACAGCCGGAGCTCTTCCTTGAACCGTTCGACCGCCGGGCCCTCCAGCACGTCGCCCTTGACCCGGTCCAGGGCGGAGTCACTCATCGTCGTCGCCCCCGCCCTGGCGCGTGCGGGATCCCGAGGATTTTTGGGACGCGCCGGTCCTCTTGCGGGACGCCTGCGAGGACCGGGCGCCGCCCGAGGCCGAGGACCGGCCGCGGGCCGGGGTCCGGCTCGTGGCCTTCCCCGCGCCCGAGGCCGTCTCCGGCTCGGCCTCCCCGCCTCCGAGCGCCTTCGTGTGCTTCCGCAGCGATTCCCCCAGGTGCGCGGTCCGTTGGCCGAGGGCCTCGGCCGCCGCGGCCATCGTGGCCTCGACCACCTCCCGGCGGAACTGCTCGACCAGCGCCCCCGCCGCCGGGGACGCGGCGATCGAGCGGACGATCCGCCGGGGGTCGAGATCCGCCTCGCGGCCGACGAGGAACAGTCCCACCCCCATGGCCAGCCGGGCCTTCCGCGTCCTTCCCAGCAGGTAGCCCCCGACCAGCGCGGCGGCCACCGTGGTGTTCTTCGGGTTCACCGGCCCACCTCCTTCCGCCGCGCCCGTTCCTCGCGTGCCGTCATCAGCCGCCCTCCGTCCTCTCTCGGTACGCCTCGATCTCGTCGAGCCGGTCGAGGAGTTCGTCCTCCAGCCGGTCGAACTCCTCGGCGTCCAACCGGCCGCTTTCCAGGTCGTTCACCAGCGCCGCCAGCCGCGCCCTGACGGGTTCCGGGTCGTAGTACTCCCGTTCCGCGGCTCGCAGCACCTGGTCGACCACCCATGCCGTGCCGCGCAGCGGGGCGAGGGGCAGCGTCAGGATTCCGCCGAGCAGACCCATCCGTCCGCCTCCTCCGCCCCGCCGTCGCGTCCGCGTGCCTGGCGCCGGGTCATACGAAGCTGTACGGCGGGAGGGGGCCGGTCAGCGTGAAGGTGCACGCGTCGCCCCCGCGGTCCGCTTCCTCCCGTACCGCGTGCACGAACTCCTTCGAGGCCCCGGCGGGCACGAGGAACGAGACGTTGAGGAAGTGGCCGGCCCCGGGCTCGGACCGGGCGACCCTGGCGGCGACGGGCTCCAGCCGCCGCAGGGTGTCCTCGGCCTGCTCCGCGTTGCGGCCGGCGACCTCGCGGGCCACGAGCTCGCCCAGGGCGACCCGGTCCTCCTGCGCGGCGTCGCCCGACCGGGTCCGCTCGTTGAGCTCCCGGACCTCCGGCGAGCCCGCCACGATCTCGCGCAGCAGGTCCTGCTCGTCCCTGGACGCCTTGAGGTGGAACTCCAGGTGGCCGTCCAGCTCGGCCAAGCGCGCGCGGTAGGCGTCGCCGTCGTGCTCCAGGACCTCGGCCACCTTGGCGTCGTCCGGGCCGAGCAGCCCGAAGCGCATGGGCAGCGTCGCGCCGTGCGCCATGAGGGACTCGACCACCGCCTCGTGGGCCAGCACGTCCCGCCGCTTGGCCCGGAGTCCTTCCTCGGCGTCGCTCACGACCGCGGCGAGGTCCCCCGCGGAGACCGTCCGCAGCGCGGCCGGCGGTTCACCGACTCCCCGGAGGCCGTCCAGGGGCGCCGGATGATCGGCCGAGACGATCGCGTAGACATAGGTCGGCACTTCTACTCCTCCCGCCGGCCGGCAGACGTCCGGCCGGAGGCGGACTTCCGCGCCGGCCGCTTCCTCGGTTCCTCCTCGGACTCCTCCCGCTTGCCCTGGAGGGAATCCGTGAACGCCTCGACGGCGCCGGTCAGAGCGCCCTTCGACTTGCCCTTCGCGCCGCTCTCCGTCATCTCGCCCACGATGTCCGTGAGCTGGGTCGGGGCCTTGCGCCCGGACTCCAGGTCGAGCCGGTTGCACGCCTCCGCGAAGCGGAGGTAGGTGTCCACGCTCGCGACGACCACGCGCACGTCGATCTTGAGGATCTCGATGCCCACGAGGGAGACGCGCACGAACGCGTCGATCACGAGCCCTCGGTCGAGGATGAGTTCCAGGACGTCGTAGAGATTTCCCGAGCCGCTGCCGCCGCTCGTCGTACTGCTCTGTTGGACGAGTGTCACGCTGAACTCCTTCCGTTTCGACGTCCGTTGCCACCGGAAGGCGGCAACGGGCTTGTCAGGGGAGGGTGTTGTCCGCCGTCGTCAACGGCGGTCGATCTGGCCGCGTGCGTAGCGCCGGGTGCGCTCGTACGCGACCAGCCGGCCCTCGGGGTCGAGAGCGACGTGGTACGAAGCCATCACGCTCATCGTGTCCGGGATCTTCGCCAGCTCGACGACCTCCACGTCCGCCGACCAGCCGTCCTCGGTCGCCCGCACGGACGACACGGCTCCCGGCTCGCACCGCAGCAGTTCCGCCAGCTGCGTGGCCGCACGGTCCATCGCCGTGGGCAGGTCGATCGTCCGCGTCTTGTCGTCCTGTTCTCCGTCGGTCGTGTTCATCGTCCCGTCCGTCATCCAGGAAAGTCCGGCCGGGAAGTCCCCGGCCCCGGTCCGTGGCTGGTGACCGCGTGCCCGGTGCCTCACGTTGTATGCGCGAAAAGCGCGAATCGTTCCGAACGCGCGTTCTGGATCCCGGCTTTGCGGGGAGCGGCGGCCGTCCGGTCCATGGCCGGGACGAGCGTGCGGAGGGAACGGGCGCGCCACCACGGCGGGGAGGAGGAGCGGGGAAGCCGGGTGGCCGCCCTCCGGGGACAGTCGTACGGACCCCGTTCCGCGGTTCCCGTACGGATGGGCGGCATGGGTGCGGCGGGAAGGGAAAGGCGCCGACCATGAAACCCACAAGGACACCGGAGCCCGGGGAAGGCCGCCGCCCGCCTGCCGAGACCGCGGGGGTGGGCCGGCAGGCCGGGGAGCGGGGGCCGGACCGGCCCTCGGAGTTGCCCGAGCGGGCCTGGAAGGCGGTGCTGCGCGGGACGCTGAAGGAGTTCAAGGACGACGAGCTGGCGGACCGGGCGGCGGCGCTGACGTACTACGGGGTGCTGGCCCTCTTCCCCGCCCTCCTGGTGCTGGTGTCGCTCCTGGGCATCACGGGAGAGGCGGCGACCGAGCAGGTGCTGGACAACCTGCGAGAACTCACCCCCGGGGCCGCGCGGGACGTGATCAGCGGCGCGGTGGAGCAGTTGCGGGGCAACGCCGGCATCGGCTCGCTGTTCGCGGTCGTGGGCGTACTGATCGCGATCTGGTCGGCCTCCGGGTACGTGGCCGCGTTCATCCGCGCCTCGAACGCCGTGTACGACATCCCCGAGGGCCGGCCGGTGTGGAAGGTGCTGCCACTGCGCGTCGGGCTGACCGTCGTGCTCATGGTCCTCGCCGTGGCCAGTGCGCTGATCGTGGTGTTCACCGGCACCCTGGCCCGGCAGGCGGGTTCGGCGCTGGGAGTGGGCGACACCGCGATGACGGTGTGGTCGACCGCGAAGTGGCCGGTCCTGCTGCTCCTGGTCACGGTCATGATCGCGCTGCTGTACTGGGCCGCGCCCAACGCCAAGGGCCGCGGCTTCAGATGGGTGACCCCGGGCAGCTTCCTGGCGTTGGTGATCTGGATGGTCGCCTCGGCCGGCTTCGCGTTCTACGTCGCGAACTTCGGCTCGTACAACAAGACGTACGGCACCCTGGCAGGCGTGGTCATCTTCCTGGTGTGGCTGTGGATCACCAACCTGGCCGTCCTGCTGGGCCTGCAGTTCGACGCCGAGATGATGCGCCGGCGGGCGATCGCCGACGGACAGCCCGAGGACGAGGAACCGTACGTCGAGCCCCGCGACACCCGGGCATGGAGCGAGGAGGACCGGCGCCAGATGGACTGAGCGCTGGTGGCGTGGCGCCGGGGGCGAAGACGGAGGGGGAAGCACCGACGGGGCCGCAGGACCACGACCACCGGCTGCCCGTCGGCGCACCAGCTCCCGCCCGCGGCGTTCGACGCCGCCGGGCCAGGACATGGGCGGGTACAGGGCACGGTCGATCCCTGCGCGCCGGTGCCGGTGCCGGTGCCGGGATGTGTGGGTGAGGTGGACGGCGAGCTGGGCGTTCTCGATCCTGTCGCCGGGGGCGGTGTACCGGGGTGGGAAGTCCACCGTGCGCGTCCCCTTCTTCGGGTCGCCGGCTCGTCTCCCGCGAGCACGGCCTGCTCGGTCGTCAGATGCTCCGGTGCGTATCCGGTACGTAGCCGTGCGGGCCGTCGCGGACCGGCTCGGCGCCCCGCTCGGCCCGCCCGGGCAGGTGTCGCGGCCCGTCCGGGGGCCCCGATGCGCTCGGCCGTGGTCCAGCAGTGCTTGCGCGGCGGGTCCGAGAGCCGAGAGCGGTCCAAGGGCAAAGTCCCGTGCTCGGCAACGGGGTTCGACCCGCGCGAAGCCCCTCCGAGATCCGCAGCCTCGGGCCCTCGGACGACTCCTGCCGTCGGGCGCGGTCTGCGCTGCGACCTGCGGCCACCGCATGACCTTCCGTCTTCGGACACCGGTGACCAACGGTGGCCGCACCCGTTTTCGCAGCGCCCTCACCGCGGATCGTGCCAGGAGGAGATGTGCGACACCGCGAAGTCCGGTGGGGCGGTTCCGATGGGCGACCGCCGGTCGTGCTGCTGCCGGGAGACGAAGCCGGACGGGGACGCCGAGGGCCTTGCCCTTGATGTCCCACAGGGCCTGGTCGATGCCGGCGACGGCGGTGGGGGCGGTGGGGGCGCGGCCCTCGCCGAGACGGGGGCGGCTCCGGCAGGCCACACCCCCGCTCAGCCCCTACGCGCCGTCACGCTCCGGCTCAGCTCGTCGCCGCACGACGCGGTGAGCCGGGGCGCGGATGACCCGCGGCCTCCCGGCCGCTCTCGCTGACGTCTCCCCGGGCCGGCAGGCCGTGCCCCGGTCGCCGGCTCAAGGGGGAAGGCCCACCCCCCGCCGAGAAGTCGAACAAACAAATTTCAACATCTTGATGGTGAACGCGACATGCCCCATGCCCCCTGGGTGAGTGGGCTTCGGTGCGCCACTGTCGGCCATATCGGCCGTGTCGGCACGGATAACGGAGCAGTATCGATCCCGGCGGCCTGGATCTGCGTGTTGACTTTTGGTGAGGTCAGCGCTTTTCTGTGGTGCATCTAGTTGATTAATGGTTCGCTGTGGTGACTTCAGCACTTCGGAAGTGCCCCGGCCGCTCACCTCGCACGGTCGTCCGCCCGGACCGGAACCCTCGTTCCCGTCCCTCTGCCGCGACCTCCGCGACACCACCTGATCCACGCACGTCGGTCGGCCGCACGGGCCCGGCCGGGCAAGGGGAACGACATGTTCACGGAATACCATCGGCGTCCGGTGGCGACGGCCGCACTGGGACTGGCCACCGTCCTCGCGCTCGCCTCCTGCTCCAGCGGCCAGCAGGCGTCGGATACGGGAAGCGACGGAGGAACCGCCAAGGTCGACGGCAAGATCTCCCTGACGTACCTCCAGAAGCAGGGCGACCAGGAGTACTTCGTCGGAGAGGCGGCCGGCGCCAAGGCCAAGGCGGCCGAACTCGGCGTCGACCTGAAGGTCGTCAACCTGGGCACCGACGCCAACAAGACCATCAGCGAGGCGCAGTCGGCGATCTCGCAGAAGAGCAACGGTCTGATCGTCGTCGTCCCCGACCCGGCCGTCGGTCCCCAGGTCGCCCAGATCGCCAAGGACGCCAAGGTCGCCCTGCTCACCTCCGACGACCAGATCTGCACGACCGGGCCCGACCCGTCCTCGTGTCCCCCCGAGGCCCTCGTCCCCCGGATCGGCTTCAGCGGCGCCCAGATGGGCGGCGAGGTCGGCAAGCGCGCCGCCGCCGAGTTTAAGAAGGCCGGCTGGAACCCCGCGGAGACCCGCACCATCTCCGCCTGGAAGCAGGACGTCACCGTCTGCACCGACCGCGTCAAGGCGGCCAAGGACGCCTTCGTCGCCGGGGCCGGCGCCAAGGTGCAGAACATCGACGTCCCCACGGACAACAGCCCCACCGGCGCGCAGGACAAGATCGCGGCCACCATCACCGCGAACCCGGACGTCAAGCACTGGGTGGTCTGGGGCTGCAACGACGAGAACGTCCAGGGCGGGGTGACCGCGCTGGAGAACGCCGGCTTCAAGGCCGACGACGTCATCGGCGTGGGCCTCGGCGCCTACCTCGCCTGCAAGAACTGGAGCTCGGGCAAGCCGTCCGGCATGAAGGCCGCGCTGTTCATCAACGGCGAGGACGTCGGCGCCCTGGCCGTGCAGACCATGTACGACAAGCTCAAGAACGGCAAGGAGTTCCCGAAGGAGGCCTTCGCTCCGACCACCATGGTCGACGCCGCCACCTGGAAGTCCGCCGGAGTCACCTGCGGCTGAGCGCCGCCCCCGACGCCGGTGCGGCGTACCGCCCCGTCCGCCGCACCGGCCCCCCTCCCGCCGGCCGGTGGCACGCGCCCCGGCCCCCCTCCCGCCGGCCGGTGGCACGCGCCCCGGCCCCCTCCCGCCGGCCGGCGCGCGCCCGGCCCCTTCCCGTCCCTCCAGCACGTGAGGCCAGCATGACCACACCCGGCACCCCACCCCCCACGCAGGCGACCCCAGGTGTCGGCGTCGCCGTCGAGAACGTCACCAAGCGCTTCGGTGCCGTCCAGGCCCTGAGCGGCGTCACCCTCACCTTCCCTCCCGGGCGGGTCACCGCCCTCATGGGCGAGAACGGCGCCGGCAAGTCCACGCTGCTGAAGATCCTCACCGGTGACCACCAGCCCACGGACGGGCGGATCCTCCTCGACGGCGCACCGGTCTCCTTCGCCTCGCCGCACGACGCCCGCCGGGCCGGGATCCGCATCATCCCGCAGGAACCGGAGATCATCCCGCACGTCTCCGTGGCGGAGAACGTCTACGCCGGATCGCTGCCCCGCAAGGCCGGCCGACGCCTCGACCGCGCCGAACTGCGCCGCAGGATCACCTCGGACCTGGCACGGCTCGGCTTCGACAAGGTCATCGACCCCGACCAGATCGGCTCCGAACTGACCCCCGCCCAGAGGCAGTTGGTGGAGATCCTGCGGGCCCTCACCGGCGACGCCAAGGTCATCGCCTTCGACGAGCCGACCTCCTCGCTCGCGGAGAACGAGGCCGAGGCGCTGTTCGCCCTCATCGACCGGCTGCGCGCCCGGGGCATCGCGATCATCTACGTCTCCCACCGCATGAAGGAGATCTTCCGGCTCGCGGACCGCATCGCCGTGCTCCGCGACGGCGCCTCCGCCGGCGTCCTCGACGCCGCCGCGACCACCGAGGGCGAGGTCGTGCGGATGATGGTCGGCCGTGACCTCTCCTCGCTCTTCGTGCGGCAGGACGTCGCCCGGGACGACGTCGTCCTGGAACTGGACGGCGTCACCACCGACGACGTCACCGACATCAGCCTGCGGATCAGGGCCGGAGAAGTGGTCGCCCTCGCGGGGCTGATGGGCGCCGGCCGTTCGGAGCTGGGGCTCGCGCTCGCCGGCGACCGTCCCCTGCGCTCCGGCCGGATCACCCTGGAGGGCCGGCCGCTGCGGCTGCGCGGTCCGAAGGACGCCATCCGGGCGGGCATCGGCCTGGCCCCGGAGGAGCGCAAGGCCCAGGCGCTCTTCCTGCACCGGTCCATCCGCGACAACACCTCCCTGGTCAGCCTGGAACGCCTGCGCCGGATGCGTTTCGTCCGACGCGGCCAGGAGCAGGCCGTCGCCCAGGACTTCTCCGACCGGCTCAGGGTGCGCACCCCGTCCATCGAGCACGAGGTCCGCAAGCTCTCCGGCGGCAACCAGCAGAAGGTCGTCCTCGCCCGCTGGCTGCTGCGCCGGCCGAAGGTCCTGATCCTCGACGAGCCCACCCGCGGCATCGACATCGGCGCCAAGGCGGAGATCTACCGGATCATCGCCGACCTCGCCCGGGACGGCGTCGCCCTGCTCGTGATCTCCTCCGAACTCCCCGAGGTGCTCGGACTCGCCGACCGGATCGTGGTGATGCAGGGCGGCCGCGTCACCGGCGAACTCGGCCGCGCCGAGGCCACCGAGGAAGCGATCCTCAACCTCGCCATGGCCGACGACCTCGCGCCCCTCGACCCCGTCCCCGCCCCGGCCGCCGCCCGGCCCCGCACCGACTCCGCCCATGGAGGCCCCCGATGACCACCGCCACCACCTCCCCGGCCGAGACCGAGCAGGCCCCGCCGGCGGCGCGCAAGCGCTCCCCGCTGGCCGCCCTCGGCGGGCAGAACCTCAGCCTCATCGGTGCGCTCGTCGTCGTCCTCGGCCTGTTCGGCGCCCTCAACGAGAACTACCTCAGCCTCTCGAACCTCCAGGTGATCGCCGAGGCGGCCACCATCACCGGCCTCCTCGCCATCGTGCAGACCGTGGTCATCATCTGCGGCGGCCTCGACATCTCCGTCGGCTCCCAGGTCGGCGTCGCCTCGGTCGTCAGCGCCATGGTCTTCACCGGCACCGGATCCAGCGCGTTCGTCGGCATGCTCGCCGCCGTCGGCGCCGGCGTCCTGGTGGGCGTCCTCAACGGCCTCGTCATCGTCTACGGCCGCGTCAACCCGACCATCGCCACCCTCGCGGGACTCGCCGCCTACAAGGGCCTCGCCCAGCTCCTGTCCGACGGCCGCGCCCAGGGCTACGTCCTCAACGACCCGGTCTTCGTCTTCCTCGGCCGAGGCAAGATCGCCGGACTGCCCGTCATGGTCTGGATCCTCATCGTCGTCGCGATCGCCGTGCACGTGATGCTCAAGTACACCGACATCGGCCGCAACCTCTACGCGATCGGCGGCAACGACACCGCCGCGCGCCTGGCCGGCATCAGCATCAACAAGTACCTCGTCGCCGTCTACGCCCTCATCGGCGTCGTCGCCGCCGTCGCGGGCATCCTCCTCACCGCCCGCACCGGCTCCGGGCAGCCCGTCTCCGGCAGCGAGGGCCTCGAACTCAAGGCCATCACCGCGGCCGCCCTCGGCGGCTGCGCCCTCAAGGGCGGCAAGGGAGGGGTCGGCGGCACCCTGCTCGCGGTCGCCCTCCTGGGCGCCTTGGAGAACGGCCTCACGGTCGAGGGCATCAACACCTTCTGGCAGAACGTCGCCCAGGGCGCCCTGCTCGTGGCCGCCGTGGTGATCCAGCAGCGCCGCAACGGCGAACGCGCCGTCGGACTCCCTCACTGACCCACCACCGCCGCACCGCTCCACCGGCGCGTCCGCGCCCGGACGAGGCCCGCTCCCACCGAGGGAGCGGGCCTCGCGGCGCAAGGAGGCGGGGGGCGCGGCGGACACGCCGCAGGGCCGAGGATCCGGGATCCGGGATCCAGGACCCGGGATCCAGGACCCGGGATCCAGGACCCGGGATCCAGGACCCGGGATCCAAGATCCGGGATCCAAGACCCGGGATCCAAGACCCGGGATCCCGGATCCCGGACCGGGAGCGGCGCTCCCGGCCGCGCACCGGCGCCGGCAAGGGCGCGGGCGGTCCGGGCCGCCCTGTCGGCGGCACCGGCCCCGCCCCTCCGCCGGTGCCCTTCACGGTCGGCCCGCGAGTGAGGGAAGCCCGCTGCCCGCCACACGAGCCCGCCGACCGCCGCGAGAGCCCACCGGCCCCGGGAACGGCGAAAGCCCTCCCGGAGGCCGGGAGGGCTGGGGCGGGGCGGGGAGGGGCCGGGCCCGGGCGAGCGGGGGAGTCGCCCGGGCCCGGCGTCGCCGGGTGGTCCTACTCCTCGGTCGGGCCGAGGTCGGGCGTCGCGCGGAAGTCGACGGTACGGCCCCGGGGGCCGGCGTGGAGCTCCAGGACGACGATCTCGTTCGTGCCGGAGCGCAGGACGGGAGCGGGGACGTACAGCGACTTCTGCGGGCCGCGGGACCAGTACCGGCCCAGCGGGAAGCCGTTGACCCAGGCGTTGCCCTTGGTCCATCCGTCGAGGTGCAGGTAGGTGTCGGCGGGCTCGGCGACGTCGAAGGCGCCCCGGTGGAAGGCCGGGCCCACGGGGGTCGTCGTGGTCGGGGCGAAGGGGACGTCCTCCAGGGTGGTGAGCGGCAGCGGCCGGTTCGTCCACGCCGACGGTTCGACGCCGTCGACGAGGACCGAGCCGAGCAGGCCCTTGCGGTCGTGGATGCCCTGGCCGTAGTTCACCCGGCCCTGGTTCTCCACCAGGATCGAGAGCACGCTGCCGGCCCGCGGGGCCGTGAAGGCCAGCGCGTGCTCGTGGTTCTCGCGCTCCAGGACGCCCACCGGCTGCCCGTCCACGAACACCTGGGCGCGGTCGCGGACGTGCTCGATCTCCAACAGGGCGGGGCCGCGCACGGGCACCGTGGTCTCGTACAGGACGAAGCCGAAGTCCTGCTCCAGCTCCTCCATGGTCAGCGGGCGCCGCGACGCGATCCGCGGCGCCAGCCCGTCCGCGCTCGGCAGCAGTTCGGCGCTCTGCGTCAACGCGACTGCGGGGACGGCCAGTTTGGCGCCCGGGGCGGGCAGGGGGGCGTCCGGCACGGGCGCGTACTTGGCGATGACGTCGCGGAAGGCGGTGTACTTCTCCGTCGGGTCCCCGGCCTCGTCGAGCGGCGAGTCGTAGTCGTAGGAGGTGACGGTGGGGCGGTAGGTGTGCTTGTCGTTGGCGCCGTTGGTGAAGCCGAAGTTGGTGCCGCCGTGGAACATGTAGAAGTTCACCGAGGCGCCGGCGGCGAGGACCTCGTCGAGCTCGCGTGCGGCGTCGTCGGCGTCGCGGACGACGTGCCGGGCGCCCCAGCGGTCGAACCAGCCGATCCAGAACTCCGTCGTCATCAACGGGCCTTCGGGCCGCCGCGCGCGCAGGGCGGCCAGGTGGTGGGCCGAGCGGCTGCCGAAGTTGGCGGTGGCGAGGACACCGGGCAGGGCGCCCCGCTCCAGGTCGGCCGGCTGGTCGCAGGTGAACAGGGGCACGTCGACGCCGCAGGCGCGCAGCGAGTCGGCGATGTGCTCCATGTAGGCGGTGTCGTCGCCGTAGGCCCCGTACTCGTTCTCCACCTGCACGGCCAGGACCGGGCCGCCCCGCGAGGCGAGGTACGGCTGGAGCGGGGTGAGCAGGCGGCGGAAGAAGTCGTCCACCGCCGCGAGGAACCGCGGGTCGCGGGAGCGCAGTCGTATGTCCGGCTCGGTGAGCAGCCACGAGGGCAGGCCGCCGCCCTCCCACTCCCCGCAGATGTACGGGCCCGGGCGCAGCAGCACGTGCAGGCCCTCGGCGGCGGCGAGGTCGAGGAAGCGGGGGAGGTCGAGCCCGCCGTCGAGGACGAAGCGGTCGGGGCGCGGCTGGTGGAGGTTCCAGGGGACGTAGGTCTCCACGGTGTTGAGGCCCATGAGCCGGGCCTTGTGGAGCCGGTCCTGCCACTGCTCGGGGTGGACCCGGAAGTAGTGCAGCCCGCCGGACAGGAAACGGAAGGGCTTTCCGTCGAGCAGGAATCCGGTCTGGTCTGTCTGGAGAACGGGCATGCGCTGCTTGCTCCTGTACGTGAAGGCGTGCGGGTCGAGACGTCGTCCCTTATGTTTACGCAAACATGAGGGACGTGGCAAGCCCTTTCCGGGGCTCGCGGGGCGGAGCGCCTGGGCTCCGCCCCGGGGTGGTGAGGCCTACTTGTTGACGGTGAAGCCCTGATCCTCGCCGTACTTCACGCTGGCGTCCTGCCAGGCCTTCAGGCCGTCGTCGAGCTTCGTCGGGGAGACGTACGCCTTGCCGACGGTGTCGTTGAAGATCGAGTTCGCGTAGACCTGGAACGGCAGGTAGGACCAGTCCTCGCCCACGTTGCGGGCGGATTCGGCGAAGACGCGGTTGGCCTGCTGGCCGCCGAAGTAGGGGAAGGGCTTGTCGAGGAAGGCCTGGGATTCGAGGTCGGCGCGGGTGGCGGGGAAGGCGCCTTCGGCGACGCGGCCGCTGGCGCCGGCGCCGGTGGTGGCGAACTCGGTGAACGCGTAGGCGAGTTCCTTGTTCTTGGCGGCCTTGGGGACGGCGAGGGAGCTGCCGCCGTTCTCGGCGCTGGTCTTGTCGCCCTTGGTCCACTGGGGGAGGGGGGCGACGCGCCAGTCGCCGGAGGCGGTGGCGACGCCGGAGGTGAGGTTGGCGGGCATCCAGGCGCCGATGGAGAGGGTGGCGATGGAGCCGTCGGCGAGTCCCTTGTACCAGGCGTCGCTCCAGGAGCTGATCGGTGCGACGAGCTTCTCGTCGAGGAGCTTCTGCCAGGTGGCGGTGTACTTCCTCGTGCCCTCGTCGCCGAAGTTCACGGTGACGTTCGTGCCGTCCGTCTTGTACGGGCGGCCCCCGGCCTGCCAGATGAGGCTGGTGGTGGCGCCGGCGTCGCCGGTGTCGTTGGTGATGAAGACCTTCGGGTCGGCCTTGTGCAGGGTCCGCGCCGCCTCGACGTACTCGTCCCAGGTGGTCGGCACCTTGATGCCGTGCTTGTCGAAGACCTTCTTGTTGTAGAAGAACGCCATCGGGCCCGAGTCCATCGGCAGGGCGAAGATCGCCTTGTCCTCGGAGACCGCGTTCCACGGGCCGGGCGTGAAGCTCGTGCCGTACTTGGCGGCGCCGTAGGAGGAGAGGTCCTCGACGGTCTTGCCGATGGCGAACTGGCCGAGGGCGTAGTACTCGATCTGGGCGACGTCGGGGGCGCCGGAGCCGGCGGCGATGGCGTTCTGGAGGGCGGTGTACTGCTTGTCGCCGGTGCCCGCGTTGACGAGTTCGACGTCGACCTTGGGGTACTTCTTCTCGAAGTCGGCGGCGACCTTCTTCAGGGTGGGCTCCCAGGCCCACACCGTCACCTTCCCGCCCTTCTCCAACGCGGCGGTGACGTCCTTCGGGGCGCCGCCGCCGGTGCCGGCGTCCGAGTCGTCGGAGCCGCAGGCCGTGGCGGTCAGCGAGAGCGTGGCGAGCACGGCGAGGGCGCCGAGCAGTCTGCGGGAGGTGTGGGTGCGCATGGGAGGTGCTCCTGGTCGGTGGTGCGGGCGGGACGGACTTCCGGGTGGGGAGGGGCGTGCGGGTGTGGGGGCGGACCGGAGGGGAGGGCGGTCATTCCTTGACGCTGCCGGCGGCCAGGCCGGACTGCCAGTACCGCTGGAGCAGCAGGAAGACCGCCACGATCGGGACGATCGTCAGCAGGGAACCGGTGACGATCAGGTCGAAGACGGCCTCGCCGCCGGCCGTCTGGGCCTGCGCGTTCCAGGCGTTGAGGCCGAGGGTCAGCGGGTACCAGTCGGGGTCCTTGATCATGATCAGCGGCAGGAAGTAGTTGTTCCAGGTCGCGACCATGGAGAACAGCAGCACGGTGACGGTGCCCGGCACGAGGAGCGGCAGCGCCACGCGGAAGAAGGTGCGCAGCTCACCGGAGCCGTCGATGCGCGCGGCCTCCAGCAGCTCGGTGGGGACGGCCTCGGCGGCGAAGACCCACATCAGGTAGAGCCCGAAGGGGGAGATCAGCGAGGGGATGATGACGGCCCACGGGGTGTTCGTCAGGCCCATGTTGCTGAACATCAGGAAGGTGGGCACCGCGAGCGCGGTGCCGGGGACGGCCACGGCTCCGATGACGACCGCGAAGACCGCCTTGCGGCCGGGGAAGTCGTACTTCGCGAGGGCGTAGCCGCCGAGGACGGCGAGGACCGTGGCGCCGCCGGCGCCGGCGGCGACGTACAGCAGCGTGTTGAGCAGCCAGCGGACGAAGACGCCGTCGTCGTAGGTGACCGTGCGGGTGATGTTGTCCCACAGGTTGAAGTCGTCGGCGAACCACAGCCCGAAGGAGTCGAGCAGTCCCCGCTGGCTCTTGGTGGCGTTGATGACCAGCCAGGCGAGCGGGAGCAGGGTGTAGACGAGGACCAGGCCGGTGAGGAGGGTCAGCGGGACGCTGCGCCGGGGGTTGAGCGGCGTGTGCGGGAGCCGCTTGCGGTTGCGGACCGTGGCGGGGCGGGCGCGGTGCGGGGCGGCCGGGGCCCTGCCGGACCGGGGCTCCGGGGGAGTGGGGGTGGGCTCGGCGGCCGCGGTGGTCATGGATGTGGTCATGGCTCAGCCCTTCCGCATGCCGCGCAGCTGGACCGCGTAGGCGATGATCGCGGTGATCACGCCCATCACGATCGCCACGGTCGCCGCGTAGTTGTGCTGCTGCCCCGAGAACGACAGCGAGTACGTGTAGAGGTTGGGGGTCAGGTCGTTGGTGATGGCGTTGGGGGCGAGCTTCTGCAGGATGCTCGGCTCGTTGAAGAGCTGGAAGCTGCCGATGATCGAGAAGATCGTGGCGATGACCAGGGCGCTGCGGATGGCCGGAAGCTTGACCGAGGCCACGATCCGCCACTCCCCGGCGCCGTCGATCGCCGCCGCCTCGTAGAGCGAGCGGGGGACGACCTTGAGGGCGGAGTAGAAGATCAGCATGTTGTAACCGACGAACTCCCAGGTGACGATGTTGCCGATGGAGGCGAGGACCAGGGAGGGGGAGAGCGGGTTGGGGAGGCTGACGCCCAGGGCCTCGTTGATGTTGCCGACCAGGCCGAACTGGTCGCCGTACATGAAGCCCCAGATGAGGCTGGCGACGACGGCGGGCACGGCGTACGGGAGGAAGATCGAGACGCGGAAGAAGGTCTTGCCGTAGAGGCGGCCGCTGTCGATCGCGAGGGCGGCCAGGAGCGCGATCCCCAGCATGATCGGCACCTGCACCAGCAGGAAGAGGCCGACGCGCATCAGGCCGTCCCAGAAGCGGGGGTCCGTCAGCGCCTCGCCGTAGTTGTCCAGGCCGACGAAGGAGGTCCCGCCGATGAGCCGGTCCTGGAAGAGGCTCAGATATCCGGCGTACCCGATCGGTGCGAGGAAGACGAGGCCGAAGACCGCGACGAACGGGCCGGCGAACCCCCAGCCCACGAGGGCCTCCTTGCGGAGGCGGAAGCGGGCTCGTGGGCGGGGCGGTGGTGCTGCCGTAGCGCGCGTCGACAGAAGCGTCATGGCGTGGTCCTAGCGTCGGTGACCGGTCGGTCCGGAAGACGGGAGCGGGATATGGGGCCTGAGGCGTGGGGCGGCCCGGGGGCACGGGGACGGCCCGTGGCCGGGAACCGGCCCTGCGGGAGGGCTGGCCGACGAGAAATGTTTACGTAATCATCGGTAGCGTGATGGTGACATTCCCGCAGGGGGGCGTCAAGCACGAAGTGGCAGCGAATGAGAGGGAATCGGGTGACCGAGCAGAACGTGACCGGCCCGCCGGCGGCGGCCGCGAACGACGGCCGGCGGGGGGCGCGCACCAGGCAGCGCCGTGTTTCCATGGCGGACGTCGCCCAGCTGGCGGGAGTGTCCTCGCAGACGGTGTCGCGCGTCTCCAACGGCGACGCGGCCGTCGTCGAGGCCACCCGGAAGCGGGTCCTCGACGCGATGAAGGAGCTGGGATACCGCCCCAACAGCGCCGCCCGCGCCCTCAAACGGGGTGACTTCCGGGCCATCGGCGTCATCACGATGGGGCTCACCAGCACCGGAAACGTCCGGACCCTGGACGCGATAGCGGGATCGGCGTCCCGCGCGGGCTACGCGGTCACGCTCATCCCGCTCGACGCGCCCACCCAGGACAACGTCAAGGGGGCGTTCACCCGCCTCGACGAGCTCGCGGTCGACGCCGTCGTGCTGATCATGGAGGTGCACCTGCTCGACGCCGCCGCCCTCACCCTGCCGCCGCACGTCAAGGTGGTCGTGGTCGACTCCGACGCCACCGGCTTCCCGGTGGTGGACACGGACCAGCGGCAGGGCGCCCGGGCCGCCGTGCGGCACCTGCTCGGCCTCGGCCACGACACCGTCTGGCACGTCGCGGGACCCGAGGAGTCCTTCGCCGCGGGCCGTCGCGCCGAGGCGTGGGAGGAGGCGCTGCGTGCCGAAGGGCGCACGGTGCCACCCGTGCTGCGCGGGGACTGGACCCCGGAATCGGGGTACGAGGCCGGCCTGAGGCTCGCCGGGGAGCCCGGGTGCACGGCGGTCTTCGTGGCCAACGACCAGATGGCCCTCGGGCTGCTGCGGGCCTTCCACGACCGCGGGGTGCGCGTCCCCGGGGACGTCAGCGTCGTCGGCTTCGACGACGTCCCCGAGGCGGCGTCCTTCATCCCGCCCCTCACCACGGTCCACCAGGACTTCGCGCGGGTCGGCGAGTGGTGCGTCGACGCGGTCCTGCGGGAGCTGGCGGGCGAGACGGTCACGGGGGTGCGCCTGGTGCCGACCACGCTGGTGGAACGGCACAGCACGGCGCCCCCCGCCGCGCGCGGACGGGAGAGCTGACGCCGCACGCCCGTGGCCGCGCGGGGGAGGGGGCCGGCCCCGGGGGCGTCCGGCGGCGTCTTCAGGCCAGGGCGCCCGGCCGGGGCGGAGCCGTGCTGGAGCGCACCACGAGGACGGGTTCCACCGCCCGGCGCCGCGGCCCGTCCGTACGGCCCTCGATCTGGTCGAGCAGCAGCGCCACGCAGTGCTTGCCGACCACCTCGAAGTCCTGGTGCACGGTCGTCAGGGGCGGCACGAGGTACGCGGCCTCGGCGATGTCGTCGAAACCGGCCACGCTGACGTCGCCGGGCACGCTCCTGCCCGCCTCGTGCAGGGCGCGCATCAGGCCCATCGCCATCTGGTCGTTCGCGGCGAAGACGGCCGTGACCTCCGGCCGGCGGGCGAGGTCGAGCCCGGCCCGGTAGCCGGACCGCGCCGACCAGTCCCCGTGCACCACGGGCGGCACGGGCGCGCCCGCGTCCGTGAGGGTCCGCCGCCAGGACTCGGCGCGGCGGCGCGCGGCGAACGAGTCGGCCGGGCCGGCGAGGTGCCAGACCGTGCGGTGGCCGAGGCCGAGGAGGTGGGCCACCACGCTCTGGGAGCCGTGCGCCTGGTCGAAGTCGACGTGGGGGTACTCGTGGCCGGTGTCGCCGTCGGCGACCACCACCGGCATCGACGGCGGCAGGCGCAGCGACGGGGTGTCGAGCATCTGCGACTCGACCAGCACGATGCCGTCGACGGACTGCAGCATCAGGTGCTGGAAGGCGTGGCGCACGGCGGCCTCGGTCTGGGCCCGCACGCCCATGAAGTTCACCGAGAAGTCGGCCTCGCGGGCGGCATCGGCGATCGCGCCGAGCGTGCGGGCGTTGCCGTGCGCGCCGACGTCGAAGCTGACGACGCCCAGCGCCCCGAACCGGCCCGTGACCAGCGCGCGGGCCGCCGTGTTGGGGCGGTAGCCCAGCGTCTGCATGGCGGAGAGCACCTTCTCGCGGGTCGCGGAGTCGACGTTCTGCCGGTTGTTCGCGACCCGGGACACCGTCTGCGAGGAGACGCCGGCGAGGGTGGCGACGTCCGCCATGGACGGCCACTGGCGGGCCGGCCGCGAGCGGGGCGACCTTGTTCTGTTGTCCGTCGCCATCGGTGACCTTCCGTCGCGGACGTCCGGGCGGCCCGCGAGGAGGGCCTACGGCGTGTTGGCGTAAACATACCAGTCGGTCAATCTTCGGTGGATCGTGTCCGAATCCTTGACAGCCCCCCTCGCTCCTCACAAACTCTCCTCCCAAGCGCTCGTGTTAACGCGAACACGACAAGCCGACACCTCCCCGTAACGCGGCGATCACGCGCCGTCGGCGTCCCCCGACCCCCGGCGGCGCCCGCAATCGGCGGCGATCCCACGAGCGCGTTCCCCCGGCGGACGGCCTCCCGCGAGGAAGCCACGCCTTCACCCGTCCCATCCGCCACACCAGCCCATCCCCTCCCCCCAGACCACGAGGTACGCGATCATGCGACGCACCACCTCGGGGGCGGCCACCGTGCTCACCGCACTCTGCGCCGTCCTCCTGTCCCTGCTCGGCGCCGCCGGCACCGCCCACGCGGCGGCCGTCACCGTCACCAACGCCGTCCAGTTCACCGACCCGGCGGGCAACCCCGTCCACGCCCACGGCGGCGGGGTCGTCAAGGTCGGCACGTACTACTACTGGTTCGGCGAGAACCGCAACGCCGACAACAGCTTCAAGTACGTCTCCGCCTACCGCTCCACCGACCTGAAGACCTGGGAGTTCCGCCACCACGTCCTCACGGCGAGCAGCCACCCCGAACTCGCGGGGGCGAACATCGAGCGGCCGAAGGTGATCTACAACGCCTCGACCGGCAAGTTCGTGATGTGGATGCACAAGGAGGGCAGCGCGACCGACTACTCCGAGGCGCGCGCCGCCGTGGCCGTCTCGGACACCGTCGACGGCGACTACACCTGGCGGGGCAGCTTCCGTCCGCTCGGCCACATGTCCCGTGACATCACCACGTTCGTCGACACCGACGGCACCGGATACATGATCTCCGCCGCCAACGAGAACGCCGACCTCCACGTCTACCGCCTCACCCCGGACTACACCGACGTCGACGCCCAGGTGAACAAGCTGTGGGCCGGCCAGTGGCGCGAGGCGCCCGCCATGTTCAAGCGCAACGGCGTCTACTTCCTGCTCACCTCCGGCGCCACGGGCTGGTCCCCCAACCAGCAGAAGTACGCCACCTCCTCCAGCATCACCGGCGACTGGACCGGTCTGCAGGACATCGGCGACTGGAACGCCTACGGCTCCCAGACCGCGTACGTCCTGACCGTCCAGGGCACCTCCGGCACCTCGTACCTCTACATGGGCGACCGCTGGGGCAACTCCATCGGCGGCATGGTCAACGACTCCCGGTACGTCTGGGCCCCGCTGACCTTCCCCACCGACACCACCATGACCATGGCCTACTACCCGCAGCTCGGCATCGACGCGGCCGCGGGCACCGTACAGGGGCTCGGAACCTGGGAGACCCTGACCGCCTCGCACAGCGGCAAGTGCGCCGACGTCGCCGACCGCTCCACCGCCGACGGGGCCGCCCTCATCCAGTGGAGCTGCGCGAACGGCGTCAACCAGCAGTTCTGGCTGAAGCCCGCCGGCACCAACCGGGTCCAGATCGTGGCCCGCTACAGCGGCAAGTGCCTGGCCCCGAAGGACGGCTCGACCGCTGACGGCGCCGCGATCGTCCAGTACCCCTGCAGCGGGACGACCGCCCAGCAGTGGAGGGTGACCGGCTCCGGCGGCACCGTACAGCTGTCCGCCTCGGCGAGCGGCAAGTGCCTCGACGTGACCAACCAGTCCACGTCCGACGGCACGGCGCTCATCCAGTGGAGCTGCAACAGCGGCGCCAACCAGAAGTGGCTCCGCACGGCCGCCTGACCGCCGTCCGGACCACCCCGGGGCAGGCCCCGAGCCCCCGACGGGGCCTGCCCCACCCCGCCCCCGCCCGCAGCATCCGACCGCCCCGTCCCCGACGCCCGCGGTCCTCGGTGATCGACGACCACCGACCCATCCAGGGAGATCGACCATGCGTTCCACCGGAGAACGACCCCCGACCCGCGCGCGCTGGAGCGGCGCGCTCCTGGGCACCGCCGCCGTGGCCGCCCTCCTCGCGACCGGCCTCACGCCCATGGCCTCCGCGGCGGCCGAGGAGACCGGCCAGGCCGTGACCGTACGCCCCGACCCCAGCTACCAGCAGCAGCCGTTCCAGGGCTGGGGCACCGCGCTCGCCTGGTTCGCCAACGTGACCGGAGGCTGGCCGGACGCCCAGCGCAACGCGCTCGCCGACGCCCTCTACGGCACGGACGGCCTCGGCTTCACCATCGCCCGCTACAACATCGGCGGCGGCGACAGCCCGGAGACCACCCCCTACATGCGGGCCGGCGGTGCCGTCCCCGGCTGGTGGAACCGCCCCGGGCCCGAGTCCCCCGACTGGTGGGACCCGGCCGACCCCGCCCACTGGAACCCGGACGCCGACGCCAACCAGCGCTGGTGGGTCACCGCCGCCAAGGCACGGGGCGCCGACACCTTCGAGGCCTTCTCCAACTCCGCGCCGTACTTCATGACGAACAGCGGCCTGGTCTCGGGCAACTGGAACGCCTGGCAGGACAACCTCCGCTCCGACCAGTACGAACGGTTCGCCGCGTACCTCTCCGGCGCGATGAAGCGCGCCGAGGCGGCCACCGGCGTCACCTTCGACACCCTCTCCCCCGTCAACGAACCGAACACCGACTACTGGGGCGCGGGCGGCCGGCAGGAGGGCTCCCACTGGGACCCCGCCTCCCAGGCCCGCATGCTCACCACCATGCGGGCCCGGCTGAACGCCGACGGCGTCAGCACCCGCATCGCCGCCATGGACGAGACCAACCCGAACACCTTCCGCGCCAACTGGGACGCCTACGACCCGGCCGCCAAGAGCGCTGTCGGACAGCTCAACACCCACACGTACAGCACCGGCGGCCGTACCGGAGCGCGTGACATCGCCAAGGGGACGGCCACCCCCCTGTGGATGTCCGAGGTGGACCTCGGCGGCAGCGTCGGACAGAGCTTCACCGACATGAGCCCCGCCCTCGACCTCACCCAGCGCGTCAACGAGGACTTCCGCGAACTGGAGCCCCGCGCCTGGGTCCTGTGGCAGGCCGTCGAGGACTACGAGAACATGACACCGGGGCGCGAGAACTCCAACTGGGGCCTCATCCAGACCGACTTCACCCCGCAGGACGCGGCCACCGAGCCGCTCCGCAAGAACAAGAAGTACTGGGCGCTGGCGAACTACACCAAGTTCGTCCGCCCCGGCGCCCGCGTCATCAACACCGACAACGCCGACACCTTCGCCGCCCTCCGCCCGGCCGGCCAGGGCGCCGTCGTCGTCCACACCAACCCCACCGGCGAACCCCAGCGGCTCACCCTGAACCTCGGCGGCTTCCAGACCGTCGGCACCGGGCCCGTCCAGCGCTACACCACCGACGGAACCAAGAACCTCCACCGCGAGGGCGACCTCACCCCCGCGGGCAAGACGCTCACCGCCACCGTCGGCGCCGGCTCCGTCACGACCTTCGTCCTGCCCGGCGTGACCGGCGTGAACGCCTCCGACACCACGGCCCCCACCGGCGCCGCGCGCCAGCTGCTCAACGACCACAGCGGCAAGGCCCTCGCGGTCGCCACCAGCGGCGGCCAGAGCACCCTGGTCCAGCGCACCTCCAGCCCGGGCACCACGGCACAGCAGTGGAAGTTCACCAAGCTCTCCTCGACCGACTGGAGCAACACCGCGGCCTACCGCGTCACGAGCGTCGCCAGCGGCAAGGCGCTCGCGGCCTCGGGCGACTCCCTCGCCCTGGTGACCTCGGGCACCTCCGCCGAGCAGAAGTGGATGCTCTCCACCACGGGCGAGGGGCACTACACCCTGGTCAACGGCGCGAGCGGCAAGCTCCTCGACGTCAGCGGCGAGGCCACGGGCGACGGCGCGCCCGTCGGCGTCTACCGTCCGACGACCGGCTCCAACCAGTCGTGGACCTTCCGTTCCCTCGCCGCGGACACGTGGGCGCCGCTGCGGATGCGGCACAGCGGCAAGTGCCTGGACGTGACCGGAGCCTCGGCCGCGGACGGCGCCCAGGTGGTCCAGTACACCTGCGGCGGCGCGACCAACCAGCAGTGGTCCCTGCGCCCCGCCGGCGGCGGCTACGTCAACGTCGTCGCCCGGCACAGCGGCAAGTGCCTCGACGTCACCAACGAGTCGACCGCCGACGGCGCCGTCGCCTTCCAGTACGCCTGCAACGGCGGCACCAACCAGCAGTGGTCGGTGCACAGGTCGCCCGACGGCTTCGTCACCCTGCTCGCCCGCCACAGCGGCAAGTGCGTGGACGTGAGCGGGGCCTCCACGGCGAACGGCGCGGCGGTCGTCCAGTACGGCTGCTCCGCCGTCCCGAACCAGCAGCTCACCACCTCATAGCGGCGGCCGGGCCGGTCCGGCGGCCTCCCGGCGGCCGGACCGGCCCGCGCGCCGCTCTCCCACACCCACCGGAGCGGGCGTGCCCCGCTCCCTCACACGGGGGTATGTATCCTGTTCGAATGTGATGACTTCGGTGGACTTCTCGTCGGCCGGTTCCCACACGACACGGACGAGACAGGGGCGGAGGAATCGGTGCTGGCGCTGCAGCGGCGGGCGGTGATCCTCGACCTCGTGCGCCGGGACGGCGCCGTGCGGGTGGCCCACCTCGTCGAGCGGCTCGGCGTCTCGGACATGACCGTCCGGCGCGACCTGGAGGCGCTGGCCCGGGCCGGCTCCCTGGAGAAGGTCCACGGCGGAGCCGTCGCCACGTCCGTGGCCACCACCGGCGAGGAACCCGGCTTCGAGGCCAAGGCCGACCTGGAGTCGGCGGCCAAGGCCGCGGTGGCCACGGCGGCGGCCGGACTCGTGAAGCCGGGCAGCGTCGTGGCCGTGGCCGGCGGCACGACCGCCTACGCGGTGGCGGCCGGGCTGCGCCACACGCCCGGCCTCACCGTCGTCACCAACTCGCTGCCCGTCGCCGACCTGCTGCGCGACTTCGCCGAGGAACCGGACGGGGGCGCCCCGGCCGTGCTCCTCACCGGCGGTGCCCCGACCAGGTCGGCCTCGCTGGTGGGACCGCTCGCCGACCAGGCGATCCGCTCGCTGCGGGTGGACCTCCTCGTCATGGGCGCCCACGGGGTGTCCGAGCGGGCGGGCCTCACCTCGCCGAACCTCGCCGAGGCGCAGACCAACCGGGCGCTGATCGAGTCCGCCGCCCGGATCGCCGTGGTCGCGGACCACACCAAGTGGGGCGTGACGGGGCTCAGCCGCTTCGCCGGGCTCGACGAGATCGACTACTTCGTCTCGGACGGCGCCCTGGGCGAGGACGCCCGGGCGGTCCTGACCCGCGAGGTCGGCCGGCTGATCCTGGCCGACCCGGCGGACGCCTGAGGCACCCCCCGGCCCCTGCCCGAGGGCGCCCCATGGTTGCCAGGCGACAGCCGAAAAGGGATAAATGTGGAGTATGAGTGGCGAAGCTGGCCATCAAGGCGGTGATCCTCTGGAAGCTCCACCCAAAGGACGGCGGCGCCTCACGTCGTGGCTGACCACCCGCAGCGTCGCCCGCCAGGTCTTCCTCCTCCAGCTGGTGCTCGTCGTCCTCCTCGTGGCCGCCGCCGTCGTCGCGCTCGTCGTCCAGGCCCGCCGCGACACCATGGCCGACGCCCGGCACCGGACCATCGCGGCCGCCCAGTCCTTCGCCCACGCGCCGGGGCTCGTACGGGCCCTGCGCGACGACTTCCCGACGGTCGAGCTCCAGCCCCTCGCCGAAGGCGCCCGCAAGGCCGCCGGCATCGACGCCCTGATCGTCTACGAGCTCGACGGGATCACCCTCACCCACAGCGACCCCACCCAGCTCGGCAAGCACGTCATCGGACCGTACGCCGAAGCCGCCGCCGGCCGGCCCTTCACCCGCACCTTCCAGGGCGCCCTCGGCCTCTCCGTGGTCTCGGCCGCCCCCGTCCGGGACGCCCGGGGGGACGTCGTCGCCATCGTCTCCGCGGCGGTCACGGTCGAGAAGGTCCAGGACTCGCTCGACCAGCAGCTGCCCGTCTTCCTCGGCAGCGCGGCCGGTGCCCTCGGCCTGGTGGCCCTCGGCACGGGCCTCGTCAGCCGGCGGCTGCGCCGCCAGACCCACGGCCTGGGCCCCGCGGAGATGACCCGGATGTACGAGCACCACGACGCCGTCCTGCACGCCGTCCGCGAGGGCGTGCTCATCACCGGCCGGGACCGCCGGCTCCTCCTGGCCAACGACGAGGCGTGCCGACTGCTCGACCTGCCTCCGGACGCCGAGGGCCGCCGCGTCACCGACCTGGGCCTCGACCCCTCCCTCACGGCCCTCCTCTCCTCGGACCGGATCGCCACCGACGAGGTGCACCTGGCCGCGGACCGCCTCCTCGCCCTCAACAAGCGGGTCACCCTGCCCCCCGGAGGCCAGCACGGCAGCGTGGTGACCCTGCGGGACACCACCGAGCTGCGTTCCCTGTCCGGGCGTGCGGAGGTGGCGAGGGAGCGGCTGAGCCTGCTCTACGACGCCGGGGTCCGCGTCGGAACCACCCTGGACGTCGTGCGCACCGCCGAGGAGCTGGCGGAGGTCGCGTCCCCCGGCTTCGCGGACGTCGTCACCGTCGAACTCCTCGACCCCGTCCTCAGCGGGGAGGAACCGGCCGGGGCGGGCACGGAGCTGCGCCGCACGGCCCTCGCGGGCCTCGCCGAGGACCACCCCCTCTACCCCTCGGGCGAGCTGATCCGATTTGCTCCCGGATCACCGGTCGACGTCAGCGTCACCGAGGGCCGCTCGGTGGTGGTGACCGATCTGGCCTCCTCGACCGGCTGGCGCGCCCAGGACGAGGAACGGGCCCGGCGCGTCCTGCGGTACGGCATCCACGCGCTGGCGGTCGTCCCGCTGCGCGCGCGGGGCGTGGTGCTGGGGGTGGCGAACTTCTGGCGGTCGGGGGCCTCCCCGCCGTTCACCGACGAGGACCTGTCCTTCGCCGAGGAGCTGGCGAACCGGGCCGCCGTCTCCATCGACAACGCCCGCCGGTACACCCGCGAGCACACGATGGCGGTCACCCTCCAGCGGAACCTGATGCCGCGCAGCCTCCCGGGCGACGAGACGCTCGACGTGGCCACCCGCTACCTGCCCGCGCGGTCCGGCGTGGGCGGCGACTGGTTCGACGTGATCCCCCTGCCCGGGGCACGGGTGGCACTGGTCGTCGGCGACGTCGTCGGCCACGGCCTGCACGCCGCGGCCACCATGGGCCGCCTGCGGATCGCCGTGCACAACTTCTCGGCCCTCGACCTCTCCCCGGACGAACTGATCTGGCGCCTGGACGAACTCGTGGCCCTCCTCGACGTACAGGACGAACCCTCCGAGGGCTGGGGCGAGACGATCACCGGAGCCACCTGCCTGTGCGTCGTCTACGACTCGGTCTCCGGCGAGGCCGCCGTGGCCACCGCGGGCCACCTGCCGCCCGCGGTCGTCCGGCCCGACGGGAGCGTGGACTTCCTGGAGTCCCCGGTCTCCCCGCCGCTGGGGCTGGGCAACGGGATGCCCGTGGAGACGGTCCGGACGGTCCTTCCGGAGGGCTCCCGGCTCGTGCTCTACACCGACGGCCTCCTGGAGGACCGCACCCGGGACGCCGACGCGAGCCTGGCCGCCCTCCGCGACGCCCTCGCCGGTCCCGGCCGCGGCCCGGAGGAGACCTGCGCCGCCGTCATCGACACGATGCTTCCGACGGGGTCCGGCGACGACGTCGCCCTGCTGGTGGCCGGCCTCCGCCGCATGGACCCCGACCGGGTCGCCGTATGGGACGTGGCGCGCGACCCGGCGGCCGTGAGCCCGGTCCGCAACGCCTGCGCCCGCAAGCTGGCCGAATGGGGACTGGAGGACATCGCCTTCGGCACCGAACTCATCCTCAGCGAGCTGATCACCAACGCCGTCCGCTACGGCCTCGAACCGATCCGGGTGCGTCTCCTGTACGGCGGCGCCCTGGTCTGCGAGGTGTCCGACGGCAGCAGTACGGCGCCGTACATCCGGCGCGCCGCCGACACCGACGAGGGCGGCCGCGGGCTCTTCCTCGTCGCCCAGTACGCGGAGAAGTGGGGCACCCGCTACTCCCCCCGGGGGAAGACCATCTGGGCCGCCCAGGCGATCACGCCCGGCGCCGGTCCCGATCTCGACGCCCTGGGGGAGGACGACATCCTCGGGCAGTGGGACGACGCGGAGCTGTGAGGCCGGGACGGTCCGCGCGCGGAAGGCGGGAGCGCTCCCGCGCCCCGATGCGGTCGTCGCGGCGGGGGAGCGGCCGCGTTCTCGCGCCGACACCCCGGGCGAGCCCGCGTAGGCTGGGAAACCCGCCCCCCACCGTCCCCCCTCCCCCTCGTGGAGACGCCGTGGTCGATCTGCCCCGGACGCGTGTCCTCGCCCTCGCGACCTGCCTGTGCGTCGCGGCCCTCGGCCTGGGCGCCTGCGGCGGGGATGACGAGCCGGTGCGGGTGGTGGCCCCCGCCGTGGCCGGCTCCGCCGAGGAGGCCGGCGGCATGGACGCGCTGGTCGCGGCGGCGAAGAAGGAGGGCACGCTGAACACGACGACGCTGCTGCGCCACTGGGCGAACTACGGCGGCCTGATGGACGGCTTCGAGAAGAAGTACGGGATCGAGATCGTGAACAGCAACCCGTTCGGATCGAGCCAGGAGGAGATCGAGGACGTCCGGCGGACCCGGGGCGAGGCGAACGCCCCGGACGTGCTCGACCTCGGCGACGCCTTCGCGCAGTCGGCCGCGCGCGAGGGCCTGCTGGTCCCGTACCGGGTCGCCGTCTGGGACGGCGTCCCGCCGAACCAGAAGGACCCGGACGGAGCCTGGTTCAACAGCTACGGGGGCTACGTCTCCATCGGCTGCGACGACAACAGGGTCGCGGTCTGCCCCGTCTCCTTCGCCGACCTGCTCAAGCCCGAGTACCGGGGGATGGTGGCGCTCAACGGCGACCCGACGACGGCCGGCTCGGCCTTCGCGGGCGTCTACGCCGCAGCCCTGGCCAACGGCGGCTCCCTCGACGACATCCAGCCGGGCATCGACTTCTTCGCGAAGCTCGACGACGTCGGCAACTACAACCGCGGCAACCCCAATCCCGAGGCGATCGTCCGGGGGGAGACCCCGATCAGCATCGAGTGGGACTTCCTCAACCTCCGGCACATCGACGAGCTGAGGGGCACCGACGTGCGGTGGAAGGTCTCCATCCCCTTCGACGGAAGCTTCTCGCAGTACTACGCGCAGGCGATCAACAAGCACGCCCCCCACCCCGCCGCGGCTCGGCTGTGGCTGGAGTACCTCGCGAGCGCGGAGGGCCAGAACCTGCGGCTGACCGGGTACGCCCGCCCGGTGCTCATGGACGTCATGGCGAAGGACGGGACGCTCGACGAGGGGAAGGCGGCCCGCCTGCCGACCGTCGAGGGCGGCCCGCCGGTTTTCCCCGGCGACGCGCAGCTGACCGAGGCGCTGCGGGTGGTGCGCGAGAACTGGCCCGACGCCCTCGGGGGGTGACCCGCGGCGACGGCCGGAACCGGCAGGGGACCGGGGGCGCCGTCCGCCGGTGAAGCCCCCGGGAGGCCCCTCCGTCCTCGCGGGGGAGGGGCCTCCCGGCGGTCCGGCCCGTGGGGCAGCCCTCCAGGAGATCACGCGGGGATAACGGGTCTGAACCGAACCTCCATGATGTGTTCATCTATGGTGGCTTCTGTGCGTGTCTGTTGATTCTCGGCGGGGCGCAGGTTCTTCCACGCCCGGCCACGACGGTCGTGCGCCCCCTACGCGTCCTCCCGAGGAGACTCCGCGCACCTGTCCCGTTCTCTGCGTGCCGCCCTGGCCGGCACCCTCGCGGCCGCGGTGCTGCCGCTCGCCGACAACAGCTTCGACGGCGCCCGTCCCGACCTCTACCCGGACTGCGCCACCCGCCTGGAGACCGCCGACCCCACCCTCGACACCCTGGTCGTCGGCACCTGGGCGCCGATCCGCGACACCGTCTTCGGACCGGCCGCCGACACCCGCCTCGGCGGCGTCGGCGACGCCGACACCACGGCGACCGTCGTCTCCCGGCTCAAGACCACCGACGTGGAAGCCGCCTCCGTCTACCGGTTCACCGTGAAGCCCTGCTCGTCGCCGTACTTCATGCTGGCGTCCTTCCAGGCGTCGAGACCGTCGGACAGCCTGACCCGGGAGGTGTACGCCTTGCCGACGGTGTCGTTGAAGATCGAGTTCGCGTGGACCTGGAACGGCAGGTAGGACCAGGCGGTGCTGACGTTGCGGGCGGATTCGGCGAAGACGCGGTTGGCTTGCTGGCCGCCGAAGTAGGGGAAGGGCTTGTCGAGGAATGCCTGGGATTCGAGGTCGGCGCGGGTGGCGGGGAAGGCGCCTTCGGCGACGCGGCCGCTGGCGCCGGCGCCGGTGGTGGCGAACTCGGTGAAGGCGTAGGCGAGTTCCTTGTTCTTGGCGGCCTTGGGGACGGCGAGGGAGCTGCCGCCGTTCTCGGCGCTGGTCTTGTCGCCCTTGGTCCACTGGGGGAGGGGGGCGACGCGCCAGTCGCCGGAGGCGGTGGCGACGCCGGAGGTGAGGTTGGCGGGCATCCAGGCGCCGATGGAGAGGGTGGCGATGGAGCCGTCGGCGAGTCCCTTGTACCAGGCGTCGCTCCAGGAGCTGATCGGTGCGACGAGCTTCTCGTCGAGGAGCTTCTGCCAGGTGGCGGTGTACTTCCTCGTGCCGTCGTCGTCGAAGTCGATGCTGACGTCGGTCCCGCGGGTGTAGTAAGGGCGCCCGCCCGCCTGCCGGATGAGGCTGGTGGTGGCGCCGGCCTCGCCGGTGTCGTTGGTGATGAAGACCTTCGGGTCGGCCTCGTGCAGGGCCCGTGCCGCCTCGACGTACTCGTCCCAGGTGGTCGGCACCTCGACGCCGTGCTCGTCGAAGACCTTCTTGTTGTAGAACAGCGCCATCGGGCCCGAGTCCATCGGCAGGGCGAAGATGGCCTCACCCTGGTGGACGGCGTGCCAGGGGCCGGGCGTGAAGCTCTTGGCATGGGTGATGGCGCCGTAGGGGGAGAGGTCCTCGACGGTCTTGCCGATGGCGAACTGGCCGAGGGCGTAGTACTCGATCTGGGCGACGTCGGGGGTGCCGGAGCCGGCGGCGATGGCGTTCTGGAGGGCGGTGTACTGCTTGTCGCCGGTGCCCGCGTTGACGAGTTCGACGTCGACGTTCGGGTACTTCTTCTCGAAGTCGGCGGCGACCTTCTTCAGGGTGGGCTCCCAGGCCCACACCGTCACCTTCCCGCCCTTCTCCAGCGCGGCCCGGATGTCCTGGTCCGTTTCACCGCGGTCGGGGCCGGGGGAGCCGCACGCCGTACCGCCGATCCCGGCGGCGAGGACCACGAGGAGGGCGCCGAGCAGTCTGCGGTCGGTGCGGTTGCCCATGGTGTGCTCCTGATCGATGGCTCCGGGGGAGTGGCCGCGTCGCACCGAGGGCATGGCTGCGCGGTGGGTCCGCCACCCGGTCCCGGAAGGTAGGACGAGAGAATGTTTACGCAATCATCAGCGGCTTGATGGTTGCACCGCCTGAGAGGGGCGTCAACTGCCGGAACCGCGCTCCTTCCACGACGGCGGGACGCGGGGGCCGTCCGGAAGGGCGGACGACACGTGACGGGCGTCAGCCGCCCTCCAGCAGCCATTCCCGAAAATCGATCTCGGCTGCCGGTTGAACCGGGCTGCCTGGGGGCACGGTTACGCCGGCAAGGGGGCCGAGGCTCTGGTGCGCAAGGGGTCACACACCTGGAGGTCGAGCGGGTCAGCGCCCCCGAGCCGGACCCTCGGTCGATGCCGACGGCGGTCGAACTCGCCTCAAGCCATGGCCGACGGGTGGGCCGTTTCGGTGGCGCGGCGGTATTCGGCGTTGATGCGCTGGGCTTCTTCGAGCTGGTCTTCGAGGACGATGATGCGGCAGGCGGCCTCGACCGGGGTGCCCTGGTCGACGAGTTCGCGGGCGCGGGCGGCGATCCGCAGCTGGTAGCGGGAGTAGCGGCGGTGACCGCCCTCGGAACGCAGGGGAGTGATCAGACGGTGCTCCCCCAGGGCCCGCAGAAAGGCGGGGGTGGTGCCGAGCGTCTCGGCGGCCCGGCCCATCGTGTAGGCGGGGTAGTCGTCGTCATCAAGTCGGCCGTACGTGTCATCTGCTGTCATCTGCACCTCTCTCTGGAACGCGCGGAGGGGCCCTGGTGCCGTACTGGCACCAGGGCCCCGAAGGAACTTCTACACCACATGCCGACCCTGATGACGCGTCGGCCTTCTGTGTCTGCGTACCCGACCCAGTTGCTGTCGGGCGTGCGGGGATCGCGGTTGCCTGACCGGAGACCACCTCACTATCGATGTCCTGCGGTACCCGGACTCGGGACTTCCGTCCGGGCGATCCTGATGGTGTTCCGTTCCTCCGTTCTTCCCTCGGTGATCGACTGCCTACCACGGGGGTACTGCGTACTACTGGTACCGCTCTACTGCGGGTACTGCGAACCGCTCGGCGGCCTGTGACAGCGCCGCTCTCCGGCAGCCGGCCCCGTCGCCCGTCCTGCATCTGCTCCGGCTTGGAACCCCGCTGCCGAACCTCCTGGTGCGCGCGCCCGCAGCCGACGCCTTCACCAGGGGTACCGCTCCCGTACTTCACTGCTGTGAACTGCGCACTCACGGGTACCGCACCTGCCATGACCGCGGTCCCGCGTGGCGGCCCCTGATCACTGCGGGCCACCCGGTCCGGCCGCCAGTCCCGTCGCCGTCCTGCAACAACCCTGGCTTCGAAACTCCGCCGCCGCACCGTCCTGCGAACACCTGTACCGCTGTTACTGCTTGCCGGCAGTTCGTCTCTGCCAGGCCCTGCTGTCTTTCTCGGCTACGGAAGAAACCATAACCACGCCACTGCCCAATGTCTACTCTGGCCAATGTAGATTTTCGTGTGCCGCGTGACGAGGTAATCGGCTTCGGGCAGTGATGAAGACGGGGCGCAGGTCGGTTGGACCGGGTTGAGCACCGCTTCTCGGGGCAGATGCGGGGGCCGGAAGCACCAGGCATGGGTGATCCGGAGGCCAGGGGGATCCGATGGAAACGATGGGCGTCGACATCGCGACCGACCGCCCTCCGGGGACCCTCGCCTGGGTGCGTGACAGGGCCCGGTCCTTCCTCGAAGGGCTCGTGCCGACGCTCGCGTCCGAGGCCGCCGACACCGTGGTCCTGGTGGTCTCGGAACTCGTCACCCACGCCTTGCGGCACGGTGGCGGCACCTGCGCCCTGGGCCTGGCCGCCCGTCCGGACAGTATCGAGGCGGCCGTGCACGACCCCAGCCTCCATGCTCCGCGCATGTGTGCCCCCGACCTGGACGGCGGAACCGGAGGCTTTGGGCGGCCCATGGTCAACCGGCTCGCCACGGCGACCTCGGTGACTTGCCGGGCCTCTGGTGGAAAGACCGTCAGCGCCTCCCTCCCGCGGTAGACCGCCCCGCTCTCTTCTGGTGCAGCCCGGTGAAGGAAGCAGCGTCAGCGCGGCTCGGCCGGAGGTGGAGCCATCGCCGGTAGCCGAGTCCCGTAGAGCCCTCAGAAGGATGGCGCCGTAGCGGTCGATCTCGTCTGCAAGGTGGGGGACGTTACGGGCCACAGGAAGGACCCGTATCCCCGTTCACCACGCGCCGTGGCGGCATGCCGCTTCTCGCGCCGCATGGCCGAGGGCCGGTTGCCCAATGGCGCGGATCCTTCGGGGCACGGTCGGGATCCCGGAGGCGGGCGGAACGTACCGCGTCTCGATCGCGGGGGTGAACGCCTGGAGCATGGGCGACTTCAGCTGTTCCGATCACTGACCCCGCACCGCGTCACGAACCACCTGCCGCGGTCTGGCGAGCGCTGTTCCCGGGGTGCCGGCTCACCCGGCCCGACGCCCACGCCGAGGCCCTGCGCCTGGTCCGGCCCGGCGACGAGGACGTCGTCCCCTGGCGCGGGCACGGTAGGAGGCCGTCCCCGGGACGCTCGGGGTGATTCCACGGACCGATGTTCATGCCGTGGCCCCCACGTGTCAGGCGTCCATCTGATTGCGGGCCTGTTCACCGTGCGCGCCTGATCTCCTGCCGCGTCCCAGGGGTGGAGAATCGTTCCAATGACCCATGCGGATGATTATTGGATGTCCTCCGGCCGCGACGCGCAGGCGGGCAGCGGCAAGCGCAGGGCCGCACCACGCCTCCCGGAGCAAGCAAGGCGACAGTTCTTCCGCGGCCCGGCACACGCGCGGGTTCGGACCTCTGCGGAAGCGGCGGATCAGGACACCCCCCTGTACGAGCGGCTCGCCGAGGAATGGGCCGGTCGAGGCGCCACCGTGCCCTGCCGTCCCGACCCGCTGTGGCGGCGCCTGGCTTCCTCCGAACACCTCGAGCAGGAGACGGCCCGCACCTTGCGCCGGCTCCGCTTGGCGAGTGAGCCCGGTGCTCGCCCCCGAACCGTCTCTGAGACCCCGTGCCACGAGGGAGGGGCCTGACCGGCACGTGTGCCGGTCAGGCCCCTCCCTCGTCAAGCCGCTGCCGGCACCCGCTGATCCCCGGTCAGACGGCCGGGGAGCCGAGCATCGCGGAAGCGTCCTGGAGGGGGTCGAGGCCGCGGACGGGCGCGGTGTTCCGGGGGAGGCTGCGGCAGGTGAAGCCGAGTTTGGCCATGGCGCGGAGGACCTCACCAGTGGTGAAGTCGCGGCGGTCCTGGCGGGTGATGACCTGGCCGACCTGCTTGGCGGGGTAGGTGCGGCGGCCGATGATCACGGACTCGCCGACGGCCGGCTCGGGCTTGACGCCCTGCATGGTCTGCAGGACGCCGCTCTTGGTGAGGTCGAAGGGGAAGCGGGCGATGACACAGCGCATGATGCCTCACAGGAAGAAGGAGGGACGGTTCGGCCGTGGTGAGGCGGTTCAGCGAGCCAGGGCGAGGACGCCCAGGGCGCAGCCTTGTTCGTCGATGACGGGCAGCGCGTCGAGCCGGCGGTGGCGCATCGCGCGTTCGGCTTCGGCCGTCGGGGTCAGGGGCGAGGTGAACAGCCCCCGGTCGCCGGGTACGGCGCGCAACCGGATCCGGTCGTCGTAGGTGGCGCTGTCGCGGACGGCGAGGAGCTGGGTCCGGGTGACCAGCCCGGTGCACAGGCCGTCCTCGTCGCAGACGAGGAGATGCCCGGTGCGCGCACCGGCCATCACGGCCAGGGCCACTTCGACCGTCATGTCATCGCAGACCTGGGGTCCGGCCACCTCCATGACCTCGTCGACCGTCTGAGGTCCGGAACTGGTGCTCGACGAGCCGGGCTGCATCCGGACCAGCGTCACGATATGCCTCCTGCAGGGAATGGGTGGATTTCCGGAGCACGTGGTTCTCAGGCCGCCGCCGCGGCGGGCCGACGGGCCCCGGCCCGCCGGGCGGCCGAGGCGGAGCCGCGCCGGCCACGGGCTGAGGACGTGCTGCGCTTGGGGCGCTCGGGCGCCGGCGCCGTGATGGTGACCGGGATGCCGGAGGGAGTCCGGGCGCCGGTGATCCGGATCAGCTCCGCCTCGCCCGAGCGGACCTGGTTGGTCTCGGGCACGATCCCCGCGTCCTGCATGAGGCGGTTCATGCCGCGGCGCTGCTGGGGCGTGACGAGGGTGATGACGCTGCCGGACGCGCCGGCCCGGGCGGTACGGCCGCCGCGGTGGAGGTAGTCCTTGTGGTCGGTCGGCGGGTCGACGTTGACCACGAGGTCGAGCTGGTCGACGTGGATTCCGCGGGCCGCGATGTTCGTGGCGACCAGTACGGTGACGTGCCCGCTCTTGAACCAGGCCAGGGTGCGGGTGCGTTGCGACTGCGTCTTCCCGCCGTGCAGGGCTGCGGCCCGCACGCCGTTGCGGAGGAGGTCTTCGGTGAGGCGGTCCACCGCGTGCTTGGTGTCCAGGAACATGATCACCCGGCCGTCGCGCGCCGCGATCTCGGTGGTCAGCCGCTGCTTGTCGGCGCCGTGCACGTGCAGGACGTGGTGTTCCATCGTCGTGACCGCGCCCTGGGAGGGGTCGACGGAGTGGACGACGGGGTCGGTGAGGTAACGGCGGACCAGAAGGTCGACGTTGCGGTCCAGGGTCGCGGAGAACAGCATGCGCTGGCCCTCGGGCCTGACCTGGTTCAGCAGGGCGGTGACCTGGGGCATGAAGCCCATGTCGGCCATCTGGTCGGCTTCGTCGAGGACGGTGATCGCGACCTGGTTCAGCCGGCAGTCGCCGCGGTCGATGAGGTCCTTGAGGCGGCCGGGGGTGGCCACGACGACCTCGACGCCGCTTCGCAGCGCGTTCGCCTGTCGGCCGATCGGCATTCCGCCGACGACGGTGGCGAGGCGCAGCTTCACGGCGCGGGCGTAGGGGGCGAGGGCGTCGGTGACCTGCTGGGCGAGTTCCCGGGTGGGGACGAGGACCAGCGCCAGCGGCTGGCGGGGTTCGGCGTGCTGTCGGGCTGTACGGGCGAGCAGGGCCAGGCCGAAGGCGAGGGTCTTGCCGGAGCCGGTCCGGCCGCGGCCCAGGACGTCACGGCCGGCCAGGGAGTTCGGCAGCGTCGCGCCCTGGATGGGGAACGGTACGGACACGCCCTGGGTGGTGAGCGCGGCCAGCAGTGCCTTCGGCATGTCGAGATCGGCGAACGCCTCGACGGGGGGCAGCGCCGGAGTGATCGTCTTCGGCAGGGCGAACTCGCCCTGCACCGGGGCGGGTCGCCGGCCCTGGCCTGCCGGGCGGCGGGGAGCACCCGAACGGCTCGGGGCGGACGACGCGCCGAAGCGACCGCCCCGGGGCGAACCGGAGGTCGAGCCGAAAGCGGGAGCGCCGTTGCGGCGGGTGCGTGAAGAGCGGCCGTTCGTACGTGTGGGGTTCATTCGGAACCTTCCTTGACACGGCACGCATCAAGGAGGTCCGCAGCGTAGGAGCAGCATGCGGAATCACAGGCACGGACCGAATGGAATTCGAAAAGCGAAAGCGAACGCTGCGCACGGAAATCTCGTGGCGACGCAGGCGGAAAGGAAATGCGCGCGGAAAATGATCCGGGAATCGAGGGGTACGGCTCCGAAGAGGGGATCGCGTACCTTGTGGCGGTGTTCCGCCAGGAGCGGGCACCGCGGAAACGCATGCAGCTGGGGCCCGCACCCCGAGGGATGCGGGCCCCAGCTGCAAGATGCGCGTCAGAGTCAGACGGTGACGATGTTCTCCGCCGTCGGGCCCTTCTGGCCCTGCGCGATGTCGAAGGTGACCTTCTGGCCCTCCTGCAGCTCGCGGAAGCCCTGGGCGGCGATGTTCGAGAAGTGGGCGAACACGTCAGCGCCGCCGCCGTCCTGCTCGATGAAGCCGAAGCCCTTTTCCGCGTTGAACCACTTCACGGTGCCAGCAGCCATGTCGTATCTCCTTGGGGCAGTACACCAGCACCCGTACCGTACGGGCGCCGTGTCGCCGCGATGATGCCCTGCCCGGAAAATACCGGAAATATAAAGTGCTTCCGGGCGGCGCGTGGCCGACGGGAGCACTCGAAGTTTTTTCGGGTACCAAAACTGCAACTGATACAGACAGTAGCACGTCCCCGTGGTCTTTGTGCGTCAAATATTTCTCCCCGGTGCCGCCGGTAAAAATCCTCTCCGCGAGGGCGGTTAAAATCTCAGGCCGCGAGCACAGGTATTCGTGCAATCCGAATGGGGAGTTTCGGAAGGGAGACGGCCGACGGGTCGGACGGTGACCGGCTGGTCCTGACGCCTCCTTGCTCGTCGGCCGACGACTCGATCCCACTCCGGGCGAGGGCACGGGCGGCACGTGGCGGACGCGGGTGGGGGCGGGGCGGCGCCCCGGGGCGGTGCCGACGCCACGGCCCGCCCCGCGCACGCGTTGCACGCTGCCGAGGGGTCTCGGGCGGGCGGCAGACAACGAGCCGGCTTTCGGAGCGGTCGAGCGTCGACCGGCTGATGGCCGAAGGGGCCGTGTTCCGCGAACCGCGGGGATGTCCCTCGCAAACACCCTCCGACGCGTGCCGGTGTACAGCCGAGGCCGCCCTTGACCTGCGCAAAGCAGGCAGGAAGCCGTCTTGCGGAGGAGTCCCAGGTGCTGCGCGCTCTGTTCAGGTCCGAGATCTGGCTCTTCGGCGTCGCCGCAGGTCAGGGCATCGTGCGCCCCGCTCGGGTCGGCGAGCGGTCAGCCTGCGTCCCAGACGTGTCTCCGCCCGCCGGCCTGCGACCCGCAGTACGGCGCCTGAGCGGGTTCTTGGGCCGGAACGGACGGTGCGTACATGGCCTGAAGCCCTCCTGGGCGTGGACGATGCTCTCGGGCAGGCCGGCCACGCTGTATGTGAGGACGCTGAAGGTGCCCGCGTCGGTGGTCGCCGTCGTCGCCACCGGCGCCGTCAGTGCCGCGACGGCGAGCCCGGCCAGTGCGGCCGTCGCCGCGGTCAGGCGGGCGAGGAGTCCGCGCACGGGGGTCACCTGGTCGTGGGGGGCCCGGCCCGCCGCGGTCGTGCGGCGGGCCGGGCGGACGGGGTGCCGGGCCGGTCAGGCGCAGGTGCCGCCGTTGAGCGTGAAGGCCGTGGGCGACGGGTTGGTCCCGTTGTGCGTTCCCTGGACTCCGAAGCTCACACGCGCGCCGGGCGCGATCGTCCGGTTCCAATCGGTGTTGCGGGCGCTGACGGCGCTGCCGCTCTGGGTGAGGACGGCGTTCCAGGCGCTCGTGACGCGCTGGCCGTCCGGGGAGGACCAGGCCAGCTGCCAGCCGTCCACGGCCGTCGTCCCGGTGTTCTTGACCGAGACGTCAGCGGTGAAGCCGGTGTTCCAGGAGTTGGTCACGGTGTACGTCACCGCGCAGGCGGCGGCCGGCGGCTCGCCCCCGTCGGAGCCGCGCTCGGCGGCGTAGGCGGCGAGCCAGGCCAGCGGGGCGTTCCAGTTCACGGCGACTTCGTTGGTCGAGTACGAGTCGATGTGGTCGATGTAGCAGGCGGCCGGGGCGCAGCCCCTCAGCCGCTCCGCCGCGATCGGGTCCTGGAGCGCGCTGTTCGGCCCGCCCGCGAGCGATCCGGCCGGCGGGCGCGGCAGGGAGGCGTCCAGCTGGTGGGCCCAGAAGCGGTGGTGCTGGTTCTGGGAGGACGTCTCGCCGTGGCCCGTCACGTACGACACGCCGAGGGCGTTGCGGCCGAGCAGGTAGTCCATGGTCTCCAGCGCGCCTGCGCGGTAGCGGGCGTCGCCCGTCAGTTCCCCGGCGACGGCCATGACGACCGCGTCGTTGGCCACCTCGCCGTTCGAGCCCCAGAAGTAGCCGTCCGCCGGGACGGGCACGGCGTACCCCTGGGCCGCCATCCGGGCCAGGTAGCCGTCGGCGGCCGAGGTCACCGAGGCGCGGATACGGGTCACGTCGGACGCCGGCAGTCCGGTGGGGACGGTCGCCAGGACGAGCCGGCCGAGCGCGGCCGTGTCCGCCCAACCGAAGCCGTACGGGCTGAAGGCGTCGGCTGAGGTGTGCCAGGACGAGGAGGTGACCGCGTCCCGGTAGGTGCTCTCGCCGGTCGCCGCGTACAGTTCCGCGGCCGCCCAGTAGAACTCGTCGGTGACCCGCGCGTCCTCGTACGCCCCGCCGCCCGTGCTGTCCGAACTCGGCGCGTACAGAGCCGGGTTGGCCCGGGCCGCCGTCCAGGCCCGGCGGGCGGCCGAGAGGCAGCGGTCGGCGTACGCGGAGTCGTACGGCCGGTAGACCCGGGCGCACTGCGCGGAGGCCGCCGCGAGGTTCAGGGTCGCGGCCGTGGACGGGCGGTGGAGCTCGCGTGGCTGGGAGTCCTGGTCGGGGCGGAGGGGCATGCCGGTCCAGGCCGCGTCATGGATCTTGTGGAACGCCATGCCCGCGTACGGCTTGCCCTCGGGCACCTGCATCCGCATGAGGAAGTCCAGTTCCCAGCGGGCCTCGTCGAGGACGTCCGGTACGCCGTTGCCGCGCTCGGGGATCCGCAGCGTGGAGTCGCCGAGCGCCGCGCCCTTCCCCGCCCGCTCGGCCCGCTCGAAGGAGTTGACCACCAGCCAGGTCGACATGCCGCCGTTCACGACGTACTTGCCGTGGTCGCCCGCGTCGTACCAACCGCCCCTGACGTCCTGGGTGTAGTCGCACACGGTGGCCTGGCAGGGGACGGAGACGTCGCCCTTGTTGGGCGCGATGCCGAGGTGCCCGGCGGGGCGGGCGTAGGCGGGGCCCACGAGTGAGGCGTCGATCGCGATGCCGCTGCGCTGGTGGTGGAAGAAGGCCATCGCGTCCGAGCGCAGCGCGTCGTAGAGATCCGTGCGGATGTCGAACGGCGTGCTGTCGCTGCCGTCCACGACCAGGACGTATCCGGTGCCCGTGCTCCGGTACGAGGAGAAGTCGGCCACCTGGACCGACTGCCCGGAGGGGGCGTCGGCGCCGCGCGGGACGGTCGAACCGGAAGCGACCACCGTCCCGGACGCGTTCCGCAGCTGCCAGGTGAGCGCCTGGGCGGCGGTGGTGACGACGGTGGCGCGCTTGGGGCCGTCGGGGAGGTAGCCGACCTGGTTGACGCGGATGGCGGTGGTCGCCGCCGCGGCGGCGGACGCGCCGACGGCGGCCGGTGCGGCGGCGAGAGCGCCGACGAGAAGGGCTCCTGTCAGGAGCGCGGCGGAGAGACGTGGAGGGCGGCGGAGTAACGGCGTTGTCGCGCGGGGCATGTGAGGCTCCTCTGAGATCCGGACCATTGATGTCGTGCGCATGTCATGCGATAGGTGGGAGCGCTCCCATTCCTGGAGCGCAGGCTAGTGACGCCCGCCACCACCGTCAACGGCCTGGACGGTGGCGGTGGGCGGGGCGGGTTCTCGGCGGTTGAAGGCCGGCCGTGGAGCCGCGTTGCGGGCCAGGCCGTGTACCTGGTCCGGCCCCCACGTGCCGGCGGGCGGGTCGACGGTGCCGTGTTCGGGGTCGATCGTGCCGCCGGCGTCGAGCAGTCGTCGCGCCGTGTCGCCGACGGGCCACCACAGGACGTTGCCCGCGTCGAGGTGGACCGGGGTACGCGGCTTGGCCTTGGGCGCCTTGAGCGCCTTGACGGCGTAGGCGACCAGGGCGGGGGTCCGGTCGGCCCCCGGGCCTTGCGGACGAGGCCGTTCACCTCCCACGCGCACCTCGGCGGGCGTGTCCTCGATGAACCCGTCGGCCTGCGGCCGGCTCGCGAGCTTCGTGGTTCTGGGGAGCCTGTCGCCCTCGCGGCGCCGTAGGGTGCGGGGCTTCACGATGCTCCTGATCGAAGGGCGGCGGAGAGGTGCGCGGGGGTCCCTGTGGCCCGGCCGCGAGGGCGGGGCGGGAGCTGCCGGGCCACGGGAGCCGAGGGCGGAGGAAAAGGAGGAGGAGGAGGAGCAGGAGCAGGAGCAGGAGCAGGGGGAGGGTCAGTAGCCGTAGATCATCTTGTAGGCGACCTCGGGGAGGAACTGTCCGGCCGTGGAGCCGGTCCCGACGCCGCAGTTGCCGTCGGACTCGCCCGGGGCCTTGATCCACAGGAGCATCTCGGCGCCACCGCCCAGCTGGGTGGGCGTGCCGATGCGGCGACCGGCCGCGTTGCACCACTCGCCGTTGGCACCGTTGCCGTTGCGGCTGGTGTCGACGACGAACGGCTTCGTGTAGCCGTAGCGGGCCGCCAGTTCGCCGTTGACGGCATTGCCGTACGCGGTGTTCTGGGCAGTGGTGTAGTGGTTCGAGATGTTGAGGGAGAAGCCGTGGGCCTGGCGGAGGCCGGCCTCGTGGAGGCGCTGGGCCATCGTCGCGGCGCCGATCCAGCCGGGGTTGCCGGCGTCGAGGTAGACCCAGGTGTTGGGTGCCTGGCGGTTGAACTCGGAGAGGGCGCCGCTGAGCATGGCCTGCCGCTCGCGGACCTGGGTCTGGTTCAGGCAGCCGTAGTCCGCGAGGGAGTCCGGTTCGAGGACGACCACGGCCGGGCGGTCGGCGATTCCGCCGGCGAACTGCGCGATCCAGCTCGCGTAGGCGGACGGCGAGGAGGCACCGCCTCCGGAGTGCCCGCCGCAGGAGTCGCGGAGGGGGATGTTGTAGGCGACCATGATCGGCAGCTTGTCCGAGTGGTCCGCCGCCCCGGCGTAGGCGCCCGTGGCGGTGCCGATGGTGCCGCTCCAGGAGCCGAACCAGCGGGCCGTGGGGGTGTTGGCGAGGGAGGCGTTGACCGCGGGCGCCCGGCCGTCGCCGGGGTTGGCGGCGGCCCACTGCTTCGCGCTGGAGTTCGGGTCCACATAGAACCCGCTGGTCATGCCGGTCGGGTCGGCCGCGTGGGCGGACGGGGCGACGGCGAGCGCCAGCGGCAGTGCGAGGAGGGCTGCTGCGAGGGCGCGGATTCGGCGGCGCATGACGGTACCTCGGTTTCCTGACGGGGGACGCGCCGCGCGCTCTCGTCCCGAGCGGGCGGCACACGGAGGAAGTGCGGTGGTACGGCGGCCCCCTCGGTGCTGCGGAGTGCGTGGAAGCGCTCCCACTGGAAGCGGTCCCCATCGGCTCTCCGAGTGCCTTGGGTTGTGGGCCGTATCGTGTGACGTGCCGGTCGGCCTGTCAAGTACTGCCTTTTGACCGGCACTTCACACGAAGGCTGGAAGGCTTTACGGTCCTGGAACCGGAAGCGCTTCCAGTTTCCGCGCGTTCAGCCCGGGACAGGAAAGGCGGATCATGGCGGAAGGGGTGCCACGCCGGCAGTCGACCCTCGACGAAGTGGCCGAACTGGCCGGTGTCTCACGCTCGGTGGCCTCCCGCGCGCTCAACAACGCCCCGCACGTCAGCCGTGCCAAACGCGAGGCGGTCGAACGGGCCGTCCGGCAACTCTGTTACGTGCCGAATCCGACCGCCCGCGCGCTGGCGACCCGTCAGACGGGTGCGGCCGCCCTGGTCGTCTCCGGAGAGGATCCGTCGATCTTCGCGGATCCCTTCTTCGCCCAGGTGATCGTGGGGGCCTCGGCCGCCCTGGAAGATGCCGACCTCCACCTGATGCTGTGTCTGGCCGCCTCCGACCGGGGTCGCAAACGGGTGGAGCGGCTTCTTCGGTCCAAGGGCGCGGACGGCGTGATGTTGATGGCGCTGCGCGAGGGCGATCCGCTGGCCCGCGTGGCCGAGGAGGCGGAGATGCCCGTCGTGTTCGGCGGGCGGCCGGTCGGTTCGGACCCCCGGTGGTACGTGGACGTCGACAACGTCGGCGGAGCGCGCGCGGCGACCGAGCACCTGATCACGGCCGGCCGGACAAGGGTGGCCACGATCTGCGGGCGGCTGGACACCGAGGCCGGGCGCGCCCGGCACCGCGGTTACCGGGACGCCATGCTGGCGGCCGGCCTCGATCCGTACCCACCGGAATCCGGTGACTTCACGGAGTCCAGCGGGGCCGCCGCCATGAGGGCACTGCTGGCGCGGCACCCGGACCTGGACGGTGTGTTCGCCGCCGGCGACAACATGGGGGCCGGTGCGCTGCGCGCGTTGCGCGAAGCCGGCCGGGCGGTCCCCGGTCACGTCGCCGTGGTCGGGTTCGACGACCTCGCCGTGGCCCGGCTCGCCGATCCGCCCCTGACCACGGTGAGCCAGCCCATAGAGGGTCTCGGCCGGGAGATGGCGCGCATGCTGGTCGCGCTCATCGACGGACGGGACCCGACCCCGCTGATCCTGCCCACGCGCCTGGTCGTCCGCGCCAGCGCGTGACACCACGGCACGTTATCGGGGACTCCCGCGAGCAGCGCCCTGCCGCCCCTTCGACGAGCTCGACGGGTCGTCAAAGGGGCGGCAGGGTTCCGGATGCCACTCTTTGGGAGCGCTTCCGATTCGGGAAGGCCCTGGGTGTGTTCCCCCACTTCGAGGCTCACCCCCCGTCCTTCTGAAGGCTCGCCCCACGCCGACCCGCCCCGCCGCCGCCCCGCCGCCCCGCCGCTCCGCCCCGCGGCCCAGCGCCGACCCGCCGCCGCGCCCCCGCCCCGCCGACCCACCGGCCCACCGCCGACGGCGCCGACGTGCGCGGCTACTTCTCGCGGTCCCTGTGGGACACCTTCGAGTGGGCGTACGGATGCGCGAAGCGCTTCGGTGCCGTCCACGTCGACCGCACCACTCGGTTGCGCACCCCGAAGGCGAACGCCCGCCGGTACGCCAGGGCCATCGCCGCGAACGCGATCCCGGGTCGCCGAGCTCCGCACACGAAGGAGCCGGCCTTGTCATGCCCTCTAGGGGCGGAGCAGAACTCTTCCGGCGCGGGGATCGCCGCCGCTCATGAGCTCCATGGCCCGCTCGAACTCCTCGACGGCCAGCTGGTGCGTGAGGAGTTCCAGCGGCGTCAGCCGCTCCGCGGAGAAGGCGTTCACGGCGTAGGACCAGGCTCCGGAGGAGGCTCCGAAGGCGGTTCCGATCGACAGCTGCCGTGCGACGACGTGGGCGGGATCGAGCCGTTCCGCCCCGCCGGCCGGGATGCCCGTGAGCACCAGGCGTCCTCCCGGCCGCAGCAGGGACGTCGCGGCGCGCGCGGTCGTCGTCCCGCCCGCGGCGTCGATCACCACGTCGAAGCCCGCGAGACCGGAGGAGCGTTCCCACGTCCGATAGGCGGTGGCTCCGAAACGGCGGGACAGTTCGGCTCGGTCGGGGCTCGTGCCGACCACCGTCAGCTCGCTCGGGGAGAAGGCGTCCAGGAGCTGTGCGGCGAGCAGGCCGAGGGCTCCGGAACCGATGACGGCCACCCTCGAACCGGGCAGCGGGCACGCCTTGAGGACGGCGGCGGCCGCGCGGGCGGCGGGTTCGAGGAAAGCGGCGGCGGTGAGGTCGGCGTCCGGCGAGAGCGTGTGCAGGTGACGAGCGGGGAGTACGAGGGTGGGGGCCATGGCACCGGGAAGGGTGAACCCCGTCTCCTCGTAACCCGCGGCGCACAGGTTGGTCTCGCCGGCGCGGCAGGGTGCGCAGGTCGCACAGTTCCGCAGGCCTTCGCCCACGGCCTTGCGGCCGATCAGGGAAGCGGGCGCGCCTTCTCCGACGGCGACGACGGTGCCGGACCACTCGCGGCCCGGGGTGACCGGATAGCGGAAATACGGAGCGGGGCGGCGGCCCAGGAAGAGGTCGCGGTCACCGCGGGAGATCCCGACGGCGTGGACGCGCACCTGCGCTTCGCCCGGCCCTGGCTGCCGGGGCGTGTGCTCGACGAGGCGGAACGTCCTGGGAGCGTCGAGGACGACGGCCTGCCCACGGGGGCTCGCACCCCTCTCACGGGTACCGGACCGAGTGGCGCGCATGGGACGACTCCCGGGGTTCGATATATCGGACGTTGTTCGAAATTGTGTCGCGACGATACGAAGCGTGGTGTGGACGTGTCAACGGTCGCCGGCGTGCAGGGTTTTGGGCGGTCCGTGACGATCCGTGAAGCGATCCGCTAGTGTTAACGCTCACAAAATTTCGACTCGACGGACGCCCCTGAGCATCAAGAACAGGTAACGGCTGTACGAGCTCTTGAGTTATAAATCTGTTAGCGCTAACAATGTGTCGCATTCGCCAGCGCCGATCGCCGAAGGCCGACGCCCCGCTCTGCCTCCGCCCGGCTCAACCTCCCTTGCGCGGCCACGCCTTCACCGGGCCCGTCTCCTTCAGGGCTCCGCCTGGTCCGACGCACGTCCCGAGAGGAACCACGACATGGCCCACAGAGCCCTCCGCGTCATCGCCGCCGCCGCCCTGGCCGGCAGTGTGCTGACCGCCTGTACCACCGAGCCCGTGGCCACCGGCAGCACCGGCGGCAGCGGCAAGGGCTCCTCCGACGGCAAGCTGGTGCTCGGGTTCGCCCAGGTGGGAGCCGAGAGCGGCTGGCGCACCGCCAACACCAAGTCCGTGCGAGAGGCGGCCGAGAAGGCCGGGATCACGCTGAAGTTCTCCGACGCGCAGCAGAAGCAGGAGAACCAGATCAAGGCCATCCGCACCTTCATCCAGCAGAAGGTGGACGTCATCGCCTTCTCGCCGGTGGTGGAGTCCGGCTGGGACACCGTCCTGAAGGAGGCCAAGAACGCCGGCATCCCGGTGATCCTCACCGACCGCGCGGTCGACTCGCAGGACACCTCCCTGTACCGGACCTTCCTCGGCTCCGACTTCGTCAAGGAGGGCGAGGAGGCGGGCAAGTGGCTGGTCAAGGAGTACGAGGGCACCTCCGAGCCGGTCAACCTCGTCGAGCTCCAGGGCACCACCGGCTCCGCACCCGCCAACGACCGCAAGGCCGGCTTCGCCGACGCCATCAAGGGCGACCCCAAGTTCAAGGTGGTCGCCTCCCAGACCGGGGACTTCACCCGGGCCAAGGGCAAGGAGGTCATGCAGGCGTTCCTCAAGTCCCACGAGGACATCGACGTCCTGTACGCCCACAACGACGACATGGCCCTCGGCGCCATCCAGGCCATCGAGGAAGCGGGCAAGAAGCCGGGCACCGACATCAAGGTGATCTCGGTCGACGGCATCAAGGACGCCTTCGTCGCCATGCAGCAGAAGAAGATCAACGTGGTCGTCGAGTGCAACCCGCTCCTCGGCGACCAGCTCATGGAACTCGCCAAGAAGGTCGCGGCGGGCGAGGACGTCCCGCGACGGGTCGAGGTCGAGGAGGGCGTCTTCACCCAGGACCAGGCCGAAGCCGCCCTGCCGAGCCGCCAGTACTGACCCACCGCCCGCACGTGACCCGGGGGCCGCCCACGCGCTGCCCCCGGGTCCTCAGGAGAGGAGGGCGCATGGCAGCCCCACCCACCCCTCACGCCCCCACGCCCGCCCCCACCGACCGGCCGGTCCTGGAGGCCCACGGCATCCGCAAGTCCTTCCCCGGCGTCCTCGCCCTCGACGGTGTGGCCCTGCGCCTCTACCCGGGCGAGGTCCACGCGCTGATGGGCGAGAACGGCGCGGGCAAGTCGACCCTCATCAAGGTGCTCACCGGTGTCCACCCGCCCGACGCCGGAACGGTCACCGTCGACGGCACCCCCCAGTGGTTCACCGAACCCCTGGAGGCCCAGCACGCCGGAATCAGCACGGTCTACCAGGAGGTGAACCTGTGCCCCAATCTCTCCGTCGCCGAGAACATCCTCATCGGCCGTGAACCCCGGCGCCTGGGCCTCGTCCACTGGTCGGCCCTCCACCGCCGCGCGGCACGGCTCATCACCGAGCTCGAACTCGATCTCGACGTCCGCCGGCCGCTGAGCGCGCACTCCCTCGCCGTCCAGCAACTCGTCGCGATCGTCCGCGCCGTGGACATCCGGGCGAAGGTGCTCGTCCTCGACGAACCCACGTCCAGCCTCGACCGGGACGAAGTCGCCCAGCTGTTCGCACTCGTCCGCCGACTCCGCGACCGGGGCGTCGCGATCCTCTTCGTCACCCACTTCCTCGACCAGGTCTTCGACCTCTGCGACCGGGTGACCGTCCTGCGCAACGGCCGCCTCGAAGGCGAGTACCGGATCGACGAACTGACCCCCGTCACCCTCGTCCACCGCATGGTCGGCAGCGAACCCCGCACCCTGGAGGAGCCGGCCGAGACGACCCCCGCCGGCACGGCCGTCACCCCCGACTCAGCCGCCCCCCTCCTGAGCGCCCGCGGACTCGGCCGGGCCGGCTCCATCGAGCCGTACGACCTGGACATCCACCGCGGCGAGGTCATCGGCCTGGCCGGACTCCTCGGATCCGGGCGTACGGAGGCGGCCCGGCTGCTCTTCGGCGCCGACCACGCCGACGCGGGCGAGCTGCGGATCGACGGCGAGCGCGCCGTCCTGCGCTCGCCGCGCTCCGCGATCGCCCGCAAGATCGCCTTCTGCTCGGAGAACCGCAAGGCGGAGGGCCTGATCGGCGAGCTCACGGTCCGAGAGAACATCGTGCTGGCCCTGCAGGCCGCACGCGGCTGGACCAAGCCCCTCTCCCGTACCCGGCAGGACGAGATCGCCGCCCGCTGGACCGAGGTCCTCGACATCCGCCCGGCCGACCCCGAGGCCCAGGTCCGCAACCTCAGCGGAGGCAACCAGCAGAAGGTCCTGCTCGCCCGCTGGCTGCTCACCGACCCCGAGCTCCTGATCCTGGACGAACCCACCCGTGGCATCGACATCGGCGCCAGGACCGAGATCGGGAAGCTCGTCACCCGCCTGGCCGCGGAAGGCACCGCGGTCCTGTTCATCTCCGCCGAACTGGAGGAAGTGCTGCGGCTGAGCCACCGGGTCGGCGTGCTGCGCGACCACCGGCTCGTCGCCACCCTCCCCAACGACACGACCCTGACGCCCGATCGGATCCTGGGCGCCATCGCCACCGGAGCCACCTCATGACCCCATCCGACGACACCGGCGCCCGGGGGCGTCCGGCCCGGGCACCCGGCTCCCGGCGGCTCACCGAGCACCGCCTGTTCTGGCCCGCCGCCGCCCTGGCCGCCCTGTTGCTGGGGAACGTCGCGCTCACCCACGACTTCTTCGCCGTACGCGTCCAGAACGGGCACCTCTACGGCAGCCTCATCGACATCCTCCAGTTCGGCGCCCCCCTGATCCTGGTGTCGCTCGGCATGACGCTGGTCATCGCGACCCGGGGCATCGACCTCTCGGTCGGCTCGACGGTCGCCATCGCCGGCGCCCTCGCGTGCGAGCACATCGCCACCGCCAAGAACCCCGGAAGCCTGTCCACCGTCCTGTCGGCGGTCGTGGTGGCGCTCGGCGTGGCCGCCGCCATCGGACTCCTGAACGGCTTCCTCGTCGCCCGGCTCGGCGTCCAGCCCATCGTCGCCACGCTGGTCCTCATGGTCGCGGGGCGGGGCGTGGCCCAGCTGATCACCGACGGCCAGATCATCAGCGTCTCCAGCGGCGCCTACAAGATGATCGGCGGCGGCTACTGGCTCACGCTCCCCTTTGCCGTCCTGCTCGCCGCGGCCCTCGTGGCGGTGACCTCCCTCGTCACCCGGCGGACGGCGCTCGGCATGCTCATCGAATCGGTCGGCGGCAACCCGGTCGCGAGCCGGCTCGTCGGCATCCGGGCCTCCGGGCTCCTGGTCATGGTCTACGTCGTGAGCGCCGTGTGCGCCGCGGTGGCCGGCCTGATGATCAGCTCCAACGTGTCCAGCGCCGACGGCAACAACGCGGGCCTCTGGATCGAGCTGGACGCGATCCTCGCCGTGGTCATCGGCGGCACCGCCCTCACGGGCGGCCGTTTCTCCCTCGGCGGGACGGTCCTGGGCGCGCTGATCATCCAGACCCTCTCGACCACGATCTACACCCTCGGCGTACCGCCGGAGACCACCCTCGTCTTCAAGGCCCTGGTCGTCATCGTCGTCTGTCTCGCCCAGTCGCCCGCGTTCCGCGCGCGACTCCCACACCGTCGCCGGCCGGCCGGCCCGGACCCGGCCCCCGCGGCCGGCGACAGGGGAGCCCGCCGGCAGGAGGTCACCCCGTGAGCACCACCCTCGACTCCCTCACCAGGCCCCTCCAACGGTTCTCGGTGCGGCACGCCACCCGCCTGCCGCTCATGGTGACGGCCACCCTGCTGGTCGCGATGTTCTCGATCGGCTCCCTGCGGTACGAAGGCTTCTTCTCCGCGCAGGTCCTGCTCAACGTCCTGATCGACAACGGCTTCCTGCTCGTCGTCGCGATCGGCATGACGTTCGTCATCCTCACCGGGGGCATCGACCTCTCCGTCGGCTCCATGGTGGCCCTGTCGACCATGCTGACGGCCTGGCTCGTCGAACAGAACGGCGTACCGCTCGCCCTGGCCGTGCCGCTGGTCCTGCTGGTGGGCGCGGGAGGCGGCGCCCTCATGGGCTGGGTCATCCACGCCTTCGAGATCCAGCCCTTCATCGTCACCCTCGCGGGCATGTTCCTCGCCCGCGGCCTCTGCTACATGATCAGCACGGAGTCCCTCTCCGTCACCGACCCGACGACCACGCGGATCGCCCAGACGCGGGTGCTCCTGCCCGGCGGTCTGTTCGTCTCGCCCGCCGTGGTGATCGCCCTGGTCGTCCTCGCGCTCGCCTTCGTCGTCCTCCACCACACCCGCTTCGGCCGGACCGTCTACGCCCTGGGCGGCAACGAGTCCTCGGCCCGCCTCATGGGCCTTCCCGTGGGGCGCACCAAGGTCGCGGTGTACGCCGTCAGCGGGCTCTGCTCCGCCCTCGGCGGGCTGCTGCTGACCTTCTACATGCTGTCCGGCTACGCCCTGCACGCCGTCGGCATGGAGCTCGACGCCATCGCGGCCGCCGTCATCGGAGGGACCCTCCTCACCGGGGGCTCCGGCTTCGTCCTGGGCACCGCGCTGGGCGTGACGGTCCTCGGCCTGATCCAGACGGTCATCAGCTTCCAGGGCACGCTGAGCTCGTGGTGGACGCGCATCGTCATCGGCGGCCTGCTGTTCGTCTTCATCCTCCTCCAACGGCTCTTCGGCGGATCCCGGGCGGACCCCTGACCGCTCGCTTCCGACCACTGACTGCCGACCACGACGACCGCGGCCGGGAGAGCGGGACCCTTCAGCCCCCTTTCCCGGCCGCGGTCGCACCCCGGACAAGGAACTCCCATGACCCCGTCCTCCCGCCCCCCTTTCACGGGCGGCCCACCGGTCTGCCTCCCCGGCACGGACTCCGGGCAACGATGGATCTTCGGCTTTCCCGACGGACTCACGGCGGAGGTGCACACCCTCGGCGCCCGCCTCCACGGGCTGTGGGTGCCGGACCGGCACGGCACGCCGGCCGACGTCGTCCTCGCACCGCGCGACCCGGCCCCCACGGCCGACGCCGCCCGGTACTTCGGTGCCACCGTCGGCCGCTACGCCAACCGCGTCGCACAAGGCCGGTTCTCCCTGGACGGCAAGCCGTACCAGCTGACCACACAGGAGAACGGCCACTGCCTGCACGGCGGAACCGACGGTTTCGACACCCGGCTCTGGGAAGCCGAGAGCGTGCACACACCGGAGCGGACCGGTGTGCTCCTGCACCTCCGCAGCCCCGACGGCGACCAGGGCTTCCCTGGCAACCTGGACGTCACCGTCAGCTGCCTGATCAGCCGCGACGACGAACTCTCCTTCTCCTACACCGCGGTCACCGACGCGGCCACCCTGGTCAACCTCACCAACCACGCCTACTTCAACCTCGCGGGCGAGGGCACCGGCGACATCCTCGGACACGAACTGACCGTCCGCGCCGACCACTACACGCCGGTCGGCCAGGACCTCATCCCCCGCGGCGACCACCGCCCCGTGTCCGGCACCGCGTTCGACCTCCGACGGCCGCTCGGCATCGGTGAGGCCCTGGCCCGGCCCGGCGCGCCCGGAGGGTACGACCACAACTTCGTCCTGTCTCCGCACGACGGCCGAGCGCTGCGCCGGGCCGCCGTCCTCCACGCCCCGGCCACGGGCCGCCGCATGGAAGTGCTGACCACGGAGCCGGGACTCCAGGTCTACACCGCGGGGCAGTTCGACGGATCGGTCCTCGGCAAGAGCGGTACGCCCTACCGGACGGGCGCCGGCATCGCCCTCGAGACCCAGCACTTCCCCGACGCCCCGAACCGCCCCGGCGACCCGTCCACGGTGCTGCGCCCCGGCGACGAGTACCGGTCGAGGACCGTCCTGCGTTTCCGCACGCGCGGCTGACCGCGTGCGGAAACGCCGGCACGGCCGTGCCCGCCGGGAAGGAACCGGCGGGCACGGCCGTGTCCGGAGCGGTGTCAGGCGCCCGCCCTGCGCTTGTTCCACACGTCGAAGCCGACCGCTGCGAGCAGCACGAGGCCCTTGATGACCTGCTGCCAGTCGGTGCCCACCCCGACGAGGTTCATGCCGTTGTTGAGGACGCCGAGGACGAGGCCGCCGATGATGGCGCCCAGGACGGTCCCGACGCCGCCGCTCATCGAGGCCCCGCCGATGAACGCGGCGGCGATGGCCTCCAGTTCGAAGTTCACGCCCGCCTTCGGGGAGGCCGCGTTGAAGCGCGCCGCGAAGACGAGCCCGGCGAGCGCCGCGAGCATGCCCATGTTGAGGAAGACCGCGAACGTCACCTTCTTGTCCTTGACCCCGGACAGCTTGGCGGCGGGCAGGTTCCCCCCGATCGCGTACACGTGGCGGCCGATCACCGCGTTGCGCATCACGTATCCGAAGCCGACCAGCAGCGCGGCCAGGATGAGGAGGACCACGGGGGCGCCCTTGTAGCTGGCGAGCAGCAGGGTGGTGACCAGGACCGCGGAGACGAGCGCCGTCACCTTGAGCGCGAAGAGGCCCGTGGGGAGCGTCTCCAGGGCGAACTCCCGCTGCCGGCGCCGGTCCCGCACCTCCTGGAGGACCACGTAGGCGATCAGTCCCGCGCCCAGGAGCAGGGTCAGGTTGTGGTAGTTGGACCGCGGACCCACCTCCGGCAGGAAGCCGTTGGCGACCTTCTGCAGCCCGTCCGGGAACGGACCGAGCGTCTGCCCCTTGAGGAAGATCTCCGTGAGCCCGCGGAAGAGCAGCATGCCCGCGAGGGTCACGATGAACGACGGTATGCCGACGTACGCGATGAAGAACCCTTGGAGCGCGCCGGCGACCGCGCCGAGGAGCAGCGTGAGGACCACCGCGACGGGCCAGGACACCTGGTGCTCGACCATGAGCACCGCCCCGATCCCGCCGACCAGCGCCATCAGGGAGCCCACCGACAGGTCGATGTGCCCGGAGATGATGACGATCATCATCCCGATCGCCAGGATGAGGATGTAGCTGTTCTGCAGCACCAGGTTGGAGACGTTGCGCGGCAGCAGGAGGTCACCGCCCGTCCAGATCTGGAACAGGAGGACGATCAGGCCGAGTGCGAAGAGCATGCCGTACTGGCGCATGTTCCGCCGGACGCCGTCCAGGAGCACCCGGGTCAGTGGCGCCCCGGCGGACGGAGATCCGTGGCCCGGGCGCGCGGGGGCGGTCGTTCCGGTGGTGGGGTCGGTGCTCATGCCTGGTGTCCTTCACTGGAGTCGGCGCCTGCGGTGACCGACGGTGGTGCGGGGGAGTCCTGCGTCATGTGCCGCATCAGCACTTCCTGCGTGGCGTCCTCGCGGGTGACCTCGCCGGTCAGCCGCCCGGCGGCCATGGTGTAGACGCGGTCGCACATGCCGAGCAGTTCGGGCAGCTCGGAGGAGATGAGGAGGATCGCCTTGCCCTCGGCGGCGAGCCGGTCGATCACGGTGTAGATCTCGAACTTGGCTCCCACGTCGACTCCGCGCGTGGGCTCGTCGAGGACGAGGACGTCCGGTCCGGCGAGGATCCACTTGCTGAGGACGACCTTCTGCTGGTTGCCGCCGGACAGGCGGCCGACCGGTTCGAGGACGTTCGGGGTCTTGATGCCCATGGTGCGCCGGAACCGTTCGGCCACCTTGCGCTCCTCGTGCGCGTCGACGACGCCCCGGCGGGCGAGGGCGCCGAGGGACGCGAGCGAGATGTTTCGGCTGACGGAGTCCCCGAGGTCGAGACCGTAGTGCTTGCGGTCCTCGGTGACGTACGCGATGCCGTGGGCGACCGCCTCGGGAACCGTGCGGGTCCGCACTTCGCGACCGTCCTTCAACACGACGCCCCGCTCGTAGTGACCGTAGGAACGGCCGAAGACGCTCATGGCGAGTTCGGTCCGGCCGGCCCCCATGAGCCCCGCGACGCCGACGATCTCCCCGCGCCGGACGTGGAGCGAGACCCCGTCGACGACCTTGCGGCCGCGGTCGAGCGGATGGCGCACGGTCCAGTCCCGGATCTCCAGGACGGGGTCGGTGTCGGCCGGGCCCTCGTACGCCGTGCGCTCGGGGAAACGGCTGTCGAGGTCCCGCCCCACCATGCCGCGGATGATGCGCTCCTCGGTGGTGGCGGGGTCCCTGACGTCCAGGGTCTCGATGGACCGCCCGTCGCGCAGGATGGTGACGGAGTCGGCGATCCGGGAGATCTCGTTGAGCTTGTGCGAGATGATGATCGAGGTGATGCCCTGGCTCTTCAGCTCTCGCATCAGCCGCAGCAGCTTCGCGCTGTCCTCGTCGTTGAGCGCCGCGGTGGGCTCGTCGAGGATGAGCAGGCGGACGTCCTTCGCCAGCGCCTTCGCGATCTCCACGAGCTGCTGCTTGCCGACCCCGATGTCGGCGACCCGGGTCTCGGGGTGTTCGTCGAGTCCGACGCGGCGGAGCAGTTCGGAGGCGCGGCGCAGCGCCTCGTGCCAGTCGACGATCCCCCGCCGGCCGGGCTCGTTGCCGAGGAAGACGTTCTCGGCGATCGACAGGTACGGGACGAGCGCGAGCTCCTGGTGGATGATGACGATGCCGCGCCGCTCGCTGGCCCTGATGTCCTTGAACCGGCACGGCTCGCCGTCGAAGAGGATCTCTCCCTCGTAGGTGCCGTGCGGGTGGACGCCGGACAGGACCTTCATGAGCGTCGACTTGCCGGCGCCGTTCTCCCCGCACAGGGCGTGCACCTCGCCGCGCGCCACGGACAGGGTGACGTCGGAGAGTGCTCTGACCCCGGGGAAGGACTTGCCGATGGACCGCATCTCGAGGACGGGGCCGGGGGCGTCGGGGGAGCGGGCCGGGGCGGGGGCGGAGGTCACCGCAGTTCCTCGGCGTCGATGTAGCCCGAGTCGACCAGGACCTTCTGGTAGTTGGTCCTGTCGACGCTGACCGGGTCGAGCAGGTAGGCGGGGACCACCTTCTTGCCGTTGTCGTAGGTGGTGTCGTCGTTGGTCTCGGGCTTCTTCCCGGCGAGGACGGCGGTCACCATGTCGGCGGCGACCTGCGCGAGCGCGCGGGTGTCCTTGTAGACGGTCTGCGTCTGCTCGCCCGCGATGATCGACTTCACGGAGGCGACCTCCGCGTCCTGGCCGGTGACGACCGGCAGCGGCTTCGCGGCGCTGCCGTAGTCGTCGGACTTCAGGGCGGACAGGATGCCGATGGAGATGCCGTCGTAGGGGGAGAGCACGGCGTCGACCCGGGCCGTGGAGTACGAGGAGGTCAGCAGGTCGTCCATGCGCTTCTGGGCCGTACCGCCGTCCCAGCGCAGCGTGGTGACCTGGTTGAGCTGGGTCTGCTGGGAGCGTACGACCAGCTGCTTCTTGTCGAGGTAGGGCTTGAGCACCTTCATGGCGCCGTTGAAGAAGTACTTGGTGTTGTTGTCGTCGTTGGATCCGGCGAACAGCTCGATGTTGAAGGGGCCCTTCTTCGCGCCGCCCTTCAGCCCCAGCTTCTCGACGATGTACGTGGCCTGGAGCTCGCCGACCTTCGCGTTGTCGAAGGAGGCGTAGTAGTCGATGTGCGGGGAGCCGAGGATGAGCCGGTCGTAGGAGATGACCGGGATGTGGGCGTCCGCCGCCTGCTGCAGGACGTTGGACAGGGCCTCGCCGTTGATGGCGGCCACGACCAGGGCGTCGACGCCCTGGGTGATCATGTTCTCGATCTGGGCGACCTGCTGGTCGGGGTCGTCCTCGCCGTACTGCAGGGTGGTGGAGAAGCCGGCCTTCTCCAGGCTCGTGGTCATGTTCCGGCCGTCGGCGATCCACCTCTCGGAGGACTTGGTGGGCATGGCGATGCCGATGGTGAGGTCCTTCTTGTCCTTCGACTCCTGGCTGCCCCCTTCGCTGTTCTGCCCGCAGGCGGTCATGAGCAGGGCGCAGCCGGTGGTCACGGCCAGGAGGGCGGATGCGGATCGGAACTTCTTCATGGGCGTTACCTGGCAATCCCGTCATCGAGGGCGGCTCCGACCGGGACGGCTCGACGGCGGCGCGTGTCCTCGCACCACCGGGACGGCGCCGTTCCGGCTGGGTGGCCAGGGCGTCGGCGCCCCGGTCGAGGTAGATTGTTAGCGCTCACAACTGCGTGATACAAGAGGCGATAAGGTTTTTCTCGCATCGATACGCAGCCGTAAGCAGGGAGAAGGGAGGCGAACGTGGCGCAGCCCGCGGAAGACGTCCGCCCGCCGACGATGGCCGACGTCGCACGAGAGGCGGGGGTCTCCCATCAGACCGTCTCCCGGGTGCTGAGCGGTCATCCCAACGTGCGCGCGGCCACCCGGGAGCAGGTCACGCAGGCCATCGAGCTGCTGGGCTACCGCCGCAACTCCGCCGCCCGCGCCCTGGTCACCCGTCGTACGAGGACGCTGGGCGTCATCGCCGTCAACACCGCCCTGTACGGCCCCGCCAGCACCCTCGCGGGTCTGGAGGAGGCGGCCCGCGAGGAGGGCTACCTCGTCTCGACGGTCAATCTGCGCACCGGATCGGGGCAGGGGCTCACGGACGCCATCGACCACCTCGCCTCCTGGGGCGTGGAGGGCGTCGTCGCCATCACTCCGCAACGCTCGCACGTGCAGTCGCTCGCCGAGCTGGACGCGCCCTTCCCCGTGGTCACCGTCGAGGGGGGCCATCAGCTCGACCTGCCCGGCGTCTCCCTCGACCAGGAGCTCGGCGCCCGCATGGTCACGGAGCACCTGCTCGCCGCCGGACACGAGACCGTCTGGCATGTGGCCGGGCCGGAGGACTGGCTGGAGAGTGAGGCCCGCACGGCGGGCTGGCGCGCCGTCCTGGAGGAGAACGGCGTCCGGCCCCCCCGCGTGCTGACGGGTGACTGGAGCCCGCTGTCCGGGTACCGGGCCGGGCAGGAGCTCGCGGGGCTCGCCCTGGCCCGCCGAGGGGCGACGCCGGTCACGGCCGTCTTCGTCGCCAACGACCAGATGGCGCTCGGCGTCCTGCGGGCGCTGCGCGAGGGCGGGATCCGCACCCCCGGACAGGTGGCCGTCGCCGGCTTCGACGACATCCCGGAGGCCGAGTACTTCCCGCCGCCCCTGACGACGGTCCGCCAGGACTTCGCCGCCATCGGGCGCCGGAGCATCGGGCTCCTGGTGGACCACATCGAGGGCCGTGCCCGGAAGGCCGAGCACCTGCTGGTGGAGCCGCAGCTCATCATGCGTGCGAGCACCCGCCCCGCGAACGAGGCCTGACGCGGCGGGCGGCTCTCGCCGCCGGAGCCACCCCCCTCCCCGCGCCACCCCCCTCCCCGCGCCACCCCCTCCCCGCGTCACCGCCTCCTCCCCGCGCCGCCTCGCCCCCCCGGCGACAGGCCGCCCGTCGCCGGCGACGGGCCGCCCGTCGGCGGCGGCGCGCGCGTCGGGCCGGTGTCGCGGGGCCGGTCCGCGTCGCACCGCGGGGTGCCTCCACTTCGAAGTGAGCGCTCACTTTGAAGCCCCGTTTCCTGCTGAATGTTTGACAGAACTGCGCCCATCTCTTGTCCAAGTCAATTGTGAGCGTTAACAATCAGGGTGCTCCTCCGCCCTCCTGCCCGTGACGAGAGAGACCCCATCGTGACCACACACGCCCTTTCCGACCCCGCAGTCCGCCACCACCCCGAGGCCTGCACCATCGGAGTCGACTTCGGCACCCTCTCCGGGCGCGCCGTCGTGGTCAGGGTCCGGGACGGCGCCGAACTCGGCTCGTCGGTCCACGAGTACCGCCACGCGGTCATCGAGGACCGCCTTCCCACCACCGGCGTCCCGCTGCCCCCCGACTGGGCCCTCCAGCACCCCGAGGACTGGCGCGACGTCCTGCGCACCGCCGTTCCCGCGGCGCTCGCCGACGCCGGGGTCGACCCGGCCCGCGTCATCGGCCTCGCCACCGACTTCACCGCCTGCACGGTCCTGCCGACCACCCCGGACGGCACCCCGCTCGCCCTGACGCCCGAGTGGTCCGACCGCCCGCACGCCTGGCCCAAACTGTGGAAGCACCACGCGGCCCAGGAACAGGCCGACCGCATCAACGCCCTCGCCCATGCCCTCGGCGAGAAGTGGATCGCGCGGTACGGAGGCAAGATCTCCTCCGAGTGGCAGTACGCCAAGGCCCTCCAGGTCCTGGAGGAGGACCCGGCCGTCTACGGAGCCTGCGACCGCTGGATCGAGGCGGCCGACTGGATCGTCTGGCAGCTCACCGGCGCCGAGTCCCGCAACACCTGCACCGCCGGCTACAAGGGCATCCACCAGGACGGCGCCTACCCCTCGCCCGGCTTCCTCGCCCGGCTCCACCCGGATTTCGCCGACTTCCCCGCCACGCGCCTCGAGCACCCGCTGTCGCCCCTGGGCTCCCGGGCCGGCGGGCTGAGCGGCCGGGCCGCGCGCTGGACCGGCCTCCCCGAGGGCATCGCCGTCGCCGTCGGCAACGTCGACGCCCACGTGGCCGCGCCCGCGGCGGGCGCCGTCGAGAACGGCCGGATGCTCGCCATCATGGGCACCTCCACCTGCCACGTCCTCAATGGCGCCACCCTCGCAGAGGTCCCCGGCATCTGCGGGGTCGTCGACGGAGGCATCGTCAAGGGTGCCTACGGCTACGAGGCGGGCCAGAGCGCGGTCGGCGACATCTTCGCCTGGTGGCTGCGCCAGGGCGTTCCGGACCATTACCGCGCCGAGGCGGAGGCATCGGGCGAGGACCTGCACCAACTCCTCACCCGCAGGGCCGCCGACCAGCCGGTCGGCGCGCACGGCCTGGTCGCCCTGGACTGGATGAACGGTAACCGTTCCCCGCTGGTCGACCACCACCTCTCCGGAGTCATGGCCGGCCTCACCCTCGACACCCGCCCCGAAGACGTCTACCGGGCCCTCCTCGAATCCACCGCCTACGGCACCCGGATGATCGTCGAGACCTTCGAGGACGGCGGGATCCCCGTCGAGGAGTTCATCGTCACCGGGGGCCTGAAGAAGAACGCGCTGCTCATGCAGATATACGCCGACGTGCTCCGCCGCCCCGTCTCCCTCGGCACCTCCGAACAGGGCCCGGCGCTCGGCTCGGCCATCCACGCCGCCGTCGCCGCGGGCGCCTACCCCGACGTCCGCTCCGCCGCCTCCGTCATGGGAAGCGTCCAGCGCCACGCATACCTGCCCGACCCCGCACGGGCGGACGCCTACGACGCGCTGTTCGGCGAGTACCGCGCCCTCCACGAGCACTTCGGCACCGGCCCGGACCTCCTCCTGCACCGCCTGCGGCGGATGCGCAACACCGCCCGCGCCACCACCGTCACCGACTGACCGGCCCACCGCCCACCCCCTCGACGACGACAGGCCCACCCCCGACCCCGCACCTCCGAGGAGCACACCCGACATGACGCCCGCCCAGCCCGACCGCGAGGTCTGGTTCCTCACCGGCAGCCAGTCCCTCTACGGCGACGACACCCTGGCCCAGGTCGCCGAGCAGTCCCGAGCCATCCGTGACACCCTCGCCGACCAGCCTCAGATGACCGTCCGGATCGTCTGGAAGCCGGTCCTCACCGACGCGGCCGCCATCCGCGCGGTCTGCCTGGAGGCCAACGCCGACGACCGCTGCATCGGCCTCATCGCCTGGATGCACACCTTCTCCCCGGCCAAGATGTGGATCGCCGGCCTCGACGCCCTGAGCAAGCCCCTGCTGCACCTGCACACCCAGTCCAACAGCCGGCTGCCCTGGTCCACCATCGACATGGACTTCATGAACCTGAACCAGGCCGCCCACGGCGACCGCGAGTTCGGTTTCGTCCAGACCCGCCTCGGCGTCCCGCGCAAGACCGTGGCCGGCCACGTCTCCCACCCCGAGGTCGTCGACCGCATCGCCGGATGGACCCGCGCGGCCGTCGGCCGGTCCGAGCTCACCACCCTCAAGCTCGCCCGGTTCGGCGACAACATGCGCGACGTCGCCGTCACCGAGGGCGACAAGGTCGAGGCACAGCTGCGGTTCGGCGTCTCGGTCAACACCTACGGCGTCAACGACCTCGTCGCCGTCGTCGATGCCGCCCCCGACGCCACCGTCACCGCCCTCGTCAAGGAGTACGAAGACCTCTACGCCCTCGCGCCCGAGCTGCGGTCCGGCGGTGAGCGCCACGAAGCCCTGCGCTACGCCGCCCGCATCGAAGCCGGCCTGCGCGCCTTCCTCACGGAAGGCGGCTTCCGCGCCTTCACCACCAACTTCGAGGACCTCGGCGGCCTGCGCCAGCTGCCCGGCCTCGCCGTGCAGCGCCTGATGGCGGACGGCTACGGCTTCGGCGGCGAAGGGGACTGGAAGACCTCCACCCTGCTGCGCACCCTGAAGGCGATGGCCCACGGCCTGCCCGGCGGCACCTCCTTCATGGAGGACTACACCTACGACCTCACGCCCGGTCAGGAGCTCATCCTCGGCGCCCACATGCTGGAGGTCTGCCCCTCCCTGACCACGGCCACGCCCGCCTGCGAGATCCATCCGCTCGGCATCGGCGGACGGGAGGACCCGGTCCGCCTCGTCTTCGACGCGGACCCCGGCCCGGCCGTCGTCGTCGGCCTCGCGGACATGGGCGACCGGTTCCGTCTCGTCGCCAACCACATCGACGTCGTCGCCCCGCCCGAGCCGCTGCCCCGGCTGCCCGTCGCGCGCGCCGTCTGGCGGCCCCGTCCCGACCTCCGTACGTCCACCGAGGCATGGCTGACGGCCGGAGCACCGCACCACACCGTCCTGACCACCGCCCTCGGCGGCGAGGAGCTCGACGACCTCGCCGAGATGCTGCGGACCGAACTCGCCGTCATCGACGAGGACACGACCGTACGGCGTTTCACGCGCGAGCTGCGCTGGAACCAGGCGTACCACCGTCTGGCCCAGAGCCTGTGAACGCCTCCAGCCCCACCCCCACCAGGACGGAGCCCCCCGTGCGCACCACCGTTTCCGAGGAGCTGCGCCGGGAGGTGCTGGAGGCCAACCTCCGTATCCCGCAAGCCGGGCTCGCCACCCTCACCTGGGGCAACGTGAGCGGTGTGGACCGGGAAGCCGGCGTCTTCGTCATCAAGCCCTCGGGCGTGGCCTACGACGTCCTGAGGGAGGAGGACCTCGTCGTGGTCTCCCTGTCCGACGGGAGCGTCGTGGACGGCCACCTGCGCCCGTCCACCGACACGGAGACGCACCGCAGCCTCTACCTGGCCTTCCCCTCCATCGGCGGCGTGACCCACACGCACTCGACCCACGCCGTCGCCTTCGCCCAGGCCCGGCGCCCGATACCCGTGCTCGGTACGACCCACGCGGACACCTTCAACGGGCCCGTCCCCGTCACCGCCGCCCTCACCCCCGAGCAGTGCGCCACGGACTACGAGTACAACACCGGCCAGGTCATCGTGGACCTGCTGGGCCGTGACGACACCCGGGCCAAGGAGGTCCCCGGCGCTCTCGTCGCCCACCACGGCCCCTTCACCTGGGGCGAGGACGCCACCACGTCCCTGGAGCACGCCGTCGTCTGCGAGGCGGTGGCCGAGATGGCGCTCCACACCATCGCCCTGGGCGCGGTCGAACCCCCGCAGCACGTCCTGGACCGCCACTTCACCCGCAAGCACGGCCCGGACGCGTACTACGGAAACCGTCCCTCCCGCTGACCCGCCGGGAGGGGAGCCGGGATCATCCCGGCTCCCCTCCGTCGACGGCGTGGGATCAGCCGCGGGTCCAGCGCTGGTTGGTGCCGTTCCAGCAGGTGTAGAGCTGGATCAGGGTGCCGTTGGCCGTGCCGTTGGCGGCGGCGTCGAGGCAGAGGCCGGACTGGACGCCGACGATGGAACCGTCGGAGTTGAGGCGCCACTTCTGGTTGTCGGCGCCCCAGCAGCTGTAGATCTGGACCTTGGAGCCGTTGGCGGTGCCGGCGGCGTCGAGGCACTTGTCGCCGTAGACCCTGAGCTCACCGGCGGCGGTGAGGGTCCACTGCTGGTTGGTGCGGCCGTTGCAGTCCCACAGCTGGACCTGGGTGCCGTCGGCGGTGACGGCTCCGGGCACGTCCAGACAGCGGCCCGAGGCGACTCCCTTGATCTGTCCGGCGCCGGGGGAGGGGGTCGGCGTGGGCGTGGGCGTGGGCGTCGGCGTCGTGGAGACGGCGTTCAGCGCGTTGAGCACCGAGGTGTAGGCCGGCTTCTTGCTGCCGTCGTTGTTGAACAGCAGCGGCGTGTGCTCGGCGCGCCAGGAGTCGCTGTCGCGCACGCCCCACACGGTGATGCCGAGGCAGCGCGGGACCGCCAGGCAGTCGTTGGTCACGTTGGCGTACGTCGTCGGCGAGGCGCCCTGGATGTCGAGTTCGGTGACGGCCACGTCGACGCCGAGGGCGGCGAAACTCTGGAGCGTGGTGCGGAAGTTGCTGTTGTACGGGCTGTCGTTGTTGAAGTGCGACTGGAAGCCGACGCAGTCGATCGGCACGCCGCGCTGCTTGAAGTCCTTGACCATCGCGTACATGGCCTGGGTCTTGGCCCAGGTCCAGTTCTCGACGTTGTAGTCGTTGTAGCAGAGCTTGGCGGCCGGGTCGGCGGCCCGCGCGGCGCGGAACGCGACCTCGATCCAGTCGTTGCCGGTGCGCTGCAGGTTGGAGTCGCGCCGGGCTCCTGAACTGCCGTCGGCGAAGGCCTCGTTCACGACGTCCCACTGGCCGATCTTGCCCTTGTAGTGGGTCATCACGCCGTTGATGTGGTTGGTCATCGCCTGGCGCAGCGCGCTCCCGCTGAGGTTCTGCATCCAGCCGGGCTGCTGGGAGTGCCAGGCCAGGGTGTGGCCGCGCACCTGCTTGCCGTTCCGCACCGCCCAGTCGTAGACCCGGTCGGCGGCGGTGAAGGTGAACTGCCCCTGCTGCGGTTCGGTGGCGTCGATCTTCATCTCGTTCTCGGCGGTCACCGAGTCGAACTCGCGGTTGGCGATCGTCGTGTACGTCGAGTCGTTGAGCCGGCCCGAGGCGATCGCCGTGCCGAAGTACCGGCCGCTCTGCTTCGCCGCGCTGCCCAGCGTGCTCTCGGCGGCGTGCGAGGTCAGGGGCGCCACGATCACGGCGCCGGCACCGAGGACGCCGGCGATCAGCGCCGCGGACAGTCCGCCGGCCCTCCGGCGGAGAGTGGTCGGGGGAAGAGCGCGTGAGCGCATGGAAGAACCTCCTGGAGTGAATTCGCGGAAGGCTGTGAAGGCGGCAGGAAGAATCCGCGTCGGTGCTGTCTTCGTGGATGAACAAAAGACCCGCGCACTAACTGGGCGTACCGAAAAGGGGAGACGCCGCCTCGGAAATCAGTGTGGAAACGCGGCGGAAACAAGTCAATACTTTCGAAGATGTTTCGAATGGTGGCCCGCTTCGAAATAATTTCGATGCGGACCGCCCCTGATCTGTGTCTATCGTCAGGCAGAGATTTCCGGACAGGTGAGGCCGAACCACGGGAAACGGGCCTCGCCGGTGGACGGATAGCCCTGGGATCCGGCGTAGAGACCGATATGCGCACTGGTGAAAAGCGGGGCAAGAAACGTCGCTTCGGCGGTGGCCGGTTCCTGCCGGAAACCGCCGGGTGGCGCGGAGGAGAAGGAATGGCGGAAAGCGCGGATGCGGACCCCCGGGCGGACAGGTCCCGGAGGGAGGGGAACGCCGGTGAGGACCTCGGTCCCGCGGCGCAGACTCAACCCCTCCGCAGTGCGGAGGAACAGGAGGTGGGCGTCGTCGTCGAGGACCACGGCGAGGCCCGCGGTGATCGGCGCGGTGCCGTACACCTGGGCCAACCGCCCGAGTCCGTGGGGGCGACGTCGTCGGAACCGGGCGCGGGTTCACCGGAATCGTCCTCCATCGGCGCGACGGGCGCTCCCGGATTCGAGGCCAGCGCCCAGAAGCCGGCGAGCTGCCCCGCCTCCTCCTCCACCACCATCCGTCTCAGGAGATCGGCGACGCGCTCGGACGCGGGCAGGAGGGGGCCACGCCAGGAATCGGTCAAGGGGTTCTCCTAGCACCGGGGCGTGGCGGTGGAGAGCCGGACCTTGAGCTCGGTCGACAGCTCCATCCGGGGGCTGACCAGCGGCTGGTCCTCCAGAAGCTGGAACAGGGCGCGGGCGGCGAGCCGGCCCATCTCCTCCAGCGGCTGGCGGACCGTCGTCAGCGGCGGCGACAGCCAGTCGCACATCGGCAGGTCGTCGAAGCCGACCACGCTCAGGTCCTCCGGGACGCTTAACCCGGCCTGCCGCGCGGCTTCGTAGACGCCCATCGCCTGCTGGTCGCTGCCGGCGAAGATCGCCGTCGGCGGGTCGGGGAGGGCGAGCAGTTCCTGGGCGCGCCGGAACCCGCCCTCGTGCTGGAAGTCGCCGAAGCGGATCAGGTCGCGGTCGACCTCGACCCCGGCTCGCTCCAGCGCCGCCCGGTACCCGTCGATGCGGGCCTGGCTGCAGAGCATCTCCTTGCGCCCGCCGATCGCGGCGATCCGGCGGTGCCCGAGCTCCAGCAGGTGCTCGGTGGCGGCGAGGCCGCCGGCCCAGTTGGTCGCGCCGATGCTCGGCACGCCCTTGTCCGGCAGGTCGATCGGGTCGATGACGACCAGCGCCACCCCGGCCCGTTCGACCTGGTCGCGCTGGGCCCGGGTGACCGAGGAGGTGACGAGGATGACGCCGTCGCTGTGGTGCAGGACCGGCAGCGCGGCCCAGCTGGACGGCGTGGCCTCGCCCGGCGGGACGAGCGAGACGACGGTGCCGACGCTCCGCCGGGCGCACTCGGCCTCGACGCCGCGCAGGATCTCCACCGCCCACGCGCTGTCCAGACCGCCGAGGATCAGGTCGACCAGCCCCGACCTGCGGGCCCTGGCCTGGCGGCCCGGGGGAAGGTAGTTGCGGGACCGCAGCAGGGCCTCGATCCGTTCGCGCGTCGACGGCGCGACATCGGAGCGGCCGTTGATCACCTTGGAGACGGTGGCCTGGGAGACGCCTGCCTCCGCGGCGATGACGGCCAGGGTCGGGCGCTGCTCGCTCAACTTCTCTCCTCTGCCCGGACGCATCGGTCGACGCCGTGTACCGCAAACATTTCGAAGAGTTTCGGATCGTGTGACCGGCTTGTCAACCCTGGAAAGCTCCTGTTTTTCAAGGGAGTTCGGTGAGAAGTCTTGACCGGGAGGTCCCTCGTTCCTAGTTTGTGGCCTCACGGAGTTTGAGAGTGTTACGAAAAGTTTTCGGGCTCGAATCGGCAACCCTCATCCCCGGAGGTCCCATGGCCTGCGTCCACCCGAGCCGACGAAGCTTCCTCGCGATCTCGGGCCTGACCACCCTGTCCGTCCCGCCGGCCGCGGCCTGCGGCGGGGGTTCCGGCGAGGGGCGGCCTCGCCGCGGGCGCCACGACATGCTGACCCGCCCCGTGTTCCACCGTTCCGAGGAGACCCCGTGAAACGTCTGACAGCCCTGACGGACGTCATGTTGTTAGCGCTAACAATCCATGCGACGGCCGAGCCCGCGCCACCTGCGGCCGAGCCCGTGCCACCCGCGGCCGAGCCCGTATGAGCCGGGGCCGAGCTCGTACGCCCCACCGTCGACTTCCGCACCGACCTCCAGCCCATCGACGGCTTCGGCTTCTCGATGGCCTTCCAGCGCGCCGACCTGCTCCACGGCGCACGCGGCCTCGGCCCCGCCAAGCGGCGCGAGGTGCTCGACCTGCTGCTCAGCAAGGACAAGGGCGCGGGCCTCTCGATCCTGCGCCTCGGCGTCGGCTCGTCGGCCGACAGGGTCTACGACCACATGCCGACGATCCTGCCGGCCGACCCCGGCGGCCCGGACGCCACGCCGACGTACGTCTGGGACATCTGGGATGTCTGGGATGTCTGGGACGGCGGCCAGGTCTGGCTCGCCAAGGAGGCCGAGGCCTACGGCGTGAAACGGTTCTTCGCCGACGCCTGGAGCGCCCCGGCCTTCATGAAGACCGACGGGAGCGAGAACGACGGCGGCGAGCTCCGGCCCGAATGGCGCCAGGCCTACGCGAACCACCTCGTGCGGTACGCGAAGTTCTACCGCCGGGAAGGCATCGAAGCGTCCAGACGCTCACCACCACCGGCTTCGCCGAGACCCCGCTGCACCCCGGCGGCGTCGTCCGGTTCACCCCCGGCACGATCCACCGCCTCGTCAACGCCGGTGGCCTGCGCCTCGTGGTGCTCACGCAGAACAGCGGACCCCCCGAGGCGGGTGACGCCATCCTCACCTTCCCCGCACCCGTGCTCGCCGACCCCGACGCCTACCACGCGGCCACCGCCCTCACCGGCGACCGTGCCGCGGCGGCACGCCGCCGCCGAGACCTGGCCCTCGAAGGCTTCCTGGCCTTGCGGGCAGGCGGGCTGCCGGAGTTCCACAGTGCGGCCCACCGCCTGAAGCGCGAACTCCTGGACGCACGGGAGACCCGCTGGCGTCGTGGCCCCCTGGCAGCGGCCCGCACGACCGGCCACCAGCCGGAACGGCTGAGGGCCGGAGACCTCACCCACCTCGGCCACGGCGCGGTGTCGCGCCTCGAACGCCCGGAGCGCCCCCGCTTCGGCACGTGCGGCCTCCTCCACCCCTACTCCCTCCCCGACCCGTCGGGATCACCCCGCCCCCGTCCTCCGAAGGAGCTCTCCTGATGCGCTTCCGCCATCCACCCCTCGTCCTGAGCCTTGTCCTCGCGGTCCTGTCGTCCCTGCTGCTCGGGGCGTCCCTCCTCGGCGCCCAGCCCGCCGCCGCGGCGACCGTCGACACCAACGCCTGGTACGTGCTGGTCAACCGCAACAGCGGCAAGGCCCTCGACGTCTACAACCTGTCGACCAGCGACGGCGCACGGATCACCCAGTGGAGCAGGAACGACCAGAACCAGCAGCAGTGGCAGTTCGTCGACTCCGGCGGCGGCTACTACCGCGTGAAGTCCCGCCACTCCGGCAAGGTCCTCGACGTCCAGGGCGCGTCCACCGCCAACGGCGCGGCGATCGTCCAGTGGTCCGACGCGAACGGCACCAACCAGCAGTGGCGACTCGCCGACAGCGCCGACGGCCACGTGCGGCTCGTCGCCCGCCACAGCGGCAAGGCACTCGAAGCGCAGGGCGCTTCCACGGCCGACGGCGCGAACATCGTCCAGTACGACGACTGGGGCGGCGCCAACCAGCAGTGGCAGCTCGTCAAGGTCGGCGCCGGCACCCCCGGCACCTGCGCGCTCCCTTCGACGTACCGCTGGTCGTCGACGGGCGCCCTGGCGCAGCCCAAGGCGGGCTGGGCCTCCCTCAAGGACTTCACCATCGCCCCGTACAACGGCAAGCACCTCGTCTACGCGACGACGCACGGCGCCGCGGGCACGGGAGCAGGCTGGGGCTCGATGAACTTCACCCCGTTCACCGACTGGTCGCAGATGGCCACGACCGGCCAGAACACGATGACGAACTCCGTCGTCGCGCCCACGCTCTTCTACTTCGCGCCCAAGAACATCTGGGTGCTCGCCTACCAGTGGGGCAGGACCGCCTTCTCCTACCGCACCTCGACCGACCCCGCCAACCCGAACGGCTGGTCGGCGGAGCAGGAGCTCTTCTCCGGCACCATCACCGGCTCCGGCACGGGCCCCATCGACCAGACGCTCATCGGTGACGGCACGAACATGTACCTGTTCTTCGCCGGTGACAACGGCAAGATCTACCGGGCGAGCATGCCGATCGGGAACTTCCCGGGCAGCTTCGGCTCGTCGTACACGACGGTCATGACCGACACGACGAACAACCTCTTCGAAGCCCCGCAGGTCTACAAGCTCCAGGGCCAGGACCGCTACCTCATGATCGTCGAGGCGATCGGCTCCCAGGGCCGGTACTTCCGCTCGTTCACGGCCACCAGCCTGAACGGCACCTGGACGCCCCAGGCCGCGACCGAGAGCAACCCCTTCGCCGGGAAGGCCAACAGCGGCGCCACCTGGACCAACGACATCAGCCACGGCGAACTGGTCCGCGCCACCAACGACCAGACCATGCCCGTCGACCCGTGCGCCCTGCGGTTCCTCTACCAGGGGCGCGATCCCAACTCCGGCGGCGACTACGGCCAGTGGCCCTACCGGCCGGGCCTGCTGACCCTGCAGCGCTGACGACGTGACAGCGGCCCGCCTCCCACCGGTCAACCGGTCGGAGGCGGACCGCCGCACGTACGGCGCGCGGAGACGCCCGGCGGCTCTCCTCCGCACACCCTGTGAACCCGACGCGGCCGGCGCCGAGGCAGGCCGGTCGGCATCCGGTCGGCATGAGTCCCCGCGCGTTCCGGGGCGATCGTCCGAGCAGACGCCTGGGCGAAGGGAAAGCGCAGGCAGGGAGCCGTCCCGGAGGAGTGCACAGTGCTGCGCACTCTGTTCGGGTCCAAGATCTGGCTCTTCGGCGTCGCCACTGGTCAGGGGCATCATGCGCCCCCTCGGGTCAGCAAACGGTCAGCATGCGTCCCTGACGTGTCCCGGCTTGCTGGCTTGCGACTGACAGTGCGGTGCCTGAGCAGGTTTTTGGGCTGGAACGGATGGTGCGTGACATGGCCCGACAGCTCGCCCGCGGCATGGGGTCCTTCTTCAAGGACTGCGGCTGCGCGAAGCCCACCCGCTGCCCTCACCCGTACTCGATCCGCTTCCGCGACGCGCTCGGCAAGCAGCGCGAGGAGTCCGGATACGGCACGCAGGACGACGCGATCGAACGGCTCACGCAGCTGTATGCGGAGAAGAAGACCACGGCGCCGTCGGTGGCGGCGGCCCGACGTGAGTTGGGGCAGCTGACGGTGGAGGAGTACGCGAAGCAGTGGCGGCCCCGGCAGCGCAGGATGACGGACTACTCCACGGGCGAGCACGTCGACAGTTCGATCAACGTTCATATCGTCCCGCGTCTGGGGTCGAGGAAGCTGAACTCGGTCACGCCGATGGTGGTCGAGCGGTTCCTGGACGCGATGGAGAGCGACGGGGTGGGCCGCGGAAACCAGGTGAACATCTTCCGGGGCCTGAAAACGATCCTGCGGGACGCGTATGCCAAGGGTGCCATGGTCGACGATCCGGTGAAGGGGGTTCAGGAGCCGGAGTACGTGCGTGAGCAGGTGGTCATTCCGTCGCTTGCCTACGTGAAGAAGGCGCTGACGGTCGCTGACGAGGACTTGGCGCTGGAGATCGTCATGATGGCCGGCTGTGGTCTGCGCAACGGCGAGACGCGGGCCGTCAACGTGAACAACGTCGTGGCCCAGGACGTCTACCGGGTGCGCGAGCAGATCCACTCCAACACGCTGAAGCCGGCGAAGCTGAAGCACCGCAAGGCGGGGGAGTTCCGTGAGGTGCCGTTGCCGCGGTCGGTGCGGGAGGCGATCGAGCGGTACGAGGCCAGGCACGGCACCACGAAGGGCGGCTACCTGCTGCGCGGCCCGGGCGGCTACTTCACCGAGGGCATGGAGAGGCGGCGCGTGAAGAAGCTCTTCAAAGACCTGCCACCGGAGGAAGGTGTCGGGATGTACGGCTTTCGGCACTACCTCGCATCCAACGCTCTCGGAAGCGGAATCCCGATTACCGACGTGGCGGAGTAGATGGGTCACAAGTCCATCGAGGAGACGTACCGGACCTACCGGCACCTGATGCCGGGCAGCCTCACCAAGGCCGCCCGGATCCTGGACGCCGGCCTCCGGGAAGCAGCCTGATCTCCGGAACTGAGGGAACAACAGGTTCTTCGTCTCCTGGTGGTACAGCAGCTGCACCCATGCTGGCCAGGAAGAACAACAGCCGGCGCGCCCCCTTCTTGCTGGGTCTGGTCCGGAAACGGTCCGGATCTCGACCCGGCGGTCGTGCGCTGGGCCTGTAACGTCGGTGGCTTGATCTCGCTCGTCGACCTACTGGCTTGGTCCTCGAGCACGAGCCTGGTTTGATTCCGCCCACCGGGGCCGGATCAGGACGATGTTCGAGGAGACCCCGTCAGGCCTCAGCCTACTTGGTGGCGATGTGTCAGCTCAGGGCGCATGCGAGTGTTTCAGACGTTTGATCACATCGCGCGATGGTCACCCAATGGCGGTGCGATGATGTGCCACATGGTGCTTCACGTGGGGGTGGCCGCACTCCGCAAACGACGGATGCAGTTGCGGGACAGCGCGGGCAAGGTGGCGGACGGCGGGGACACAGTCACCTCATGTCTCCTTCTGTTCTATGCAGCGGAGTGCGCGCTCAAGGAGAGGGTGCTGGCACGCCGAGGCCTCCGGGACACCTCGCATCTCGAGCCGACACACGACCTCTGGAAGCTGGCAAAGGATCTGGGCTTGCCGCGGCATCTCGGAGCTGCGCTGAAGGGGATGAAGAACTGTCGCACTGCCGGTCAGCCTGGTGTGAATGTGGCCCTAGCGGACCTGCATCAGGCCTGGCGTTATGGTGTGAAACTGCATGTCGAGGACGAGAAGAAGGCCCGTGGCCTGCTGGATGAGCTCATCTCATGGTGCGAGCAGGACTGAGGGGACCGAGTCGTGGCAGAACTTGGACAGCTGGAGATCATGGACAGCGGAATCGTGCCTCCGGGCCACCTCTTCAGCTGGGTGGATGTGGATGAGCATCTGACCAGGCTGGCTTTGGCCGGGGAGTGGCCCGACTGGCTCGTCGCCGTCGACGGCTGGTGGGATTCTCTGGAATTGGTCACCAAGAGCTCTGTCGAGCTCAACACGGTGAAGGGCTGGCTGGACGAAGTGTTCGGCACGGGGTCAGCCGCGTGGGTTGACGGTGACCTGTTGCTAGGCCTTGACGACCCCCGAACCGTTGAGCTCACCGGGCTGCGAGTTGAACTGAGCGTGAAAGCTGAGCCGCCCGGCGGCGCAGCGAGGAGGCGAGTCCCGCTGCTTCGGGAGAAGCACATCACTCGTCAGCTGGCAGAACCTCTGCACCGCCCTGACACGCCAACCTTTGCCGACGATGTGCAGCTCATGGCGTTCCACTCATTCAAGGGAGGTGTCGGACGCACCGTACACGCGGTGGCAGTCGCTGACAGGCTGGCGCGGAGCGGTGGGAAGGTCCTGCTGATTGACGCCGACCTGGAGGCTCCTGGCATCACCTGGATGCACAAGGAGCAGGGCGGCCAGTGCGACTTCACCTACGAGGACTTCATCACCCTTCTCCAGGGTGACGAGAACAGCGAATTCGCGGCAGCCGTCGACATCGCAGCCGCCTACCTGCCCAATCAACAGGCTGGCCACTATGCCAGTGGCGGGAGTATCACCGTCATGCCGTCGAGTCGCCGTGTGACGTTGGCTCCACCGCGAATCGAGCCTGCGGACCTGCTTACCCCCGGGCGATCTGTGTACTTCGTGACAGAGGCGTTGGCCGCTTTGGGCGCCCGACTCGGAGCAGACACGGTGGTCATCGACCTCAGAGCTGGTGCCTCTGAACTTTCCGCACCCGTGCTTCTCGACCCCAGGGTCCAGCGAGTGTTTGTGACCACGCTGAGTCATCAATCCCTCGCCGGAACGGAGCTGCTGGTTCAACAACTTGGTCGAAAGGCGCCCACCGTTCAAGGGACCGACCCTGCAACGTCGGTCATCGTCACTCAGTACCGGATGGACACTCACACGGCTCAGGCCGATGCTGCCCGCAGCATGCTCTCGGCCGCTTTGGGGTCGGCTCTCCATGGTCCGGTGGAGACCGACAGAGATGACACGGAATCCGTCGATGTCGCCCTACTCGCACAGCCGGTGCTGAGCCCCTTCAGAGAGGAACTGCTTGCGCTCCCGTCCTCCTGGGACGAAGTGCTGGACGTGATCTCGTCATGTGGAGTCGCTGACGGACTCGAGTCCCTGCTCCCGGTTCCTGCAGCCCACACCACGGCTGAGGCCGCCCCGGGGATGGCGGTGGACTACGGTCAGTTGCGCCGCAACCTCGCACGAACTGCAGGCAACCTCGTCTATGCGGAGCAGAGCGGCCTGTCCTCGGCCGGCGGCTTCCTCGTGACGGAACCGCTCCGACGCCTACTCGCCGATCACCGGACCGAGCTGCCGCAGGCCCTCGTCGTGGGTGCGAAGGGGGCGGGTAAGACCTTCATGTACGCGAAGGCCTGCGCCGCGCGTACGTGGCAGACGTTCGCCGAGCAGTCCGGGGTCAGAGGCGTCACCGTCGAAGCGCCCATCGTTCCTGTCCTGGAGTCAGCAAACCTGGAATACGGAGATCTTCAGCCGCAAGACCTACGTGACGCTTTCGCGTCGGCGAACGGTGGCGAGCCGCTGCGGAATGTCACCAGCTCCACCATCTCGGACCGGCTCAAAGCCGGTCTGGGCAGGCTCGGTGGTCAGGATGAACTCGGTTGGCGGAGCCTGTGGCTGGAATGCCTGGCCATGGCCTGCGGACTGGAAGTTTCGGAGCAGCGAACTTCAGAAGAGGCATTGATCGAGCTTGGCCGCCGGGCCAAGGCGGTCTTCGTGATCGACGGCCTCGAGGATCTCATGCAGAACCTGGACAGTGACACAAAGCGCACCGCCCTAAGGGTTCTGCTGATCGACGTCCTTGGATGGCTCCGCTCCCTGCGCGGCCGCCCCTTCGGCCTTGTGGTCTTCGTCCGGCGTGACCTGGTCACCGGCGCCGTTCGGCAGAACAGCGGCCAGCTCCTGGGCCGGTACGATCACTATGCCCTGCATTGGAGCAAGGAAGAGGCCCTGCGTCTTGCCTTGTGGGTGACTGCGCACGCCGATGCACTGCCCGAATTTGTTCCGCTCTCTGGGATCACCGATCTTTCGACGGATGATTTGATCAACAGCCTCATCCAGGTATGGGGCTGGAAGATGGGCAGCGCGAAGTCCCGAGAGGCGCGCTCCCACCTGTGGGTCCCTGCAGCCCTGGGCGACTTCAACGGCCAAGTGCAGGCGCGCGATGTAGTGATGTTCCTCGCAACAGCAGCCAAGAATTCTGAGCAGTACAACGACACCGTGGACGACCGTGTGCTCGTCCCCACTGCCATGCGCAAGGCCTTGCTGGAGTGCAGCAAGAACAAGATCATTTCGGTGGGGGAGGAGAACAAGGAGATCGGGAGGCTGCTGGTGCACATGCAGGGCCTCGGTCACTCTGTTCTGGTTCCGTTCGACCTCGAGCAGGTCGAGTTGACTGTGACGGATGCGGACCTGCTGATTGAATCCGGGGTCTTCAGTAAGGGGGCCGACGGGCGCTACTGGGTGCCGGAGATCTATCGACATGGTCTTGGCTTCAACAGTGAGCGCCGTGCACGGGTGCTCTGGTAGCAGGCCTCAGGCGATGGCGGTGGAGCGCAGGTTCGAGTCCTGTCATCGCGAGTCGAAAGAGTCGTAGATCACAGGCCGTATCGGAGTCATCTGATGCGGCCTCGAGTTTGCGTTGGGATCCCTCGGGGTCGATTGGAGGTCGCGGCGGTCGGAGCGGCTCGCGTGGTAGTGAATGCCGCGGGGGCCGGCGAAGCGTGCGGAGATCATGCAGTCATGCTGCCTTGATTCGGCCCGTTGCTCTGCTGCGCACGGGCGCGTACGCCATTACGGCCAGTATTGACGACGCTGCTTTCGGTGAAGCGGTCTCCGTGGGCCCGGTCCCGGGCGTGGCGAGGACACCTCAAGTCCGTGCCCTTCGCTCGTACCGAAGGGCCGTTCCATACGCCTGACAATCACTGGCGGGGCTGGCGGCCACTGGCTAGGCGATGTCTTCAAACGATCTTGCCTGGTGGATCATGGTGGTGTGATACGTCGCCATGAACTGTCGGATGCCGAGTGGGAGTTCGTCCGGCCGTTGCTGCCCGAGTCGTTGCGCGGGGGGAAGCGGCTGGACGACCGCAGGGTCCTGAACGGGATCGTGTGGAAGTTCCGGACCGGGACGGCCTGGCGGGACGTGCCCGAGCGATACGGCCCATGGGTAACGCTCCACACGCGTTTCCGCAGGTGGGCGGCGGACGGCACGTTCGACCGGATGCTCCAGGCCGCCCAGGCCAAGGCGGACGCGGCGGGCGACATCGAATGGCTCGTCTCGGTGGACTCCACAGTCGTCCGTGCCCACCAGCATGCGGCCGGAGCCCGAAAAGGGGGCTCCGTGACCCGGCGCTCGGACGGTCCAGAGGCGGGCTGACCAGCAAGATTCACCTGGCCTGCGACGGCCGGGGCTGTCCGCTCGCCTTCGTCGTCACCGGCGGCCACACCGACGCCTGCACCCAATTCACCGCCGTGATGGAAGCCATCCGAGTGCCTCGGATCGGCCCCGGACGGCCCGGCGTCCGGCCTGATCACGTCCTGGGCGACAAGGGCTACAGCTCGAAGGCGATCCGCTCCTGGCTCCGCCGCCACGGCATCCCGCAACCGGGCCCGGCGCGGCAGCCACGGAGGCCGCCCGCCGGCCTTCGACCGCGAGGCATACAAACACCGCAACGTCGTGGAACGGTGCTTCAACCGTCTCAAGCAATGGCGAGGGATCGCCATCCGATACGACAAGACCGCCCAGTCCTACGAAGCAGCCGTCACCCTCGCCTCACCCCTGATGTGGGCCTGACATTTGACGACAGAACCTAGGGGGCGATCCCGCTCGGCTGTACAGCTGACTTCCCCGACAGCCGGCGCCCCGAGGGGTGGCACGCGTGTACGTCGTCGGGCGGCGCGGGTCGGGAATCGCCCGGGCCGCCCGCCCGTCCTCGAGGATGGCGAGCCGGGTCTCCGATGACTCTCGCCATCCGGCGGCGAGGCCCTGTGGGGACCTACCGTGACGGCCGACTGAAGAACGTGACCGGTCGTTCCCGCCGTACTCCGTCGACGTCGACGTCGACGTCGACGGACTCGTCGTAGAAGGCCACCCGGTCTTTGATGATCTCTACGGAGGGCAGGGGGTCGGGGTAGCTCCAGGCGATGTCGGGTCGCACGTCGGCGTCGCCGGCCCAGGACCAGTACTCGCTCGCCAAACCCTTGTACGGACAGCGGGTATGCCCGTCGGTACGGGTGAAGAGGTCGAGGCGGACGTCCTCCCTCGGGAAGTAGAAGCGCACCGGCAGGCCCGTCTCGAAGAGCAGAACCGGCGTGTGCGTGTCCGCGACGACCGTGCCCGCGATCTCGACCTGGACGTGTCGACTGCTGGGCAGGGCGTCCACCCGCTTGTGCGGGTCGCGCGGGTGCACGAAGATCTCTTCGTCCTCCTCGTACCAGTGGTCGAGAACGTCGCGCCCGAACCATTCGAAGCTGATGTGGTCGGCCAGCTCCTCTCCGGGGTAGGTCCAGGCCGCCGCCCCCACGGTCCGGTCGGGGAGCACGAGGTCGTAGAAGACCGTCGCTCCCGCGTGACGCCGCAGACTGGCGGGCCGCTCCGTCCGCCGCAGCAAGTCCGTCCGGACATCCCTGGTCGGGAACGCGTAGAGGGGGACGGGGCGACCGGGCTCCCACACGAGAACCGGTCTACGGCTGTCCACGATCGTGAGCTCCCCCGCCGTCGCACGCACCCAGCGCTCCGCCGGCTCCCAGAAGACGCTGTCGGACTTCTCCCGGCGGCGTACGACGGGCACGGCTTCCGGGCCGGACTTCGGTGCGGTCACCGGTCTCTCCTCTCGCTCCGGTTCCTGCCACGGGTTGTCTGGACCCGCGTCGCGGTAAGGGTGGCAGCCGGTATGGTCCACGCTGCTCCGGATCCCGGCCGATGGCAAACGGCCCGCCGGCGCTCCTGCCGGCACTTCGAAAGCGTCCCTGGGACCGGTGCGTGGCCATCGCGGTGCGCTGCTGCAAGCACACGGCGAAGTCGAGGCCGGAGTGGACGCACGGCGAACGTGACATCCGGCGCGCCACCCGCGGGGGCGCGTTGACCGGCGCGGGTCTCCCGCTACCCCCGTCCCGGCTACCACGAGCGAAGGAGGGAGGGCCGCGCGCCAACTGCCGTAGGAGGTGATCTCGCGGGCGCCTTCGAGAGCCTGCGGTTCGCAGAGGAAGCCGGTCGCAAAGGTGCCGTCCGCGAGGTCCATCCTGCCGAGAGTCATCGGGCGGGGCAGGGCCGCGAGGAGTGCGCCCTGCATCGGCCCCGCGCTTGCAGCAACGTCAGTAGGTAGGCCCGTACGCGCATTCGCTCCAGCGCCGAAGCGGCCGGTGCGCCTCGGGACTGGCACGGGCTGTACCGCGCTTCCTGCTCGCGAGGCCTCCGGGTGCGAAGCCGTCCTCCGTGAGGTGTGGGGAGGGGTTTCCCACACCGTTGATAGATCGTCAGGTAAGTCAGCATCGGGTCAGCATGAGTCGCCGACCTTTCCCGAGGAATGCCTGAACGGGGCTTTGCGGCGGCGCGAAAGCCCAGGTGGGGAGCCGTCTCACCTGGCAGGAGCGATGTTCCTCACAAACATCGTTCGGCGCGTGCCGGTGTAGAGTCGCGACCGCCCTTGACCTGCACGAAGCAGGCAGGGAGCCGTCCCAGAGGAGTTCACAGTGCTGCGCACTCTGTTCAAGTCCAAGATCTGACTGTTTGGCGTCGCCGCAGGTCAGGGGCATCATGTGCCCCCTCAGGTCAGCAAACGGTCAGCATGCGTCCCGCACGTGTCCCCGCTTGCTGACCTGCGACCGACAGTGCGGCGCCTGAGCAGGTTCTTGGGCTGGAACGGATGGTGCGTGACATGGCCCGACAGCTCGCCCGCGGCATGGGGTCCTTCTTCAAGGACTGCGGCTGCGCGAAGCCCACCCGCTGCCCTCATCCGTACTCGATTCGCTTCCGGGACGCGCTCGGCAAGCAGCGCGAGGAATCCGGATACGGCACGCAGGACGACGCGATCGAACGCCTCACACAGCTCTACGCGGAGAAGAAGACCACGGCGCCTTCGGTGGCGGTGGCCCGCCGGGAACTGGGGCAGCTGACGGTGGAGGAGTACGCGAAGCAGTGGCGGCCCAGGCAGCGCCGGATGACGGACTACTCCACGGGAGAGCATGTCGACAGTTCGATCAACGTGCATATCGTCCCGCGTCTGGGGGCGCGGAAGCTGAACTCGGTCACGCCCATGGTGGTCGAGCGCTTCCTGGACGAGATGGAGAGCGACGGGGTCGGCCGAGGGAACCAGGTGAACATATTCCGGGTCCTGAAGACGATCCTTCGGGACGCGTACGCCAAGGGGGCCATGGCGGACGATCCGGTGAAGGGGGTCCAGGATCCCGAATACGTGCGTGAGCAGGTGGTCATTCCGTCGCTCGCCTACGTGAAAAAGGCTCTGGCGGTCGCAGACGAGGACCTGGCGCTGGAGATCGTCATAATGGCCGGCTGTGGTCTGCGCAATGGTGAGGCGCGGGCGGTGAACGTCAACAATGTCGTGGCGCAGGACGTGTACCGGGTGCGGGAGCAGATCCATTCGAACACGTTGAGGCCGGCGAAGCTGAAGCACCGCAAGGCGGGGGAGTTCCGGGAGGTGCCGCTTCCGCGGTCGGTGCGGGAGGCGATCGAGCGGTACGCGGAGAAGTACGGCACAACAGGGGACGGATACCTGCTGCGAGGCCCGGGCGGCTACTTCACCGAGGGCATGGAGCGGCGGCGGGTGAGGAGGCTCTTCGCGGGCCTTCCGCCGGAGGAGGGGGTGGGGATGTACGGCTTCCGCCACTACTTCGCCTCCAACGCCCTCGGCAACGGCATCCCCATCACCGACGTCGCGGAGTGGATGGGCCACAAGTCCATCGAGGAGACGTACCGGACCTACCGGCATCTGATGCCGGGCAGCATCACCAAGGCCGCCCGGATCCTCGACGCCGGCCTCTGGGAAGCAGCCTGATGTCTGCCCCCAGAGGGAACAGTAGGTATCGCCGCAGGGCGGGCAGGGCCGGGAGATCGCCCCGTCCCGCCCGCCCGTCGGTGGCTATGGCGCGGCGTATCGGTTCAGCACGTGCCGGCCGGGCGTGCGCGGGTGACGAGGTTCGTCGCGCCGGTCGTGCCGTCGAGCCAGAGCACTCGCTTGCCGGTGTCGGCGGCCGGGAAGATCTGGTCGCCGCGGCCGCAGGAGACCCGCTTCGGGCCGCCCTTGCCGTCGGGGGCCACCTGGAAGAGCTTCGGGAGCGTGGCGTTGCTCCAGGAGGTGGCCGGTGGCATCGACACGACGGTGACCGCGTCGTCCGAGGCCGTGAGGGAGTAGCCGTAGAGGGAGCCTTCGCCCGCCTCGGGCAGGACGGTGACGGGGTTCGAGCCGTCGGTGTTCACACGCTCCAGGGAGGCCTTTCCGCCGTCCTGGACGTCGACGTCCCGCAGCCAGAGGACGCCGTCGTCCGTGACGGCGGTCTGACCCACACCCATCGTCTCGGCGGGGTCGCCCGGAAGCAGGGTCTTGGTACCGGTCGCCGTGTCGAAGACCTCCGCGCCCAGGCGGTAGCCGTCGCGCTCCGGCCACATCTTGGCGTACGCGATCTTTCCGTTCCGGACGGAGGGCAGGGCGGTGGACAGGGCGTGGTCGGCGTTGTCGACGAAGCCGGTGGTGCCCGACCGCAGGTCGATATAGGCCACGTGCTCACCGCCGGTGTACGGGTCGATCAGGGAGTAGACGACGTGGTCGCCGTCGACGGCCAGCGAGGTGAGGGCCGTGCCGGAGGCCCCTACGGTCCGCTCCAGACCGCCGGCGAGGGGGCGGACCTTGATGGCGATCGACTGGGGGCCGTACTCTGCCCAGGCGACGGTGGTGCCGTCGGTGTCCGCGTACACGGCGTAGTTGCCCGTGTTGCCGCTGACGAGCTGCGGCGCCCCCTTGCCGTCGGTGCGGCCGGCCCACACCGAGTAGGGTTCGCTGCCGTCCGCGCCGGAGCGGGAGACGGCGTACCAGCCCTTGCCCGCGCCGACCCCGGTGCCGGTGATGTTGACGTCCGGGATCAGGGTGTCGGCGTCGATGCCGAGTCCCTTCTCCCAGCCGTCGATGATGCCGTGCTCCGTGAAAGCGTCCTCGACGACGGCCAGTTGGGCTTTGGTGGCGCCCAGCTCGCGGGCGGCGGCCGTGACGGCGGCGCGTCCGTCGGTGAAGCCGTCGAGCGGGGTCATGTAGGCGGTCAGGGCCCGGTAGACGATCCGGTCGGCGAGGTCCGCCCCCAGGTTCTGCCGGATGTCCCACAACGCCCCGGAGAAGATGGTGGAGTTGAGGTGGACGCCGCCGTTGTCGCCGCGCAGCGTGACGCCGACGAAGTCGTCCTGGGTGGTCGCGCCGTCGTCGAGGTCGCGCAGGGCGCACTCGCGGGGGGCCTTCGTGGTGCACAGGTCCTCGCCGAGTAGGGCGGCGTCGGGGTCGTCCATGGGGACGCCGTTGGCCTCCAGGTCGATGGCGTTGCCGAAGTAGTCGGCCACCGCTTCGTTGATCGCCCCGGACTGGCCGACGTACACGAGGTTCGCGCTGTGCTCGACGACACCGTGCGTCATCTCGTGGCCGACGACGTCGGTGTCGGCGGAGAAGGTGTGGTAGCCGTCGCCGCCCTGGCCGTACACCATCTTCTGGCCGTCCCAGAAGGCGTTGTTGAACGGCCGGCCGTTGTTGACCACGCCGACCAGGGAGTTGACGAAGCCGCCCTTGCCGTCGAGGCTGTCCCGGCCGAACTTCGAGAAGTAGTAGTCGTAGACCTTCCCGGCCGCCCAATGGGCGTCGATCGCACCGGAGTCGGTGAACTCGGCGCCGAGGTCCGTGGTGGTGGAGCGGAAGGTCTTGATGCCGCTGGGCCACGTGCCGGACGCTGAGGACGCCTCGCGGCCGCGGGCGTCGTAGGTGGCCAGCAGGGTGCCGCTGAACGGGGAGGTGGCGGGCCGCTTGCTGTAGTCGATCATCTGGTAGGCGCCGTCGGTCCCCTGGTACAGGTTCACCTCCGTCTTCTCGCCGTTGTAGCGGGTGCCGGCCCCCTTGACGACGAGCTGCTGGGCGGTCGTACCGGAGGCGTCGGAGGCGTCGGCCGCGTCCGTCGTGGCGCCGGCCGCCGTGCCCGTCGCGCCGAAGCTCTTGATCCCGCTGTACTGGAGGACGGGGAAGCCGGAGCGCGCGTCGACGTAGACCTCCTGCTTCACCGGCCGCCCGTCGGCCGGGCCGACCCCGGTCACGGTGATGTGCCGGGTGAGCACGCCCTTCCCCTGAGGCAGAACGACGAGCCCCTGTGCCTCGCCGGTGAGCGTGGCGGAGCCCTTCGGGGCGTCCTGGGCCGGGCGGGTCAGCGGCCCCGCGCCGAGCTGGGAGACGACGGCGCCCACGGCGCGGTCGATCGCCACCGCCTCGGACACCTCGGGCTGCACGGTGTCCAGGTCGAGTCGTGTGAAGTACCGGCCGGAGGTGCCGGTCACGGTGCGCTTGCCGGCCTTCCTCTCCATGCGGACGACGTATTCGCCGCCGAGCACGGGAACGCCCCGGTAGTTCTGACGGAGCCGTACCGTCTCGCGGCCACCCTCGCTGTCGGTCCTGCCGGCCGTCAAGTCCTTCCCGGGATCGGGGATGTGGTAGCGGTCCCGCTTGGCGGCGAGGTGGCCGCGGGCGGCGTCGGCCGCGCTGCCGTCGGCGGCCACGGGTTCGTCGAGCCCGGTGACGAGCGCCGGGGTGGCGGTGGCGGGTATCTCGTTCGTGGGCGCCGGAGCCGTGTCGGCGTGGGCCGGGGCGCCGGGCAGCAGCAGGGCGGCCGCAGCGAGCACGGCGGTGATGCCGGAGCCGGCGGCGGTGCCCGCGCGGCGGCGGCCGTACCCAGGCCGGGTGCGTGAAATGGGCAAGACGTCCCTCTTCCAATGGGCGGAGTCCGATGGGGGTGGCCACATGGAAGTACGCCGACGGCGCCCGGACAACGGAGCGGGCATGCCGAATAGTGGACATGCTCACTTGTGTGTCCACGGCGTCCGGGTCCATGATCCATCCCCATGAACTGGCCTGACAGGAGCCCCGACTGGGCGGAACTGGGTCTGGGGCCCGACGAACTGAAGCTCTACGAAGCCCTTCTCGCCGCGCCTCGGCCCTCCTCACTCGCCGCCCTCGCCCGAGCCGCCGGAGTGCCGGCCGACCGGCTTCCGGCCGCTCTCGACGTCCTCGCGCGGCACGGACTCGTCCTGCCTCCGGCGGCGGGGCGCCCGCTGCCGGAGGCGGTCCCGCCGGGCACCGCGCTGCGCCGGCTCGTCCACGTCCGCCGGTCGGAGCTCCTCGACAGGTCCTCCCGGCTGGAGCTGCTGAGCGCTTCCGTGGACAGGCTGGCCGCGCGGTTCCCGGGCGGAGCGCCCGACGAAGCACGCACCGGCATCGAGGTGTTGAGCGGCCGCGAGGCGATCGTCGCCCGCACCGAGGCGCTTCTCGCCTCGGCGGGAGGGGAGCTGGCCCTCCTCGACCGGCCGCCCTATGCCTCAAGCCCCGACGGGGGTATGCCCGTTCCGCTCGCGGTCACCGATCTGGTGGGACGGGGCGTCCGGGTCCGGGTGGTGGTGGATCGCGAGGGTCTCGATCTCCCGGGGAGGGCACGCGGGCTCAACCTGCTCACCCAGGAGGGCGTCGAGATCCGGGTGGCACCGGCCCTTCCGACCAAGTTGATCCTGATCGACGGGCGTGTCAGCCTGCTGCCGCCCACTGACGCGGCCGACCCCACGGCCGCCGCGCTCGTCGTCAAGGACTCCGTGCTCCACCATGTGCTCGTGCCGTTGTTCGAGTCCGTGTGGGAGCGGGCGGTGCCCATCGGTCCGGGCGCGCAGGACGACGTGACGGCCGAGGATCGTGAACTCCTGACCCTGCTCGCCTCGGGCATGAAGGACGAGGCGATGGCACGCCGGCTGCAGGTGCACGTGCACACGGTCCGGCGGCGCATCAAGCGCCTTCTGCTGCTCCTGGACGCGGAAACCCGCTTCCAGGCCGGTGTACAGGCGCTGCGCAAGGGCTGGTTGACGCTCTGATCGCCTCGGTCCGCCTGGCGCCGACGCGGTGGGCGGGGCCGTATGCAACGGTCGCGGGAGGTCGCGGACATCCCGTACCGGCTCGGCGGAACCAGTAACGGCCGCGTAACGCCGCGGTCGTAGGATCCGGGGGCCGTCGGTGCCGGAGCGACGGCGGTCTCCCCGGCACCTTCCCCTTCCGTAGGAGCAGGCCCATGTACCTCCAGTCGGGGCGACGTTGTGGTGAGAAGGGCGGCCGCGGACGCGAGTTCGTTCGCCGCGTCGGCACCTGCGATGTCGTGGTCGGCGGTGCATCCCACGCTGACCGACCCTTGAGCGGAGGAGACGGTCGGTGCGGCGCGGCAGGGGCGGTCCTTCCGCTGCCCAGGTCAGCTGCTCGACGCACGGATCTCCTTGATCCTGCGCAGGGCCGCCGGATACGGGAGCAGCTCGGCCAATCGCGACGCCTTCGCGAAAGCTTCGGCGGCCTCCTCGGCGCTGCCCCGTGCGGCGAGCGCCGCGGCGTGGACGGCGCGAGCCGCGGTCTCCGCGATCCGCTCGCCCGTCCGGGCCGCACGCTCGACCTCGGACCGGGCGAGCGCAACTGCCCGGTCCGGCCGCCCGGCCGCCAGATGCGCCCACGCGGTGACGTGGGTGTGGCCCGTCACCTGGCCGAGCAGCACCAGCGCCTCGTCGGCCCGGCCCGAGTGGATGAACCATTCTGCCTGCGCGGTGCGGGCCTCGTTCTGTGCCTGCCGGTCGGCGCTGTCCCGTGCGGCGGAGACGGCGGACCGGAACAGCTCCTCGGGGTCGTCCTCCCCGCTGCGCATGAGGACCCGGGCCAGGGCGAGCCGGGCGTACGGGGTCGACCAGCCGAACGGAGCTCGCTCGGCCGCCCGGGCCAGCTCGGCGGCCTCGGACGTCTCCTCCAGCATGAGGTGCAGTTCGGCGAGGTTGGCCTGCTCGAAGGCGACGCCCGACCGGTCGCCGGTCCGCTCGGAGAGGGCCAGCGCGCGCCGGCCGGTGGCGATGGCCTCGCGCAGCCGGCCGGACCGGCGGGCCTGCTCGCGCAGTACGGACAGCACCGACCCCAGCAGCCAGGGTTCGCCGAACGCCTCGGCGTGCGGGAGCGCCTCCTCGACGACCGGGCCCGTCTCGGCGAACCGTCCGGCCAGCGCGAGCGAGGTCGCCCGCAGGGACAGGCCGCGGGCCAGCAGGGCGCGTCGTTCGGCGCCCACTACCTCCTCTGCACGCTCGATCGCATCGCCGGCCGCGTCGATCGCCTCCTCGTAGCGGCCCAGGACCATACAGGCCAGGGCCCGGCTCCCGTGGTGGGCGGCGGCGGACTGGGGCCTGACGTCGGCTGTGGGCGTCCGCGCGTCGAGCAGGGCCAGGCCCTCCCGGGCGTTCCGCATGCCGACGAGCACTTCCGCGAGGCGACCGGTGGCGAGGACCAGACCGTCCTCGTCGCCACGGCGCCGCAGTTCCTCCACAGCCTCGCGCAGTACGGTCGCCGCGTCCTCGTAGCGGCCCATTCGCCGCAGCACGGCACCCCGGTCGATGCGCGCCCAGGCGGCCTCGGCGGCCAGGGAGTCGAGGCGCTCGGTCAGTTCCGTGTAGTAGCGGTCCGCGGTGTCGTTGGCGCAGAGGGCCGCGGCGCGTTCTGCGGCCTGCCGCAGGTACGCGGTGGCACGCGGGTCGTCGGCCCGGGTGAGGTGTGCTGCGAGGGTGTCGACGGCGTCGGGACGGCGGCTGCGCACGGCGTCCGCGTAGGAGGCGTGCAGTACGCGGCGGCGGGCGGCGGAGAGCCGCTCGTAGCAGGTCAGCCGGATGAGCGGGTGGCGGAAGGCGAGACCGTCGACCGTGCGCCCGTCGACAACGATGTCACGCTCGGTGAGTATCGCCGCGGATACGGCGGCCTCCGCTCCGGCGGCGGCCTCGGCGGCGACGGGCCCGTCCCCGGGGGAGACGGCGAGGGAGGAAGTGACGTCCAGGACCTCGGACAGCGCCGCGTGCCCCCCGGCGACGGCGACGACCTCGACGACGCCTCGCGCGACGGGCGCGAGCCGGGACAGTCGTGCCGCGACGAGCTCCCGTACGCCTTCGGGTGCTGTGCTCCCGCCGCCCTCCATCAGTTCGCGAGCCAGCTCCAGTGTGAAGAGCGGGTTGCCCAGCGACAGGTCCCACACCCGTTCCGGCACGGGCGACCCCGGCGGCAGACCGAGCACGCCGGCCGCGAGGGCCAGGCAGTCGTCCCGCCCGAGCCGCTCAAGACCGACGTGCCGTGCCAGTCCCGACCGGCGCAGGCCATCGAGCACGGTCCGGCGTGGATCGTCGTCGGGAAGCTCCTCCGGGCGGTAGGTCACGGCGAAGCGCCAGGCGCCGGCCGAGCGGCGGGCCAGATGGCCGAGCAGGTGGAAGGAGCCCGTGTCGGCGGCGTGCAGGTCGTCGAGGACGACGAGTACCGGCGCCGAGGCGGCGAGGTCACGCAGCAGGGCGGCGGTGGCGGTGAAGAGCCGGTCGCGCTCGTCCTCGGGGCTGCGGGCGGTGTCCGAACCGGTGCGGCCGAGGGACGGCAGGAGTACGGCGAGTTCCGGGTAGTCGGCACCGACACGGGCGCGTTCGGTGGCCGGCCGCTCGGCGAGCCAGCCGTCGAGCGCCTCCACGAACGCCCCGTACGGGGTGTGCCCCTCGGCGTCGTGACCGGCGCCCCACAGCACCACGGCGCCGTCTTCGGCGGCGCACCGCGCGGCTTCCGTGACCAGGCGGGTCTTGCCGAGACCCGCCTCCCCGCCGAGGAGCTGCACGGGGCAGGCGTCGGGAGAGAGGAGTTCCGCGAGCGCGCGGCCGCGGCCGTGCAGCGGACCGGGCGGAGGAGTGCGGAGAGCGGGGGGCAGGGTGACGCCGGACGGCCGGGTGGACAGCGCCCCGCCTCCCGGACCGTCGAGAGCGAGGAGGTGGAGTCGCTCGGTCTCCGGACCTGGACGGATGCCCAGCTCGACGTCCAGGGCCTGGCGACACGCGTGGAACTGGGATATGGCCTGGCGCCGCAGCCCTTGCCTCAGGTAGGCGCTGATCAGCAGCTGATGGGCGCGCTCCTCGGAGGGACTGGTGTCGAGGACCTTCCGGGCCGCGTCGGCCGCTTCCTCGGCGGCACCCTGCTCCAGCAGCGCGGTCCCGTGCGCCAGCCGCAGCCGGTCACGGAGTTCTCCGATCCGTTTCCGGGGCTCCTCGGCCCAGTCGGCGTACCGGTCCTCGGGCAGCAGCTCGCCGGTGAACGCGGTGAGAGCCTCTGCGAGTGCGGGGCCAGGCCCCTGCTCCAGGGCTTCGGCGGCGAGCCGCTCGGCGTGGTCGGCGTCGACCCAGACGGTGTGCGGATCCAGCCTGAGCATGACGCCGTCGCTGGTGAGGTACGAGGAGACGGCGCGCGGCGCCAGCTCCGGCTCCAGCGCGCGGCGGGCGGTGTGCAGGGCCACGCGCAGGCTGCTGACCGCCGCCTTCCGGTCCGCTCCGGGCCAGCACGCCTCCATGGCCTGATCGCGGTGGAGCTGGTGGTCGGGTGTGACGGCGAGCAGTTTGACCAGGGCCTGGGCGCCGGGACGGGGCCAGCGGTCGGCGAGGGGCGGGCCGCCATCACGTGTCACCCGGAAGCCGCCGAGGAGGTGCAGGCGGAGCAGAGGGGGCGCGGTGGCCGTGCTGGGGGAGTGTGCCGTGTGCATGAGGCGAAACAGACTAAACCCCGACTCCTGCGCGTGCGTACGCGGGCCTGGCCGACCGCCGGCGGACCGACGTACTGGGCACGCCGTCCAGACGGCTGCGCCGGGTGGGATCGCACCCGGCTGGAAGACCGTGTGCGTAGCGGGGCACGGGCGAGGCCGGCGTCCTTCGGCGATGGTTCACCGGTCCGAGGCCTTTGCCGGTCTCCCGGGCTCTGCCGTGATCACCGCTGAACGCGGCCCGGCAGGTCCGAGGACGAGGCCGAGGCGGGCAGGCGGGCGGAGCCATTGAGCGGGCCTACCGGCGGCGCGCCGGCGTTCGTCGGGCGGGACGCCGAGACGGCCGCTCTGATCGGCGCGGTACGTGAGGGCGCCGCGCTCGTCGTCGTGCAGGGGAGCCGGGGATCGGCAAGACACGCCTGGTGCGGCACAGCCTCGGCGCCTTGACGCCCTCGACGGGCGGACGGTGCTGTGGGCGACCGCCCCGCCCCTGGCGGAGCCGTTCCCGCTCGGGCCGATCGTCGACGGCGTACGGTGCCGCGTCGACCGGGCGCCGGTCGGCCTCAGTCCCCTGGCCGGTGCCCTGCGGCCCCTGTTTCCCGAGTGGGCCCGGCTGCTGCCGCCCCTCTCGAACCGCTGGAGACCGCAGGGGCGACCCGGCACCGGCTGTTCCGTGCCCTCGCCGAACTCCTCGACAGGATGGCCGTGGACGTCCTGGTCCTGGAGGACGCCCACTGGGCGGACACCGCCACCCTGGAGTTCCTCCTCGGCCTGACGGCGGACGGTCTCGGCCACCGGTCCCTGGTCGTCACGTACCGGCCCGCCGAGGTCGACGTGGTCCGCGACGGCCGGGTGGTGGCGACGGTGCCGAGCACCGGCCGTCACGCGGACCGCGTCCGGATCGAAGGCCGGCCGGTGTACCGGTACCGGCTGGACGACACCGGTACGGAGCGCTGCTCCGCCACCACGGCGGTCGACTTCACCGGCTCGCCGGACGATCTGAACACCGACTGACGTTCCTCCGCCCCGCCGGTCCCCTACGGCGGGGCGGAGGCGTAGGCGGGAGCCGTGGCGACTCTGCGTCGCGTCGCCATCCCGCCACCCCACGGCCACGGTCGAAGCCCGTCCGCGCTGCCAGCATCGGCGGGTCCCTCCCCTGCGATCACCTGGAGCCCCCTCCGTGCACCTGAGATCCGTCGTGGCCGTCGTCGCCACCGCAGCAGCCCTGATTCCCGCCACCGTCGCCCGGTCCGCGCCGCCACCGGAGCCCGGCGCCTCCGAGGCCGCGGCGCCCCTCACCACCGTCACCGTCCCCCTGCCGTCCGGCGACACCGTGACCGTCGAGCGCTCCGACGGGGCGATCCGCTCCGCCACCGTCTCCCCGGCACCCGGCCGGGAGGGGATCACCTTCACCACCAGCAGTGTGGGGGAGGACGACGTGACCGTCGTGCCCTCCGACGCCGAACCCCTGCTCGCCACCGGCCGGCTCGACCCCCGCCTGTTCGACGTCGGCGACCTCCTCGACGCCGGGTACGGGACACAGGGCGGCACCCCCGCCACCGACGCCGTCGGCCTGATCGTCCAGCACGCCAAGGGCGACACCGCTTCGCGGAAGGCCAGGGACGCGGCGGGAACCGCGGCGCGCCCCGGGCGCTCCCTGCCGCGCCTCGGCATGACCTCCCTCGCGCCGCGCGACCGCTCCGACGCGGCGGCCACCTGGAAGCGGCTGACCGGCGGGGGAGCCGGCCGGTCCCTCGCGGGCGGTGCCGGCAAGATCTGGCTCGACGCGCGGATGCGCGTCGCCCTGGACCGCAGCGTTCCGCAGATCGGCGCGCCCCGCGCCTGGCAGGACGGCTACACCGGCGAGGGCGTCACCGTCGCCGTCCTCGACAGCGGCTGGGACTCCGACCACCCCGACCTCGCCGGCCGCGTGACGAGCTCCGCCGACTTCACCGGCACCGGAAGCGCGGAGGACGACAACGGGCACGGCACCCACGTCGCCTCCACGATCGCCGGCGTCGACGCCACGTACCGCGGTGTCGCGCCCGACGCCGGCCTCGCCGTCGGCAAGGTCTGCGACCGCACCGGCTCCTGCCCCACGTCCGCCGTGCTCGCCGGCATCGACTGGGCGGTGAACACCGCCCACGCCAAGGTCGTCAACATGAGCCTCGGCGGCCCCGCCGACGCGGACGACCCGGCGGTCCTGGCGATCGAGGACCTGTCGGCGCGGACCGGCACGCTCTTCGTCGTCGCGGCCGGCAACGAGGGCGAGTACGGCACCGGCACGGTCGGCTCGCCGGCCACCGCCGACGCCGCCCTCGCCGTCGGCGCCGTCGACGCGCAGGACCGCCTCGCCCCCTTCTCCAGCCGAGGCCCGCGCCCCCACGACAACGCCGTGAAGCCCGACGTCACCGCACCCGGCGTGAACATCGTCGCCGCGAAGCTCGGCGGCGGACACACCGCGAAGAGCGGTACGTCGATGGCGACCCCGCACGTCACCGGCGCCGCCGCGCTCCTCGCGCAGGCCCACCCCGACTGGACGGGCGAACGGCTCAAGGCCGCGCTGATGGGGACCGCCGTACCCACCCCGGGCCGGTCTCCCTACCAGCAGGGCGCCGGCCGCGTCGACGTCGGCCGCGCCGTCGAGGGGACGATCCTCGCCACGCCCGCGAACCTGACGACGACCACCGGCTGGTCGCTGGGCTCGGGCAAGGACACCGGCCACACCGTCACGTTCACCAACTCCGGCGACACCGACACGACCCTCGACCTCGCCGTCGAGTCGCCCCTCTCCCCGACGGCCCAGCCGGGCAACGCCGCTCAGTTCTCGGTGGACCGCGACCGCGTCACCGTCCCCGCTCACGGGACGGCCGGCGTCACGGTCACCACACGCGCCTCGCTGCTGCCGCACGGGCCGTGGTCCGCCGTGCTCACCGCCTCCCACGACGGCCGGAGCGTGACCCGCACCCTCCTAGGCGTCGACAGCCCCGTCCCCGCGCGCACGGTGACCGTGCGCGCCGTGAACCGCGACGGCACGCCCGCCACCGGCACCGCACTGCTGGTCAGTCGCTGGACGGGTGACCGCTACCCGGTCCGGCTCAGCGGCGGCACCGGCTCCGTGACCGTGCCCGAGGCCGAGTACTGGGTCGGTATGACGATCATCGGCGGCACCGGCGCGGAGCGCACCACCACGCTCGCCGCGACCTCCGTCACGCCCGCGGCCGACACCGCGGTGGAGCTCGACGCGCGCACCGCCGCCCCCGTCCGCGTCGACGTGAACGACGCCGGGGCGCGGGCCACGGCCATGCAGGCCGCCCTCGCGATGCCGGCCGGCACCGGCACGTACACGATGAGCGTGGTGACCACGGGAGCGGCCGCCGGCTCGTCCCTGTACGCGACCGCGTTCCCGCACGCGGACGTCACGTACCGTACGTTCGCCGTGCTCGCGGCCGACGGCGCCTCGTCGGTGGCACCGAGCCCGTTCTTCTACCATGTGACGCGCACCTGGGACGGCGGCGTGCCCGCCACGCCGTCCTTCGCCACCCGACGAAGCGAACTGACCGACGTACGAATGGAGTTCGACGCCCAGGGTGTGCCGTCCGCAGGCACGACCGCGGTGGCGCCCGACCACGGCGCGATGCTCCCCGTCCACATCGACCAGCCGGTGGCCTTCCCCTCGACGGTGCACGACTACCGCACGGAGGGCGACTGGCTCGACCGCGCCACGGTCGCCGGCCGTCAGTCCTTCGTCACGCCGTCGACGGCCTTCGGTCCGCGCGAAGGGCGCGAACTGCGCTTCGGGACCGCCGTGGTCGGCCCGGCGCTGCCCGCGGCACCCCTCCGACGGGTCCGGGACACCATGCTGTGGAGCCCCATGCCGTGGCTCGTCGACGGCGACGGCGGTCGGGGCGGCACCGACTGGGGCGCCACCGGCACGATGGCCCTGTCCCGGGACGGAGTGCGGGTGGGCTCGTGGAACGCCCTGGGCGCCGGCACGAGCACGAGCGTCCCGGCGCCCGAGGGCCGCTACACGCTCACCGCGGACGTCGTCCGAGCACAGTCCTACGCGGAACTCTCCACCCGCGTGCGGACGGAGTGGGGCTTCGACTCGGCGACCGACGACGGGACCGGCACCGTACTGCCGCTCATGGCCGTCCGGTTCGCCCCGCGCGGCCTGGACGACCACGGCCGCGTCGCCCCGGGTGCCACCACCCGCGTGGACCTCGCCGTCCAGCGTGCGCCGGGCGCGGCCGGGGCCACGGTCCGGCGCACGACCCTCGACGTCAGCTGGGACGACGGCGCCACATGGCACCCCGTCGGCGTCCGGCCCGCCCAGGGCGCCTCTCCCGAGCACGCCGACGTCACCGCCCCGGACGGAGCCGCGTCCGCTTCGCTCCGCGTGACGGTCGAGGCGAGCGACGGCAGCACCCTGACCCAGACGGTCATCCGCGCCTTCGGAGTCCGCGCGGGGAAGTGAGGGTGAAGCGACACCGTCGCCGACCCGGTCCCGGCACTTTGAACCGCAGGTGCCGGGACCGGGTCGGCCCCGCATCCGGCCCTCACGCTGACGACATCTCGACATGGCGGAGATTCGCCACCGCTCGAACTGGTGCCCGGCGTTCCGAATGGCCATGATCGTGCGTCATCCGACCGTCCAACCCCCGTGCTGACGGAGACCCCGCCCCACGGACCAGAGCGGAGCCAGGAACATGACGAACCCACCCGGCCGCAGACGCCTCGCCACGGCGGTCGCGGCCGTCCTGCTCGCCTCCCTGGCAACCACCGGGCCCGCGACGGCCGCTGATGCCGCCGACTCCGGCGGCGAGCCCCCTGCGGCAGCCCCGGCGACGAGCGCCCGCTCCCTCCTCGCCTCGCTCGGCCGTCAGGAGACCGAGGCGCTGCACCGCATGGCCGCCCTGGACCTGAACGGCCCGCACATCACCGACGAGGCCGTGCTGCGCTCGGACGAGCCCGTCGACGTCATCGTGCGGCTGAGCACGCCCCCGGCCCGTACCGCGCGACTGCTCGCCGCGGGCCAGGGCCGGGAACTGAGCGAAGCCGACGCCCACGGGGCCGTGACGAAGGCGCACGCCGACTTCCGCACCACGCTCGACAGGCTGTTCCCGGCGACCGGCGCCAAGGCCGGCGCCAGGACCGAAGCCCGCGTGCGCCGCACCTACACCCGGAGCTTCACCGGCGTCAGCCTGAGCGTGCCGGGCGACCGGATAGCCGACCTCCTGGAGCAGGACGGCGTGACGGCCGTCTGGCAGGACACCGCCGTCCGGGCACTGTCCGACCCCGAGACCGGCCCGGCCGGAGCCGCCGACATCGGCGGGCAGGACCACGACGACGGCCTGGCCCGCCTGCACGCCGAGGGCGTCACCGGCAAGGGCGTCAAGGTCGGCGTCATCGACACCGGCATCGACCACCGTCACCCCGACCTGAAGGACGTCTACGCCGGCGGATACGACTTCGTCGACGACGACACCGACCCCATGGAGACGACGTACGCCGACTGGAAGGCGTCCGGTCAGGCCGAGACCAACCGCGGCTCCACCTACTACACCGCGCACGGAACCCACGTCGCGGGCATCGTCGCGGGCCGCGGCGACACCTCCACCGAGCGCGCCGCGCACGGCGTCGCACCCGGCGCCTCCGTCCACGCCTACCGCGTCCTCGGCCCGTACGGCACGGGCCGCACCAGCGACATCATCGCCGCGATGGACCGCGCGGCCGAGGACGGCATGGACGTCGTCAACATGTCGCTCGGCGCCGCGGTCAACGACCCCCTCAGCCCGCAGGCCGTCGCGGCCGACAACCTCGTCCTCGCCGGTGTCACGACCGTGATCGCCGCCGGCAACAGCGGCCCGTCCGCGGGCACCCTGGGCACCCCGGGTGCCGCCGCCCTGCCGATCACCGTCGGCGCCCACGCCGCGCCGCTCACCCTGCCCGCGTACACCCTCGCCGCCGGTCCCGTCCGGGTCGGGGGCCGTCTTCTCGCGCAGCCCTTCGGAGACGCCCTCGACGCGCTCACCCGGGGCGACGGCCTCGGCGTCACCGACGTCGGCACCGGCGCCGCCGCCGGTTACACCGGCAAGGACGTCACCGGCCGCGCCGTCCTCGTCACGCGCGGCGGCACCAGCCTCGACGACAAGGTGAGCCGCGCGCGGAGCATGGGCGCCGCCGCCGTCCTCCTCGTCAACGACAAGGCGGACGAGGGGCACATCCCGGCCTACCTCGGCGAGAAGCCCTCCTACGTCCCTGCCTTCTCCCTGACCGCCGCCGACGGAGCCGCCCTCGCCGCTGCCGCCGTCCGGGGCGAGGTCTCGTTCACCGCCGCGGGAACCTTCCGGCTCGGTGACGGCTCCCTCGCCGAATTCAGCTCGCGCGGCCCGGTCTACGGCACCTCGGCCATCAAGCCCGAGGTCACCGCGCCCGGCGTCAGCGTCCTGTCCTCCGTCCCGGCCGACGCCGTCGACCCTGCCGGAGGCGACCACACCACCGCGTACGCCCGCATGAGCGGCACCTCCATGGCCGCCCCGTACGTCGCGGGCGCCGCGGCCCTGCTGCTCCAGCACGACCCCGGCATGGGCCCCGACGACGTGAAGACCGCCCTGATGAACACGGCCGTGCCGCTCCCCGGGAACCCGAGCGTCTTCGAGGCGGGCGCCGGAGCCGTCGACCCGTACGCCGCCGTCCACGCACGCACCACCCTTCAGGTCCCGGCCCGCACGGCCTCCACCGGCCTCGACGGCACACCGACCGAGATCGAGCACCGCACCGGCGCCCTGGACCTCGGCGTGCTGCCGCCGGGCCGCGCCACCACCCGCGCCGCTCGCATGGACCTCGTCAACACCGCCGGGGCGCCCGGCACCTACCGCGTGTCCGCCGCCTTCACCCGAGGCTCCGGCGCCTCCCAGGACGCGCGGGCCGCCGGCGTCACCCTCACCACCGACGACCGCGTGACCGTCGGAGCCCGCGGCAAGGTACCGGTCCGCACCACCCTGCACGTCCCGGCCGGAGCTCCCGTCGGCCATTACGAGGGCTTCCTCGTCCTCACGCCGCTCACCGCCGGCGCCTCGGGCACACTGCGCGTCCCCTTCGGGCTGCGCGTCGCGCCGTCGGGCTTCGAGGAGGTCGTCATGACCAAGCCGGTGATGTCCACGGGACGCGCCACCGCGGAGGGCGCGGTCGGCGGCGGCGCCGCCACCTTCGACCTGCGGATGGCCGGAGAGCTGCGCAGCATCGACGTGTTCCTCACCGACGAGCGCGGCGTGGACATCGGCTACGTCGGCGGCGTCAACACCACGGGCCTCACCGAGGGAGTCCTGTACGGCCCCGCCACCGTCGGCGCCTGGTACTACCCGCTGACCGGCGACGAGGGTACCCCGGTCGACCCGCGCGGCCGGTGGATGGAGGACGGCGCCCACCAGCTCCGCATCGTCGGAACCGACGCCTTCGGCGGCACCGACAGCGAACTGCGCCGCGTCTACGTCGACAACGCGGCTCCCCGCTACGAGGACTCCTACGGAGCCTGGGACCCGGCACACCCCCAGGTCGTCGAACGCGCCCCGACGGCATCGTCGTTCGAGCTGAACGGCACCCTGCGGGACGGCGAGGCCGACGCGATCCGGTCGTCGGGCCTCGACATCGGCCAGGACGACAACGTCCTCTACTACTCCCTCTACAGCCCCAATGCCCCCACCGGCCACGTCGCCGCGACCGAAGACGGCACGGTGCGCGGCTCGGTGGCCATCCAGCCCGTCGTCCCCGTCGCGCTCGTCAAGCTGTGGCCGGCCGACGCGGCCGGCAACATCGGCGCCACCCGCGTGCTCAACGTCGTCAAGGAGGGCACCCCGTACGTCGTCGGTGACGCGAGCGCCGCCACCGCCCGTGCGGGCGACCGGGTGACCTACACCCTCACCGCGCACGAGCTGAGGAGACTGCGGACCTTCACCTCCCAGATCCGCTACGACGACCGCAACATCCGGCTCGTGGGCGTCGAGCCGACGCCGGAACTGGCGGCCCACGCGCCGTCGGCCGTCCGTCGTTCCGACGTGTCCGCCGGCGCGTCCTCGTACAGCACCGTCACCGTCGACGTCGGTGATGCCGAGGGCATCACGGACGACTCCATGCCGCTCCTGAAGGTCACCTACGAGGTGACCGGCGGCTGGCAGACGGGGTCGGCGGGCCTCGCCACGGGCACCACCACGGTCGTCGACACGGAGGGCGTCCGGACCGTGCTGAACATCCAGTTCTACGGGGCGGTCCGGATGCTCGCCCCGACCTCTTCCTTCGGGGCCCGGCCCGCCGTCCAGGGCCTGCTCACCGAGGCCGGCGCCTACAACGCCGCCCGCGACCACAGCGCCGACGACATCGCAGCCGCCCTCACCGCGCCCGACGGCACCGTTACGGCACTGACCGCGGACCGCACCGGCCGGATGTCGGTCTCGGGGCTCGCCCCCTCCGACGGGACCCACCGCTTCGACGTGCGGGTGCCCGGCCACTTCGGATGGTCGGAGGAGATCGACCTCGCGCTGCGCGGACCCTGGGGCCTGGCCGGTACCGGCGCCTCCTCCCGGGCGGCGCTCCTCGCCGGCGACGTCAACGGCGACGACGTCATTGACGTCCGCGACGCCGCCGCCGTCCACGCGGCACGCGGCACCGGCCTGCGGGCCGCCGACATCGACCACGACGGCGTCGTCGACGCCGCCGACATGGCCTGGGTGGTCACCAACTACCTGCGGCAGAACAGCATGTCCGAGCGGTACACCGACCCGGTGAAGCGGCTGCGGGGCCGGACCCTGGAGGACTACGTGGCGCTCATGTGACCGGTCGGCCACGCGCGGCCCGACGGGGGCGAACCCCAAGCGGTCCGCGCGGGGCCGGCGCACGACGTGAGGGGTGGCGGGGCCGTGGGGGGCCCGCCACCCCTCACACCCAGTTGTTCCGCATCGCGTACCAGCCCAGCTGGACACGGGAGGAGACGCCCGCCACGTCCATCAGGGCCCGCAACCGCCGCTGGACCGTCCGCGGCGAGCTGCCGAGCTGATGGGCCGTGGCCGCGTCCGTCAGACCGGAGAGCATCAGCTGGAGCAGCTTGCGGTCCGTCGGGTCCAGGTCGCCGTCCTCCCGCAGATACGGGCGGGACCGCCGCCACACCGACTCGAACAGCTCGGTCACGAGCGCGACGAGAGGCGGCCGCAGCACCACCGAACGCCCCGGCTCCACCTGGACCATCGCGGTCTCCTCGTCCGCGACCACGAGCTTGGTCAGCGGATGGTCGACCACCCGCACCTGGTGACCGAGCAGCAGCCGCTCGTCGAGCGCCCGCAGTGCCGCCGGCTCGGTGAGGAACGCCCGGTCCACCACGACCCGGTAGGCGGCGACGGTGTTCCCGTCCCGGCGCAACGGCAGCTTCTCGTCGTCCGCCGGCTCCTCTCCGCGCAGATCGGCCCCGGAGTCGCCTTCAGGCATGGAGCGTTCCTCCTCGCCCGCGTCCTCCGAGAGGGTGGTCGGCACCGGAGCGACGGCGTTCGCACCGGACTGGAAGACGCAGAGGGAACGACGGGCCGCGTACTCCAGGGCGTTGAGGCGGAGGGCCTGCGCCGTCCTGCCCTCCACGAACTCGACCAGGAGCTCCTCGGCCCGGACAGACTCCGGGCGCCACTGAGTGAGGACCCGGGTGAGCGAGTCGTCGGCCCGGCGCAACTCCGCCTGGAGGTCGGCGAACCGGTTGCGCAGAGCGAGATCGGTCACGGCGTCGGAGGGGTGGGACGGCGTGGCGGCAGCGGCGCCGGCGGTCTGCCGGGGCTGGGTTCCATGTGCGGACGACATGGTTCCAGTGTCGTCATGTGCACGGCCGTAGTCACCCCTGACCTCGTCACATCCGCCTCCGCGCGATCGGCCCCGGGGGGCGGGTGCGGTGGCGAGTCGGCGTCATGACGGCCTCTCGCCAGCCCGAAGTTCCCCGGCGGCACGACGGATTGGCCACGCTGCTGCTGCCCCTCGATCCCCCAACCCGGAAGGACATTTGTGAGAACCCGCAGATCCTGGCAGCGGATCGCGGCAGCCCCGGCGCTCGCCGCGCTGCTCGCCGCCGTCCCGCCCGCCGCCCACGCGGCCGACCCGCCCACCCCCCTGGGCCCGGAGACCGGCGGTCGTACCGTCACCGTCACCCTCGTCACCGGCGACGTGGTCGACGCCCGGGTCGCCGCCGACGGCACCGTGCTGTCCGCCGCCCCGCGCCCCGCCGACGCCACCGACCACCCCGCCGCCACCTGGCAGGACGGCACCCGCACCTACGTCTTCCCGCAGGGCGTCGAGCCGCTCGTCGACGCCGGACTCGTCGACCCGGCGCTCTTCGACATCGGCGGGCTCGTCGCCGACGGCTACGACGACGCGCACAGCGACACCCTTCCCGTCGTCGTCTCCTACGGCTCCGGCGGCGCCGCCCGCCGTGCCACGACACCCGGCACCACCGTCACCCACACACTGGATTCCATCGGCGGCGCCGCCCTCGCCGTCGACAAGGAGTCCGCCGCCGACGCCTGGGCCGCCCTGGCACCCCGCGGCGACCGCGCCCGCGCCGCCGGTGCCGTCCGCCGGATCTGGCTCGACGCCAAGGTCCACGGCACCGCCGCCGACAGCCTCGGCACCCCGACCGTGCCGCTCACCGGCGCCGAGGCGGCGCACCGCGCCGGGCTCGACGGCAGCGGCGTCCGGGTCGCGGTCCTGGACACCGGCGTCGACGCCGCCCACCCCGACCTCGCGGGCCGGATCGCCGCCACCGAGGTCTTCGTGCCGCGCGCCGACGCCGAGGACCGCACGGGCCACGGAACCCACACCGCCTCCACGATCGCCGGCACCGGCGCAGCCTCCCGGGGCCGCTACGCGGGCATGGCGCCCCGGGCGGACCTCCTCGTCGGGAAGGTCCTCGGCGACGACGGCTCGGGCACCCTCAGCGGCATCGTCGCCGGCATGGAGTGGGCCGTCGACCAGGGCGCGCGGATCGTCTCCATGTCGCTCGGCGCCGACGGCGCCACCCGCTGCGCGGGCCCCGACGTCGAAGCGGTCCAGCGCCTCTCCGACAGGGCCCTGTTCGTCATAGCGGCGGGCAACGCCTCGCTGCGGGGCACGGTCTCCACCCCCGGCTGCGCGCCCGCCGCGCTGACCGTCGGCGCCGTCGACCGCAAGGGCGTGACGGCCTCCTTCTCCAGCCGGGGCCCGTCCGCCGACGGGGTCTCCGCCAAGCCCGACATCGCCTCCCAGGGCGTCGGCGTCGTCGCCGCCCGAGCCGGTGGCCGCGGTGACCTCGCGTACCAGGAGATGTCCGGTACGTCGATGGCCACCCCGCACGTGGCGGGCGGCGCGGCTCTCCTCCTCCAGCGGCGGCCCGACCTGACGCCCGCCGGTCTCAAGGCCCTCCTGACCTCGTCGTCGGCGACCACCGACGCCCCCGTCCTGGAGCAGGGCGCCGGCCCGATGGACGTGGCGCGCGCCGTCGTACAGCCGGTGACCGCCGCACCGGCGCCGCTGCTCGGCGACTTCTCCTACCCCCAGTCGGGCCTCGACCCGGTCGACGCACCCGTGACGCTGACCAATGGCACCGACGAGGACGTCACCCTCCAGCTCGCCGTCCGCGACGTGCGCGGCGACGACGGCTCCCGGGTGCGGGGCTTCGCCCGGCCCGCCCGGCACGCGGTCACCGTCCCCGCCCACGGCACGGCCGAGGTCCCGATCCGCATCGACCCCTCGGTCCCCCTGGACCCCGCCGCCCTCGGCACGCTCACCGGACGCCTCGTCGGCACCGGACCCGACGGCGTGCGGCTCGTCGTCCCGTTCGGCGTGCACCTGGAGGTGCCGTCCGCGGACCTCACCGTCGAGGGGATCGACCGGCACGGCGAGCCGGCGGTCTCCCCCTCGGCCTTCCAGCTCTTCGACGACCATCGCGACACGGCGCGCCGGTACACCCTCGGCCACCCCGAAGCGGGCAGCACCACGATCCGGGTACCGCTCGGCACGTACTCGCTCAGCGGTCTGATCATGACGCGGGACGAGCCGGGCGGCGCGGGCAGCGTCGCCTCCGTCGCCCAGCTGTACGAGCCCCGGCTCACCGTCACCGGCGACACCACGGTCACCTTCGACGCCCGCGAAACGGAGCGGCTCTCCTGGGACACCGAGCGGGCCGGCCAGGCCGCCGGTTTCGCCCTCGGTCTGACCGTGGCCCTCGACGACGCGCGGCGGCTCAAGGCCGGCTACCTCGCCGCCGTGCCCTCCTACGTCAAGGACGTCTACGCCCGGCCCGTGCGCGCCGACGACCGGCTGACGTTCCTCGCCTCGGCGCGGCTGACCGCGCCCCGGGCCCGGCTCACCAGCTCCGGCGGCCGGACCCTCGACGCCCTCCCCGTCCAGAGGTCCACGGAGTTCGACGGGCGCGGCACGGCCGAGGTCGTCGCCATCGGCAAGGGCACCGCCGACCGGTTCGCCGCCCATGACCTCCGGGGGAAGATCGCCCTGGTGGACGCCGGCCCCGGCGGCGGCAACGCCCACACCTGGGACCAGGCCGCGGCGGCGGCCGGCGCCGTCGGTGTCCTCGCCGCCGTCCCCGACAGTCCGGGCCGCCACCAGCTGACCGGCCCCGAGGGCGTCCCGCAGTCCACGGTCACCTGGGTCGACTCCCTCGCGCTCAAGGCGGAGGCCGAGCGTGGCCCGGTCACCGTGGCCTGGTCGGGCACCGCCACCGCGCGCAGCCCGTACGTCTACAACCTGGCGCACGTCGACCGGGGCGCGATCAGCGCCGGGACGGAGCGGGTCCGCGACCGCGACCTCGCCGTGTCCGACGCCCGCTACCACGTGCAGACCGCGACGGACACGACGTACTGGTCGGACGTCCAGGTCGGCGTCCCCGGCTTCGCCGCGGTGTGGGCGGGCGGTACGACGCTGCCGTTGCGCGCCCCGCAGGAGCGCACGGAGTTCTTCACCCCGAGCGGCGAGGACGGCCTGACGTGGACGACGCTCATGCGCCGTGACCTCGGCCCGTACGGCGGAACCGCCTATGACGGCCCGCGCCGGGCCGAGCGCGGCCGCGTCACCGGCGACTGGTACAAGACGCCGTACGGCCCGGTGCGCAACACCTACGACCGGCCGCTGATGTCCCGCGACGGCGACCGTCTCGGCTTCGTCGTCGCGCCGGTGGGCGATGCGGGCGGCCACGACTCGACGCTCGCCCGCACCGACTACGGCACCCGGCAGCTCCTCGTCGACGGCGAGCCGCAGGCGGCCACCGGCGGCGTCTTCACCCTGCCGCAGGAGTCCGCCGAGGTGACGTTCCGCCAGAGCTGGCGCCGGACCGTCTCGCCCGTCGACCGGACGGGCCTCGCGTACGCCACCTCCTGGACCTTCCGTACGGAGGCCGCCGACCAAGGGGCCCAACGCCTCCTCGTGCCGGTCGTCGACCTGCCGTCGGACCTGCGCAACTCCCGCCCCGCGGGGGAGCCCACGACGATCGGGCTGAGCGCCGTCGTCGACGGGCGCACGGAGCCCGTCACGCCGGACTCGGTCGGCGTGGAGTACGCGTACGGCACCCAGAGCACCGTCGACACGGTCACCGACTGGCGTCCGGCGGAGGTGCGCCGGTCCGGCGCCACCTGGACGGCGAGCCTGCCGGGCGACGCCCCCGCAGGAGCCTTCGTCCACCTGCGCGTCACCCTCGCCGACGGCGCGGGCGCCCGGGTCGACCAGACCATGGTCCGCGCCTACGAGCTGCGCTGACCGGCCGGTGAGAAGGGGCCACCGCCCGCTCTCGCGGGTGGTGGCCCCTTCCGATCCCGTCCCGGCGGTCGCTACCGCAGGTCGGGACGGTGGGTGACGCGGACCGTGTTCACCAGCGGCGTGCCGGTGACGGCCGACAGCGTCAGATCGAGCCGTCCGTCCGTGACCGTGACCGTGAAGGACTTGGCCAACGCCCGGTAGCCGCCCCCGGACTCCAGGGCGACGTCGACGTTGGACAGCTTCTCGACGCCCTCCGCGAGCACGTCGAACACCCGCCGCCCGGGTGCCTTGCCACTGAGTTCGGCGAAGCCCAGCTCGACCTGGTACACCCCGTTCGGCAGTCCGTCGAAGCGGTAGCCCGTGGCCGCCTGGCGGCCGGTCCGGAGCAGTTCCTGCTCCTGCGTGTTCCCGATGGACTTGTTGGTGCGGACGGCGACCGCGTCTTCGCCCAGATAGCCGTACGAGCCCTCGGCCCAGGCACGGTCGGCCGTCCATGCGTCGCCCTGGCCGTCGACGAGCCCGCTCGTCGCGCCCGCGTCGACCGCAGACCGGTAGGCCGGGACGACGACGGTCAACGGCAGTTCGGTGACCGGCGCGCGGCCGCTCGCCGAGGCGACCACCAGCGTGCCCTTCAGGACCGTGCCCGGGGTCGCCCGGCCGGTGTCGAAGGCCAGCGTCACCCGCTGCGTCCCCGACGCGTCGATCCGTCCGGCCGACGGCGTTGCCGTCAGCCAGGGGGCGCCCGCCTTCTCCCGTACCGTGTAGTCGGCCGCGGAACCGGAGTTGGCGAGGACGAGACTCCGCTCGCGGGTCTCCCCGGCCGGGATCGTCAGCGCCCAGCCCTCCGTACGGTCGGCCACGACCACGCCCGTACGCAGCCTCGTCCCGGTCCGCAGGACGGAGAGGCCCTGGAGCGTCGCGGTCTCGGTGACCGGCTCGTAGTTCGGCGCGGTGACACGCACCTCGTACGGCGCCGGGTCGGTGGCCGGCACCTGTGCCAGGTACGAGCCGTCGGCCCGCAGCGCGGGCGTGGCCACCGTGGTCCCGTCACGGGTGACCGTGACCTTCGCGCCCGGCACCGGCTTGCCGTCGTTGGCGTCGAGGACCGTGCCGGAGACGACGGCACTCCGCTCGGGGCGGAACCGCACCGCCATGCCCTCGCGCAGGGACACCTCCTTGAAGGAGTACAGGAAGGCGTCGGTGCCCTCGTGGTTCTCCGCCCCGACGGTGGCACCGGCACCCAGCTCGTCGTTCACCCCGCCGGGATCGACGCCCCGGTAGTGGAAGGAGTAGGTGCCGTCCTCACCGATCGCCGCGGCGAAGCCGACGCGCCGGTCCGGGGTCTTGCTCAGCTGCATGTCGCGCCATTCGACGACGAACTCCCGGTGGGGCGCGGTGCCGCGTACGGCCGTGTAGATGCCGGAGGCCTCGTCCATCCGCAGGTCGTCCCAGAAGGGGTACAGGGCGCCGTTGGCGCCGGTTTTGTCCGGCAGCCGGGTGTTGGCCCCGCCGAAGTCCGGGTAGCCGAGGATCAGCACGCCGTCCAGTGAGACCCATGCCTTGTCGTAGGTGCGCCCGTAGAGCGCGACCGGGAACGGCAGGTCGACGACGTCGTAGCCGCTGTACGGGCCGGTGATGTCCACGCGGCTGTCGCCGCTCGGGAACGGCGCCGCGCTCTGCCGGCAGGTGGTGCCGAAGCCGTCGACGCGGCCGGACAGGCTGACGTTCCGGCCGAGTCCGCCCGTGCCCACCGTGACGCCGATCGCCTCGGTCTCCGCGCACTTGTTCCGGGGCGTGAACGTCACCTCGTACGTGCCCGTGGGCAGGGTGAGCGCGTAGCGCCCGTCGGCACCCGTCGTGGTCCGCACCGGCGTGCCCTGGACGACCAGCTCCACGTCGGCCTCGGGACCGGAGACGCTGCCGACCGTGCCGGTCACCGTGCCCGTGGGCGCCGGGACAAGGACCGTGTCGGTGGTCGTCGTGCGGTCCGCGACGACCGTGACGTCGCTCTTCCCGGTCAGGTAGCCGAACTTCACGACGGTGACCGGGTAGGTGCCCGCCACGACCCGGGGCAGCGTGAACGTGCCGTCGGACCTGGTGCGGGCGGTGGCCCGCACAGGGCCGGTGAGGCTCACCGTCGCGTCGCCCACCGGTGTGCCGGCCGCCGTGGTCACCGTGCCGGTGAGGGCGCCGAGCGCGCCGCGGGGCGCGGCCGTCACCGCGGCGTACGCGTCGAGCCGGCCCTCGCCGAAGACGTTGTTCTTCTGCGCGGTCCCGCCGCAGGCCGTCGCGTCCACGTCGATCGCGCTGCCGCCGAGCACGGCCTCCGTCGCCGCCACGTCGCCGCGCAGCGCCGGGGCCGCCGACCACAACAGGGCCACGGTGGCCGCGGTGTGCGGCGATGCCATCGACGTACCGGAGTTCGGCACGTATCCGCCACCGGGCGCGGCGGAGCGGACGTTGACGCCCGGAGCGGCGATGTCCGGCTTGACCGTGCCGTTCTCACCCGGGCCCCGGGACGAGAACGGGGCGATGCGGCCCGCGACGTCGAAGGCGCCCGTGGCGTACGAGGGCGCGTACGCGCCCGGCGCGCCGGCGACGTCGCAGGCCGGTCCGAGGTTGCCGCCCGAGAAGGCGGGGAAGATCCCCGCGTCCCGCCACGCCTGGACCATGTCGCGGTACCAGGTGTCCAGGGTGTTGCCGCCCCACGAGTTGTTCACCACGTCCGGCGCCAGGTCCGGGCGCGGATTGCGGCCCTTGGCATCGGTCGGGGCCAGCATCCACTGGCCCGCCGCCAGCAGCGCGGAGCGGGTGCACTCCTGCGGGTTGCACGCCTTGGCGGCGATCCACGTGGCACCGGGGGCGACACCGATGCGGTTGCCGGCGCCGTCGTCGCCGACCATCGTGCCCATGGTGTGCGTGCCGTGGCCGCCCTCGTCGCACGGCTCGGGACCGCGCTCGGCGCAGACGCCGGTCGGGTCGAACCAGTTGTACGCGTGGTCCACGGTGCCGTCGGCGGCCAGGCCCCGGTAGGAGCCCAGCAGGGCCGGATGGTCGTGGTCGACGCCCGTGTCGATGCCGGCGACCACCGTTCCCTCGCCGCGCACGCCCAGTTCGTCCCAGACCCTGGGCGCGCCGACGCGCTCGACGTTCCACTCGACGCCGTCGACGGCGGCCTCCTCCACGGCCGGCAGCGGGTCGGGCACGGCGATCGGGTCGTCGGCGAGGATCGCCGTCACCTCGTCACGGGCGGCGATCCTCGCGGCGAGCGCCTCGCCGCCGGTGACCAGCATCGTGTTGCTGATCCAGAAGGACCGGTAGGCCACCCCCTCCTGGTCGAGGAGGGCGCGGAGCCCGGCCTGGGCGCGGTCGGCGTGGCCCTGCCTGGCCGCGATGACGGCGCGGCCGCGGGCGGTCTTGGCTGCGCGCCGTTCGGTGGCGGACGTACCGCTTCCGGAGACTTGACCGCGGGGCGCGGACGTGTCCGCCTCGGAGGCCAGCTGGACCCAGAACCTCGTGCTGGCGCCGTCCGCGAACTCGGCGAGCACCCCGCCCCGCGCCTTGCGCTCCAGCGCGCTCGCCGCCGGGACGGAGTCGTGGCCGGACGGGGGCGCGGCACCCATCAGGGGCACGCCCAGGAGGGCGGCCAGCACGGCGGGGACCAGGCCCCGCCGCAGCGATCTTCCTCTGCTCAACTTCTTCTCCTAGGTGTGGCGTTCCGCCGCGCGGACGCGCCGGATCCGTAGCGGGGAGGCATCAGGCGCCCAGGTCCGGCCGCTCGGTGACGCGGACGGCGTTCACCAGCGTCTTGCCCGCGTGGGCGACGAACCGCAGGTTCAGCTGGCCGTCCGCGACCTCGACGGTGAACGTCTTGGACAGCGCGGTACGCACGGAGCCCGTCTCGGCGACGATGTCGAGCGCCGCGACGCGTTCGACGCCCTCGGCCATGACGTCGAAGACCCGTTCTCCGGCCGCTCTGTTGGCGAGTTCGGCAAAGCCGAGGTCGATCTGGTAGACCCCGTCCGGCAGACCGTCGAACCGGTACTCCACGGCTCCCTGGCGAGCGGTCCGCAGCGCCTCCTGGTCCTCCGTGCCGTACACCGCCTTGCCGGTCGACACGGTGCCCGTCCTGCCCACGTGTCCGTAGGCACCGGACTCCCAGGCCCGGTCGGGGCCCCAGCCGTCGGCGGGCTGGGCGTCGGCACCAGTGTCCAGTGCCAGGTGGTAGGCGGGGACGAGGACCCGCACCGGGACCCGGATGACGGGTGCGCGTCCGCTGTCGGACGCCACCAGGACCGCGCCGTCGAGCACCGTGCCCGGGGTGACGCCGGCGGTGTCGAACACGAGCGTGACAGCGGCCTCGCCACCCTTGTCCAGGTGTCCCGAGGCCGGGGTGGCGCGCACCCAGGACACGCCGGCCTCGGCCGTGACCGAATAGTCGGTGCCGGAGCCGGAGTTGCGGACGGCGATGCTCCGCTCCCCGGTCCCGCCGGGCAGCACGGTGAGGACCGGCACGGCGGCGGGAGTCACCGTGACCAGGCCGGTTTCCAGGGAGGTGGCCCCCCGGGACACGGTCCCGGACGCCAGCGCGACGGTCCGGACGCCGGTCGTGTAGTGGGATGCGGACACGGTGACCTCGTAGGGCTCCGCCCCGGCCGTCACGGGCACCTGTACCAGGTACGCGCCGTCACTCGCGGTCGTGCCCGTGGCGACGGGCTCGCCCGCGCGAGTCACGGTCACAGCGGCTCCGCCGACCGGCTTGCCGTCGTTGGCGTCCGTCACGGTGCCGGAGACGGACGCGCTGCGCTCGGGCCGGAAGGCGATGCTCATGCCCTCGGAGAGGGATGCCTCGTTGTACGAGAACTGGAGGGCGTCGGTGCCGTCGCCGTTCTCGGCGGCGATGGTGGCGCCGAGGCCGAGCGCGTGGGCCCCGCCGGTCAGTTCCTTGTAGTGGTAGGAGTACGTGCCGTCCTCGCCGATCACCACGGCGAAGTCGAGCTTCTGCGTGCGGGCCGCGCTCGGCACCAGGTCCCGCCACTCCACGACGACCTCGCGGTGCGGGGCCGTACCGCGCGTCGACCAGTGGATGCCGCCGGTGGTGGTGGCGAGCTGGAGGTCGTCCCAGAAGGGGTAGAGCGAGCCGTTCGGGACGCCGGTGTGGGGGAGCGACCGGTTGGCCGCGAGGTTGGTCGTCGGCCCGAAGGCGAGGAAGCCCTCGATGTTCGGCCGCACCTCACGGTAGGTCCGGCCGTACAGCGCCACCGGGAAGGGAAGCTTGATGGTGGCGGAACCGGAGTACGGACTGGTCAGGTTCAGCCGGGTCTCGCCGGTGGGGAAGGCGGCCCCACGCACGACCCGGCAGGTCGTGCCGAACTTGTCGCTCCGGCCGGGCAGCGCGAGATCACGGCTGTGCGTGCCCTCCGCGACCTCGACGGTGAGCGCTCCGACCGTGGTGCACCGCGATGTCGGAGTGATCGTCAGCTGATGCTCTCCGGCGGGGAGTTCGAGCGAGTACGAGCCGTCTGCCCCGCTCGTGGTGACGACGGGGGAGCCGGCCACGGCGATCTTCGCGCCGGGCTCGGGGCCGCCCGCCGTGCGGACGGTGCCGGTGAGGGTGCCGAGCGGGGCAAGTGTGAGCGCGACGTCGCGGACGGCCGCCCCGCCCTCGGTGACCGTGGCGGTCGTCCGCTCCGTGACGTAGCCGAACCGCGAGACGGTGACCGTGTAGTCGCCGACCATCACCTTCGGCAGCGCGTAGGCGCCGTCCGCCTGCGTGGTCGCCGTCGCGTACATCGGACCGGTCAGCTCCACGGTGGCGCCCGCCAGCGGCGCTCCGCCGGTGGTGACGGTGCCCCGCAGTGCGCCGAGAGGGCCGCGCGGGGCCCCGTCGACCGCGCCGTACGCGTCGAGCCTGCCCTGGCCCCAGACGTTGTTGTCCGCCGCCGTGCCTCCGCACGAGGTGTCGTCCGTGTCGGCCGCCGTGCGGTCGAGGAGCAGCTCCGTCGCCGCCACGTCGCCGCGGAGCGCCGGGGACGCCGACCACAGGAGCGCGACCGCGGCCGCGGTGTGGGGAGACGCCATCGACGTACCGGAGTTGAGCGCGTAGCCCCCGCCGGGGACGGAGGAGCGCACGTCCACGCCGGGAGCGGCGATGTCCGGCTTCACCGCGCCGCCCTCACCGGCCCCCCGCGACGAGAAGACGGCGATCCGCCCCTCGCTGTCGAAGGCGCCGGAGGCGTAGGCGTTGGTGTACGCGCCGGGCGATCCGGCGGTCGCGCAGTCGGGACCGTCGTTGCCGCCCGAGAAGGCTGGGAAGATGCCCGCGTCCCGCCACGCCTGGACCATCGACTTGTACCAGGTGTCGATGATGCCGTTGCCCCAGGAGTTGTTGATCACATCGGGGGCGAGTTCCGGCCGCGGGTTATGGCCCCGCGAGTCGGTGGGGGCGAGCATCCACTGCCCCGCCGCCAGGAGGGCGTCCTGCGGGCAGCCGAGGGTCGTGCAGGCCTTCGCGGCGATCCACCGCGCGCCCGGCGCCACGCCGATGCGGTTGCCGGCACCGTCGTCGCCGACCATCGTGCCCATGGTGTGCGTGCCGTGCCCGTGGTCGTCGCAGGGTGCGTCGCCCTGGCAGCTCGCCGTGGGGTCGGTCCAGTTGTAGGCGTGACTGACGGTGCCGTCCGCCGCGCTGCCGCGGTAGGCGCGCAGCAGTGCCGGGTGCTGGTACTCGACGCCCGTGTCGATGTTGCCGACGACGACGCCCTCACCCCGTACGCCCAGCTCGTCCCAGACGCGAGGGGCGCCGATCGCGTCGACACCCCACTCGACGCCGTTCACGGCGGCCTGCTCGGTGCCCGGCAGCGGGTCGGGCAGGTCCACCGGTACGTCGGCCTCGATGGCGGCCACCTCGTCGCGCGCGGCGATCAGCTCGGCGAGCGCCCTGTCGCCGGTGACCTTCACCGTGTTGCTGATCCAGTACGGGGTGAAGCGCGCGCCCTCCTTCCGCAGCAGGGCCTTCAGACCGGCCTGAGTGCGTTCGGCGTGCCGGGTCTTGGCCTCGATCACCGCGCGGCCCTTGTCGGCCTTGGCGCGTCGTCCCCCGGCTGCGGAGGCTTCGGCCTCCGAGTCCAGACGGACCCAGAACGAGACGCGGTCCTGCCTGGCGAGGCCGTCGAGCACCGCCCCGTCCGCCTTGGCGGCGAGCGTGTTCGCCTGTCGCGGGGCGGGAGGGGGAGCTGCCAGGACAGGGCCCGCCCCCAGCAGGGGCGCTCCCGTCGCGATCACGAGAGAGGCGGCGAGCAGTCCGCGCCACCTCGGGGTTCTTCGACTCACTGCATGACTCGCTTTCCTCGGAGGGCGGGGATCTCCCGCCCGGACAAGCGGCCGGTGGCGTGCCGGGTGCCGCCGGCCGCGGGTGCGACGGCCTGCCGACCGGTCGGGTCGGGGCGGTGCGTCACGGCCGTCCTGCGCTGAACTCCCCTGCCCGTAGCGGGAGATCACCGCAGGAGTATGCGATCGCGGTCATGCGGTGCGGTGGGTGCGGGGGTGGCGAGATGGCGACACGGCGGAGGCTCGCCATCGGCACCCGTCTAAGGCGGCGGTCAGGCTCGGCATCCCCTCACGACGTCCGTGGCGGCATTGCGACGTGACGGTGACTCGCCACCCGTGAGCGCTGCGCCCGCATGGCCGCGTCCCGTAGACCCCTCTGCAAAGGACCTGCTCCGGGGGCACCGGACCGCACCGGCCGCGACCGTCACCGCCCTCCCGCGCCCCGAGCGGCTCACCGCGTTCCTGGAAGGAAGACACGTGCGACACCATCCACCCCGCGCCGTACGGGGGCTGACAGCCGCCGCGCTCGTCGCCGGGCTGACGGGCTCTCTCCTGGGCCTGACCGCGCCCGCGCGGGCGGCCGACGACTGGCGCCCGCTCCGCGCGCTCACCCCCGACGTTCCGAAGGACACCGGGCGCGACAAGCTCGGCACCCACGACCGCACCCTTCTCCAGGAGGCGGAGAGCAGGAAGACCGGGACGGTCACCGTCCTGCTCGCCACCGCCGAGGGCCGCACCGAGGAGCTGCGCGCCGCGGTCGAGAAGGCCGGCGGCCACCTCGGCAAGGCCGACGACCGCCTCGGTTACGTCCGCGCCACCGTGCCGACCGCCAAGGTCGAGGAGCTGGCCGGACTCGACACGGTCAGGGCCGTCGACCTCGACGAGACCTTCACGCTGCCCGATCCGTCACCCGTCACCGCCGCCGACAGGAAGGCGGGGGAGACGGGCACGGCCCCGGCCCCCGGCAAGAACACCCCGGCGGGCAACCCGTACCTGCCGACCGCGGAGACGGGCGCGGTGGACTTCACCGACCGGCACCCGACCTGGGACGGCCGCGGCATCACCGTGGGCATCCTCGACACCGGGGTCGACCTCGCGCACCCCGCGCTGCGGACCACCACCACCGGCGAACGCAAGCTGGCCGACTGGGTCACCGCCACCGACCCCGTTCTCGACGGCGACCCGACCTGGCTGGAGATGCGGTTCAAGGTCACCGGCCCGTCCTTCACCAACGGCGGCGTCAAGTGGACCGCCCCCGAAGGCGCCTACCAGTTCCAACTGTTCAGGGAGAGCACCACCTACGGCAGCGAACTCGCCGGAGACGTCAACCGCGACGGCGACTACGACGACGACTTCGGGGTCCTGTACCGCAAGAGCGACCACACCATCTGGGTGGACACCGACCTCGACCACTCCTTCGAGGAGGACGAGACCGTCGCCCCGTACGCCGAGAACGGCGCGACGGCGACCTTCGGCACCGACGACCCGACCACCGCGGTCGCTGAGTCGATGCCCTTCACCGTCGAGCACCGCGACGACGTCGACCTCTCCCCGCGTGGCGGCACGAGCACCGGGAAGACCGCCGACTTCGTGAGCGTCGGCATCGTGTCCGGCGCCCACGGCACCCACGTCGCGGGCATCACCGCCGGACACGGACTGTTCGGCGGGCGGATGGACGGCGCCGCCCCCGGCGCCCGTATCGTCTCCGAACGCGTCTGCCTCTTCCGCGGCGGCTGCACCTCCTACGCTCTCGCCGAAGGCATGATCGACGTCGTCGTGAACAAGGGCGCCGATGTCGTCAACCTGTCCGTCGGCGGTCTCCCCGCGCTCAACGACGGCCAGAACGTCCGCTCCGTCCTCTACAACCGCCTCATCGACCGGTACGGCGTCCAGATCTTCGTCTCCGCCGGCAACGACGGCCCCGGCATGAACACCGTCGGCGACCCGTCCGTGGCCGGACGGGTCGTCAGCGTCGGCGCCTCCGTCAGCCGGGCCATCTGGTGGGCGGACTACGGCTCGCGCGTCGAGACCCCCGAGGCCCTCTTCCCCTTCTCCGCGCGCGGCCCGCGCGAGGACGGCGGCATGAAGCCGACCCTGGTCGCCCCCGGCGCCGCCGTTTCCGCCATCCCCACCTGGTTGCCCGGCTCACCCGTCCCGCAGGCCGGGTACGAACTGCCGCCGGGCTATGCCATGTTCAACGGCACCTCGATGGCCTCCTCGCAGGCCGTGGGCGCCGCGGCACTGCTGCTCTCCGCCGCCGCCGCGACCGGCCGGGACATCACCCCGGCAGCCCTGCGCACCGCGCTGACCAGCAGCGCGGACTACCTCGACGGCGAGCCCGCCTACGCCCAGGGCGCCGGCCGGATCTCCGTCCCGCAGGCGTGGCGGCTCCTCGAACGCGGCCCCGAACCCGCCGCGTACGGAGTGAAGGCACCGGTCTGCGCCGCGCTCTCGGGCCTGCTCACCACGCCCGGCACCGGCGAGGGCGTCTACGACCGCTGCGCCGAGCAGGACGGCGGCCAGGAGGCCGGCCGGCCGAAGACGTACGACATCGAACTCACCCGCACCGAGGGCGGCAGCGGCGTCACCCGGCTGTCCTGGCTGGGCGACGACGGCGTCTTCACCGCCCCGGCCCTGGTACGGCTCAAGCAGGGCGAGCCCACCACCGTCACCGTCCGTGCCGCACCGCGCCACACCGGTGCCCACTCCGCCGTGCTGCGCGTGGACGACCTCGGCACACCCGGAGTCGACCGGATGGTGCTCGTCACCGTCGTCGCAGCGGACCGGCCCAAGGCGCCAGGACACACCGCGGTCATGGCGGGCGACGTCATCCGCAACCGCACCCGGTCCCTGTTCGTCGCCGTGCCCCAGAGCGCCGCGGCGATACGCGTCGACCTCACCCGGATCGCCGAAGGCAGCCAGACCCGCTTCCTCGCCGTCGACCCGCAAGGCAAGCCGGCCGAGGACACCGCGGCCAGCCGCTGCTACACCCACCATTCGGATGTCGAGGAGTGCGACCCGGCCTCCCGCGTGTTCGAGACGCCGATGGCCGGCGTGTGGGAGTTCCAGGTCGAGAGCCGGCGCACCTCGCCGCTGCTCGACAACCCGTTCCGGCTCACGGCGACCGTGCAGGGCGCCACGCTCGACCCCAGGTCCGCGACGATCGACGAGGCGGCGCTGCACACTCCGGTGGAGCGCACCTTCACCGCCGTGAACGCCTTCGCCCCGGTGAAGGCCCGCCCGGTCGGAGGCCCGCTCGGCGCGGTGTCCCACGCCCGGCCGACCGTCGCGGACCAGCAGCTCACCGGCAAGCAGATCACCGTCCCCCGGGACGCCACCCGGTTCGAGGTCGCCCTGGGCAACCCCTCCGACCCGAAGGCCGACCTGGACCTGTTCCTCGTCCACCAGTCGGGCACGCTCGCCGGCTCCTCCACCAACGGCGGGTCCGAGGAACGCATCACCGTGAAGGACCCGGCCCCCGGCTACTACCTGCTGTACATCGCCGGCACGGCCGTGCCGTCCGGCAGCACCGCCTTCGACATCCAGGACACCATGTTCTCGGAATCCCTCGGAGCGGTCACGGTGGATGACACGGAGCCCGTAGACCTGGCGTCCGGAGCCGCGCTGACGGTGCGGGGCCGACTCACCGCGGACGTCCGTCCGCCCGCCGGTCGGCAGCTCGTCGGCCGCTTCTCCCTGGCGACCGACCGAGGCACCACGCTCGGCAGCACCGACGTCCTGATCGGCTCCGTCACCCAGCCGACGGCCGAGGTGACCGCCGCCTTCGGACCGGCCGTCGGCTTCGGCATCGACGACAACGGCCGGGTCGTCGGCTCGCAGCAGTCAGGGGGTCGCACCCGCCCGATCTCCTGGACCGCGAAGGACGGCGTGACCGCGCTCGACCCGGCCGCCTCGACCAGTGGCTACGCCCTGGGCACCAGCCCGGTCTCCGGCCTGACCGTGGGGCAGCTGACCCTGCCCGGCGGCACCCGTGGAGCCCTCTGGGACGCGAACGGCGCGCTCGCCGTGCTGCCGCTGCCGGACTGGGAGCAGTACACCTACGACCGGGCCTTCGCGGTCAACGACTCCGGGACCGTGATCGGCAACGCCTCCGGACTGGTCACCGACCCCGCCACGGGCATCAGGCTCTCGGTCAACGACCCGTTCCGCTGGACCCGGGACGGCGGCTTCACCCGCCTGGCACACCTGACGGCCGACCGCCGGCTCACCGAGCCGCTGGCCATCGACGAGGCGGGCACGGTCGTCGGCCACTCGTCCAAGGAGGGCAGGCGCCACGCCGTGCGCTGGGACGCGGACGGCACCGTCCACGACCTCGGCACGCTGCCGGGGATGGCCGACAGCACCGCCCGCGACATCAGCGCCACCGGCACCGTCGTCGGCAGCAGCGGACACGACGCGTTCGTCCAGAGGCCCGGCGGCGCCATGACCCGGCTGCCCGACTTCGGCTTCGACGCGGACGCGTTCTCCGTGAACGCGGCGGGCTGGATCGCCGGCACGGCGGAACTCGAACCGGACGCGACGACCGCGGTCGTCTGGGACCCGCAGGGCCGCCTGTACGACCTGCGCGCCATGGTCGACCGCACCCACTGGGTGCCGACCGAGGGCATAGGCGTCAACGACCGCGGCGAGGTCGCCTTCTACGCGTACGACCTGACGGCGGGTGGCTCGGTGAGGATCGTCACGGCGAAGCTTCCCGACTGACTGAGAACGCACGGAGGCCGTCCCCGGCGCGTTCGCGCGCCGGGGACGGCCTCCGTCAAGGGGTTCCGCGGGGTCAGGCCTTGTCGATGGTCAGGGTGATCATCGAGCGGATCGCGGTGTACGAGCCGCTTACCGAGTTTCCGACGAGCTCGGCGCTGCGGTCCGCGCCGTAGCCGTCCCAGTTCAGCAGGACGACCTCCTCGCGGCCGTCGCCTTCGAGGTCGGCGGTGAGGAACTCGCGGGCGCCCAGGGCGTCGTAGGAGGCCGCGGAGGCCGGGTAGCGGGCGCCCGAGGCGAGGAGCGATGCGTCGTAGACCGACGAGAAGGTCTCGCCGCCGGCGACGACGAGGCGCCGGCCGTCGGGGCCCGTGACGAGGGCGCTGCTGCGGATCTCGCCGATGGTGAGGACCTGCTGGTAGGCGGCCGGGTCGCCCGAGTAGGTCCGCAGGGCGACGAGGCTGGTGCCGATCAGGCCCTCGGGGGCGGTGTACCAGTTGGAGAGGGTGGCGTAGCCGCCCGCCTTGGACTCGTGCAGCACCTCGCCGGTGCGGCTGTCGCGGATCTGGACCATGTTGGCCAGCTGGTTGGGCGGGAGCTGGGTGGCGTCCCCGCGGACCACGTAGGTGAAGACCACCGCGTGGCCGTCGGCGTAGGGGATGCCGGGGCCGGCGAACGTGCCGGCGCGCAGCGGGATGCCGAGGACGGCGCCGGTGGTGCCGGTGGCGGGTGCCTTCTGGGTGAACGACCAGGTGACCGAGCCGTCCGTGCCGTCGAGCGCGACCCCGCCCACGGGGACGCCGGCCGTGTTGCCGGGGTTGAGCCCCCGGGTCTGGTACTGGGCGTAGACCTTGCCCTCGGAGGCCGACAGGTCGGCGAAGGCCGGGGTGCCGATCTCCGCGGGGGCGGCCCACTCCCACTTGAGGGCGCCGGTGCCCTCGTAGGCGCGGACCTTGTCGGTGGCCACGGCCACCTCGGCGGCGCCGTCGCCGTCGAGGTCGGAGGCGACGACGTTGCGGACGTACTCGCCTCCGCCGTCGATGACGGTGAGCACCTTGCCCGTGGCGGCGTCCACGATCGCGGCCGCGGTGTCGGCGGCGACGACGAGTTCGGCGCGGCCGTCGCCGGTGGTGTCGGCCTTGACGATCTGGTTCACCTGGCCCGGCAGGGTGGCCGTCCACAGCGGCTTCGGCGTTCCGGCGACCATGGAGGGGCCGTCGTAGGCGAACAGGCCGTTGGAGACGCCGCCGACGACGACGTCCTGCTTCCTGTCGCCGGTGAGGTCGAGGGCGACGCCCGAGGAGACCGGCCCCTGCATCGGCGTGAGGCTCTCCTCCTTGCCGTTGGCGAGGTTGTAGACGTGGATGTTCTGGTGGGTGTCGACGGTCCGCAGCCGCCAGCCGCCGCCCTTCGCGTACGCCTGCGCGCCGATCTGGGAGCCGACGATCCCGCGCTTCTCCCACTTCACCGCGCCGTTCTTGCCCGCGAGGACCGCGAGGCGGGCGTAGTGGGCCCCGCCGCGGTTGGCGGCGGTGTCGGCGTCCTGGTCGTCCAGGTACGAGGCGACGATCCTGCCGTCGACGGCCTGGAGCTGCCACGGGGTGTCCGCCCCGGCGCCACTGCTCTCGGACGGCTTGACCGTGCGCGCCCACAGCAGGGAGGCGTCGTCGCCGTTCAGGGCCCGGATGCTGCTGGAGTCGACGAACGGGCCCGAGCTGGAGACCGTGGCCTCGGCGACCGCGTACTCCGGCCTGGCATCACCCTGGATGTCGCCGATCTCCAGCGCCGTGGCCACGGCGTTGACGCGGGTGGTCAGGGTGGCGCGGGCGCCGTCGGCGGGGTCGTACGAGGCGAGCTCGTACCTCATGCCCTCGTTGTAGTCCGACTGCTCCAGGGCGACGATCCGGTCCCGGGCGGGGTCGAGGCGCAGCTGGCGGACGTAGTTCCGGCCGGACTTCTCCCAGCGGAGGCTGCCGTCGGCGGTGTCGATGACGAGGGTGTGGCCGCTGGGCGTGCGGTCGGGGGCGTACTGCATGGACTGGTTCCAGGAGGCGGCGACGAGGCCGTCGCCGATCGGTTCCAGGGACCCCCAGGAGACGCCGGTGTACGTGCCCGCGTCGTACGTCCAGGTGTCGGCGGGCGTGAGCCGCCCGTCGGCGTAGGAGAAGCGGATGCCGTTGAGCGTGGTCTTCGAGCCGGCCGGGGAGTTGAGGTTGTAGTACGCCGAGTCGGCGACCACGAGGGTCTTGCCGACCAGCTTGATGTTGTACGCGCCGGCGTACAGCTTCGACCAGAGGGTCTTGCCGGTGGAGCCGTCGAGCACGGTGACGAAGGTGCCGTTGGGCAGGGTCGAGCCGGGCGAGGTGAACGGCCGGTAGGGCTGCACGCCGACCTTGGCGGTGAAGACGATGTCGTCGACGCCGTCGCCGGTCAGGTCGCCGGTCGCGTAGCCGTCGTCGGAGGACGCGTCGAAGGGGCTGACGGCGTTGAAGCCCATGACGATCGCCGCGGGGTACGGCTCCTTCGTCGCACGGGGGGTCGGGGTGACCTGCCAGTCGGTGTGCAGCGAGCCCGAGTCCCGCTTCCACAGCTGCCTGCCGTCGGCGCTCATGCGCTGGACGACGCCCAGCGCGTGGACGGTGAAGTAGTCGCCGGCCGCGCCGCCGACCGCGATCGTCCGGGCGGCGCCCTGGACGCCTTCGACGGCCGAACGGTTCGTCATCTTCACCGCGCCGACAGCAGTGGTTCCGGCATCGGCGGTGGCCGTGTCCGTCTCGGACGCTGTTCCCGTGTTCTCGGCGGTTTCGGCGGCCTGCTGCGCGGCCCGGGCGGTGTCGAGCGCGTCGACCCCGGCGACCCCTGTGGTGCCGTCGCCGTACACGTCGGGCTGGAAGCGGCCCGCGAGCGTCTGGGCCTGGGTGTCGGTGAGGGTCAGGAGCCCGTTGTCGTCGGCCTGGGCGGCGGCCGGGACGGCGCTGAGGGCCAGTCCGGCGGCGGCCAGGGCGGAGGCGAGGCGCAGGCCCCGTCGGTTGATGCTGCTCATCACGCGCCCTTCGGGGTGAAGCGGATTGCGGTGGCGTCGCTGAGGACGGGGGAGTCGAAGGAGTGGCCCAGGCCGTCGGTGCCGGCCTGGTTCTCGATGCCGGTGGTGGCCGACGCGCCCTGCTGGAGCGGGTTCGAGCCGATGCCCTTGTACTGGAGGGTGACGGCGCCGGTCGCCTCGTCGAAGACGGCCTCGAAGGAGATCCGGACCGAGGGGGCGGCGACGAAGGCCGCGTTGTTCCAGACGACGGCGAAGCGGCGGGCGCCGGGGGTGCCGGTGGTGGCGGTCTGGACGCTGGACTTCTTGTCCAGGACCAGGTCGTCCCAGAAGGCGGCGACGACGCCGTGCGGCTGGGTGGTGCTGGGCAGGGCGGTGTTGGCGTAGTCGCCCAGGCGCGGTGCGAGGAAGTTGACCAGGCCGTTGGTGGTGACGGACGCGCGGGTGTAGGCGGTGCCGTAGTGGCGCACCGGGAAGGGCAGGGACACGGTGGTGGCGTCCTCGTCGCCGGTGAGGGCGACCTTGGTGCTGCCCGCGATCCAGGAGGAGGCGACCGGGGCGCAGCTGTACGTGCCGCCCGCGTCGGTGCGGTTCGGCAGGCGGACGGTGGCGGTCTCGTCCCCGTCGACGGTGAGCGGCTGGGCGGCGGGGCCGTTGCAGCGGACCGGGGCGGCGGGGGCGGCGGTGAGGGTGAAGGCGCCTTCGGCGACGTCCGGGACGGTGAAGCGTCCGGAGGCGTCGGTGGTGACGGCGGCGACGGGCGTCCCCGCGACCTTCACGGTGGCGCCGGGGAGCGGCTTGCCGGTGACGTCCAGGACGGTGCCGGTGAGGGCGTGGTGCGGGACGGCGTCGAGCGTGAAGTCCTTGGTGGTGTCGCCGCCGGTGGTGACCTCGAACCCGGTCTGGCCCGCGGTGGCGTAGCCGTAGCCGCCGAGGGTGAGGGCGTAGTCTCCGGCGGGCAGGGTCAGCCGGTACGTGCCGTCGGCCCTGGTGGTGACGGTGCGGGTGGCCGCGTCGCCGGTCGCCTTGACGGCGATGTCGCCGAGCGGGGCGCCGGTGGCCCCGTCGGTGACGCGGCCGGTGACGACGGCGGCGGTGTGCGGGGCGGCGTCGACGGCGCCGAGGATGTCGAGCTTGCCCTCGCCCCAGACGTTGTTCATCCCGGCGGTGCCGCCGCAGTGGGTGTCGTCGACGTCGCGGGCGGCGCCGTTCAGCAGCGCGCGGGTGGCGTCGATGTCACCGACCAGCGAGGGGGCCTCGGACCACAGCAGGGCGACGGCGCCCGCGACGTGCGGCGTGGCCATCGACGTGCCGTTGATGGTGTTGTACGTCGAACCCGGCCAGGTGGAGCGGATGTTGACGCCCGGTGCGGAGATGTTCGGCTTCGCCGAGCCGTCGACCAGGGACGGGCCGAAGCCGGAGAAGGAGGCGATCTTCCCGGTGGCGTCGTAGGCGCCGACGCCGTACGCGGGGGCCTGGGAGCCGGGCGCGTTGGCGGTGGAGCAGGTCGTGCCGTCGCCGTCGTTGCCGGCGGCGAAGGCCTCGAAGATGCCGGCGGAGTTCCACGCCTCGACGATGTCCTGGTAGAAGGTGGTGTCACCGCCGCCCCAGGAGTTGTTGACAATGTTCGGCGCCAGGTCCGGGCGCGGGTTCTGCCCGTTGCGGTCCGTCGGCGCGAGGATCCACTGCCCGGCGGCGAGCAGCGAGGCGTCGGAGCAGGACTTGGACTCGCAGCCCTTGGCGGCGATCCAGGTGGCGCCGGGCGCGACGCCGGCCCCGCCGGAGGCGACCATGGTGCCCATGGTGTGGGTGCCGTGGCCGTTGTTGTCGCAGGGGGTGCCGCCGGTGCCGCACTGGCCGGTCGGGTCGTACCAGTTGTAGTCGTGGCTGAAGGCGCCGTCGCCCAGGTTGCCGCGGTAGTTGCCGACGAGCGCCGGGTGGTCGTACTGCACGCCCGAGTCGATGTTGGCGATGACGACGCCCTCGCCGCGGTCGCCGTACTGGTCCCAGACCTGGTCGGCCCGGATGTCGGCGACGCCCCACTCCGGGGTGACGTCACCGGCGGCCTCGTCGGCGGTCGCGGAGGCGGCGGCGGTGTCCTGGGAGGCGGCCTCGACGCCGTCGAGGCGGTACGTCCGCTCCTCGACGATGCTCGCCACGTCCGCGCGGCCGGCCAGCTCCTCGACGACGGCCTTGTCGTCGGTGGTCACCAGCAGGGTGTTGGCGATCCAGTACGACTCGTACCCGACCTTCTTGCGGTCCAGGAACGCGCGCAGCGGCTTCTGGCTGTCCGCCGCCTCCGTCCGGAGGGCCTCGAAGGCGGTCTTCGCCCGGGCGCCGTGGCCCTTCGCGCGCTTCGCGGTGGAGAGGTCGGCCTGGTCCTTGAGGACGACGAAGAACCGGGACTCCTGGCCGGCGGAGACGGCGTCGAGCACGGCGGCGTCGACGCGGGCCTGGCCGGGGGAGGCGGAGGAGGCGGGGGAAGCGGCGGCGGACTGGGGGAGCACGGCGGCCGAACCGCCGAGCACAGCGGCAAGGGTGACCGCCGCCCATGCGGTGCCCCGGAGCCGGGGCGTGCGGGGGACATTCATCAGGGGGACTCGCTCCTTCGGGGGAGGGGACGCCCGGCAGTCCAGGGGGTTCTCACGGACACGGACCGGACGGTGCCACACGCTAGAAGGAGGGGCGTTACTCAGGCATTACTGCGATCCTGACCACGCCTGCGCGGCTGGTGATCCCGCACTCTCGCCGACGGCACCAGTGTCCCGAGCGGCTTGCCACCGCCCTCCAGGGCCGCCGCCGATGAACGCTCAGGCGCCGACGCCGACCCGCGGGAGTCACGGGGCCCGGCTCCGACCGCTGCCGCGGTCCTCCGCTCGCCCGTTCCTTTGCCCCCCCGGCCGCCGACCCGCGCTGCGAGACCTTCAGCCCAGGCCCGCGGTCTCCCGCATGTGTGACGGAACATCAGGAAAGTCAGCATGCGGTCAGCATGAGTCGTCGGTGTCCCCGGAGAATTCCCTTAACAGCCGTCGGTGACGACGCGAAAACCCAGGTGAGGGTACGTATCACCCGGCCAGGGCGATGTTCCTCACCAACATCGTCCGGCGTGTGCCGGTGTACAGTCGAGACCGCCCTTGACCTGCACAAAGCAGGCAGGGAGCCGTCTCGAAGGAGTCCCAAGTGCTGCGTACTCTGTTCAAGTCCAAGATCCACCGGGCCACCGTCACCCAGGCGGACCTCCACTACGTCGGGTCCGTCACCGTCGACGCCGATCTGCTGGACGCCGCCGATCTGCTGCCCGGCGAGCTCGTCCACATCGTCGACATCACCAACGGCGCCCGCCTGGAGACCTACGTCATCGAGGGTGAGCGGGGTTCCGGGGTCATCGGGATCAACGGTGCCGCCGCGCACCTGGTGCACCCCGGCGACCTGGTCATCCTCATCAGTTACGCCCAGATGGACGACGCCGAGGCCCGCGCCCACGTGCCGCGCGTCGTGCACGTCGACGGTGCGAACCGCATCGTGGAGCTGGGTGCCGACGCCTCGGCGCCCGTGCCCGGCAGTGACACGGTGCGGCCGCCGCACGCGGTGCCGGCGGCCGTCTGACCGAAGGAGCGTACGACGTGGCGGAGCAGCGGGCGGTCGAGCCGGTCATCCGTGACGTGCGGGAGAAGGGGCGGCTGGAGGCGTACGTCGACGACGTCTTCGCCGGCGTGATCGTCCACTTCGCCCTCGACGAGGAGCCGCACGCCCTCGTCGCCGTCCACACGGTCGTCGAGGCCGCCCACGAGGGGCGGGGGATCGCCGGCGCGCTCGTCCGCGAGCTCTACGCGATCGCCGCACGCGAGGGCGTCCCCGTCGTGCCGCTCTGCCCGTACGCCGCCAAGTGGGCCGAGCGGCACCCGGCCCAGGCCCCGAGGGCCTCCGCCGAGGTGGTCCGCGCCGCCGAGAGGCAGCTGGCGGCCACCCCCGGGCTGTGGTGAAGCGCCTCCCGGGCGGGTGACCCGGAGTGGCGCGAGCGGCGCCACTGCGGAATATGGGGGGTGGAACGTGGAAAGAGGGGGGTGGGGGGACCACCGGGGGGACGTCGACCGGAGGCCGTCATGACCCATCCGTATCCCGACCCGCTGCCGCCCTCTCCGATCCCGCCGCCGGAGCCCTCGCCGCCGCCGGTGCCGCCGCCGAACCCGGTGCCCGTGCCGCCCGAGCCCGCCCCGCCCGGCCGGCCGCAGCCCGGCGGGCCCGTGCCGGCCCCGGAGCCGCAGCCGCAGCCCGGCCCCGCCGGGCGCGGCGGCGGACCGGGCGGAGCGGCAACGGACCGGTGACGTACGGGAGTCCGCCTTCGTGGCGGACTTCCGCATCCGGCTTGTCACGCAGCGTGCGACCCCCGTAACTTGGACCGCTGTCGCTGTGTTCTAGGGGGGCCCATGGCCGTACGCGGACGTCACCGCCGCCACCAGCCGAGCCGGATCAACCGCGCCTCGCTCACCGTCACCGCCGGAGGGGCCGGCATCGCGCTGCCCCTCGTCGGCGCGGGCGCCGCCCAGGCGGCCTCGCTCGACGTCTGGGAGAAGGTCGCGTCCTGCGAGTCCTCCTCCAACTGGCACATCAACACCGGGAACGGCTACTTCGGCGGCCTCCAGTTCAGCCAGTCCACCTGGGAGGCGTACGGCGGCCGCGAGTTCGCGCCCCGGGCCGACCTGGCCTCCAAGGACCAGCAGATCGCCGTCGCCGAGCGGGTCCTCAAGGGCCAGGGGCCCGGCGCCTGGCCCGCCTGCGGCAGCCGCGCGGGACTCGCCCGAGGCGGCCCCGCGCCGGACGCCCCCGGCGGCGGGAACGACGTACGGACCGCCTCGCTGCCCGCGCAGCGCGCCTTACCGCGGGAAGCGTCCGCGAAGCCCGGTCCGACGACCGTGCCGACCGTCCGCGAGATGTACACCGTCACTCCCGGGGACTCGCTCTCCGCGATCGCCCGCGACGAACGGGTGGGCGGCGGCTGGCAGCGCCTGTACGAGATCAACCGCAAGGTCGTCGGGGACGACCCCGACCTGATCCTGCCCGGCCAGCGCCTCACCCTGAGGATCGCCGCCCCGCCGAGCGCCCGCCCGACGGCTCCCGCGCCACCCGCCGCCAGGCCCTCCGCGGACCCGAAGCCCCCGGCCGCCCGTCCGCCCGCCGCGAAGCCCCCGGCGACGCGGGCCCCGAGCGCGAAGCCCCCGGCCGTCAGGCCCGCCGCCGACCGCACGCCCCCGGCGAAGCCCCCGGTCAAGGCCGCGCAGAAGCCGCAGCACACGGCACCGGCCAAGCCCCAGGCCAGGCCGAAGCCCCAGACCGAGCCCAAGCCGCCGGCACGGACCGAGCCGAAGCCGCAGCAGGCGAGCAAGCCCCAGCCGAAGCCGCAGCAGGCGAGCAAACCCCAGCCGAAGCCGCAGAGCAAGCCCAGGCCCGCCGCGCCCCGCGAGGACCGCTACTCGGCGCCGGTCTCCGCCGACGTCGGCACCCGCTACGGCAAGCCCGGCTCGTCCTGGTCCAGCGGCTACCACACGGGCGTCGACTTCCCGGTGCCCACCGGCACCACCGTCAAGGCCGTCTCCGACGGGAGGATCGTCTCCGCCGGATGGGGCGGCGCCTACGGCTACCAGATCGTCGTCCGCCACGACGACGGGCGCTACAGCCAGTACGCCCACCTCTCCGCCGTCTCCGTCCGCGAGGGGCAGCGGGTCACCGGCGGGCAGCGCATCGGGCGCTCAGGATCGACTGGCAACAGCTCGGGGCCGCACCTCCACTTCGAGGTGCGGACGGGTCCCGGGTACGGCTCCGACATCGACCCCCTCGCCTATCTCAGGGCGCGCGGCGTCTCCATCTGACCCCGACGGCCCCGCGGCTCCCGCCGGCCCCTCCGACGCGGAGGGGCCGTGCGCGGAGGGGCCGTGCGTGCCGGGTCCGTCCGCGCCCGGCCCGTCCTCGCCGGAGCGGGCCAGCCGGTCCAGGGTCAGCTCGACCAGGCCGCCCGCCGCGACGGCGCCGCAGACCAGCGCCGCGACCGCGCCGGCCGCCCCGTACCGGAAGCCCTCCCCGAAGAGGGTGAGGCCGACGGTGGCGGCCACCACGGGGTTGACGACGGTGACCGTGGCGAGCGGGGCGGCGAGCCCGGCGCCCCGGTAGGACGCCTGGGACAGCAGCAGGCCGGTGACCGCCAGCGCCGACAGGACGAGCACGGACCCCCACTCGGCGAGCGGCGCGTCCGCCGTCCACTCCTCCGCGACGGCCTTGGTGAAGACCGACGCCACCCCGAAGGCCACGCCCGCCGCCGCGGCCAGTGCCACCCCGCGCAGCGCGGTCCGCCCGGCGAGCCGGGCCAGGAGGAACAGCGCCGCCACCGCCACGAAGGTGGCGCCGGCCAGCAGCCAGCGCTCCCCGGCGCCGGGGGTGCGGCCCTCGCCGCCGTCGGTCACGCTGAGCAGACCGGCGAGCCCGGCCGTGGCCATCAGGGCCCCGTGCCAGGCCCGCCGGCCCGCCGGACGCCGGACGAACAGCGCGGCCATCGGCAGCGCGAAGACGATGGTGAGCGCGCCCAGCGGCTGCACCACGCTGAGCGGGCCGTAGGCGAGGGCGACCACGTGCAGGGTCGCGCCCAGCCCGTTGAGCAGCACGGCGCCCCACCAGACCGGATTGCGCAGCGGCGCGTAGGCCGGCCCGGTGGCGACCGCGGCGACCCGTTCCTGCACGATCGCCGCGCCCGCGTAGGCGACCGCGGAGACCAGCGAGAGGACGACGGACAGCAGGAGGGGACTCATACCCTCCACGATCGCCCTCCGGGCCGTTCCCGTCGTCAGACCAGGGAAGGCCTTCACCGGTACCGCCGACGCAGTACATGCCCGTCCCGTACACCCGGAGGCGTACGCCCCCGCAGGTCAGAGGGGTCGGAAAGGGGGTGAAACGGTCTCGTGGGGCGGTACCGGCCGCGGCTCCGCGGGCCGGACGCGCCGCGGAACCCGAGCCAGTCGCCGCCCCCGCCGGGCCACTTTGGACCGGAAGATCCCCGCCCGGCGGCGGGGGATACGGTGAACCCCGCGCCGCCGGGCCGTACCGGCGGGGAACCCGGGGGGGAATTCGGTGGATCCCGAGACGAGCGGCACGTCCGGCCCGGGCGGCTTCTTCGCCCTGCGGACCGCCCCGCCGCCCACCGGCGGCGACCACCGCCCCCTCGCCCGCCTCTACGGGGGAGGGGACGGGGGCGACGCGCCCCTCCACGCGCGCGTGGACCGGGTCGCCGCCCGGCTCGGCGCCCCCGAGCGGCGCGTCGGCGCCTCCGTCGCCCACCTGGGGCTCGCCGCCCGCCTCTGGTCGACGGCGCTCGGCCCCGCGGCCCTGCACGGCCGCTTCCCCGCCCTCGGCCCCGCCGACCTCCACTGGGACCCGGCCCTCGGCTCCCCCGACGACCTGTGGTGGGGCGGCGCCGACACCCGCCCCGCCACGGTCGCCGCGCTCCGCGAGGCCGTCCAGGAGGCGCACCTCGTCCCCCTGCACGCGGCCTTCGCCCGCGACGGACGGATCTCCCCGCGGCTGCTGTGGGGCAACGCCGGCTCCGCCCTCGCCGGCGCCCTGCGCGAGCTGACCCGCTGGGCCCGCGCCCACGGCCGCCCGGCCGCCGCCGAGCGGGCCGCCGCCCTCGTCCAGGGCCTCTTCGACCACCCCGACCTCGCCGGCACCGTCCGGGGCCCCGCCCTGCGCCGCGCCAGCTGCTGCCTGTACTACCGCTGTCCCTCCGGCGGCCTGTGCGGCGACTGTGTGTTCGACCACGCCCCGGGAACGGGTTTGGAGCGGCAGCCCCCGGCTCCGTAAAGTTGATTCTTCACAACCCCCGGCGGCAGCGCGCCCGCCCGCGAGCGATCGAGGAACGACGAAGGCCATGACGGTGACTGAAGAAACCCAGGAGTACGGGCCGGGCATCGACCCCGAGCGCCTGGCCGTCTGCCTGAGCGTGCTCGACGAGCTCGACAAGATCGACGTCGACCACCCGGACGCGATCGCCGTCCGCCGCGCCACCGCCGGCATCTACCGCACGGTCAAGCAGCGCCGCCGCCAGGACCGCCGGGCCGCCAAGACCGCCCACGACCGGGCGGTCACCGAGGCCACCGCGACCGGCTCCGCCCAGCGCATCGACGACGAGACCGAGGGCATCCTGCCCTCCTCCGTCACCGAGGCCGGCAAGATCGCGGGCATACTCCAGCGCCCCCGGTCCTGCTACACCTGCAAGACCCGGTACGTCGAGGTCGACTACTTCTACCACCAGCTCTGCCAGGACTGCGCGGCCCTCAACCGCTCCAAGCGGGACGTCCGCGCCGACCTCACCGGCAAGCGCGCCCTGCTCACCGGCGGCCGGGCCAAGATCGGCATGTACATCGCGCTGCGGCTGCTCCGCGACGGCGCCCACACCACGATCACCACCCGATTCCCCAAGGACGCCATCCGCCGCTTCAAAGCGATGGAGGACTCGGCGGAGTGGATCCACCGCCTGGAGGTCGTCGGCATCGACCTGCGCGACCCGGCCCAGGCCGTGGCCCTCGCCGAGCAGGTCGCCGCGGCGGGCCCGCTCGACATCCTGATCAACAACGCCACGCAGACCGTGCGCCGGCTGCCCTCCGCGTACGCGGCCCTGGTCGACGGCGAGAGCGCCCCGCTGCCGGCCGGCGAGCTGCCCGCCCACCACGTCATCGGCGCCTTCAACTCCGGCGCCGTCGACGGCCTGGCCGCGCTGCCCGTCGGCACCAGCGGCCTCGACGCCCAGAAGGTCGCCGACCTCGCCCTGGTCGCGGGCAACGCGAGCCTGGAGCAGTACACCGCGGGCACCGCGATCGACGCCGGCGGCCTCCTGCCGGACGTGGTGGAGTCCAACACCTGGGTGCAGACCATCGACCAGATCTCCCCGGTGGAGCTCCTGGAGACCCAGCTCTGCAACTACACCTCGCCGTTCATCCTGATCAGCGCGCTGCGCCCGTCAATGGCGAAGGCCGCGGCGCAGGCCGCGAGCGGCCGGGCCTACGTCGTGAACGTCTCCGCCATGGAGGGCGTCTTCTCCCGCGGCTACAAGGGCGCCGGGCACCCGAACACCAACGCCGCGAAGGCCGCCATGAACATGGTGACCCGGACCAGCGCCCAGGAGATGTTCGAGGCCGACAAGATCCTGATGACCTCCGTCGACACCGGCTGGATCACCGACGAGCGCCCGCACTTCGAGAAGCTGCGGCTCGCCGAGGCGGGCTTCCACGCCCCGCTCGACCTGGTCGACGGCGCCGCCCGCGTCTACGACCCGGTGGTCCGCGGCGAGGCCGGCGAGGACCTGTACGGCGTCTTCATGAAGGACTACGCCCCCGGCAAGTGGTAGCCCACGGATTCACCCCCGTCCCGCGCGGACCGCGAAAGAGCGCCCTTCCCTCCCGGAAGGGCGCTCTTTCGGTCTTCGTCACTCGAACGCGTCACACTTTTGAGCCCGGTAGAGCGCGAGCGCGCTCATTTGGTTACTCTGATGCCCACGGACGGCCACCGGAGCGACACACCGCTCCACGGCCGACCAGGGGACTGGCCACCCACCTCGGCCGCGGTCCCGCCCCAGTACGGCGCCACCGCGACCGAACGGCCTTACGTTCCCCTCTGACGCGACACAAAGGAGTGCGCGGTGACCCCCGAACTGACGAAGCAGGAATCCCGACCGTCGGAACCCTCCGAACGGCAGCGGCGCAACGGCGAGCTGGGCAGCCTCGAGGTCTGGGCCCGCTCGGCCCCGATCCGCCTCGCGGGCTACGAGGACGACCTCGCCGAGCCCCACATCCTGCCGGGCATCGACTGACCGGTGCCCCCGACGCGAGGCGTCGTCCCGGGCCGCACCGACGCGGCCCGTACGACCCCGGTGCCCCCGGCCCTCCCGGCCGGGGGCACCGCCGCGTGCCGTCCCGCGCTCAGAAGCTGAAGCGGCCCGTGATCGGGTAGTGGTCCGACCGGCCCGCGTCGGTCGTCACCGCGCACGACAGGACGGTGCCCGACGGGGGGCCGAACAGGTAGTCGATCTTGATGCTGCGGGTCGCCAGCGGCTTCGTCGACCGGCCGTCGCGCGGACGCGTGCTCGACAGGCCCTCGTCGCACTCCTCGTCCGCCGCGTAGGCGGACGCCATGACGTCCTTGGGGGTGTCCGGCGAGGCGGAGTCCGGCGGGACGGCGTTGAAGTCGCCGCCGTAGACGGTCCGGTAGCCGGGCATGGTGTACGAGCGGACCATCTTCTGCATCTCCGCGGCCTGCTCCGCGCGCTTCGTGCCGTCCGCGTCGTCCGTCGGCAGGCCGGCGCTGAAGTGGGCGGTGCAGAACTGCAGGGCCTGCGCCGGGAGGACGGCGCACATGCCGGCCCGCTGCTCCATGCGCACCCAGGTGCCGTCGATGGTCCTGTTCTGCGGAGACGGCAGGTCGTACGAGTGGTACCACTCGTTGGCGTCCGGCAGGGCGAGGCCGATGCCGTAGGAGCCGCGGTCCTTCCAGGCGCCCGACGAACCGGCGTTGTCACAGGTTCTCGCGGCCTCCAGCGAGGACCCGTCGACCGTGAACTTGACGGGGGCGAAGCGCACGTCCCATCCGGTGCCCGTCTTCGCCTCCAGGGCGGTCTCGATGGGCTTGGCGTGCGACTCGCACATCTCCTGGAGGAAGACGGCGCGGTACGTCCGCGCCTCCGCGTCGGTGCCCATCCGGCCGGTGATCTGCGCGCCCAGGGACGGGCCCTCCACGCGGTGGTTGTCGCAGGCGGAGTTGTGGTTCGCGCAGACGTTCCACGACATCACGCGGAAGTCGGCGGCCGGGGCGGGGGAGGCGGGGGCGGGACGGCCCCCCAGGTCGCTCGCGTTCTCCTCGGCGAGGTAGACGAGCTGGAACTTCTGCCAGGAACCGACGGAGGTGCCGCGGGCGCGCAGCAGGCCCGCGTCCTCGCCGGGGTCCTGGACCTCGGCGGTCACGTACCGGTAGCCGTCGTCCGTGGCGGCCTTCAGGGCGTACGTGCCGTCGGTCTGCTTCTCCAGCCGGAGCTTCTCCCACTCGCCGGAGGTGGTGCCCCGGGCGCGCAGCAGGTTCTGGTAGCTGCCCGTGTAGCCGCGCTCGGTCGTGACGTAGTTCCCGTTCGCCTCCGAACGCAGGGTGGCGGTCACGCCCTTGTCGTCGGTGTGCAGCGTGAACTTCTCCCAGGACCCCAGGTCGGAGAGCGAGGCGGCGGAGGTGCGCGCGCGGAGCATCGCCTCCCCGCTGCCGGTCTTGGAGATCTCCACCGACACGTAGAGGTTTCCGGCGCCCACGGACCTGAGCGCGTACTTGTCGCTCGCCGTGACGGGCACGGCCCGGCTCTCCACCGCCTGGGCCTGCGCGGGTGTCATGACCATCATCGCGAACAGAGCGGAACACAGCACCGCCAGGCGGCGCGCTGCCTGTCTCATCCTCGTAGCTCCCTTGTGGCGGAAATGCCCGAGAGGGCAAACGGCACACCGTAGGGAGCGGCCGCTCCGGGGACAAGGCTCCTCCGGAGAATCCGTCAGATCCGTCAGCCCGTCAGCCCGTCAGCCCGTCAGCCCGTCAGCCCGTCAGATCCGCCGGTCACGCCGGTCACGCCGGTCGCGCGGGTCGCGCGGGACCCTCAGGGAGCGGGCGGTCCGGGCGGGGTCCGGAGTCGCGTCGGCGGCAGGTACTCCCGCACCAGCCGCCGCTGCCACCACGCGCCGGTCGCCCGCAGCTCGTCCCAGGTGGAGAAGCGGTACCGGTAGAGCCGGGCCCGGACGCGCGCCGGACGCGCGCCGGCGAACGGATCGTGCGCGAGCAGCCGCAGCGTGTCCCGGTCCGCGGCGAGCAGCCGCTCCACGAAGGGCCCGAACCATTCACGCGCGTATCCGGGCGAGAGCGCCGCGAACCACATCAGCCAGTCCAGCCGCAGGTGGTACGGCGCGAACTGGCGCGGCCACCGCCGGGGGTCGCCGGGCTTGCCCTTGAAGCCGTACTCCCGCCACGGCGTGGCCGGGCCCGGGGTCTCCTCCGTGGTGCCCTCCACGACGATCTCGTCGCGGACGCGGCCGACCGTGCCGAAGGCTCCGTAGGTGTTGACCAGGTGGAAGGGGTCGTAGGAGCGGTTCATGGACTGGTGGCGGGAGAGGAGGTTGCGGACCGGCCGGTGGCTGCGGAACAGGACCAGCGCGGTGAGGGCGAGGACCAGGGCCGCGTACCAGAGCGGGGGGTCGGGGCGGGGGTGGTCCGCGGTGACGGCGGAGAGGTCGAGGGCCGAGGCGGCGAGGACGATCGTGAGCCAGTTGAGCCACGCGAAGTTGCCGGAGAGCACCAGCCACAGCTGGGTGACGATCATCAGGCCGGCCGCGACCGAGGCCACCGGCTGCGGGGCGAAGAGGAGGAAGGGCACGCCGAGCTGGACGACGTGGTTGGCGGCCGCCTCGACGCGGTGCAGGGGGCGCGGGAGCCGGTGGAAGAACCAGCTCAGCGGGCCGGGCATCGGCTGGGTCTCGTGGTGGTGGCAGAGGCAGGTGAGCTTCCGCCAGCAGGCGTCGCCGCGGATCTTGATGAGGCCGGCGCCGAACTCGACGCGGAAGAGCAGCCAGCGGAGCAGGAGGAGGACGAGGAGGGGCGGGGCGACGTCGTCGTTGCCGAGGAAGACCGCGAGGAAGCCGGTCTCCAGGAGCAGCGACTCCCAGCCGAAGGCGTACCAGGTCTGCCCGACGTTCACGATCGACAGGTAGAGGCCCCAGAGCACCAGCCACCCCAGCATGGCGAGCGGGAGCGGCACCGCGTCCCCGGCGCCCGCCGCGAGCGCCGCCGCGAGGGCGGCGCCCGACCAGGCGACCGCCGCGAAGAGGCGGTCGGTGTAGCGCCAGTGGAAGAGCGAGGGGGAGCGGAGCGGGGTGGTGCGGCGCAGGTACGCCGGTACGGGGAGCATGCCGCGCTCGCCGATGAGCGCCCGGAACTGGAGCGCGGCCGACAGGAACGCCACGCAGTACAGCACGGCCAGGCCGCGCTGGAAGACGGTCCGGCCCATCCACAGCTCGGGCGCGGTGAACCACTCCATCGCCTCCAGTATCGGCCCGGGCTCAGCCCGCGGCGACGAGGCGGGTCAGGACGCGGCCCAGCCGGCGGGCGTAGGCGCGCTGGAGGCGGGGGACGAGCGGGCCGGCGAGCCGGGTGTACCAGGCGGCGGGCCGGCTGAAGGCGGTCACCGTGAAGCGGACCGTGCCGTCGGGCTCCAGCTCCACGAGGAAGGACTCCTCGCCGCTCTCCGGATGCCCGGTGAGGGTGCCGTACGCGAAACCGGCCCGGTGCTCCTCCTCGGGGAGCCAGATCACCCGGCACGGCACGCCGTAGGCCAGCGGGCCGACGCCGAGGGCGACCTCCAGGGTGACGCCCGGTGCCGCGCGCCCGGCCGTGGAGCGGACGCGGGCGCCGGTGGCGCGGTGCATCCGCCAGGTGGTGACGGCCTCGGCGGCGGTCCGGAAGTCGGCCGGGCCGTGGCCGACGGGCGTGCTGTGGCGCAGGTGGTGATAGCCGGCGGGAAGGGCGTCGGGGGTGCGGGTGGCGCCGGTCTCGCGGTAGCTGAGGGTGCGGCGCGGGGCGAGGTCGCCGAGGATGCGGGTCATGCCGGGAGCTCCGTTCGCGGGAGGGGTGCGGGGCGGCGGGGATCGGTGGGCGCGGCGGGGCCGGCGGGGTCCGCCGCGCGGAGCCGGCGGTGGGCGAGCAGGGCGCAGACGGCGAAGCCGAGCGCGTTGCCGAGGCCGTGGGTCGCGGCCATCCAGGTCAGGGTGGGGTGCGGCAGGCCGGTCGCCTCGCCCAGCGCCCACCAGAGCGCGAGCGCCATGGTGACCGCCAGGACCAGCGCCGAGACGCCGAGCAGGGTCCGGGTCACGGGGTCGGCGGCCGGGCCGCGCCGCTCGCGCAGGGTCAGCACCGAGACGGCCGCCATCCCGGTGGTGAGGACGACCGCCCCGGCCAGTTCCGCCCAGTCGTCGACGAAGTAGCCGGCCAGCACCATCAGGGTGCCGGCGGGCACGCTGAGCGCGGCGGTCCTGGCGAGCGGTCCTGCGGCGGAGGCCCGGCAGAGCAGCCCGGCGACCAGGGCGGCGGCGAAGCCCGCGAAGTGGAAGTGCGGCACGGTCAGCGCGAGCAGGTCGAGCTCGAAGCCGAAGAGCGGGTACGAGGCCCGCTCGGCCACGAGCGCGAGCCCCGCGACGGACGGCGAGACGAGGGCGGTGAGGACGGCGATCTCGCCGGGCCGCAGCGAGCGGGTGAGGGCGAGCCGGGCGGGGGCCTGGAGGGCGAGCGCCAGGGTGGCGAGCGCGTAGCAGGCCGCGAGCGCGGTCGCCGTGCCGGAGCGGGGCAGCCAGAGCGAGACCGCGCCGGGCAGCGCGAGCAGCGGCCAGGCCCGCCGGAGCCGGTCCCAGCCGGGCGGCCGGGGCCCCTCGATGAGCCCGAGCCCGGTCGGCACCACCCAGAGCATCCCGGCCGTCACGACCGGGACCACGAAGGCCGACAGTGTGGTCATGACATCCGACCCCCCGACTTGAACGTGTTCAACGGTGACGGGACCGAGCGTAGGGCTTCTCTTGAACGTGTTCAAGTGCGGGGCTCGGGTCGTGGACCCGCCGAGTCCGGGCCCCCGCCAGGACCGGGCACCGCGCCCCCCGCCAGGACCGGGCACCACGCCCCCCGCCGGGCCTGGGTCGCCCCCGTCAGGGCCGGGCCGCCCGTCCTCCCTCCCGCCGGGCCCGGGCCGCACCCCCGCCGCTCCGGGCGGCCGGCCCCCGCCCGGTCGGACGCTCTCCGCTTGCGCTCCGTCACCGGCTGCGACAGAACAGGAGGAACCCATCCGTGACGACCGGGAGAAGCAACGTGCGCCCCACGCAGCGCCGGACGCGGAGCAACCCCGCCGCCGTCCGCCCAGCCCCCGGAGCCGCCCGCGGCCAGGGCCGTACCGCCCTCGCCGCGACGCTCGGCGCCGCCGCCCTGCTCCTCGCCGGGTGCTCCTCCGACGACACCGGAGGCGCCGCCGGCCGGGCCGCCCTCGGCGCCGCCCACGAAGTGCGCCTCCAGCCGGTCGCCGCCCAGGGACCCGACCCCTTCACCGCCTCCACCGCCCGGGGCGCCGGACTGCGCGCGCCCCGGGAAGCCGACCCTGGAGCCCAGCCCGTCAGCGCCCCCGGCATCCGCGAGGTCACCGGCTCCACCCCGGGCCTCTACGGCGGCACCCGCGCCGAGGGCAGCTGCGACATCGAGCAGCAGGTCGCCTACCTGGCCGCCGAACCCGCCAAGCTCCGCGCCTTCGCCGAGGCCGCCGGCATCCCCGAGGGCGGCGTCGCCGACTGGCTGCGCGAGCTCACCCCCGTGCTGCTGCGCGCCGACACCCGCGTCACCAACCACGGCTTCCGGGACGGCCGGGCCTCCGCCTTCCAGTCCGTCCTCCAGGCCGGCACCGCCGTCCTCGTCGACCCCTACGGGGCGCCCCGCGTGCGCTGCGCCTGCGGCAACCCGCTCCGCACGCCCGTCAGCGTCTCCGGGGCCGTCCACCACGGCGACCCCTGGACCGGCTTCGACCCCGACCGCGTGATCATCGTCAAGCCCACCACCACCGTCGTCACCAGCCTGGTCATCGTGAACGTCTCCGACGACAGCTGGATCGAGCGGAAGGCGGGCAGTGACGGGGACGAGGACCGCAAGCCCGACACCGTCCCCGACTGCGACCCCGACACCTGCGCCCTGAGCGACCCCGTCACCCCGGACACCGGCGCCGGGGACCCCGACGCGCCCGGCACCCCGGAGCCCCCCACGGAGCGCCCCGCCGCGCCGAGGACCCCCGACGCCCCCGCCGTGCCGGAGACCCCCGCGGCGCCCGACACCCCCGCCGCACCGGACACCCCGACGACACCGGACACCCCGACGACACCGGAGGCCCCGACCGCGCCGGACACCCCGACCGTCCTCGACCCGCCGACGGCCCCGGAGGCGCCCCCGGAGCCGTACCCCGACCCGGACGCCCCCGCCGATCCGTACGCCGAGCCCCCGGCGGACCCGTACGCCGACCCTTACACCGACCCCTACGCGGAGCCCGACGGCGGCCATCCGCTCCCCGAGGACCTCCTTCCGCTCGAACCGGGCCCCACCCAGCCCGACACCTTCGCCGGATGAAGGATCTCCGTGGTGCGCGAGGAACCCACCGGCCCTAGCGTGGCCCCCATGAGCGCGGGCAGCGGGGGAGCGGACACGGTGGGCCGGCCGGACGCGGCACCGGTCGCGGACGGCGCGGCGGCGCCGATCCTCAGCGCCTTCGGCTCCGCCTTCCGCATGGGCGGCTTCGACTGGGACCTGGCCACCGGCACCATGAAGATGGACGAGGCCGCCCTCGACGTCTTCGACCTCGACCCCGCCGATTACGACGGGCGCCCCGAGACCCTCGGCAGCCGGGTCCTGCCCGACGAGGGCCGACAGCTCGACACCCTCGTCGCCCAGGCACTCAAGGACGGCTCCGACCAGTACGGCGCGTACTTCCGCATCCGCCGGCGCGACGGCTCCCACCAGTGGACCCACACCCAGGGCCTCGTCCACCGGGACGCCGGCGGCCGCCCCGTGCGGATCATCGGCGTCGTCCGCGACGCCACCCACGAGCTCACCGAGTCCGCCGCCCGCCTCGGCCTCGACGAGGGCAGACGGCAGCGCGCCGGGGTCGTCGAGGGCACCACCGCCGCCCTCGCCTACGCCCGCACCGTCCAGGACGTCATCGACCTCCTCAACGACTCGCACGCCCTGGAGCACTTCGGCGCCGCCAGCCTCGTCATGGGCCTCCTGGAGGCCGGCCGCATCCACCTCGTCGCCGAGGGGCCCGAGGGCGCCTTCGTGCCGGGCACCCGCTTCACCCGGGTGGACGAGCCGTACCCGATGAGCGAGGTGATCCGCACCCTGCGGCCCCGCTTCATCGACACCGCCGAGGACTTCGCCGCCTCCTTCCCCGTCCTGTGGCCGCACATCAGCGGCCTCGGCATCACCGCCGCCGCCTACCTGCCGCTCATCGCCCAGGCCCGCCCCATCGGCGCCCTCGGCCTGCTCTACAGCGACCGCACCGGTTTCAGCGAGGACGAGCGGACCCTCCTCGTCGCCCTCGGCAGCAGCATCGCGCAGAGCCTCCAGCGGGCCATGCTGTACGAGCAGGAGCACGACCTCGCCGAAGGACTCCAGCAGGCGATGCTGCCCCGCCGGCTCACCGACGTGCCCGGCGCCCAGATAGCCGTCCGCTACCGCTCCGCCCGCCTCGGCCGGGACATCGGCGGCGACTGGTACGACGTCATCCCGCTCCCCGGCGGCCGGGTCGGCGCCGTCATCGGCGACGTCCAGGGCCACGACACCCACGCCGCCGCCGTCATGGGCCAGCTGCGGATCGTGCTGCGCGCCTACGCCGCCGAGGGCCACACCCCCGCCACCGTCATGGCCCGGGCCTCCGTCTTCCTCCACGAACTCGACACCGAACGCTTCGCCACCTGCACCTACGCCGAGGCCGACCCCGGCACCGGCGTCGTCCAGGTCGTCCGCGCCGGGCACGTCGACCCGCTCGTCCGGGAGGCCGACGGCACCTGCCGCCGGGTCGCCGTCGAGGGCGGGCTCCCGCTCGGCCTCTCCGCCGAGTTCGGCCGGCTCGACTACCCCGTCACCACCCTGGAGCTCGACCCCGGCCAGACCCTCATGCTCTACACCGACGGGCTCGTCGAGAAGCCCGGCGCCGACCTCGACGAGGGCCTCGAATGGCTCTCCTCCCTCGTCCGCCGCGGCCCCTCCGACCTCCAGCAGCTCGCCGACCTGCTCTGCGACGTCGTCGCCGACCGGGGCGGCGAGGACGACGTCGCCATCCTGCTGCTGCGCCGCCTCGGCGCGTACGCCCCCACCGGCGGCCGCTTCCGCCAGCACGTCGCCCCGAGCGACCCCGAGGCCCTCAGCTCCGCCCGCCACATGATCCGGGCCGCCGTCCGCGCCTGGGGCGCCGGCTCCCGCGCCGACGAGATCGAACTCGTCGCCGACGAGCTGATGACCAACGCGCTGATGCACACCGACGGCGGCGCCATCATCACCCTGAGGGTCCTGCCGGGCGCCGAACGGCGGCTCCGGGTCGAGGTCGAGGACCGCTCCAGCGCCCTGCCCCGCCGCCGCGAGGCGGGCGAGGCGGGCGTCTCCGGACGGGGCCTCCTCCTCGTCGACCAGCTCTCCGACGGCTGGGGCGTGGAGTCCCGGGGCGGCGGCAAGTGCGTCTGGTGCGAGTTCGCCGTCACGGACTGAACCCGCACCCGCACCCGCACCGGGCACACCGGGCACAGCGGGCGCACCGGACGCGCCCGCCGCCGCCACGACCCGGACCGGTCCACCACCACGGCACCGGCCAGGACCCGGGCCCGCCGCTCCAGTAGGCTCCCGCGCATGCTGCGCGTACTGGCCGTCGACGACGAGGAACCCGCCCTCGGGGAGCTCCTCTACCTGCTGCGCGCCGACCCCCGGGTGCGGACCGCCGAGGGTGCCGGGGACGCGACGGCCGCGCTCCGGCGGATCGGCCGCGCGCTCGACTCCGGACCGGACGGCGAGGAGGCGGTCGACGTCGTCTTCCTCGACATCCACATGCCCGGCCTCACCGGCCTCGACGTCGCCCGGCTGCTCGCCGGCTTCGCCCGCCCGCCGCTGGTCGTCTTCGTCACCGCGCACGAGGGCTTCGCGCTCCAGGCCTTCGACCTCAAGGCCGTCGACTACGTGCTCAAGCCGGTGCGGCGCGAGCGGCTGGCGGAGGCCGTCCGCCGGGTCCACGAGCTGGTCCACGCCGGCGCCGCGCCCGCCCCGGCCGCCGCGCCGGAGCAGATCCCCGTCGAACTCGGCGGCGTCACCCGTTTCGTCTCCGTCGACGACATCGCCTACGTCGAGGCCCACGGCGACTACGCCCGCCTCCACACCGACCAGGGCAGCCACCTCGTCCGCATCCCGCTCTCCACCCTGGAGGAGCGCTGGGCGGACCGGGGCTTCGTCCGCATCCACCGCAGCCACCTCGTCGCCCTCGGCCGGGTCGACGAGCTCCGCCTCGACGGCGGCGCCACCTCCGTGCGGGTCGGCTCCACCGACCTCGCCGTCAGCCGCCGGCACGCCCGCCACCTCCGTGACCTGCTGATGCGCCGCGCCGGCGGCTGACCGGCCACCCCTACCGGCACCCGGCCCCGTCTGCCTACACTCCACGGGCCCACCCGCCCGTCAGAGAGCGACGCCGATGCCGGAGCACCCCCAGCCGCGCCGGCCCCGGCGCGAGACCGTCACCCACGCCTCCGCCCTCGGCGACCGGCCCGCCCCGCGGCTGCGTCCCCGGGCGCCGCACCCGCCCGCCCGGTCCGAGATCGACGAGCAGACCACCCTCGGCCACACCTACGTCCGCTCGCTGATGCGCAGCCAGCTCCGCGCCGCCCTCACCGCGCTCGGCGCGCTCGCCCTGCTCGTCGGCACCCTCCCGCTGCTGCTCGCGCTGCCCGCCCCCGAGGCCCTGGTGTGGGCGTCGCTCGGCGTCGGCGTCTACCCCGTCGTCTGGGCGATCGCCCACTGGTACGTCCGCAGGGCCGAGCGCAACGAGCGCGACTTCACCGGCCTCGTCGAGCGCTGAGGAACCGGTGGACCACCCCCCATGAACCAGACCTACGCGGTCGCCGCCGTCACCGCCGTCGTCCTCGCCACCGTCCTCATCGGCGCCCTCGGCCTGCGCGTCTCCCGCACCACCTCCGACTTCTACGTCGCCTCCCGGACCGCCGGGCCCCGGCTCAACGCCGCCGCCATCAGCGGCGAGTACCTCTCCGCCGCCTCCTTCCTCGGCATCGCGGGACTCGTCCTCGTCCAGGGCCCGGCCATGCTCTGGTACCCGGTCGGCTACACCGCCGGCTACCTGGTGCTGCTGGTCCTCGTCGCCGCCCCGCTGCGCCGCTCCGGCGCGTACACGCTCTCCGACTTCGCCGAGGCGCGGCTGGAGTCCCGGCGGGTCCGCAGGCTCGCCAGCCTCTTCGTCGTCGGCATCGGCTGGCTCTACCTGCTGCCGCAGCTCCAGGGCGCCGGGCTCACCCTGGAGATCCTCACCGGCGCCCCCGACTGGGTCGGCGGCCTCCTCGTCGCCCTCGTCGTGACCTGCACCGTCGCCGCGGGCGGCATGCGCAGCATCACCTTCGTGCAGGCCTTCCAGTACTGGCTGAAACTGACCGCGCTGCTGGTCCCCGCCTTCTTCCTGGTCGCCGCCTGGTACGGCGACGGCGCGCCCCGGGCCCGCTTCGACGCGCCCGCCGTGCTCCGCGAGCACACCGTCGTCCGGGTCGCCGACACCGTACGCGTCGGGCTCGACGCCCCGCTCACCCTCACCGTCACCGGCACGGTCGACGCGGTGCGGTACGAGGAGCGGGCCGTGACCCTCGCCCCCGGCACCCACCGCGTGGACGGCGGCACGGTCCTCGCCCTGCCGCCCGGCACCCCCGTCCCCGAGCGCCGCGCCGACGGCGCCGACCCCCTCGGCTGGTCCCAGCCGCTGGCCGGCGGCCGCGACGGGCACCAGCTGTACGCCACGTACGGACTGATCCTCGCCACCTTCCTCGGCACCATGGGCCTGCCGCACGTCGCCGTCCGCTTCTACACCAGCCCGCACGGCCGGGCCGCCCGCCGCACCACCCTCGTCGTCCTCGGCCTGATCGGCGCCTTCTACCTGCTGCCCGCGCTGTACGGGGCCCTCGGGCGGATCTACGCCCCCGAACTGGCCCTCACCGGTTCCGCCGACGCCGCCGTGCTCGTCCTGCCCGACCGGATCCTCGGCGGCGTGCTCGGCGACGTCCTCGGGGCCTTCCTCGCGGGCGGCGCCTTCGCCGCCTTCCTCTCCACCGCCTCGGGGCTCACCATGTCCGTCGCCGGCGTCCTCGCCCAGGACGTGCTGCCCTCCCGCGCCGTCCGCCACTTCCGGCTCGCGACGCCGCTCGCCACCGCCGTGCCGCTCGCCGTCGGCGTGGCCGCCTCCAAGGTGCCGGTGGCCGACGCCGTCGGGCTCGCCTTCGCCGTCTCCGCCTCCTCCTTCTGCCCGCTCCTCGTCCTCGGCATCTGGTGGCGGCGGCTCACCCCGCCCGGCGCGGCCGCCGGCCTCCTCCTCGGCGGCGGCTCCGCGCTGGCCGCCGTCATGGCGACCCGCGCCGGACTCCCCCCGGGGGGCTGGCCGCACACCCTGATGGCCTGGCCCGCGGTCTGGTCCGTCCCGCTCGGCTTCCTCACCATGGTGCTGGTCTCGCTCGCCACCCCGCGCAGCGTCCCGGCCGGCACCGCGGCCACCCTCGCCCGGCTGCACCTGCCGGAGCGGTTCACCGCCCCCGTACCCGCCCAGGAGGCACGCCGGTGAGCGGCATCGTCTGGGCCGCGGCGAGCGCCGCCGCGGCCGTCCTCCTCGCCGCCGGGGTCGTCCTCGGCCGGCTCACCGCCCCGCGCGGCGGCCGCTCCGCCGACCTCGACCTCGGCACCCCGGTCGAACGGGCCACCTTCCACACCCTGCACACCGCCTCGCTCGCCGCGCCGCCGCTGCGCGCCGGGCTGACCGAGGAGACCGCGCGCCGGGCGGCCCGCCCGCTGCGCTCGCTCCTCGGCACCGAGGCCCTCTGCCTCACCGACGGCACGGCCGTCCTCGCCTGGGACGGCCCCGGGGAGGGGCACCACCACGCGGGCGTGCCCGACCTGGCCGCCGCGACCCTGGAGACCGGCCGCAGCCGCTCCGCGCCCACCGGGTGCGCCGACCCCGGCTGCGAGCTGCGGTGGGCGGTCACCGCGCCGCTCACCGGCGAGGAGGGCGTCCTCGGCGCCCTCGTCGCCTACGGTTCCCGGGAGTCGGCGGTGCTGGTCCGGGCCGCGACGGAGGTGGCCCGCTGGGTCTCGGTCCAGCTGGAGCTGGCCGAGCTGGACCGCTCCCGGACCCGGATGGTGGAGGCGGAGATCCGCGCGCTGCGCGCCCAGATCTCCCCGCACTTCATCTTCAACTCCCTCGCGGCGATCGCCTCGTTCGTCCGCACCGACCCGGAGCGGGCCCGGGACCTCCTCCTGGAGTTCGCGGACTTCACCCGCTACTCCTTCCGCCGGCACGGGGACTTCGCCCAGCTCGCCGACGAACTGCGCGCCATCGAGCAGTACCTGGCGCTGGCCGGCGCCCGCTTCGGCGACCGGCTCAAGGTGACGCTCCAGATCGCCCCCGAGGTGCTGCCGGTCGCGCTGCCCTTCCTCTGCCTCCAGCCGCTGGTGGAGAACGCGGTCAAGCACGGGCTCCAGGACCGGGAGCGCGGCTGCCGGGTCACCATCGCCGCGCGGGACGCGGGCTCGGAGGCGGTGGTGACCGTCGAGGACGACGGCGTCGGCATGGACCCCGAGCGGCTGCGGGCGGTGCTGCGCGGCGAGCACCCGGGCGGCTCCGGCATCGGGCTCTCCAACGTCGACGAGCGGCTGCGCCAGGTGTACGGGCCGGAGTACGGGCTGGTCATCGAGACCGGCGTCGGCGCCGGCGTGAAGGTGACCGCGCGGTTCCCCAAGTACCGCCCGGGGGTGCATCCTTCGCCGGCGCGGTGACGGATCAGGAGAGCCAGACGGCGAGATGGGCGAGCGGCAGGCCCAGCCGCCAGGCGGGCAGCCAGGCGCGGGCCGTCTCGTCCACCAGGAGCCGTGCTCCCGTGCCCGGCACGCCGTCCAGGTCGGTGGCGTGCACCCAGGTCTCCCGCAGGGCCCGCCAGGCGTCCCGGGCGAGGGCCAGGTCGGCCCCGTCGGGGTCCTCGGCCGCCTCGGCGGCGAGCCGTTCCTCCACCCAGTCCGGCCAGTCCGCCTCGTACGCGGTGAGGTGCAGCCACTCCTCGGGCGCGGGCTCCCCGGACAGGTGGACCGTGAGGGCCAGGGCCCGCAGGGAGGCCCGGTGCTCCAGCGAGCCGGGCTCGGCGAGCCCGGCCACGGTCAGGTACTGGTCGGCCAGGTACTCGGCGCACAGCCAGGCCATCGGTACGGCCAGGCCCCCGCCGTTCCTGCGGCCGGCGCCGTTCGTGCTCTCGGGCGGCAACGCTCCCACCTTCTCCCGGACGTCGGGGCCCCGCGGTTCTCGGGACCCGGAGCAGAGCCTCCTCCGCTCGGGGCGTCCGCGTGGACCGCTTTGCTCAACTCGCCGGTGTGGTTTCGGATACGTTCCCCGGCCGGATCGGTACGGACGGGTCCTGTGGTGCGCGCGGGGTGGAGGGGACGGGGGAGGGGCGCCGGCGCACGAGCGAGGCGAGGGCGGTGACGCCGACGAGGAGCGCGAGCGGGCGCAGCGGCAGCACCGCCCCGAAGGAGTCGTCCAGGGCGTCGACGCCGCGCCAGACGACGGCGATCCACCCCACGCTCCCCACCAGGACCACCGCCCCGAGCCGCCGCTCCCCGCTCAGCCGCATCCCGGTCCACAGCACGATCGGCATGACCAGCGCCGTGTTGAACAGCGCGGTGGTGAAGACCTGGGCGGTGCCGTACCCGGTCGGCGACCCCAGTGCGGCGGAGGCCTCCGCGACGAGGGCGAACCGCAGCGTGTCGGAGAGGACCAGGTGCGCGGCCGCGATCGCGAGCGCCGTGACGACGACGGTCTTGAGCAGGCGGGGCAGGGGCGGGGTGTGGGTCCGTGAAGCCATGGACGCGACTATACGCACTGCGTATACGCGGAGTGTATAGAGCCCCGCGGGTCCCCGTCGGGCGGGGGCGCGACCCCCCGTGACTCCGCGCCGCCGGTGCGCCCGCGGAGTCGGCGGAGGGGGCGGATGTCAGCCGAGCAGGGCGTAGACCGCGGTCGCGTGGGCGGCCGGTTCGCCGGCGCCCTCGGCGGTCATCGTGATGTCGGCGAAGGCCATCCGCCGGCCCAGTTTGGTGAGCCGGGCGCGGACCAGGACGTCGGTGCCGAGGACCGCCCGCTGGAAGCTGGTGGACTGCTGGACGGTCGTCATGGGGACGAAGCCGCCGCGGGCCGCCGAGACGGCGATCACCGTGGCGGTGTCGGCGGCCGCCATCAGCGCCTGGCCGGAGAGGCCGCCGCCCTCGCGGGCCAGCCGGCCGGACCAGGGGAGCCGGAGCACGGCCTCGCGGTCGTCGAGCGAGTCGACCGTGAGCCCCAGGTCCAGGACCCAGGGGGCGAAGTTGTCGGCGAGGATCTTCTCGGCCGCGGCGGGCGTCAGCGGCACGGTCTCGGGAGGCGTCACGGCGTCGTTGTGCGTCACGGCGTCATTGTGCGGCCGGGGTCCGGGGCCGGGCAATGGCGCCGTGCCGCGGCCGGTAGCCGGGCAGCGAGCGGCCCAGCTGCCGGAGGGCGTAGTGCGAGCGGGACTTGACCGTGCCGGCCGGGATGCCGAGGTCGACGGCGGCCTCGTTGACGGTCAGCCCGTCGAAGTAGAGCCGGACCAGCACCGCCCGGTGCTCCGGGCTCAGTCCCCGGACCGCCGCCCGGACGTCGAGCGCCGCCTCGGCGGTCTCGGTGGCGTCCGAGGGGTCGGGGGTCACCGCGAGCACCCCGTCGCCGATCTCGGCCGGCCGGGCCAGCCGGGAGCGGCGGGCGTCGATGGCGATCCGGCGGGCCACCGTGAAGAGCCAGGGCCGCATCGAGTCGTACGCGCCGCTGAAGGCCTCGGGGTGGAGCCAGGCCCTGACCAGGGTCTCCTGGACCAGGTCCTCGGCGCGCTGGCGGTCGCCGTAGGTCAGTCCGAGGAGGAAGGAGAGCAGGGCGGGGCCGTGCTCCCGCTGGAGCTCCTGGAGCGTCCGCTCGTCGGTCGTCACGGTCGCCGTCGCCGTCGTCATGGTTGTCACCCTTCCCCGCCCGCTCTGCGGTTCGTCGTCCGCGCCGTATACGAACGCATCCGGGCGGAAGGGGACAGGGAGCGGACAGCCGTCTGCGACGAACGGTCGTAACGAGCGGCGAATGGCACGGCGAACGGTCGGTCGGCGGCCGTGCGGCGATCGGACGACGGCCGTGCGTCCGATGCGGTGGGTTCTCGGCCGGGGGGCGGCCCGGTCCCTTGACTGGGCGGCGCCCGGGAGATCAATTCGGCAGAACACATGTTCTTCCGATGATCGGGGTGGAAGTCCTCATGACCACAGGACCGAGACGTACAGGACCGAGGCGTACCGGACCGAGCCGCGCGCGGGCCCGGGCCGCCCGGGCCGGCTCCACCGCCGTCGCCGGCGCGCTGCTCGCCGTCGTCGCCGCGTGCGGCCAGGGCGGTCCCCCCGGCGGCGCACCGGCCCCCGGCGGCTCGCCCGGCAGCCCGCCCGGCGGCTCCACCGCGCCCCGCCCCGCCGCCCCGGCCCCGAAGCCGGCCGGCTTCACCCTGGTGGCCTCCGGCGACATCCTCCCGCACGACTCGATCATCCGCCGCGCCGCCGCCGACGCCGGTGACGGCGGATACGACTTCCGTCCCATGCTCGCCGGGGTGAAACCGGTCGTCTCCCGCGCCGACCTCGCCATCTGCCACATGGAGACCGTGTACGGGAAGGACGGCGGGCCCTACACCGGCTACCCCGCCTTCAAGTCCCCGCCCGAGGTCGCCACCGCGCTGAGGGCGACCGGCTACGACTCCTGCTCCACCGCCTCCAACCACACCCTCGACGACGGCGCGGCCGGCCTCGGCCGCACCCTCGACGCCCTCGACGCGGCGGGCGTGAAGCACGCGGGCTCGGCCCGCACCGCCGCCGAGGCCGCCCGGCCCACCCTCCTCAAGGCCGGCGGCGCCACCGTCGCCCAGCTCGCCTACACCTACGACACCAACGGCTACCCGCTCCCCGAGGGGCAGCCCTGGGCGGTGAACCTGCTGGACGAGGGTAAGGTGCTCGCCGACGCCCGGGCGGCCCGCGCCGCCGGTGCCGACGTCGTCGTGGTCAGCGTCCACTGGGGCTCCGAGTGGCAGACCGCGCCCGACGAGCGCCAGCTCTCGCTCGCCCGCTCCCTCACCGCCTCCCGGACCGGCGGACGCCCCGACATCGACCTCATCGTCGGGACGCACGCCCATGTGCCCCAGGCGTACGAGAAGGTCAACGGCACCTGGGTGATCTACGGGATGGGCGACCAGATCGCCGGCGACATGATCAACCACCAGGGCGCCTTCGACCCGCGCGGCAACCAGAGCAGCATCGGCCGCTTCACCTTCGCGCCGCCGAAGGAACCCGGAGGCCGCTGGGAGGTCACCAGGGCCGAGTTCGTGCCCCAGTGGTTCGACACCGGGCGCGGCCGCGTGGTCAACCTCGGCGCCGCCGACGGCTCCGACCCGCGCCACCCCGGCATCCGCGAGACGATCCGCCAGGTCGTCCTCGGCCGGGGCGCCGGCAAGGACGGCCTGACCCCGGGCGCGTGAGGGCGCCGGCCGGTCAGGGCACGACCGTGACCGGCCAGCGGCCCGCCTTCACCAGCCGGACGGCCACCGAGCCGACGAAGCGGTGCCCCGCCGACTCCGAGACGCCCACCACCACGGCGTCCGCCTTCAGTTCCTCCGCCGCGCGCACCAGCCCCGCGTAGGCGTCGCCCTTGAAGGTGCGGAACTCCCAGCGCACCCGCCAGAGGTCCTTCACCCTCTCGGCCGAGGTGCGGATCTCCTCCACCAGCCCCTCGGCGATCTCCTCGGTGGTCCCGGACACCGGGGCGCCCAGCGAGGCGCCGGCCGCCATCACCGGCTGGACGTAGACGAGCGCGAGCAGCGCGTTCTGCCGGCGGGCCAGCCCGGCCGCGTACGCCGCCGCGCGCAGCGACGAGTCCGAGCCGTCGACCCCCGCCATGATGACCTTGGGGCCGTCGGTGCCCCGTTCGAACCGGTGGGGCTGGTGTTCGCTCACCCTTCGAGGGTATCGGCCCATCGGGTGCAATCGGACGGCGGTCCGGTGTCGGTGAGGGGCCAGGGAACCTCCCCGTACGAACCATTGGTCATGAAAAACGATCAGCTGCCCGGGCGGAGGTCGGTCCTGCGCCTGGCCGCCGCCCTCGGCGCCACCGTCACGGCCGGCGCCCTCGCCGTCGACCGGCTCGGAGAAGGCGCCGGCGGAGGCACCGCCGCCGCGCCCGCGCCCCCGCCCGGCGCCGCCGGACCCGCCGCGGGCCCGCCGGCCGCCGCGCCCCGGCTGCGCCCCTCCGCGTACCGGCTCCAGCCCATGACCGCGTACGCCCCCGCCGCCCGGCCCCGCGCCCTTCCGCCGGTCCGGCAGCGGCCCTTCCTCTCGCTCACCGGCGTCGGCCGCTCCATGGTCCTCACCTTCGACGACGGGCCCGACCCCCGCTACACCCCGGCCATCCTGGCCACCCTGCGCCGGTACGACTGCCGGGCGATGTTCTTCGTCTGCGGCGAGATGGCGGTGGACAACCAGGACCTGCTGCGCGAGATGGCCGACGACGGGCACGTGGTCGGCAACCACTCCTGGTCCCACCCGCTGGTGCCGAAGCTCCGGCCCTCCCGCATCCGTGACGAACTGGGCTCCACCAGCGAGGTGGTGGAGCGTGCCCTGGGCACCGCGCCGGTCTGGTACCGCGCCCCGTACGGCGCCTGGAACCGGCACTCCTTCGAGATCGGCGCCGAACTGGGCATGGAGCCGCTCGCCTGGTCCGTGGACACCCTCGACTGGAAGGAGCCCGGCAGCGGCACCATCGTCCGCCGGGTCCTGGACGGCGCCGGGCCCGGCGTGATCGTCCTCTCGCACGACGCGGGCGGGAACCGGTCCCAGAGCGTCGCCGCGCTCCGCCGCTACCTGCCCGCGCTCCTCGACGAGGGCTACACCGTCACCGTCCCCCGGCGCTGACCGGACGGCGCCGCCGCGCGGGAAGGGCCCCGGGGAACCCCGGGGCCCTTCGTCCGTCCGGGGTCAGCGCGAGCCGACCATCCGGGCGTAGACGACGACGTTCCCGTCGTACCCGTTCGCCCGCGTGTAGCCGCCGCCGCAGGTGATCACCCGGAGCTCGGGGTGACCGGTGTCGCCGTAGACCTGAGGGCCGGGGAAGTCCTGCTTGGAGTAGACCTCGACGCCGTAGATCTCGAAGACCGCCACCCGGCCGTCGTACCGCTCGACCTCGACGTGCTGGCCCTTCTCCAGGGCCCCGAGGCCGTAGAAGACCGCGGGCCCGCTCTTGTTGTCGACGTGCCCGACGATCACCGAGGTGCCGCGCTGGCCGGGCGCGATGCCGTTCTGGTACCAGCCGGCCAGATTGGCGTCCTGCGGGGGAGGGGCCGCCACCCAGCCGTCCGCGTCGAGCCCCACGTCCATCACCGGGGCCGCCACGTCGATCGCCGGGATGCGGACCCGGGATGCGGGCGCGAAGGGCAGCGGCTGGAGGCCCGCCGACGCCTCCGCGGGCGGCGGGACCACGGGACGGGCCACCGGACGGGCCGCGGCGGCCGGCTGCGGGGGGCCTCCCGCGAGGTCCACGCCGTTGCGCATCATCGCGAGTCCGGACAGCATGGCGAGGGCCAGGACGCCCCAGGGTTGACGTCTCCTGCGCTCGGGGACGCGGAAGTCCTTCGGGGGCATGGTTCTCCCTTCGTGGCGACGTGTGAACGGTAAGGGCGCTTCCCCGTTCCCGCGCTCCGGACGGCCCGTACGGGTAGTCCGCCGCCTCCGTACGGGTATCCCGCGGCCTCCGTACGGGTGGCGACGCGCCGGAGGGGGTCCCGGCCGGGGCCGCCCGATATCCGACGACTCGTCAGAAGTGTTGCCGACCACCCGTCAGAAAGCCCGTCGGCGGCGCTCCTCGGGCTCCGTTGGGCGGCTCGGGTGACGGTGCGCTGACCCATCCGAGTACTCGTCGGACAATCGTTTCGCGCACCCCTGACCTGCGGTTGTGCGGCCCGGCGCAACTCGATCGGCGGCACGGGGGCTCACCGGACCGGCCCAGTGCCGAGGTGCAAGGAGCTGCCTGAATTGTGATGGTTCGTCATGGAAGGCGTACTCGTCGAATCTCCCGGAGCACCGCTTTGGGGCGTCTTCCACTGGAGGTTCAACCATGCGTGCTGCACGCACTCTGGCGGTGACCGCCACCGCGATCGCGGCGGTCGGCCTGGCCGCACCCCTCGCCGCCGCCACCAGCGGTCCCAGCAACGTCACCGTCAATCCCTACGACGTCCACGCGGGGTCGACGATCACGATCACCGCCAAGGGATGCGGCCACGGCGGCACCGTGACGTCCAACGCCTTCCCGGAGACCAGCCTCTCGGTCAACTCCAACGGCCTGTCCAGCGCGATCGCCCGCGTCTACAACAACGCCACGCCCGGCAACTACAACCTGGCCGTGAAGTGCAGCGACAACTCCAAGGTCGTCACGCACCCGTTCCGCGTGCTCGCGGGCCGCGGCGCCCAGGGCGGCCTCGGCGGTTCGCTGGCGCCCAGCTCCACCGAGATGGCCGTCGGCGGCAGCCTGGTCGCCGCCGCCGCGCTCGGCGGCGGTGTCTTCGTCCTCCGCCGCCGCCGCATGACCGGCGCGGGCGCCTGACCGGCCCGAACCTCCCGGTCGGCCGACTGTGCCCGCCGCCCCCGTGTTCCGCAAGGGATCCGGGGGCGGCGGGCTGTTCGTCGTCCGGCGCACGGGGGCCGCGTGCCGGGTCAGTGCCGGCGGCCGTTCGCACGCCGCCGGATCGCGTACGCGGAACCGGCCGCCGCGGCGAGCACCAGGGCCGTGCCGGCCGCCAGCGTCCCCGGTCCGACGCCGCTCTGCGAGCCGCCGAGGCCGCCCTGCACACCGCGCGGGGTGAGCAGCACGGTCGAGCGGGCCGTGGGCGACAGCGTGGCCAGTCCGCTGATCGTCAGGTCGACGGTGTCCTGCACCCCGCCCGAGCAGTTGAACGCCACCGTGTACACGGCGCCGGGCTTGGCGTCCGCGTCCACGGTGGCGGTCACGGCCGAACCGGGTGCGATCTGGACGGTGTCGAAGATGCCCGCCGTAGCCGTCGCCGTGCTGGAGCAGCCGGGGGCGCTGAGCGTCACCTGGCCGCCGGCGACGACGAGCGAGGGGGAGACGACGAAGTCGCCCGGGGCCTGAGCACCCCGCGCCCGCGGGTTCGGCGCGGGCGCGCCGTCGGCCGCGTGGGCGACGGTGACGGGGGCGGCCAGGGCGAGGGCGGCCGCCCCCAGCAGGGCGGTGGACGCGGCACGTATCGCGCGCATGGTGATTCCTCCGGGTCCCGAGGGCCGGCCGCGGCCCAGTGGCCGCGAGGAGCCTGCGTGCACCTCGTTGCCCGAAACGCTAGGAGCGCACTACCACAACCGCGATCCCAGACGTGCGAATGGGGCACCGTTGTCCCCCGGGCGGCCCAGTCCCGGTCGGCCGGTCAGTCGGTGACCTGCGGGAACAGGTCGGTGAACGGCGCGGCGGTGGCGGCCAGACCGCGGCCGAACGGCGCGTCGAAGTCCCAGATGAGGAAGAGCAGGAAGGCGATCAGCGCGCTGTAGAGGCCCGCGAGCAGCACCTCGCGTCCGGTGCGCCGGATCTGGAGGGTGAAGATCAGCCCCACCGACACCAGGGCGCCGATGATCAGGCCGAACCAGACCACTCCCGGCATGGTCTCCCCGGCGCTCTGGCCGCGGGCGCCGCGGGCGTCGTCGGCGACCATCACCTGGTCGACCAGCGGCTGGTAGGCCTGCCCCTCGAAGTCGTTGACCGGCTCGTAGTCGGTCACGCTGCGGCGCACCTTCCGCATCAGGGCGTCGCCCTCGGCGCTGGTCTCGCCGTGCTCGGCCATGTACGTGAACTCCTCGTTCACCACGTAGTCGACGTACGCGTCGACGTCGGCGCGGATCCGGGTCCGGACCGGTGCCGGGTAGACCTCGACCCGCTCGGAGATCTCGTGCATGGCCTGCGCCTCCTGGCGCACCACCTCCTGGGCGGCGCCGCGCGCCTCCCAGACGCCGGCGATGGCGAGGCCGAGGACGATCGCGTAGATCACGCCGATCATCATCGTCATGTACTCGATGACGTCGGGGGTCTCGCTGGGGTCGTCGTCCTCGGAGATCCGGCGCTGGTTGATGACGACGATGGCCAGGACGACGCCGCAGGCGGCGGCCATCGCCAGGGTCAGGACGAGCCATTCGGACATGGTTCCTCGGTCTTCCTCAAAGTGTTCGGTTCGGGGAGGGCGTACGGCGCTCGGGGCCGGATCAGCGGGAGGAGCGCGGACGCAGGATCGCGGTGGCCAGCACGGCCGGCGCGGTGAGCAGGAGCATCGTGGTGACGGGTGACGACGTGCTCTTCGGCTGGGGCCGCGAGGTCCGCTTGTAGTGCGGCAGCGGCACCGGGCTCGGGGGCGCGGCGGTCGGCGCCGCGGCGGGGCCGGGCGGCGGGACGGGGACCGGCGGTTCGGGGGCCGGCGGTTCCGCGGGGGCCGGGGTGGCCGGCGCGGGGGAGGGGGAGGGCGGGGCGGGCCGCGGCGCCGGGGTGGGGGCGGGCGGCCGGACGGGGGAGGGGGCCGGGGGGAGTGCGGGCGGGGAGCCGGGTCGCAGGGGCGAGGGCCGGGGCATCGTCGGCGCGGGCGGCTGCGGAGGCGCGGGCGGTTTCGGCGGCGCGGGGGGCTCGGGCGGCAGCGGTTCCGGAGTCGGTTTCGGCGGCGGGGGCTTCGGTGACGGCGAGCACGCGCCGGGGCCGACCACCGACACCGAGGTGTGCGAGCCGTTCGGCCCGACCGTGGCGTAGGCGCAGGAGTCGGCCGCCGCCGGCACGGGCGCGGCGAGCAGCCACACCAGTCCGGCGGCGGCCAGCGACCGCGCGAGGGGTGATCCGTACAGAGACACGCCGACGAGCTTGAACACACGGACGCCGAACCGGGGGCCGAATGCGGCCTGATTCCCCGGATGGTGGGGATCTTCGGATGCACCGGTTTGACGTTTCGCCGCCGACGGGCCCGATCGGCCCGGAGAACGGGCCTCCCGAGAGGTGGGGAAGGCGCGGGGAAGGGACGGGGAATGGCCGACGGAGACCACCGCGGGGGCCGTTCGGAAGAACTGTCCGGTTGTCGCCCCGTCAGGGGCGCGACCCGGCGGCGCGTTCCGGCCCGGCAAAAGGCCCCCGGGGCGCCGACCACCGAGGCCCGGCCGGGCACGGGGCCGCGCAACGGGCGGGCGGAGCCGCTCCGGAGAGGGCGCGCACGGCCATCTGCACGTGAAGGTGCACGGCCTGAAGGCGTGAACTCTTCGTTCCGTACGCACGTGCCAAAGGCGTGTGACCAAGAACGGACCGCGAATTTCCGTTTCTACTCGCTCTCCCGGCGGGCGATCAGTAGCCTCACCTCGAACACGGCCGCGAAAACCGGGCCGCATCCCCCATGGCGACTTGTTGGAGACATTGATGGAGCGTCCCGCCTGGGCTCCGCCCGGTATCGACATCTCGGTACCGAGCGTGTCCCGTATGTACGACTTCTATCTGGGCGGCTCGCACAATTTCGAAGTGGACCGGGAAGCGGCCCGCAAGGCCATGGAGTTCCTGCCGGGCCTCCCCAAGATCATGCAGGCGAACCGGGCGTTCATGCGCCGGGCCGTCCGCTTCGCGGTCGACGGCGGCGTCACCCAGTTCCTCGACATCGGCTCCGGCATACCCACCTTCGGCAACGTCCACGAGGTCGCCCTGGCCGCCGACCCCGCCTCCCGCGTCGTCTACGTCGACCACGACCCGGTCGCCGTCGCCCACAGCCGGGCCGTCCTGGAGGGCGTCGACGGCGCGGCCGTCGTCCCCGCCGACCTCCGCAAGCCCGCCGACATCCTGCACAGCCCCGAGGTCACCGGACTCCTCGACCTCGACCGGCCGGTCGCCCTGCTGCTCGTCGCCGTCCTGCACTTCCTGGAGGACACCGACCGCCCGCACGAGGCCGTCGCCGAACTCCTCGGCGCGCTCGCCCCCGGCAGCCTCCTGATCCTCACCCACGCCTCCTACGAGGGCATCCCCGTGGACGAGGAGCGCGCCAGCGGCACCGTGGACGTCTACCGCAGCACCCGCAGCCCGCTGGTGATGCGCTCCCGGGACGAGATCGGCCGCTTCTTCGACGGCACCGCCCTCGTCGAGCCCGGGATCGTCTCCATGCCCCTCTGGCGGCCGGACAGCCCGGCCGAGGAGGAGGACCCGTACGCCTTCTCCGGCTTCGCAGGTGTGGGGCGCAAGGCGTGAAGGTGCCGTCGCAGCCGTCCGGCAACGTCGCGGAAGCCGACGGCCCGGAGGACAGACTCAGGCGGTTCGTCACCATCTGGAGCCGCGCCATCTTCCCGGTGACCGCCACCTCCCTCACCCGCACCGAGTTCGAGGTCCACCTCCTCCCGCTCGCCCGCCTGCTGAGCGGCGCGCTGCTCGCCCGGCCCTTCGACACCGCCCCCGCCCAGCGGGCCGGCGCCGGACTGGTCGACGCCCACTGCACCGACCCGGACGCCCTCGGCCGCAGCCTCGGCGTGGTCGACTCGTACCTGGTCCTCTACTGCGGTACGGACCCCGAGCTCACCGCCGAGGAACTGCGGGCCCGCTGCGCCCGCCTCCAGCACGCCATGGCCACCGGCTACGCCCAGGCCCTGCGCGAGCGGACCCGCGTCGAGCAGGAGGCCATCGCCCGCTCCGCGCTCTCCGCCCGCAGCGCCGCCGAGATCGCCCTGCACGCCACCGAGAGCCGCTTCCGGGCCGTCTTCGACGGAGCCGCCATCGGCATCGGCATCGCCGACCTCGACGGCCGCATCGTCGAGATCAACGACACCATGACCCGCATGTTCGGCGGCGTCGAGTCCCACGTCCGCAGCCGCAACGTCAGCGAGTGGGTCCACCCCGAGGACGGGCCGCACGTCTGGCGGCTCTACGAGGAACTGGTGCGCGGCGAACGCGAGCAGTACCGGGTGGAGAAGCCCTACTACCGGGGCGACGGCACGGTCCTGTGGACCAACCTCACCGTCTCCCTCCTCCGCGACGCCCAGGGCCTGCCCCAGTACCAGCTGGCACTCATGGAGGACATCACCGAACGGCGCCTGCTCCACCTGCGCCTGCGGTACGAGGCCACCCACGACGCCCTCACCGGGCTGCCCAACCGGACGCTGTTCTTCGAGCGCCTGGAGAAGGCCCTCGCCCCCGCCACGGCCGGCGAGGACGGCCGCTTCGGCCTCTGCTACCTGGACCTCGACGGCTTCAAGGCCATCAACGACAGCCTCGGCCACTCCATCGGCGACCGGCTGCTCGTCGAGGTCGCCGACCGGCTCCAGGCCTGCGCCACCGGCCCCCACGAGATGGTCGCCCGGCTCGGCGGCGACGAGTTCGTCGCCCTCACCACCGGCACCGGCGGCGAACGCGACGCGGCCGCGCTCGCCGACCGCATCCTCGCCGCCCTCGCCACCCCCGTCGGCGTCGACGGACGCGAACTGACCGTGCGCGGCAGCCTCGGCGTCGTCGAGGGGCCGGCCGGCGAGCGCACCGCCGCCGAGGTGCTGCGCAGCGCCGACATCACGATGTACCGGGCGAAGTCCGCGGGCGGCAACCGCTTCGAGCTCGCCGACCCCGAGGCCGACGCCCGCGCCATCACCCGGCACGGCCTCACCACCGCCCTGCCGACCGCCCTGGAGCGCGGCGAGTTCTTCATCGAGTACCAGCCGCTCGTCCACCTCGACGACGGCAGCGTCCACGGCGCCGAGGCCCTCGTCCGCTGGAGCCACCCCCAGCACGGGGTGCTCGGCCCCGACCGCTTCATCCCGCTCGCCGAGGACACCGGACTCATCGTGCCGCTCGGCCGCTGGGTCCTCCAGGAGGCCGTCCGCCAGGCCCGCTCCTGGCAGCTCGACGACCCCGCCGCCGGCACCCCGCTGCGCATCAACGTCAACCTGTCGCCGACCCAGCTCCACCACCCCCGGCTGGTCGCCGACACCGTCGACGTCCTGGAACGCTCCGGCCTCGCGCCCGGCGCGCTCTGCCTGGAGGTCACCGAGTCCGCCCTGATCGGCGCCGACGAGGACCTCCTGAAACCGCTGCGCCAGCTCGCCGAGATGGGCGTCGACATCGCCCTGGACGACTTCGGCACCGGCTACTCCAACCTGGCCAACCTGCGCCGCCTGCCGGTGAGCGTCCTCAAGCTCGACCGCTCCTTCACCCGGGGCATGCAGCAGCACCCGGTGGACCCCGTCGACCTGAAGATCGTCGAAGGCATCGTCTCCCTCGCCCACAGCCTCGAACTCGCCGTCACCGTCGAGGGCGTGGAGACCGCCGCACAGGCCGAACGCCTCCGCGAACTGGGCTGCGACACCGCCCAGGGCTGGTACTACGCCCGCCCCGGCGCCCCGGACCGCATCCACTCCCTGGTCCTCGCCGACGCGGTCTGAGCGCACGCGTGCGGGCCCGGTCCTCCTGAGGACCGGGCCCGCCGGGTGAAGCGCGAAGGGGGCGAAGAGAGCGAAGGGGCTATGTCATCAGGAGTATGAGAAGGAAGCCCCTTCATGGCCTCGCCCCCGGAACGACCGTAGCACTCAGGCCGGGACCAGGTCGCGCAGGTTTTCCGGCGTCACCACCCGGGAGCCCGGCGCCAGCCCCTCGGGCCGGGACAGGCCGAGGTACGTCACGGGTCCGGCCGGCGGCTCGCCCCCGGACCACTCCGTGACCCGGGACCCCGACTCCCGCATCAGATCAACGAGGTGACGGACGGTCAGCGGCACGTGCTCGACCGCCCCGCGCAGCAGGACCGCCATCGACACCCGGTGGTCCTCGACCCGGTTCACCGACGGCGTGCCCCGCAGGCACAGGTGGAGCCAGTGCGCGTGCCACCCCCCCTCCTCGTCCCGCCGGAAGGCCACCGGCAGCGCCACCCGCCCGGGGCCGCGCAGATCCGACTTCATCCGGACCGTGCGCGGCTCGAAGGGACGGCCGCCCTGTTCGCCCTCGCGGAGCATGTACCCGAAGAAGGACTCCGCCGTCTGCTCGAAGTTCTCGCCCGCGTACACGTGCACGTGCGGCACCACGAACGTGCCGCGCACCGCGCCGAGCCGCAGCTCGATGAACTCCGAGGCACCGTCCGGGGCTTCGGTGACGTCCCCGGAGTGCCGGCCCTCCACCGTGGTCAGCTCCGTGTAGGACAGCCAGGAGACCGTCGCGTACCGCTCGTCGAGGAGCAGCGCCGACAGGTCCAGGTCCGTCGTCCGCCGCGCCTCCTTCCAGTACATGAAGAACCGCAGCAGCTCGCCGTCGACCGGCGAGACCGAGCCGCGCGGCAGCACCCCGAAGCCCCCCGACGAGGCCCGGCCGCTCAGCGGCAGCGCCACGTCCAGCATCAGCGGGTCGACCAGCAGGTGCCCGGGGGCGCCGATCCGCCGCCGGGTCTCCCCGTCCAGCAGCGCGAGCAGCCGCCGCCGGGCGTCCGGGGGCAGGGCGCGCCGGGTGTCCGCCGTCACCCACGCGCAGCCCTGGCGGTTCACGAACAGGCGCCGGGGCGCGCCCGGCCCGTCGTGCCGGTTCCGCAGGTGCTCCCGCACCGACAGCACCACCCGGCCCGCCACCCGGGGCGCGGCACGCTCCGCCGCCGCGAGCACCGCCTCCCGCCCGGTCCCGTCCGCGGCCGAGCGCAGCAGCCGGTCCAGCGCCCTGAACAGGCGCCCCGGCGCGGCCGACGCCAGCAGCCCGGCCGCCCCCGGGACGTCGCCGCGGGCGAGCAGCGCCTCCACCCGGGAGTCCAGCGACGGCGCCCGCACCTCGCCCCGGGCGACCGCGAACACCTCGGCCGCGTGCGGCCACGCCGGGTGCTCGTGCGGGTGCAGCCGCTCCCCGAGCCGCTTCCACGCCTCCCGGTGCGGGCCCACGTCGGCCAGCTTCTCCGGCGCCCCCGCCACCACGCCGTCGAGGCCCGCGAGCAGCGCGCGCCGCAGCGGCCGGGACAGCGCGCGGAATCGGGTCGGCTCCCGCAGCGTCACGTCCCCGTCGGCCAGCGCGCAGGCCAGTCGCAGGACGTCCGTGACGGTGTCGAGCAGCGGTGCCGCACCGGCCCGCAGCCGGGCCCGGTTCACGACGGCCCGGACCTCCCGGACCGGGATCTCCGCCGGCTGCGGCCCGTCCGCGCAGTGCCCGGCGAGCACCGCCAGGTCGGCCAGGTGCTCGTCGCCCAGCGGGGTCGTGGAGCCCGCCAGCGCGACGTAGAGCGCGCCGAGCTCCTCCCCGACGGGTCCGCCGAGGTGCAGCACGGTCAGCCGGTCCCCGGCCGCCGGGACCAACTCCTCGTGCGCGGCGAGCAGTTCCTCGTAGGAGTGCGGGTAGCGGCCGTAGGCGGGAAGCGTCAGCAGGTCCAGCACCCCGGTGCTCAGCCGCGCCTCGACCGACTCCCGGACCGCCGGGTCCTCCAGCGCGTCCAGGACGCACGACAGCCAGAAGTCCCAGGTGTCGGGGACGTTGGCCGGGAAGTCGATGAAGTACGCGTTGTGCCGGACGTGGTCGCCGACCCGCTCGCGGACCGCCTCCAGCGTCCAGCGGGCCAGCTCGACGACCGTCTCGGCGGACCGCCCGGACAGCTCCCTCAGCAGCGGGGAGGAGAGGGCGAACCCCGCCGTCCGCAGCGCGGCGTCGAACCGCAGGGCGGCTGCGGATCCGTCCCCGGCCGGACCGGAGGGGGCGGGCAGGCGGAGGGTGTGCCGGACGAGCAGACGTTCGAGAGCGTGGTCCATCCCGCGATGCTCGCAGCCCGCCCGACCGGTCCGCACGCGGATTTCGTACGGGTCCCGGGCGGAGCGCGCCCCGGGAGGGGGCCCCGCGGCTCCCCTCCCGGCGCGGCCACCGGTCAGCTCTCGTTCCGGACGGGCTCCGGCTCCGGATCGGGCTCGGGCTCCGGATCGGGCCCGGCGAGCGGAAGCCGTTCCCGGGCGGGCCCCGGGTCGGGGGCGGGACCGCCGAGCCGGGCGGTGACCCAGGTGGCGACGGGCTCCGTCCAGCGGGCGGTGAGCGGGCCGACGACGACCAGGAGGAGGACGTACGCGGTGGCCAGCGGGCCCAGCGACGGCTCGATCCCGGCGGAGACCGCCAGGCCCGCGATGACGATGGAGAACTCGCCGCGCGCGACCAGCGTCCCGCCCGTCCGCCACGCGCCCTTCGCGGAGACGCCGTTGCGGCGCGCCGCCCAGTACCCCGTGGCGATCTTCGTGCCGGCGGTGACGACGGCCAGCGCCAGCGCGGGCAGCAGCACCGGCGGGATGCTCGCCGGGTCCGTGTGCAGCCCGAAGAAGACGAAGAAGACGGCGGCGAACAGGTCCCGCAGCGGGCTCAGCAGGTGGTGGGCGCCCTCCGCGACCTCCCCCGACAGCGCGATGCCCACCAGGAACGCGCCGACCGCCGCCGACACCTGGAGCTGCTGCGCGAGGCCGGCGACGAGCAGCGTCAGACCGAGCACGACCAGGAGCAGCTTCTCCGGGTCGTCGCTGGAGACGAAGCGGGAGATCACCCGCCCGTACCGGACGGCGACGAAGAGCACCAGGCCCGCGACGCCCAGCGCGATGGCGAGCGTGGCGCTGCCGGCCGCGAGCCCGGCCCCGGCGAGCAGCGCGGTCACGATCGGCAGGTAGACCGCCATCGCCAGGTCCTCCAGGACCAGGATGCTCAGCACCACCGGGGTCTCCCGGTTGCCCAGCCGCCCCAGGTCGCCCAGCACCTTGGCGATGACGCCGGACGAGGAGATCCAGGTGACGCCGGCCAGCACCACGGCCGCCACCGGGCCCCAGCCCAGCAGGAACGCCATCGCCGCCCCGGGCAGCGCGTTGAGCGCCCCGTCGACGAGACCGGCCGGGTACTGCGTCTTGAGGTTGGTGACCAGATCGGTCGCCGTGTACTCCAGACCGAGCATCAGGAGCAGCAGGATGACGCCGATCTCGGCGCCGATGGCGACGAACTCCTCGCTGGCCCCCAGCGGCAGCAGTCCCCCCTCACCGAAGGCGAGACCGGCCAGGAGGTACAGGGGTATGGGCGAGAACTTCAGCCGCCCGGCCATCCGGCCGAGCAGGCCGAGGCCGAGGATGATCGCTCCGAACTCGATGAGGAAGACGGCGGACGAATGCACCGATCACTCCCTTCCCAGGATCGCGGCGGCGGCGTCGACGCCTTCGTGGGTTCCGATGACGATGAGGGTGTCCCCGCCGGCCAGGCGGAAGCCGGGGCCGGGGGAGGGGACGGCGTCCGCGCGGCGCAGCACGGCCACGATCGACACGCCCGTCTCCGTGCGCATCCGGGTCTCGCCGAGCGTGCGCCCGTTCCAGTGCGAGACCGAGGACAGCTCGACGCGTTCGGCCACCAGGCCCAGCTCGGTGGTGTGGAGCAGGTTCGGGCTGTGGTGGGCGGGCGCCAGGGCGTCGATCAGGGCGGCGGACTCGCCCGCGGTCAGGTGCAGGGACTGCAGGCAGTCGTCCGGGTCGTCGGACCGGTAGACGTTGACGCTGCGGGTGCCGTCGCGGTGGGCGATCACCGACAGGTGCCGGTGTTCCCGGGTGGTGAGGTCGTACTGGACGCCGACGCCGGGCAACGGCGTCGAGCTCATCCGTGAAGTGGGCACGGCCCGGACTCCTCGTGTCGTCTCTGCTCTGCGTGGGCGCGCGGCGAGGAGGCCGGCGCCCCTCCGCGAGGGCGGGCGGTCCGGGGCCGCGGCCGGTCCATGCTGCCATCTCCGAAGGGCCGCGCACATGGGTGCCGGCACGGATGGACAGGGCCCCCGGCCGACCCGCAGGATGAAGCGGCGCATAGGCTTCTGCGCAGGTCAGGCGGGTGCGAGCGGGCTCGGCGGAGTCAGGGGGAGCGGGACGGTGTCACTGTACGGACGGATCTTCCTCCTCAACGCGGCGGTGCTGGTCCTGGCCGCCGCCCTCCTCCTCGGCCCCGTCACCGTCTCCACCCCGGTGCTCCTCGGCGAGGCCGTCGTGGTCGTCTGCGGACTGGCCCTGATGCTGGTCCTCGACGCGGCGCTGCTGCGGGTGGGGCTCGCCCCGCTCGGGCGGCTCGGCCGCGCCATGGCCACCGCCGACCTGCTCAAGCCGGGCACCCGCGCCGAGGTCACCGGCCGCGGCGAGATCGCGGACCTGACCGCGGCCTTCAACGCGATGCTCGACCGCCTGGAGGCCGAACGGGCCACCAGCAGCGGGCGGGTCCTCACCGCGCAGGAGGCCGAGCGGCAGCGGATCGCCCGCGAGCTGCACGACGAGGTCGGCCAGACCCTCACCGCCGTCCTCCTCCAGCTGAAGCACACCGCCGACCGCGCCCCGGCGGAGCTGCGGGAGGACCTGCGCCAGGCGCAGGAGACCACCCGGGCCGGTCTGGAGGAGATCCGCCGGATCGCCCGCCGGCTGCGGCCCGGCGTCCTGGAGGAGCTGGGCCTGCACAGCGCGCTCCGCTCCCTCGCCGGCGAACTCTCCACCCCCGGCCTGCGGGTGACCACCCACCTCGCCCCCGGCGCGCGGCCGCTCGACCCCGCCACCGAACTCGTCGTCTACCGGGTCGCCCAGGAGGGCCTCACCAACGCGGCCCGGCACTCGGGCGCCGGCCACGTCGAACTGCGCCTCGGTCCGGCCCCCGGCGGCGGCACCCGCCTCCTCGTCCGCGACGACGGGCACGGCACGGGCGGCGCCGCCGAGGGCGCCGGCATCGGCGGCATGCGCGAGCGCGCCCTGCTGGTCGGCGCCGGGCTGCGGGTCGGCGCGGGGGAGGGGGGCGGGACCGAGGTGCGCCTCGACCTGCCGGCGCGACCGGCTCCCGGAGACGGGCGATGACCCCTCCCGTACGCCCGCCCGCCCGGATCCTCCTCGCCGACGACCACGCGCTGGTGCGCCGCGGGGTCCGGCTGATCCTCGACGCCGAGCCGGACCTGGAGGTGGTCGCCGAGGCGGGGGACGGCGCCGAGGCCGTCGCCGCCGCCCGGCGGGACGACGGGCTCGACCTGGCCGTCCTGGACATCGCGATGCCCCGGACGACCGGGCTCCAGGCGGCCCGCGAACTCGCCCGGCTCCGGCCCGGGCTGCGGATCCTGATGCTCACCATGTACGACAACGAGGAGTACTTCTTCGAGGCGCTGCGGACCGGCGCCAACGGGTACGTGCCGAAGTCCGTCGCCGACCGGGACCTGGTCGAGGCGTGCCGGGCGGCGCTGCGCGACGAACCGTTCATCTACCCGGGCGCGGAGACCGCGCTGATCCGCAGCTACCTGGACCGGGCGCGGTCCGGCGCGGGACTGCCCGAGCGGCCGGTCACCGAGCGGGAGGAGGAGATCCTCAAGCTGGTCGCGGAGGGACACACCTCCAGGGAGATCGCCGACCTGCTCTTCATCAGCCCGAAGACGGTGGAGCGCCACCGCGCCAACATCCTCCAGAAGCTCGGACTGCGCGACCGGGTCGAGCTGACCCGGTACGCGATCCGCGCGGGCCTCATCGAACCCTGAGCGCGCCCCTCAGGCGACGTCCGGGGCCGGCTTCCCGGGCCGCGAGGCCATCAGCAGCCTCTGGAGCTCGCGCGCGGCCCGCGGCGGCGCCACGTCGCTGCGGTGCGCCAGGGCGATCGTGCGCCGCAGGCCCGGCCGGGCGAGCGCGGTGACGCGCAGGTCGCGGCCGGCGCGGGCGGCGGCCATGGCCGGCACGACGGCGAGCCCGAGCCCGGCCCGCACGAAGCCGAGGACCGCGTCGAGCTCGCCGCCCTCCACCGTGAACGCCGGCTCGAAACCGGCCGCCCGGCAGGCTCCCACGGTCAGTTCCCGCAGGTCGTAGCCGTGCCGGAACATCACCAGCGGCTGGTCGCGCAGATCGGTGATCCGTACCGGGCGGCGCGGCGGCGGGGCGGAGGCCGCCGAGACCACCACCAGGTCCTCGCGCAGCAGCTCCACCGTGGTCAGCGCCGGCGACGGGGACGGCAGCGGGAGCACCACGAGCGCCAGGTCCAGCGAGCCGCGGGCCAGCTCGCGGACGAGGTCGTGCGAGCCGCCCTCCTCGATGAGCAGCTCGATCCCCGGGTGCAGGTCGTGGAAGGCGCGCAGCACGTCGGGGAGGAGACCGGTGCAGAGACTGGGGGTCGCGCCGAGCCGCACCCGGCCGCGCTTGAGCTGGGCCAGCTCCTGCACCTCGCGGCGGGCCGTCTCGGTGTCGGCGAGGATCCGGCGGGCCAGCGGGAGGAGGGCCTCGCCCGCGTCGGTGAGCGCGATGTTGCCCCGGGCCCGGCTGAACAGCTCGGCGCCCAGCTCCTGCTCCAGCGCCTTGATCTGCTGGGAGAGCGAGGGCTGCGAGACGTGGACGCGCTCGGCGGCCCGGGTGAAGTGGCGGGTCTCGGCGACGGCCACGAAGTAGAGGAGCTGCTGGAACTGCATGAACACCAGCCTAAGGCAAAACCATAGCGACAGCCTATGGAGATGAGCCGGACCATGTCTTGGACCTCTCGGGCCCTTCGGCCCTAGCGTCGAGGACATGGCTCTGGCACCCAGCAAGGACACGGCGACCGCGAAGGGCCCGGCACCCGCCGGGGACACCGCCCCCGCCCGCCCGCCGTCCCGCACCCCCTCCCGCGGCTTCTGGTCGTCGACCATCGGCAAGAAGACCGTGATGGCCGCGAGCGGCCTGATCATGCTCGCCTACCTGGTCGCGCACGTGGCCGGCAACCTCAAGGTCTTCTTCGGCCCGGAGGAGTTCAACGGCTACGCGCACTGGCTGCGCGTGATGGGCGCCCCCGTCCTGCACCACGAGTGGGGGCTGTGGCTCGCCCGGATCGCGCTCCTCGCCGCCGTCGGCGCGCACGCCGTCTCCGCGTACCAGCTCAGCAGGCGCGACATCAGGGCCCGCCCCACCCGGTACGCGCACCGGCGCAAGGGCTCCTCCTACGCCACCCGCACCATGCGCTGGGGCGGGATCATCCTCGGCCTCTTCATCGTCTGGCACGTCCTCGACCTCACCACCGGCACCGTCCACCCCGGCGGCTTCGAGGAGGGCAGGCCCTACCAGAACGTCATCGACACCTTCTCCACCTGGTACGGCAACACGATCTACATCGTCGCCATGCTGGCCGTCGGACTCCACGTCCGCCACGGCTTCTGGAGCGCCGCCCAGACCCTCGGCGTCGGCAACGCCCGGCGCGAACGCCTCCTGCGCCTCACGGCGAACGCCCTCGCGCTCGTCCTGACCGCGGGCTTCATCGCCGTCCCCGTCGGCGTCATGACCGGAGTGGTGAACTGACCATGAGCTACCTCGACTTCCGCACCGGCGACCCGATCGCCGACACCAAGGCCCCGGCCGGCCCCGTCGCCGAGCGGTGGGACACCCGCCGCTTCGAGGCGAAGCTGGTCAACCCCGCCAACCGGCGCAAGCACCGGATCATCGTCGTCGGCACCGGACTCGCCGGCGGCTCCGCCGGCGCCACCCTCGCCGAACAGGGCTACCACGTCGTCCAGTTCTGCTTCCAGGACTCACCGCGCCGGGCCCACTCGATCGCCGCGCAGGGCGGCATCAACGCCGCCAAGAACTACCGCAACGACGGCGACTCCATCCACCGCCTCTTCTACGACACCGTCAAGGGCGGCGACTTCCGCGCCCGCGAGTCCAACGTCCACCGCCTCGCGCAGATCTCCGTCGAGATCATCGACCAGTGCGTCGCCCAGGGCGTCCCCTTCGCCCGCGAGTACGGCGGACTCCTCGACACCCGCTCCTTCGGCGGCGTCCAGGTCTCCCGCACCTTCTACGCCCGCGGCCAGACCGGCCAGCAGCTCCTCCTCGGCGCCTACCAGGCGCTGTCCCGGCAGATCGCCGCCGGGAACGTCGAGATGCACGCCCGCACCGAGATGCTCGACCTGATCGTCGTCGACGGCAGGGCCCGCGGCATCGTCGCCCGCGACCTGATCACCGGAGAGATCTCCACCCACTACGCCGACGCCGTCGTCCTCGCCAGCGGCGGCTACGGCAACGTCTTCTACCTCTCCACCAACGCGATGAACTCCAACGCCACCGCCGTCTGGCGGGCCCACCGGCGCGGCGCGTACTTCGCCAACCCCTGCTTCACCCAGATCCACCCCACCTGCATCCCGCGCACCGGCGACCACCAGTCCAAGCTGACCCTGATGAGCGAGTCGCTCCGCAACGACGGCCGCATCTGGGTCCCCAAGGCCCAGGGCGACACCCGCCCCGCCGCCGAGATCCCCGAGGACGAGCGCGACTACTACCTGGAGCGGATCTACCCCTCCTTCGGCAACCTCGTCCCCCGCGACATCGCCTCCCGCGCCGCCAAGAACGTCTGCGACGAGGGCAGGGGAGTGGGCCCCGGCGGCCAGGGCGTCTACCTGGACTTCGCCGACGCCATCGCCCGGATGGGCCGCAAGGCCGTCGAGGCCAAGTACGGCAACCTCTTCGACATGTACGAGCGGATCACCGCGGAGAACCCGTACGAGGTCCCCATGCGGATCTACCCCGCCGTCCACTACACGATGGGCGGACTCTGGGTCGACTACGACCTCCAGACCACCGTCCCCGGCCTCTTCGCCATCGGCGAGGCCAACTTCTCCGACCACGGCGCCAACCGGCTCGGCGCCTCCGCCCTCATGCAGGGCCTCGCCGACGGCTACTTCGTCCTGCCCGCCACCATCAACGACTACCTCGCCCGCAACCCCGCGCCCGAGCCCGTCACCGACGGACACCCCGCCGTCCGCGAGGTGCTGGCCGAGACCGAGGACCGCCTCCACCTCCTCCTCGCCGTCGACGGCGACCGCACCCCCGACTCCTTCCACCGCGAACTCGGCGAGGTCATGTGGGAGTTCTGCGGCATGGCCCGCACCGAGGAGGGACTGCGCACCGCCCTGCGCCGGATCCCCGAGATCCGCGAGGAGTTCTGGCGCCGCATCAAGGTCCCCGGCACCGGCGAGGAGTTCAACCAGTCGCTGGAGAAGGCCAACCGGATCGTCGACTACCTCGAACTCGCCGAGCTGATGTGCCTCGACGCCCTGCACCGCGAGGAGTCCTGCGGCGGCCACTTCCGCGAGGAGTCCCAGACCCCGGACGGCGAGGCCGCGCGCCGCGACGAGGAGTTCTCGTACGCCGCCGCCTGGGAGTTCACGCCTGGAGCCCCCGTCCTCCACAAGGAGGAGCTCACCTTCGAGTACGTCCACCCCACCCAGCGGAGCTACGCATGAAGCTCAACCTGCGCGTCTGGCGCCAGAAGAACGCCGGCGCCGAGGGCGCCATGGCCACCTACGAGGTGGACGGCGTCTCCCCCGACATGTCCTTCCTGGAGATGCTCGACACCCTCAACGAGGACCTCATCCTGCGCGGCGAGGACCCCGTCGCCTTCGACCACGACTGCCGCGAGGGCATCTGCGGCGCGTGCAGCCTCGTCATCGACGGCGACGCCCACGGCCCCGAGCGCACCACCACCTGCCAGCTCCACATGCGCTCCTTCCGCGACGGCGACACCATCGACGTCGAACCCTGGCGCGCCTCCGCCTTCCCCATCGTCAAGGACCTCGTCGTCGACCGCTCGGCCTTCGACCGGATCATCCAGGCCGGCGGCTACGTCACCGCCCCCACCGGCGCCGCCCCCGAGGCCCACGCGACCCCGGTGCCGAAGGCGGACGCGGACTCCGCCTTCGAGCACGCCGAGTGCATCGGCTGCGGCGCCTGCGTGGCCGCCTGCCCGAACGGCTCGGCGATGCTCTTCACCTCCGCCAAGATCAACCACCTGAACGTGCTGCCGCAGGGCGCCCCCGAGCGCGAGACCCGCGTCCTCGACATGGTCGCCCAGATGGACGCGGAGGGCTTCGGCGGCTGCACGCTCACCGGAGAGTGCGCCACCGCCTGCCCCAAGGGCATCCCGCTGCCGTCGATCGCCGCCATGAACAAGGAATGGCTGCGGGCCCGCCGCAAGGTGAGGTGACACACCCTCCGGCGCCGGGAACAAAGCGCCGGCCCGGACCGTTCCTCCCGGGCCGACGCAGTCCCGACGGAGGAGAACCTTGCCCGACGCCCAGCCCACCGCCCCGACCGCCTTCACCACGACCTTCCCGCTCCCCCCGCTCACCGACCAGGCCGAGCGGCTGATCGAACTGGGGGTGCCCGCCCTCACCGGCGTCGACGCCGGCGCACTGCGCGCCTACGCCGAGAAGGCCGCCGCCGACGCCCCGGCCGGCACGCTGCTCGCCCTCCACCCGGCCGCCGCGCCCGCCTCCGCCCTCGCCCCGCTGCTCCGCCTGGGGGACAAGGCCGGGTTCCTCGTGGTCGACATGACCGACGTGGACGACTTCGCCCCGCAGGGCGTGGAGCTCCCCGAAGGACCGTTCTACCTCGTCCACGGCCTGGACCGGGGCGACCACATGGGCAACTGGAGCCCCGAGGAGGCGCTTCCGGCGATCACGGCGGCAGGCCGGACGCCGCTCGTCCTCAGCGAGGGCATCCACTGGCTGCTCCAGCGGCCCGGGGTCCTGGAGCGCAACAAGTGCTTCATGACGATCGGTTCGCGCCTGCGGAAGGCCAACGGCACCTTCGACGCCCGCACCCCGGCCCTCTGGATCAGCAACGGCACCGGCCGGGACGGCAAGGAGCGCAAGGGCGCGCCCAAGGTCGGCTGGTGCTGGTGGAACAACCGCCACACCTGGCTCGGCTTCGGCTCGGCCACCGGCCGGAACGGCTGACCGCTCCGCGCCGTCAGCCGGTCACGGACCCCAGGGCCCGGGCCAGGTACGGCGCGGTGCGGCTCCGCGCCGACCGTGCCACCCGGGCCGGGGGCCCCTCGGCGACGATCCGCCCGCCCGCCTCGCCGCCGCCCGGGCCGAGGTCGATCACCCAGTCCGCTCCGGCGGCCACGTCCATGTCGTGCTCCACCACGACCACGGTGTGGCCGCCGTCCACCAGGCCGCGCAACTGACGCACCAGGACCTCGACATCGGCCGGGTGCAGCCCGGTCGTCGGCTCGTCGAGGACGTACAGGGTGTGCGCCCGGCGCGGGCGCTGGAGCTCGGCGGCGAGCTTGATGCGCTGGGCCTCGCCGCCGGAGAGCTCCGTCGCGGGCTGGCCGAGCCGCAGATAGCCGAGGCCGACGTCGAGGAGGGTGCTCAGGCTCCGGGCCGCCGCCGGGACGTCCGCGAAGAACTCCGCCGCCGACTCCACGGTGAGGTCGAGTACTTCGGAGATCGTCAGGCCGCGCAACCGCACCTGGAGGGTCTCCGGGTTGTAGCGCGCGCCGTGGCAGTCGGGGCAGGGCGCGTACGTGCTCGGCAGGAACAGCAGCTCCACCGAGACGAACCCCTCGCCCTGGCAGGTCTCGCAGCGGCCGCCCGGCACGTTGAAGGAGAAGCGTCCGACCTTGTAGCCGCGCGCCCTGGCCTCCTCGGTCTCGGCGAAGAGCCTGCGCACCACGTCGAAGAGGCCGGTGTACGTGGCCAGGTTGGAGCGCGGGGTGCGGCCGATCGGCTTCTGATCCACCGTCACGGTCCGCCCGTTCCCCTCCCCTTCCCCGGTGAGCGCCCCGACCAGGGTGGACTTCCCGGAGCCCGAGACGCCGGTGACGGCGGTGAGCGCGCCCCGGGGGAAGGCGGCGTCCACCCCGTGCAGGTTGTGCCGGGTGACGGGCCCGGTGCGCAGCCACTCCCCGGGGGCGAGCGCGGGCCGTTCGGGCACGGGGGAGCGGTCGAAGAGGAACCGCCGGGTGGCCGACTCCTCGACGCGCGCCAGCAGTTCCGGCGGTCCGCTGTGCAGGACGCGGCCGCCGTGCTCGCCGGCGCGCGGGCCGACGTCGACGAGCCAGTCGGCGTGCCGGACCACGTCGAGATGGTGCTCGACGACGAAGACCGTGTTGCCGGCCGCCTTCAGCCGGTCGAGGACGACGAGCAGGGCCTCGGTGTCGGCCGGGTGCAGACCGGCGGACGGCTCGTCGAGCACGTACACGACGCCGAAGAGCCCGGCGCGGAGCTGGGTGGCGAGCCGGAGCCGCTGGAGTTCCCCGCTGGAGAGGGTGGGGGTGGTGCGGTCCAGGGAGAGGTATCCGAGGCCGAGTTCGGTGACGGTGGCGATCCGGGCGATCAGGTCCCCGGCGAGGACGCGGGCGGTCTCCGGACCGCCGGGGGCGGCGGCCGGGGCCAGCGCCCCGGCCAGGGCCGTCAGCGGCAGCGCCGCCAGCTCGGCGATGGTCCGGCCGGCGAAGGTGACGGCCAGCGCCTCGGGGCGCAGCCGGCCGCCGCCGCACACCGGGCACGGGGCGCTGGTGAGGAAGCGTTCCGCCCGGGCCCGCAGCGCGGGGCTCTTCGACTCGGCGTAGGTGCGCAGGACGAGCCGGCGGGCGCCGGTGTACGTGCCCTGGTACGGGCGCTGGATCCGGCCGGCCTCGCGGACCGGGTGCACGGTGACGACCGGCTGCTCCTCGGTGAAGAGGATCCACTCCCGGTCCTTCGGGTCGAGTTCGCGCCAGGGCCGGTCGACGTCGTGGCCGAGGGCGTCGAGGACGTCCCGGAGGTTCTTGCCCTGCCAGGCGCCCGGCCAGGACGCGACGGCGCCCTCCCGGATGGACAGGCCGGGGTCGGGGACGAGGAGCTCCTCGCTGGTCTCGTGGATCCGGCCGAGGCCGTGGCAGGACGGGCAGGCGCCGGCCGCCGTGTTGGGGGAGAAGGCGTCGGAGTCGAGCCGGGGCGCCCCGGGCGGGTAGTCGCCGGCGCGGGAGTAGAGCATCCGCAGCGAGTTCGACAGGGTGGTGACCGTGCCGACGGAGGAGCGGGCGCTCGGGGCGCCGCGGCGCTGTTCGAGCGAGACCGCCGGGGGCAGGCCGGTGATCTCGCCGACCTCCGGCGCGCCGACCTGGTGGATGAGCCGGCGGGCGTAGGGCGCCACGGACTCGAAGTAGCGGCGCTGGGCCTCCGCGTAGACGGTCCCGAAGGCGAGGGAGGACTTGCCGGAGCCGGAGACCCCCGTGAAGACGGTGAGGGTGTCGCGGGGGATGTCGACGTCCACGGACCGGAGGTTGTGTTCACGGGCGCCGCGGACCCGGATGTAGGGGTCGTGGGCGGAGGCTGGATCCAGCATTCGGAGATTTTATCCAATATCCGTTTCCGGGGCGGTATCGGGCCGCCGTTCGGGTCCGGGAGCCCGACCGGTCCGGGGAGTGAGCCCCGCCGCCCTGGCCAGCCCCCGGTACGAGGCGAGCAGCGCCTCGCGGTCGTAGGTGCTCGTCGTCACCAGGACCTCGTCCGCCCCGGTCTCCCGCACGGCCTCCGCGAGCCCCTCGGCCACCTGCTCCTCGGTCCCGTGCAGATGACCGGCGAGCCCCTCCTCGTACAGGCCGCGCTGGCGGTCCGTCATCGGGAGCCGCTCGATCCGCCCGGGCGGCGCCAGCGGCGGGAAGTCGCCCCGGGTGCGGGAATGGGCCATGGCCCAGGCCTCCGGGACGAGCAGCCGGCGCGCCTCCGCCTCGGTCGGGGCGACGGCGACCGTGCCGGAGACGACGACGTAGGGCTCCGCCGCCCACGCCGAGGGCCGGAAGGCGGAGCGGTACGCGTCCACGGCGGCGAGCAGCCGGGCACGCCGGCGCAGGTCCCCGACGACCAACGGCAGCCCCGCCTCCGCCGCGATGCGGGCGCCCTCGCCGGTCGCCAGCACGAAGGGCGGGACCCGCAGCCCCTCGGCCGGGCGGGCGTGGACGCCGGGATGGGCCGTCCGGTCGCCGGTGAACCAGCCGAGCAGCTCCTCGATCCGCTCCGGGAAGGACTCGGCCTCGTCCTTGTCGTGGCCGAGGGCGCGCCGGACCCCGTCGGTGAAGCCCAGCGAGCGGCCGAGGCCCATGTCGATCCGGCCGGGGAAGAGCGAGGCCAGGACGCCGAACTGCTCGGCCACCACCATGGGCCGGTGGTTGGGCAGCATCACCCCTCCGGTGCCCACCCGGATGGCCGAGGTGGCGGCGGCGACGGCGGCGGCGAGCACGGTGGGGGCGGAACCGGCGACCCCGGGGACGCCGTGGTGCTCGGAGACCCAGAAGCGGTGGTAGCCGAGCGCATCCGCCTCGCGGGCGAGCCGGACCGTGTCGCGCAGGGCCTGGGCCGGCGCCTCGCCCTCACGCGTGCGGGAGCGGTCGAGGACCGAGAGGGGGAAGCCCGGGGGGAGAGTGCTCATGACGGTTCCAACACGCGCGTGCCGCCGGTGTTCCCGGCGGCCCGTGGCACCCGGCCCGGGAGGACGGGGGGCGGGGGCGGGCCGCACGGCGGGTGCGCGCCGTGCGGGCGGGGCGTCAGCGTACGGGCGGGGCGCCAGCGTATGGGCGGGGGACGCTGTACGGCGAAGGCGTCCGGCGGCGGCTGTCGGCGGCGGTTGTCGGAGGCGGCTCCTAGGCTGGGCGCGTGACAGGAGACCTCCGGCCGCTGGCCGTCTTCGACCTCGACGGCACCCTCGCCGACACCGCCCACCGGCAGCACTTCCTGGAGCGCCGGCCCCGGGACTGGGACGCCTTCTTCGGCGCGGCGCCCGACGACCCGCCGCTGGCGGAGGGCGTGGCGCTGTGCCGGTCGGCGGCCGAGGAGTGCGAGGTGGTCTATCTGACCGGGCGTCCGGAGCGCTGCCGTCGGGACACCCTGGACTGGCTGGCCGCCCAGGGGCTTCCCGAGGGCCCGCTGCACATGCGCCGGCACCGCGACTTCCGGCCGGCGCGGGTCACCAAGGTGGAGATCCTGCGCCGGCTCGGCGCCGGCCGCGCGGTCCGCATGCTGGTCGACGACGACCCGCTGGTCTGCGAGGCCGCCGAGGCGGCCGGCTTCCCGGTCGTCCGCGCCCACTGGGCGACCCCCTCCGAGGCGCTGAGGGAGGCCCAGGAGCGCGAGGGGCGGACCTGATCCGCCGGGCCGCCCGGGTGCGCGGCGGCGCCGGCGGGCGTACGGCGGGTCAGGCCTCGTCGTCCAGCCGGAAGCCGACCTTCAGGCCGACCTGGTAGTGCTCGATCCGCCCGTCCACCAGGTGCCCGCGCACCTGGGTGACCTCGAACCAGTCGAGGCCGCGGAGCGTCTGCGAGGCGCGCTCGATGCCGTTGCGGATGGCCTGGTCGACGCCCTCGGTGGAGGTGCCGACGATCTCGGTGACGCGGTAGGTGTGGTTCGACATGGGGGCCGGACTCCTCTCGTACGGTCACTCCACCGTGCCCCAGCGCGGGGAACCGCGCGACACGGCGGGGCGGTGCCGCCCCCTTCGCCCGTACCCGGAGGTAACCGTTCCGAATGCCCCGCCCGATCCGGGAACGAGATGGTCAAGGACTTGACCACATGCTTGGTCCAGACCAGAATCCAGGCCACATACCCGCGCGAACAACCCGTTCGGTCCCCCCACGTCGGGTCAGCCCCCCTGCCCGCACCGCCGTGTGCTGAACCGAAGGTGACCTCCGTGAAGAACCGCTTCCTCGCATGCCCGCTGGCTGCCGCCACCGCACTCGCCCTCGCGGGCTGCGGGCTGTTGCCGGGCTCCGGGGGCGAGACCCGGACGGTCGACATATGGCTCATGCGGGACAGCGTCAGCGAGGACTTCCTGAAGCGCTTCACCGAGGCGTACGAGGACGAGCACGACGACGTCGAGCTCAACGTCACCATCCAGGAGTGGACCGGCATCGGCAAGAAGGTCACCGAGGCCATCAAGGGCGGCGGCGGACCGGACGTCATCGAGGTCGGCAACACCCAGGTCGCCCAGTACGCCGACACCGACCGGCTCTACGACCTCACCCTGGAGTCCGTCCGCGACCTCGGCAGCGAGGACTGGCTGCCCGGTCTCGCCGAGCCTGGCAGCATCGGCGGCTCCCAGTACGGCATCCCCTGGTACGCCGCCAACCGCATCGTCATCTACAACAAGGACCTCTTCGCCCGGGCCGGCGTCGCCGCGGTGCCCGCCACGCGCGCGGAGTGGCTGAGCACCACCGAGAAGCTGAACCGGCAGGGCTCCCAGGGCATCTACCTGGCCGGCCAGGACTGGTACACCCTCGCCGGCTTCATCTGGGACGAGGGCGGCGAGCTCGCCGTCGACAAGGGCGGCGAGTGGACCGGCGCCCTCGACAGCCCGGCGGCCCTGCGCGGCATGGAGTTCTACAAGGACCTCCAGTCCCTCGGCTCCGGCCCGAAGAACGCCGACGAGCAGAACCCGCCGCAGGCCGAGGTCTTCGCCCGCGGCGACGTCGCCCAGATCGTCGCCACCCCCAGCGCCGTCGCCGCCATCCTCAAGACCAACCCCGGACTCAAGGACAAGCTCGGCTACTTCCCGATCCCCGGCAAGGAGGCCGGCACCCCCTGCGCGGTCTTCACCGGCGGCTCCGACCTGATCATCCCGGAGAACGCCCCCGACCGCGGCGCCGCCCTCGACGTCGTCAAGGCGCTGGCGGGCGAGAAGTGGCAGACGGAACTGGCCCGGGCCATGGGCTACGTGCCCAACAAGAAGGGCCTCGCCTCCGTGGTCTCCGGCCAGGAGGCCACCGCCGCCATGGCCGCCGGCGCCGCCAACGGCCGCGCCACCCCCAACTCCCCCCAGTGGGCCAGCGTCGAGGGCGACAACCCCATCAAGCCCTTCATGACCGCCGTCCTGGAGGGCGAGGACGCCGAGAAGGCGGCCCGCACCGCCTCGGAGGCCATCACCGGCACCCTGGCCGAGTGATCCCCGCCGGGCCGCGCCCGGGCCGGGGCCGGGCCGGGTCCGGTCCCGAGGGGAACGGCTCAGGGGCGCGGCCCGGGGACACAGCCCGGGGACACGGCTCAGGGGCGCGGCCCGGGGACACAGCCCGGGGACACGGCTCAGGGGCGCGGCCCGGGGACATGCCTCAGGGGCGCGGCTCAGGGCGCGGCCCCGGGGCGCGGGCCGAGGGGCGCCGCGGAGCATTCAGCCTTCCCACACCCACGAGCCCCCGGCCGGTCACGTCGAATCCAGTCGGCGGCGGAAGAAACGAGGGGCCGGACCGCACCGCTCGCGGACCGGCGCCGACCCTTCACCTTCCGTACGCCGGAGGAGACCGCCATGCCCGCCCTCTCGCACGCGCTCGCCGACTCCACCGCCCCCGCGGCCCCCGCCGTCCCCGTGCCGGCGGGCATCCAGCCCGCCGTGGCGCTGCCCGCGCAGCCCGCGCGGCCCGGGCCCGCCGGGGGGCCGCGGCCCGAGCCCCGCTACGTCGTGGGACTCGCCCGCGACCAGGACGAGGTCCGCGCCGCCCAGCGGCTGCGCCACCTGGTCTTCGCCGGCGAGATGGGCGCCCGCCTCGACGGTCCCGAGCCGGGCCTCGACACCGACGCCTTCGACGCCTTCTGCGACCACCTCCTGGTCCGCGAGGAGACCACCGGCGAGGTCGTCGGCACCTACCGGATCCTGCCGCCCGAGCGGGCCGCCGTCGCCGGCCGCCTCTACTCCGAGACCGAGTTCGACCTCACCCGGCTCGCCCCCCTCCGCCACGACCTCGTCGAGGTCGGCCGCTCCTGCGTCCACCCCGCCCACCGCAACGGCGCCGTCATCGCCCTCATCTGGGCCGGACTCGCCCGCTACATGACCCGCACCGGCCACGAATGGCTCGCCGGCTGCTGCTCCCTCCCGCTCTCCGACGGCGGCGCCCTCGCCGCCGCCACCTGGGACACCGTCAAGGCGAAGCACCTCGCCCCGGAGGAGTACTGGGTCACCCCGCACAAGCTGTGGAACGCCGACGGCGTCCGCCGCCCCGAGGGCCGCACCGAGCTGCCCCCGCTGCTCCGCGGCTACATCCGGCTCGGTGCCCGGGTCTGCGGCGCCCCCGCCCACGACCCCGACTTCGGCGTCGCCGACCTCTACGTGCTGCTCTCGCTCCGCCGGACCAACCCGCGCTACCTGCGCCACTTCCTCTCGCTCGCCCCGGCCTCGTGAACCGCGCGGTCCCGCTCCCCTCGCCGTGGCTCCCCACGGCCCCCTGCACCCCGGGCCACCGCTGCGCGGCCCACCCGGACCCGCCGACCGCCGCCCCGGCCGCCCTCCGGCCCGTCCCCGCGCCGCTCGCCTGCGCCCGGCTCGCGGCGGGCCTCGCGACCGTCCTGCTCGGGGTGGCGCTCCTCCCGGCGGCGGGCCTGCTGCCGGGCGCGGCGCGGCCCCCGCTCGTACGGCTCTGGGCGCGGGCGGTCGTCCGCGCCTTCGGCGTCCGGCTGACCGTCACCGGCGCCGGGCCGTCCGCCGGCGGACCGGCGCTCGTGGTCGCCAACCACGTGTCCTGGCTGGACATCCCCGTGGTGGCCTCGGTCCTGCCCGGCCGGATGGTCGCCAAGCGGGAGGTGCGCGGCTGGCCGGTGCTCGGCCCGCTCGCCGCCCTGGGCGGCACGCTCTTCATCGACCGCGACGGCCTGCGCCGGCTGCCCGGCACCGTCCGCGAGGTCGCCGGGGCGCTCGCGGCGGGCGGCCGGGTGAGCGCCTTCCCGGAGGGTTCCACCTGGTGCGGGCGGGCCGGCGGCCGGTTCCGTCCGGCCCTCTTCCAGGCAGCCGTGGACACCGGATCCGATATCCAGCCGGTACGGATCGGCTACCGGCCCGAGGGGGCGGCGGCGTACGTGGGGGAGGACCCGCTGGGCGCGTCGCTGTGGCGGGTCGCGCGGACGCCGGGCCTCGCCGTCGAGATCCGGGTACTGGATCCGATATCCGCGATCCAGTACCCGGACCGCAGGATGCTGGCCGCCGCCGCCCAGCGGGCCGTCGACCCGACGTCCCCGCACCGGCCCGCCCGCCGGCTCCCAGCGGTCCCCGTCCGGCCCACCGCCCACCGGCGGCCCCCCGCTCCCCGGCAGCCGCCACCGGACGCTCAGGCCACCCCGGCCGCCCCGGCCGCCCCGGTCGCTCAGGCCGTCCGGGCCACCCCGGCCGTCTACCGGGCCGTCGCGAGCGACAGCGCGAACCGGCCCTCCTCGTCCGTCCACCACCGCGCCATCTCGAACCCCGCCTCGGCCAGCTCCGCCCGCACCCCCTCCTGACGGAACTTCGCCGACACCTCCGTCCGCAGCTCCTCGCCCGCCTCGAATGGCACCGCCAGGTCCAGGCCGGGGATCTTCACCGTCAGCGCGTGCCGCGCCCGCAGCCGCATCTCGATCCACTCCCGCTCCCGGTCCCACCGGGCCACGTGGTCGAAGTCGTCCGGATCGGCGTCCGCGCCCAGTTCGCGGTCGATCACCGCCAGCACGTTCTTGTTGAACTCCGCCGTCACCCCGGCCGCGTCGTCGTACGCGGCCACCAGGATCGACTCGTCCTTCACCAGGTCGGTACCGAGCAGGAAGCCGTCCCCGGCCGCCGTCATCGACCGCACCGAGCGCAGGAACGACCGCCGCTCCTCCGGCAGCAGATTGCCGATCGTCCCGCCCAGGAAGGCGACCAGCCGCGGCCCCGGCGTCCGGGGCAACGCGATGCCCCGGGTGAAGTCGGCGACCAGCGCGTGCACCCGCAGCCCGGGACGGTCGGCGAGCAGCGCCTCGGCCGCCCCGGTCAGCGCCGACTCGCTCACGTCCACCGGCACGTACGCGGCCAGCCCCGGCAGCAGCGCGTCGATCAGGAACCGGGTCTTCTCCGACGAACCGGAACCCAGCTCCACCAGGGTCCGCGCCTCGGTCGCCGCCGCGATCTCCGGCGCCCGCGCGACCAGGATCTCCCGCTCCGCCCGCGTCGGGTAGTACTCGGGCAGCCGGGTGATCTCGTCGAACAGCTCGCTGCCGCGCGCGTCGTAGAACCACTTCGGCGGCAGCTCCTTGGGCGAGCGGGTCAGCCCGTTCAGCACGTCGGCGCGCAGGTCGGCGGCGGCCGCGTCCGGGGCGAGGGTACGGGTCAGCTGGAACGTGCTCACGCGGACGACTCCTTGAGCGGGGTGAGGACGACCTCGGTCCGGCAGGCGGTGACGAGCGTCCGCTCGGGCACCTCCCGCCAGCCGGGATCGTCGTCGTACGGTTCGGAGGCCACGACCACCCGGCCGGGACCCGACAGACACCACAGGCTGTTCCCCCACGCCGTCGCCGCGACCAGGTCACCGTCGGTGAGCAGCAGATTGAGCCGGGCCTCCGGAGCGGCCTCGGCCGCCGCCAGCACCGTCCCGGCGAGCGCGTCCCCGGGACCCTGCCCCGCCCGCAGCCGGTGCAGCACCAGCCCCCACAGCAGCGCCGAGTCGGTCCGCGCCTCCAGGCCGAGCAGCTCGGCCGCCGGCAGCGTCGCCGCCAGCGGGGTCAGGACCCCCGGCCAGCCCGGCACCGCCCCGTTGTGGCTGAACAGCCAGGGCCCCGACGCGAACGGCGCCGCCGCGGCCTCCCCGTCCGCGCCCGGCAGCGTCGCCCCCCGCACCGCGCCGAGCAGCGCCCCGCTGCGCACCACCCGGGACAGGTCCGCGAAGGAGAGGTCGCCCCAGATCGGCCCGGTGCGCCGGTACCGGGCCGGGACCGGGTCCCCGTCCGCGTACCAGCCGACGCCGAAGCCGTCGGCGTTCACCACCCCGCTGCTCTGCGTGCGGGGCGCCCACGCCTGGCGCAGCAGCGCGTGCGGCGGCCGGACGAGCAGCTCGCCGAGTGCCACCGGGTCGCCCAGATAGGCGACGTGACGGCACATCAGCCCAGCTCCGCGGAGCGGGCGGTGCGGAAGCCCGCGAAGATCTGCCGCCGCACCGGATAGTCCCAGTTGCGGAAGGTGCCCCGGCAGGCCACCGCGTCGACCGCGAACGAACCGCCGCGCAGCACCTTGTACTCGGGGCCGAAGAAGACCTCCGAGTACTCCTCGTACGGGAAGGGCCGGAAGCCCGGGTAGGGCAGGAAGTCGCTCGCCGTCCACTCCCACACGTCACCGATCAGCTGCCGCACCCCGAGCGGCGAGGCGCCCGCCGGGTAGCTCCCGGCCCGCGCGGGCCGCAGGTGCCGCTGGCCCAGGTTGGCGTGGTCCGGGCCCGGGTCGGCGTCGCCCCACGGATAGCGGCGCGAACGGCCGGTCACCGGGTCGTACCGCGCCGCCTTCTCCCACTCCTCCTCCGTCGGCAGCCGGCGCCCCGCCCAGCGGGCGTACGCGTCCGCCTCGTACCAGCTCACGTGGACCACGGGCTCGTCCTCCGGCACCGGCTCGGTCGTCCCGAACCTGCGCCGCAGCCACTGCCCGCCGTCCTGCCGCCAGAACAGCGGTGCCACGACGCCGTGTTCGCGGATCTGCGCCCATCCCTCCGGATGCCACCACCGCCGGTCGGTGTAGCCGCCGTCCGCCATGAAGGCCAGATAGGAGCCGTTGGTGACCGGCACCGTGTCGATGCGGAAGGCGGGAACGGAACGGAGGTGTGCCGGGCGTTCGTTGTCCAGCGCCCAGGGCTCGTCCGAGGTGCCCATGGTGAACGGCCCGCCCGGCACGAGGACATCGGCCGGCAGCGGCCCCGAGGGGTGTGCCGGCGGCGGGGGAGCGCTCAGCACGGCCGGCCCCGAGCGCAGCTGATGGGTGATCAGCATGGTCTCGTCGTGCTGCTGTTCGTGCTGGGCGATCATCCCGAAGGCGAAACCCTCGTCGAGCAGCGGACGCCCCTCCAGCCGCGCCCCCGCCAGGACGTCCAGCACCCGGGTCCGTACGTCGGCGGCGTAGGCCCTGGCCTCGGCCGGCGCCAGCAGCGGCAGCGACGGGCGCTCGGAGCGGGAGTGCGCGAAGGCGTCGTACAGCGGGTCGATCTCCGGCCGCAGCGCCTCCCGGCCCGCCACCTCCCGCCACAGCCACTGCTCCTCCTGGTTCCCGATGTGCGCCAGGTCCCAGACCAGGGGCGACATCAACGGCGAGTGCTGGGCGGTGAGTTCGCCGTCGTCCACACAGTCGGTGAGGAGCGCGGTGCGGGCCCGCGCGGCCGTCAGGGCCTCCAGCGCCCTGCTCCGCAGCGCCTCCGCGCCGCCGGTGGTGCCGGTCATGAGGTCATCACCTGGAGCTCGTCGGCCGGGCAGCCCCCGGGGTCCACGTACCGTTCCCGGAAGGCGTCGACGGCGCGCCGCACGCCCTCGCCCGCGCCGATCCGGCGCAGCGCGGGCCGCGCCGCGGCGAAGACCTCGACCGCCACCGCGTGCAGCAGCGGATCGGCGAGACCCTCCCGGGCGGCCAGGAACCAGAGCGGATTGCGGGGAGCCGGTCCGGGACCGGCCAGCTCGGCCAGCGGCCGCACCGCCCGGTACACCGCCTCGGCCGCCTCGGCGTCCTCGAAGACCGCCGTCGTCACCGCCACCGGCACCATCCAGCCGTCCGCGCCCGGCTGCGCGTCGATCATCCGCAGCTCCAGGTGACCGCGCGGCCGGACCGGCGGGAAGAGGGTCGTCAGGTGGTAGCGCAGGTCGTCGGCGTCGGCGGGCCGCGGCTCTCCCGTCCGGAGCCACTCCCGGAAGGTCAGCCCCTCCGGCACCAGCCACGGGCCTTCCTCCGCGCGCACGCACAGCACCGGCGTGTCCAGGACGTGCGCGGTCCACTCGCCGCGCGGGTCCCCGTCCGCCGCGGGCGCCAGGGTCCGCACCGGGTCGAGGTCCGCCCACAGCGCCTGCCGGGTGGACCGCCACCCGGTCCGCCGGCCGCCGTGCTGCGGGGAGTTGGCGAAGACGGCCACGAGCACCGCGCCGAAGAGGTGCGCCAGCTCCCACCGGCGCAGATAGCCGAGCGGTCCCGGCTCCTCGTATCCGGCGTCCAGACAGACCTGGACCGAGGCCGACTCGCACATCATGGCCCGGCCCGCAGGCCCCGACCGGCCTAGCGCGATCTCCATCGCGTCGTACCGCGGCTCGCGCAGCACCCGCTCGCGCGGCGCGTGCCAGGGGTCCACCCCGTACCCGCTCAGCGTCAGTCCGTGCGGGCCCAGGGCCCCGCGGACCGCCGCCAGGTCGGAGGAGAGGGAGTCCAGGCACTCCATGAGGGAACCGGCCGGAAGCGAGCTGAGCTCCAGCTGCCCGCCGGGTTCGAAGGTCAGTGACGACACCAGCGGCAGGGACCGCACGGTGTCGAGCGCGGCCGTGAGGCGGGGCGCGCGCACCGGCTCCCTCGGGTCGCGCAGATCATGGACGAGCCATTCCAGCTCCACCCCCACGGTGCGGGGCGGGCCGGTCTTGAAACAGATGCAGCGCAGCAGGTCCTCCGCCGCCTCCTCGGTGAGGGGCGGGCCGCCGCGCGGGGTGCCGCTGGACGCCATCCGTGCACCTCCAGGTGCTGGTCGCGGAACCGTTCGGGAGCCGCTGCCTTCCACCTAAAGCCACCTCCGGGCGGCGTGCAAGAGCGCCTCGGCGCCCCCGTGCGCGCCCCCCGTGCCCCCGGACGTCCGTAAAACGCTCCCGGACCAGCGGTCACCGGGAGCACGGGAAAACCGTTTGTCCCGCACCCGCTGAAACGATCATCCTCGGAGCATGAGTGCACGACTGCGCGAGATCGCACGGCAGACCGAGGCGATCGTCGCCGCGGGCTCCTACACCGCCCCCGACGGGCGGACCGTCTCCCTCCACGAGGACCTCGCGGCCGCCCTGGCCGGAACCCGTCTGTACGGCCCCGGGCCCGTACCCGTCACCCCGGACACCGGCCACGCCGGCCGGATCGAGGTCACCGGCGAGAGCAGCCTCGCCGCCGCCCGCCGGATGACCACCGCAGGCCCCGGCCGCCCGGTCGCCGTCCTGAACTTCGCCTCCGCCCGCAACCCCGGCGGCGGCTACCTCAACGGCGCCCAGGCGCAGGAGGAGGCCCTGTGCCGCTCCTCCGCCCTCCACGCCACGCTGCTCCGCGCCCCCGCCTACTACGAGCACCACCGGGGCGACCGGGACACCTTCTACACCGACCGGGTGATCCACTCGCCCCGCGTCCCGGTCTTCCGCGACGACCGCGGCGCCCTCCTCGCCGCCCCCTTCACCGTCGGCTTCCTGACCTCGCCCGCGCCCAACGCGGGCGTCGTCCGGCGCACGAGCCCCGAGCGGGCCCACCGGCTGCCCGCCGTGCTGGCCTCCCGCGCGGAGCGGGTCCTGGAGACCGCCGCCGCCGAGGGGTACCGCCGGATCGTCCTGGGCGCCTGGGGCTGCGGGGTCTTCCGCAACGACCCGGCCGAGGTGGCCGGCGCCTTCAAGGCGCTGCTGACCGGTGACGGACGGTTCGCCGGCCACTTCGACGAGATCGTCTTCGCCGTCCTCGACCGTGCCGCCGGGACGCCGACCCTCGCCGCCTTCCACCGGGTCCTGGATCCCGTCGCCACCACCCGATCCGTCACGTGATGCGTGCTTCGTACCCCCGTGCGAGCCTGAAAGGACACGGTGACGCGTCCGAGACGCGTCCCGGAGCCGTCGTCGCAGTCGTACGGGAGGCACGATCGTGGGCAAGAAGCAGACCCGGGTGAACAAGGGCGCCCGCACGGGCGGTCACGAGCAGCGCGAGACGGCGTCCGCCAAGGAGAAGGGCGGGACCACGGCCGCGAGCGAGGCACCGCGGTCCGTCATCGAGCAGCCCTCCCACCGCCGGGAGCGGAAGTTCGGGCACAACTGATCGCGGTTCCGGGGAGACGGTGTCCTGGATCCAACCTTCAGGATCCCGGATCCTGAACGTTGGATCCGGGATCCTGAAGGTTGGATCCGGGATCCTGAACACCGAATACGGGATACGGGCCCGGCGCCAGGATGGCGCCGGGCCCGCCCCGGTCTCCACGGGGTCCGTGGCGTCACGCGTCGTCGCCGACGGTGATCTCGACCGTCGTCACCTCCTCGTCCCCGCCCCGCGCGGCCGGTACGGCGGCGGCCGGGCGGTCGCCGCCGTTCGGGCCCATCGTGGCGAGCAGCTGGCGGGCGAGACCGAGGCCGGTGCCGCCCATGGTGAGGGCCTTGGCGAACATCTCCGCCATGCCGTCGGCGCCGTTCAGGAGGACCATCTGGTCCACGTTCCCGAAGGCCGAGGCGCCGGCCTCGACGATCTCCGGCCACCGCTCGGCGAGCTGCTGCGCGACCACGGCCTCCTGGTTCTCGGCCAGCGCCGCCGCCCGCGCCTTGATCGCCTCCGCCTCGGCCAGGCCCTTGGCCCGGGTGGCCTCGGCCACCGCGAGGCCCTTGGCGTGCGCCGCCGCGGCCTCGGCCTCACCGGTCACCCGGGTCGCCGTGGCCGTCGCCGCGCTCGCCAGCTCGGTCTCCCGCGCCTTGGCCTGCGCGGCCGAGATCCGGGCGTCGCGCTCGGCCTCGGCCAGCGTCCGCGTCTCGTACGCCATCGCGTCGGCCGGCTTGCGGACCTCCGCCTGGAGCTGCTGCTCCTTGCGGAGGCCTTCCAGCTCCGCGACCCGGGTCTCCTGGACGACCACCTCCTGGCGGGAGGCGGCGTCGGCGAGCGGCCCGGCCTGCCGGGCCCGGGCGCTGGCCTGGTCCCGCTCGGCCTGGTAGCCGGCCTGGAGGATCTCGCTGTCGCGGGTGGCCTCCGACATCCGGGCGGCCGCCTGCTGCTCGGCCTCGGTCGCCCGCCGGTTGGCCTCCGCCTGCGCGATCCGGGCGTCGCGCTGGACGGCGGCGGCGTGCGGGGCGGCGAGGTTCTTGATGTAGCCGGTCGGGTCCTCGATCTCGTGGATCTGGAGCGAGTCGACGATCAGACCGAGCTTCTCCATCTCCGTGCCACAGGCCGAACGCGCCTGCCCGGTCAGCTTCTCCCGGTCACGGATCATGTCCTCTACGGTCAACCCGCCGACGATGGCTCGGAGATGACCGGCGAAGACGATGTGGACCCGTTCGCTCATCAGCTTCTGCTGGTCGAGGAAGCGGCGGGCCGCGTTGGCGATCGACACGAAGTCGTCGCCCACCTTGAAGATCACCACGCCCCGGACCTTGAGCGGAATGCCCTGCTGGGTGACGCACTCGACGGACAGCTGGGTCTCGTTGAGGTCGAGCGACAGCTTCCGCACCGCCTGCACGCCGGGCACCACCAGGGTGCCGCGACCGGTGACGATGCGGAATCCCATGCCGTCGCCGAGGCCCTCGTTCTTGTGGTTGGAACCGGAGATGATGAGCGCCTCGTTGGGTTCCGCGACCCGCCACATCATCTTGAACAGGACGATCAGGACGACGAGCGAGCCGACGACGGCGCCCGCCAGAATGCCGATGCCCATGGGAAAGCTCCCCCTTCACCGGAGCCGTGCGGATCCGGTGAAGGGAGTGTGCGCCCGGGACGGGCGCCGCTCAACGGTCGTGCCGGACGTCGTGTCAGACGTCGTACACGGCTGTGACATAGACGGTGCGCGGAGGGAGGTGTTCCACGACGGTCACCAGGGTGCCGACCGCGATCCGCTCCTTCGGGGACGCGGCGTACGCGAGGAAGTGCTCCGCCCCGCCGCGGATCCGCAGGATCACCTCGCCGACGAGTCCGGGCCCGATCGTCCCGGTCACCCGGCCGAGCAGTCCCACCATCGAGCTGTCCATCGACTCGTCCATGACTGAACGGTACGTCAGAACCCGTGGCTCCGGACGGGGTTGGCGACCCGCGCGGGAGCCCCGGCTCAGCGGACCGAGCGGATCGGCCGGACCGCGAGCGCGCCCAGGACCGACAGCACGGCCGCCACGACGAAGAGGGGCGTGTAGCCGCCGCCGGCCGAGACCACCGCCGAGGCGACGAAGGGCGCCACGATCTGCGGGCCCGCGTTGGCGACGTTCAGGACGCCCATGTCGCGGGCGGCGTCCTCCGCCTTCGGCAGGACCATGGTCACCAGGGCCGTGTCCACCGCCATGTAGCAGCCGAAACCGAGGCCGTTGACGACCGAGAAGACGAGCATCGCCGGCCAGCTCGTCGAGAGCGCCGGGACGACCAGGGCCGCGGCGGCCAGTCCCGCCGAGGCGCCGACGAAGAGCTTGCGGCGGTCGAAGCGGTCGGACAGCCAGCCCCCGAGGACCGTGGAGACCACCATGGCCACGGAGTTGACCGGCATGAGGACGGCGACGGCCTCCTCGGCCGAGAGCCCGGCCGGCAGGTCCGTGTGGTCCTTGAGGATGTAGAGCTGGAAGCCGGACACCGCGAAGTAGCCGAGGACGAGCAGCGCCCGGCCGATGAACGCCCAGCGGAAGTCGTGGTCCTTCAGCGCGCTGCCGAAGGCGGCGATCTGCGCCTTGGCCGGCATCGGGGCCCTGGCCGGTGTCCGCTCCTCGCGGGCGAGCGAGGTGAAGATCACGGAGGCGACGGCGACGACGGCGCCGAAGACCAGATAGCCGGTCCGGTAGTCCTCCGAGAAGGCCGCGCCGACCAGGGCACCGATGGTGGAGCCGATCGGCAGGCCGAGACCGACGGCCGCCGACGCCTTGCCGCGCGCCGCGAGCGGTACCCGGTCGGGCACCACGGAGGTGATCGCCGCCTGGTAGACGTTCATCACCGCCTGGCCCAGACACCAGGCGACGGTGACCAGCAGGACCGTGTGCACGCTGCCGAGCAGCAGCATCACCGGCACCGCGAGCAGGCCGCCGGCCAGGATCCACGGGTTGCGGCGCCCGGAGCGGTCGGAGAGCGCCCCCGCGACCGGGTTGAAGACGGTCGCGAAGATCGCGGACACACCGGCGACGAGCCCGAGGTTCGCCACCTTCTCCGCCGGGTCGATGGCCTCGATCTGGAGCGCGAGCAGCACGCCCGCCACCCCTATGTAGAGCGAGTACATCGCGGTGTTGCCGAGGAGCAGCAGCGGGAGGAGCCCGCGGGTGGGCCAGGCGGCGGAGCCGGAACCGGTGGTGGGGGCGGAACCCGCGCCCGGACCGGAGCCCGCGCCCGGACCGGAGCCCGCGCCCGGACCGGAGCCCGTGCCCGGACCGGAGCCCGTACCGGCTCCGGTCCCGGGGGAGGAAAGGACCACGGTGCCCTCCAGGGAGAGAACGCCCGACGAGGGGGCGGGAAGCGAATGGTTTCAGGGTGGTGACACGTGTCAGTGGCGCGTGTGGGCATTATGTAGCACTCAAATCCGGCCATCCGCCAGACCCTGCGCCGGATTGTTCTGGAAAGATGCCGAAGCGATGAGTCAGTCGATCGAACAGCCCGCCGACCACGCCCCCGACCGCCCGCCGGGCCACACCTCCGACGGCGCGCCGGACCACACATTCGACGGCGCGCCGGACCACGCCCCCGACGGTGGCCCGGGCCGCGTCCCCGACCGCCCCCCGGCCCGCCCCTCCGCCCGCGCCGTGCCCACCAGCGCCGACGTGGCGCGCCTCGCGGGCGTCTCCCGGGCCACCGTCAGCTACGTCCTGAACAACACCTCGGCGGTCCGCATCAGCGAACCGACCCGCGAGCGGGTCCGCGAGGCGGCCCGCGAGCTGGGCTACGTCCCCCACGCCGCCGCCCGCACCCTGCGGGCCGGCCACAGCCGGCTGGTGCTGCTGCCCACCGCGCACGTGCCCGTCGGCCCGCTCTACAGCCGCTTCTTCAACGACCTCCAGTGGGCCCTGCGCCGCCTCGACTACACCGTCGTCCAGTACGGCAGCGTCGGCCTCGCCCCCGAGGACGCGGCCCGCGCCTGGGCGGAGCTGCGCCCCGTCGCCGTGGTCTCCACGGGCGAGGTGGAGGTGACGCCCGGCGCCGTGGAGATCCTCAGGCGCTCCGGCGTCAAGGCCGTGATCACCATCGGGTCCCGCGATGCCGAGGGCACCCACTCCCTCGTCCTGGACCAGCCCCGGGTCGGCCAGGTCGCCGCCGAGCACCTGGTCGCGGCCGGCCGCCGCCGGATCGGCGTCGTCGTCCCCGAGGAGCCGGGCCTCGGCATGTTCTCGGGCCCGCGCCTCGACGGCGTCCGCCGCGCCGCCGAGACGGCCGGCGCCACCGTCGTACCGCTGCCCCTCGCGTACACCGAGGAGTCCGCCGAGGCGCTGGCCGCGCGCTGGCCGGAACTCGGCCTCGACGCCGTCTTCGGCTACAACGACGAGTACGCCATGCTCCTCATGAGGGCCCTCCAGGACGCGGGCGTCGACGTCCCCGGGGAGACCGCCGTCGTCGGCGCCGACGACCTCCTCATCGGCCGCCTCCTGCGCCCCCGTCTGAGCACCGTGCGCATCGACCTGATCCCGGGCGGGGAGCTCGCCGCCCTTGTCGACGGCGCCGTGAACGGCACCGCCGGCGCGACGAGCACCCGCCCCCTCCTGGACTCGCGCGTGATCCCGCGCGAGTCCGGCTGACGGCCGCACGCCCCGGGGCCGTACGCCCCCGGAGCCCCGGCGCCCGTACCCCGCCCCCGTACCACCCCCGTACCGCCCCCGTCGCGGGGCGTTCCGTCGCTCCGGGGGCCCGCCGTGCCGCCCGGCGGGGGGCGCGCGCAGCGCTTAGCGTCGGTGCATGAGCACTCACCCGAAGCGTTACGAGATCCTGCTGGTGCCCGCGCACGTCGAGGACCGGGGCGGGGCGGCCGTCGCGGACAGCGCGGTGCGGTCGGCCGTGGTGGAGCTGACCGGGCGGGAAGGCGAGTCCGGCTACCCCATCTACGAGGGGCACGGGATCGTCGCCGACGTCGACCCGGAGACGCGCACGGTGGAGGCGCTGCTCGTGGACGGGCGCGAGCTGGACTACGGCCTGGTCGCGCTGGTCCGGGACGCGCCCGCGGGGTGAGCCCGGCGGCGGTGACACGGACGGCGCGCCCCGGCCCCCGCGACGACGCATCCCTTCCTACGGTGGCGTGCCCCGCTCCCCACGGCAGCGCACCCCTCCCCACGGCAGCGCACCCCTTCCCACGGCAGCGCACCCCTTCCCGCAGCGGCGCGCCCCGGCCCCCACAGAGGCGCGCCCGGCCCGCCACAGCCGCGCGCCCCGGCCCCCGCCGTGAGGGGGGCCGTTGACACGGCGGACCGGCGGGCCCAGACTCTGCGCGCGCACCAGCGCGAAACTTGTTTCACCAGGCGAACAGAGCCGTTCCGCCGGGACCCGGGAGAGATCCGATGAGCATCCGCGACGTGTACATCGTCGACGCCGTCCGCACCCCCATCGGGAAGTTCGGCGGCGGCCTCGCCTCCGTACGGCCGGACGACCTCGCCGCCCATGTCGTCAGGGCCCTCGTCGACCGCACCCCCGGCCTCGACCCGGCCCTCGTCGACGACGTCTACTTCGGCGACGCCAACGGCGCGGGCGAGGACAACCGGGACGTGGCCCGCATGGCCGTCCTGCTCGCCGGGCTGCCCGTCAGCGTCCCCGGAGTCACCGTGAACCGGCTCTGCGGCTCCGGCCTGGAGGCCGTGATCCAGGCCGCCCGCGCCATCGCCCTCGGCGACGCCTCCGTCGCGATCGCCGGCGGCGTCGAGTCGATGTCCCGCGCGCCCTGGGTGCTCCAGAAGCCCGAGCGCGCCTTCCCCGCCGGCCACCAGCAGCTCCACTCGACCACCCTCGGCTGGCGCATGACCAACCCGCGGATGCCCGCCGAGTGGACCGTCTCCCTCGGCGAGGGCGCCGAGCTCGTCGCCGACCGCCACGGCATCGGCCGCGACGCGCAGGACGCCTTCGCCCTCGACAGCCACCGCAAGGCCGCCGAGGCGTGGGCCAAGGGCCTGTACGACGGCGAGGTGGTCCCGTACCCGGGCGCGGAGCTCGACCGCGACGAGTGCGTCCGCGAGAACACCTCCCTGGAGGCGCTGGGCCGCCTCAAGCCGGCCTTCCGGGCCGACGGCGGCACCGTCACCGCCGGCAACGCCTCCCCGCTCAACGACGGCGCCGCCGCTCTCCTCCTCGTCGACGAGACCGGGCTGCGCGAGACCGGCCGCGAGCCGCTCGCCCGGATCCGGGCCTCCGCCGTCACCGGCATCGAGCCCCAGCTCTTCGGCCTCGGCCCGGTCGCCGCCGTCGGCCGCGCCCTGGACAGGGCCGGCCGCTCCTTCGCCGGACTGACCACCTTCGAGCTCAACGAGGCGTTCGCCGCGCAGGCCCTCGGCTGCCTCGCCGAGTGGCCGGAACTCGACCCCGCGATCGTCAACCCGCGCGGCGGCGCCATCGCCCTCGGCCACCCGCTCGGCGCCTCCGGCGCCCGGCTCGCCGGCTCGGTCGCCCACCAGCTGGCCGCCGCCGGCTCCGGCACGGGCCTCGCGGCCCTCTGCATCGGCGTCGGCCAGGGCCTGGCCCTGGTCCTGGAGCGCTGACCGGCATCCCCCGCCCGCCGGAGGGCGCACGGGCACGGGCGGGCACCCGCCGGAAGGCGTACGGACACGGGTGAGCACCCGCCGGAAGGCGTACGGACACGGGTGAGCACCCGCCGGAGGGCGCACGGACGCGCTCGGACACCCGCCGGAGGGCGTACGGACACGAGAGAGCCCCCGCCGGAGCGGGGGCTCTCTCACCGTGCGCGGGGCGCTCCGGTCACTCGGCCTGCTGCTGCGCCGCCACGGACTTGCGGACCTCGTCCATGTCCAGCTTCCGCGCCTGGCCGATGACGTCCTCCAGCGCGGCCTCCGGCAGCGCGCCCGGCTGCGCGAAGATCGCCACCTTCTCCCGGACGATCATCAGCGTCGGGATCGACCGGATCTCGAAGGCGGCGGCCAGCTCCTGCTGCGCCTCGGTGTCGACCTTGGCGAAGACCAGGTCCTGGTGGCGCTCGGAGGCCGCCTCGTAGACCGGGCCGAACTGACGGCAGGGTCCGCACCAGGAAGCCCAGAAGTCGATCAGGACGAAGTCGTTCCCGCTCACGACCTCGTCGAAGTTGTCCTTGGTGAGCTCGATGGTGCTCATGCCGCCGCCTTTCCGGTCTCCGGTGGTGTCCTCACGGTCCCCTGGGGACTCGCCCCGCACAACGGCCCGGCGAGCCGAGCTATTCCGGCCCCCACCCACCAGACTGGTCCCCATGACGCGAACGGTGGAGAACGAGCACGAGCACGAGTACGACGTGGTGGTCCTGGGTGCGGGGCCGGTCGGCGAGAACGTCGTCGACCGGGTGCGGGCGGCCGGGCTGACCGCCGCGATCGTGGAGTCCGAACTCCTCGGCGGCGAGTGCTCCTACTGGGCGTGCATGCCCAGCAAGGCCCTGCTCCGTCCGGTGCTGGCCCGCTCGGACGCGCGCAAGGTCCCCGGCCTGCGCGAGGCGGTCTACGGCCCCCTGGACGCCCTGGACGTCTTCGCGCACCGGGACGAGACCGTGGGGCACTGGAAGGACGACGGGCAGGTCGACTGGCTGGACTCGATCGGCGTACGCGTCTACCGCGGGCACGGGCGCCTGGCGGGCCCCCGGCGGGTCGTCGTCGACGGCCCCGAGGGCGAGCACCACGTCCTGGCCGCGCGGCACGCGGTGGCCGTCTGCACCGGCAGCCGCGCCGTCCTGCCCCCGCTGCCCGGACTCTCCGGCGCGCGCCCCTGGACCAGCCGCGAGGCGACCAGCGCCGACCGGGTGCCGGGCCGTCTGGTCGTGGTCGGCGGCGGCGTCGTCGGCGTCGAGATGGCCACCGCGTGGCACGCCCTCGGCTCCCACGTCACGATGCTCGTGCGCGGCGACGGGCTGCTGCCCAGGATGGAGCCCTTCGTCGGCGAGCGGGTCGCCGAGGCCCTGCGGGCGCGCGGCGCCGACGTCCTCACCGGCGTGTCGGTGGAGGCGGTGGTACGGGACGGGGGCGGCGGCCCCGTCACCGTGGTCCTGGAGGGCGGCGACACCGTCGAGGGCGACGAGGTCCTCTTCGCCACCGGCCGCGCCCCGCGCACCGAGTCCATCGGCCTGGAGACCGTCGGCCTGGAACCCGGCTCCTGGCTCGACGTCGACGACAGCCTCCGCGTCACCGGCACCGACTGGCTCTACGCGGTCGGTGACGTCAACCACCGGGCGCTCCTCACCCACCAGGGGAAGTACCAGGCCCGGATCGCGGGCGCCGCGATCGCCGCCCGCGCGGCCGGCACCGCCCCCGCCGGCGACGCGCCCTGGGGGCCGCTCGCGGCCACCGCCGACCACGGGGCCGTCCCCCAGGTGGTCTTCTGCGACCCGGAGGCCGCCGCCGTCGGCCTGAGCCTGGCCGAGGCCGAACGCGCCGGACACCGGGTCCGCGCGGTCGACGTCGAGATGAGCTCGGTGGCCGGGGCGGGCCTCTACGCCAGCGGTTACCGCGGCCGGGCCCGGCTCGTCGTGGACCTCGACCGCGGGGTCCTTCTCGGCGCCACCTTCGTCGGCCCCGCCGTCGGCGAACTCCTCCACGCCGCCACCGTCGCCGTCACCGCGGAGGTGCCCGTCTCCCGCCTGTGGCACGCGGTCCCCTCGTACCCGACGCTGAGCGAGGTCTGGCTCCGGCTCCTGGAGGCGTACCGGGACGGCGCCGACCCGGCGTGAACCCCGGGGAGCGCGCCCCGCGCACGACACGCCCGCGCCACGCCCCCGCGCGTACGGCGCCCCCGCGCCCCGCGCCCCGTCCCGCGCCGGACGGGCGGTCCGGTGAGCGGAGCGGACGGTACGTCACTTCACCGCTCCCGTAAGGCCGTTCGGGCCAGCGGGCCCGCGGGGCCGCCGGTCGGCTGAGCGGGGTCAGGCGCGGGGGACGAGCAGGGCCGCCGCGGCCCGGGCGGTGTCCAGGGCGGGGCGGCCGCCGGGCGGGGAGTCCGGCCCGCCGAGGACGACGCGGGTGCTCAGGCCGTCCAGGAGGGCGAGGAGTTCGGAGGCGCGGGCCGTCGCGTCGAGCGGGGCGAAGCGCCCCCGGGCCGCGCCGGCGGCGAGCAGGGACTCCAGGTCGCGCTGCCAGTCGGCGTCCAGTTCCCGCTGGGCCTCGCGGAGTTCGGGGTTGCCGGCGGTCCTGGCCCAGAGTTCGATCCAGAGCGTCCAGCGCGGATCGCGCGGGCCGCGCGGCAGGTAGAGCCGCAGGAAGTCGTCGAGCTTCCGCTCGGCGGTGGTCCGGCGGGCGAGCAGCTCCCGGCGTTCCCCTGCCAGCGCCGCCTCGCTCCAGCGCAGCGCGGCGAGCAGCAGCCGGTCCTTGGAGCCGAAGTAGTACAGGATGTGGCCGCCGCTGGTGCCGAGCCGTTCGGCCAGCGCGGACATGGTGAGGGAGGCGAGGCCGTCCTCGGCGATCGCCGCCATGGCCTCCTCCAGCATCCGCTCCTGGGTGACGTGTCCGTCGCGCCGCCGTGCCGCCCCTGCCACCGTCGCCGTGCCCCGTTCCCTCGCGGCGGCGCCGCCCCTGCGCGGCGCCGCGTACGGGAACGACCTTAACCGGATCCCGGGCGGGGTCTTGACGTGGCCGGAACCCGTCACCCATCTTGAATGCCATTCAAGGAGTTAGAACGCCATTCAAGAGGAGCGTGATGTGCTCGACCACAAGCCGGCGGCACCGCTGACCGCCACCCGGGACGAGGTCTTCCAGGTCGAGGAGCACGGCATCGACCCCATCCCCGACGCCGAGCGCCACGGCAGCGCCAAGGACGTCTTCTGGGTGTGGTTCGGCTCGAACCTCACCTTCACCTACGTCATCAACGGCGCCCTCGCCGTCGCCTTCGGCCTCTCCTTCTGGCAGGCCACCGCCGTCGTCGTGCTCGGCGGCCTCTCCTTCCTCGCGATCGGCGCCGCCGGCCTCGGCGGCGTCCGCACCGGCACCGCCACCCTGGTGCTCTCCCGCGCCGCCTTCGGCCACCGCGGCAACCGCCCCGCCGGCGCGCTCAACTGGGTCGTCAGCATCGGCTACACGGTCGTCAACACCGTCGTCGGCACCCTCGCCCTGGAGGCCTTCCTCGCCGCCCTCGGCTGGTCCGGCGGAGCCGGGCCCCGGGCCCTCGCCCTCGCCGTCACCCTCGCCCTGACCTTCGCGATCTCCTTCTGGGGCCACGCCACCGTCCAGTTCGCCGAGCGCTGGATGGCCTACGTCCTCGCCGTCGGCTTCGGCGTCCTCGTCGTCCTCCTGGTGCCGGGCGCCGACACCTCCGCCCCCGCCACCGGACCGGGCGCCGCCGGCTGGAGCCTGGCCTTCGTGGTGATGCTCGCGGGCCCGTTCTCGTACCTCCCGATGCCCGCCGACTACACCCGCTACCTGCCCCGGACCACGAGCCTGCGGGCCGTCACCGTCAGCGGCGCCCTCGGCGGCTTCCTCTCCTCGGTCGCCCTCGGCGTCGCGGGCGTCGCCGCCGCCACGCGGACGGACATGACCGACGCGGTCGCCGGCGCCGAGAGCCTGCTGCCCGGCTGGTTCCGGCCGGTCTTCCTCGCCCTCGTCCTCGGCGGCTCCGTCACCAACTCCGTCATCACCCTCTACTCCTCCGGCCTCAACCTCCAGGTCCTCGGCATCCCCTGGAACCGCGCCCGCGCCCTCGCCGTCAGCGCCGCCGTCACCGCCGCGGGCTCCCTCGGCGCCCTGTTCCTCACCGACTTCACCACCTCCCTCCTCTCCTTCCTCTCCCTCCTGATCATCGTCTTCGCCCCCTGGGGCGGCGTCTTCCTCGCCGACATGGTGCTGCGCCGCTGTCGCTACGACTCCGACGCCCTCCACCGCACCGGCCCCGGCGGCGCCTACTGGTACCGCTCCGGCTGGCACCCCGCCGGCGCCGCCGCGCTCCTCGCCGGCGGCCTCTTCTCCGCCCTCACCTGCGACTCCGCCCTCTGGACCGGCCCCCTCGTCGCCCCGCTCGGCGGCGCCGACCTCACCCTGCTCGGCGCACCCGTCGCCGCGCTCGTGTACGTCCTCCTGGCCCGCCGCACCGCCACCCCGCACCCGGCCGCCTGACCGGGCCCCGCCCCGACCGCGACCGCCGCCCTCCCTCCCGTACGACAAGGAACGCACCCCGCATGAACCGCACCGCCCCCGCCCCCGCCGACCTGCTCCTCACCGGTGCCCGCATCCACACCGTCGACCCCGCGCTGCCGGAGGCGGAGGCGATGGCCGTACGGGACGGGCGGATCGTCTGGCTCGGCGCCGACGCGGACGCCGCCGCCTGGACCGGACCCGGCACCCGCCGCCTCGACGCCGCCGGACGGCTCGTCCTGCCCGGCTTCGTCGACGCCCACAACCACGTCCGGCTCGGCTCCGACGACGCCTGCGTCCAGCTCGCCGGCGCCCGCACCCTCGACGAGATCCACGCGCGCGTGCGGAGCTGGCACGCCGCCCACCCCGACGCCGCCTGGATCGAGGCCGAGGCATTCGACTACTCCGCGATCCCCGGCGGACGCATGCCCACCGCCGCCGACCTCGACCCCGCCACCGGCGACACCCCCGCCCTCGTCCTCAGCTACGACGTCCACACCGCCTGGCTCAACACCGCCGCCCTGCGCGCCCTCGGCGTCGACCGCGACCACACCGACCTGCCCTTCGGCCGTGCCGTCACCGACCCCGCCACCGGCGAACCCACCGGATTCGTCAAGGACTTCGCGGTCAAGGGCCTGTCCCGCGACGGCCACCGCGCCCTGCGCGCCCTCGGCGTCCCGTGGGCCTCGCCCGACCGCCAGTACGGGCGCCTCGCCCGGAGCCTCGACGACGCCGTCCGCTTCGGCATCACCACCGTCGTCGAACCCCAGAACTCCCTCGACGACCTCGCCCTCTTCACCCGCGCACGCGAAGAGGGCCGGCTCCGCTCCCGGATCGTCGCCGCCCTCTTCCACCCGCGCGGCACCACCGACGCCGACCTCGACGCCTTCGAGGCGGCCGCCGGGGAGCACGCCGACGACCGCTTCCGCGTCGGCCCGCTGAAGCTGTACATCGACGACGTCGTCGAACCCCGCACCGCCGCCCTCCTGGAGCCGTACGCCGGCTGCGCCCACCACCGGGGCGACACCTTCTACCCGCCCGAGGAGTTCGCCGAGCTGCTCGCCCGCCTCGACGCCCGCGGCTTCCAGTGCTTCGTGCACGCCACCGGCGACCGCGGCATCCGGACCGTCCTCGACGCCGTCGCCCACGCCCGCGCCGTCAACGGCCCCCGCGACGCGCGCCACCAGATCGTCCACGTCGAATGCCTCGACCCCGCCGACACCCCGCGCTTCGCCGAACTCGGCGTCGTCGCCTGCATGCAGCCCCGGCACGCCGCCCCGGACATCGCGGGCCCCGGCCAGGACTGGGCCGAGAACATCGGCCCCGACCGTTGGCACAAGGCCTGGCCGCTGCGCGACCTCAGCGAGGCGGGCGCCGTGCTCGCCCTCTCCAGCGACTGGAACGTCGCCGAGATGGACCCCATGGTCGGCATCCACGCCGCCGTCACCCGCCGCCCGCTCGCCGGCGGCGAGCCGTGGACGGCGGACCAGACCCTCACCGTCGCCGAGGCCGTCGAGGGCTACACGCGGGGCTCCGCCTACGCGAACTTCCTGGAGCACGAGCGGGGTTCGCTCACCGTCGGCAAGCTCGCCGACTTCGTGGTCCTCTCGCGGGACATCCTGCGGATCGCCCCCGAGGAGATCCCCGGCACGGTCGCGGAGACGGTCGTCGTGGGCGGCGAGGTGGTCGTCGGAGGGGGAGCGGCCGCCGACGGCGGCGGCGCCGTCGCGGAGGCCGCCGTGGTCTGAGTCCCTCCGTACGGCCCGGTTCCTCAGTGCCCGTCCTCCCCGGACGTCACCTCCATCCGGCGGACGAACGAGCGGCCCGCGTCCCGGGACTCGTACACCCCGTCCCCCGTCGCCACGAACAGCCGGCGCGCGTCGACGGCGGTCAGCGCCTGCGGGCCGCCGCCGGGCACGGTGCCCACCTCGGTCCAGGCGCTGCCGCCGTCGCCTGAGCGGAAGAGGACCCCGTCCGGCGAGACGCCGTAGAGCGCGTCGGCCGCGCCCCAGGAGACGTACGCCAGGACCCGCCCCGCTCCGGGCGAGAAGGTCCTGCCGCCGTCGGTACTGCGGGCGACGCCGCTCCCGGTGGTGGCGAGCACGGTGTCCGGGGCGGCCGGTGAGACGGCGATGTCGAGGGCCCGCAGCCGGGCCCGGTCCTCCCAGACGGTGCGGTCGCGGGTGACCCGAAGCCGTCCGTGGGTGCTGTCGTAGCCGTAGACGGGCCCGCCGGGTGCCGTGTCCAGGGCGTGGAAGTCGACCTCGCCGCCGAGCGACTCCTCCGTCCAGCTGCGGCCGGCGTCGGCCGAGGCGACGAGCCCGAGGTCCGGGGGGCCGCCGCTGCCCGGCGCGGGGTGGCCGCTGGCCAGGAAGGTCCCGTCGGGGGCGACGGTGAAGCCCATGAAGTCGTCCCGCCGGTCGCCGACGAGGACGGGGGCGCCGGCGGGGCCGGTGGGGCTGGGGGAGTAGATCCCCTCGTGGGTGGCGACGTACAGGGCACCCTGGTGGAGACCGAGCCCGTGGATGTGGGTGAGGGCGGAGGGGGAGCGGGATGTGGAGGGGGAGAGGGAGGGGGAGGCGGATCCGATGTCCGATCCTCCGGATCCAGGACCCGACCCCTTGGATCCGGGATCCGACCCCTTGGATCCAGAATCCGAGCTCCTGGATCCAAGATCGGAGCTCTTGGATCCAGGGTCTGAGCAGGCGGTGAGGGTGAGGGCGAGGGTGAGGGCGGTCGCGGCGCAGACGGCCGCGGCCCGGGGAAACCGGTACTTGATCATCGTTCTTTCGTTCGCCGGGAGGGGCGGAGAGGGGCAGGGAGAGGAGCCGGTGGCCGACCGGAGGAGGGCGGCCGGGGCCCGCCCGGAAAACAGGGCGGGCCCCAGCCCGGTCCGCACGCGCACGCGCACACGCACACGGACGCGGACGCGGATCAGAGCCGGTCGAGGATCTTCCTCAGCTCGGCGATCTCCGCGGCCTGGGTCCGGACGACCTCGCCCGCCAGCGCCTTCGCCTCGGCGTTCTCGCCGTCCTTCTGCTCCGTCCTCGCCATCTCGACCGCTCCCTCGTGATGGGCGATCATCAGCTCGGCGAAGGTGCGGTCGAAGTCCTTGCCCTTCGCCACGGAGAGGTCCTTCATGTCCTGTTCGGACATCATCCCGGCCATCGAGTGGCCCATGCCCGCGGACTCGGGCTTGCCCCAGCCCTTGAGCCACGCCTTCATCTTCTGGATCTCGGGGTCCTGCGCCTGCTCGACGGCTGCGACGATCTTCTTCACGTCGGCGTCCTCGGCGCGCCCGTCGGCGAGCTTCGCCATCTCCAGGGCCTGCTGGTGGTGGGGGATCATCATCTGCGCGAACATCACGTCCGCGTCGTTGAAGGCCCCCGCGGCCGACGGGGCGCCGGAGCCGGAGCCGGTGGCCAGGCCGGTGGCCGACGGGGTCGTACCGCCGTGGTCCATCCCGCTGGGGGAGCCTTCGTTGCCGCAGGCGGCGAGGAGCAGGGCGGCCGCGGTGGCGGCGCCGGCCAGGGCGAGGGTGCGGGGGGTGCGCTTCCGGAAAGTACGCATGGTGATTCCTCGGGTGCTGTACGTACGGGTGTGGGCTGGTACCGGAGGTGCGCGGGCGGCGTGGAGCGGCCCGCGGCGGGCGGTACGGCCTAGATCCGCAGGACGGACAGCCGGGCGAGGTCGGGAGGGCGGCGGGGCGGGGCGTGCGGCCCGAGCGCGGGCGTGAGCCGCGCGAGGAGGAGGACGAGCCAGTCGGGGCGGCGGCCGAGCGCGGCGCGGACGAGGCCGGCGAGCAGCCAGCCGGCGAGGACGGCCACGCAGAGCGTGGTCATGTCCATCCCCGAGCCGGGCGCGTGCCCCTCGTCCTGCGGATCGGCCCCGTGGGCGCCGCCGGACCGCGCGGAATGCGCCGCCACGACGCCACTCTCCGCGACGCCACTCTCCACGACGCCACTCTCCACGACGCCACTCTCCACGGCGCCGTTCGTCACGGCGCCGGGGGCCTCCGAGGGCGGCCCGCCGGGGTGGCCCACGGAGTGCATCATGAACACCCCGAGCGCGAGCACGACGACGAGCAGGAGGTGCGCGAGGGTACCTCCCGCTCGCTCGCCGGGGCGCGGCCGGGGTGTGGGCATGATCAGGACCTCCTGGGCCCGACCATACCGCGTGGGGGTATCAGTTCCGCGTCAGGACGGCAGTTCGCCGCTCATCGCCGCGGCCATCCGCAGGTGCGGGGCGGCCTCGTCCTGGCGGCCCTGGCGCTCCAGCGTGCGGCCCAGCATCAGCCGGGCGTAGTGCTCCACCGGGTCGCGCTCCAGGATCGCGCGGAGCTCGGTCTCGGCGTTCTTCAGCTGGGCGGAGTGGTAGTAGGCGCGGGCGAGCAGCAGCCGCTGGGCCGTCTGGTCCGGGTGCTCGGCGACGAGGCCGCGCAGGACGCGGACGGCGGTCTGGTACTCCTTCGCGTCGAAGAACAGCTGCGCGCGGCTCCAGCGGTCGGCGGCCGTTCCGAACTCGTAGTACGTGTCGCTCACTTGCTCTCCCTGTTCCGGGGTGCCGGATCTGCCACCCTGTGGGGTGGTCCGACCCCGTCAACACCGAAGAGTAGTTGAACATTCCACCACTGGGTCTCCTCGCGGAAACCCAGCGGCTCCCACGGAACCCCAGGTCTCCACGGAACCCCAGGTCTCCACGGAGTCCACGGATCCACGGATTCCGTGGACTCCCCTTCCCCCCACTGGAGAGGTGTCGATCCCGATGAGCAATCTCGACCGCCAGGCCGAGCTCGCCGTGTGCGGTGGCCGCGGCTTCGTCGTCGCCGAGCCCGTACGCGAACTCCTCAGCCCCCGGCACGTCCGGCTCGGCGAGTCGACCGAGGTGCGGCGGCTGCTGCCGAACCTCGGCCGGCGGATGGTCGGCGCCTGGGCCTTCGTCGACCACTACGGCCCCGACGACATCGCCGACGAGCCCGGCATGCAGGTCCCGCCCCACCCCCACATGGGACTGCAGACCGTCAGCTGGCTCCACGAGGGCGAGGTCCTGCACCGCGACTCGACCGGCAGCCTCCAGACGATCCGCCCCCGCGAACTGGGCCTGATGACCTCGGGCCGGGCCATCTCCCACTCCGAGGAGAGCCCCCGTCCGCACGCCCGGCTGCTGCACGGTGCCCAGCTCTGGGTCGCCCTGCCCGACGCCCACCGGCACGTCGAGCCGCACTTCCAGCACCACGCCGACCTGCCCCGCGTCACCGCGCCCGGCCTCACCGCCACGGTGATCCTGGGCTCCCTCGACGGCGCGGCCTCGCCGGGCACGACGTACAGCCCGATCGTCGGCGCCGACCTCGCCCTGGCCGCCGGCGCCGAGACCGAGCTCCCGCTCGACCCGGACTTCGAGTACGCGGTCCTCGCCATGTCCGGCGAGGCCCACGTCGACGGCGTCCCCGTCCTGCCCGGCTCCATGCTCTACCTCGGCTGCGGCCGCACCGCCCTCCCGCTCCGCGCCTCCTCCGACGCGGGCCTGATGCTCCTCGGCGGCGAACCCTTCGAGGAGGAGATCGTCATGTGGTGGAACTTCATCGGCCGATCCGGCGAGGAGATCGCGCAGGCGCGCGACGACTGGGAGAAGGGCTCGCGGTTCGGCGAGGTGCACGGCTACGACGGTGCCCCCCTGACCGCCCCGGAACTGCCCGCCACCCCGCTGAAGCCGCGCGGACGCGTGCGCTGACCCGGGGAGACCTGCGCCCGGACGGGGCGCGCCTCCGCAGGCGGCCGCCGCACGGGCCCTCGATCCGCGTCCTGCCCTGTGTTCGGCTTCGGAAGCCCGCTGGGGGTTCTCGCGCCGGGGGCGGTGACCGCCTTCAGCGCCGACCTGGGTGTGGTGGCGCTGTTCGCCTACCTGTTCTGCTACCTGGTGGTCACGCCGAGGGCCTTCTCGGCCGCACCCCCGGAACGGATCCGGCTGTGGGCCCGGCGGGAGGCGCGGGGCACCGTGCTGCGGCGCTACCTCCTGGGGACCGCGCCGGGACCCGGGGTGTCGGTCCTCATCGCGTCGGCGGCGCTCGTGGTGTCGGCGGTCTGGCGTCCCGGGCACCTGGGCTCCGCCCTTCCGGCGACCGCGCGGGTGCTGATGGCGCTCGGTCTCGTCGTCGTCGCCTGGATCTGCGTCCTGGTCGCCTTCGCGGTCGCGTTCCACGCCGACAACCTCGTGGAGGACGAGGCGGCGCTGGACTTCCCGGGCGACGAGACGGCGGCCTGGGCCGACTACGTGTACTTCGCCCTGTCGGTCATGACGACGTTCGGCACGACGGACGTCACGGTGATGTCGCGGGAGATGCGCCGGACGGTGGCGGCCAACGCGACCATCGCGTTCGTCTTCAACACGGTGATCGTGGCCGGCATGGTCGCGGCGCTGGACGGCGGGCAGGGCGCCTGACGGGCGCCGTCGGTCCTCCAGCGGCGGGGGCGGCGGCCGGGTCGTCCGCGCCGTGCGGGTCGAGCCGGCCGCCGCCCCGCCCGCTCAGGGGGTGAGCACGAGACGGATCGGGTCTCCGGTCTTCCGCTCCAGTCGGGCGACGGCGTCCGCGGCTTCCGCCAGCGGGATGCGGGCGCTGACGGAGGGGCCGAGGTCGATCCGTCCGGCGGCCGCCAGTCCGACGAGCTGTTCCACGTGCTCCGGCTCGGAGCCGTAGTGCCCGCGGATCTGCCGGACGTTGAAGCAGAAGTCGATGCTGTCGGCGACGGTGACCGGCTCCGGGGTGAGGCCGGCGAGCACCAGGACGCCGTTCGGGCCGAGGACGGCGGCGGCCTGGGCGCGGGCCGCTCCGACGCCGGCGAAGTCGAAGGCCACGTCGATCCCCCGGCCCGCCGTGGCCTCGCCCACCGCCTCGGCGAAGTCTCCGGCCAGGGGGTCGAGCGCGTGGTCGGCACCGAACAGGAGGGCGCGCTCGCGGGCGGAGGGCAGCGGGTCGACGGCGATGACGGGGGCGGCACCCACCAGACGGGCGAGCCGGACGCCGTGGGCGCCGAGGCCCCCGGCTCCCCAGATGCCGACGGCCTGCGCGGGGCGGACCGCGCCGGTGTCCACGATCGCGGCGTACGGGGTGGAGACGGCGTCGGGGATGATCGCGGCCTGGTCGAACGGCAGGTGGTCCGGGATGGGGAGCAGGGTGTCCTCCCGGGCGAGGGCGTACTGCGCCCAGCCCCCGTCGTAGTCCACTCCTCGGGTCAGGGGCTGCCGGCAGGGCATGTGGCGCAGGCAGTCGCCGCAGTCGCCGCACGCCTGCCCGGCCTGGAGCACGACCCGCCGGCCGGGGGTCCAGTCGCCCTTCACGTGGGGGCCGACGGTGTGGACGACGCCCGCCACCTCGTGGCCGGGGGTGATGACGCCGGAGTCCTTGACGGCGTCGACGGGGTGGAAGGGGCTCAGGCTGCCGTCGATCAGATGGATGTCGGACAGGCAGACGCCGGCCGCCCGCACCTCCACGAGGACCTCGCCCGGCCCGGGAACCGGGATCGGAACCTCTTCGACGGCGAAGGTGCGGGTGTCCAGGCGCAGCCGTCCGGCCAGCATGGTGTTCATGCGGAAACCTCGATGTGTTCGGTGGGAAGAAGCGCGCGGAGAGCTCAGGCGCTCGACATGGTCGACTGACCATGTCGCTTAACCGTGTCTATCGACGAGGTCGCCTGTCAAGCCGCTTCCGCCGGACGTTCGCAAAAGGTCCAGAGTTCCGCCAGATGACTGTGTCGTTCAATACAGTCATGCGACATGTTCACTCGACAAAGTCATCTGTATGTTGGCTGGTGACTGCTGGAGTGCAACGAAAGGCACGCTCATGACTCAGGTGTCCGTAGGCGCGGCCCGGGCGATCCCCGAGCGCCCCCCGCTGCCCCTCGTGGGCCACGCGTTCAACGTTCCCGCGGGCGCGGACTTCCTGGCCTACCTGCTGAAGGAGTTCAGGGAGTTCGGGCCCGTGTACCGGCTGCGGCTCTTCGGGAGGGACACCGTCATGGTCGGCGGTCTGGACCTCGTGACCGAACTGTCGGACGAGACCCGCTTCCGCAAGCACGTCCACACCGACCTCGTCGAGGTCCGGGCGCTGGCGGGAGACGGCCTGTTCACCGCCTACAACCACGAACCGAACTGGCGCAAGGCCCACGACATCCTGATGCCCGCGTTCTCGCTCGGCTCGATGCGCGGCTACCACGCCCCCATGCTCCGGGTCGCCCGGTCGCTGATCGGCAAGTGGGACCGGCTGGCCGGCGTGCAGTCGGTGGACGTGCCCGACGAGATGACCCGGCTGACCTTCGACACCATCGGCCTGTGCGGCTTCGGCTACGACTTCCAGTCCTTCCGCCGCGACGACCTGCACCCGTTCGTCGAGGCGATGTCCCGGGCCCTCGTCTTCGCCCAGGAGAAGGGCGAGTCCATCCCGGGCTCAGAGATCTTCAAGAGGAAGAAGGTCGAGCAGTTCCGCGCGGACATCGACCTGATGACGGACCTCGTCGACGACGTGATCAGGGAGCGCCGCGCCTCCGGCGACACCAGCACGGACGACCTGATGGGACTGATGCTGCACACCAAGGACCCCGTCACCGGCGAGCCGCTGGACGACGTCAACATCCGGCACCAGGTGATCACCTTCCTCATCGCCGGCCACGAGACCACCAGCAGCGCGCTCTCCTTCGCCCTGTACTACCTGACCAAGCACCCCGAGGTGCTCGCCCGGGCCCAGGCCGAGGTGGACGCCCTGTGGGGCGACACCGAATCCCCCGACCCCCAGTACGGCGACATCGGCAAGCTCGCCTACATCCGCCAGGTGCTCAACGAGAGCCTGCGGCTGTGGCCGACGGCGCCCGCGTACGCCGTCGAGCCGATCGAGGACACCGTCATCGGCGGCAAGTACCCCGTGCGCGAGGGCGAGTCGCTGATGGTGATCGCCTCGGCCCTGCACCGCGACGCGGCCTGGGGGGAGAACGTCGAACTGTTCGATCCCGAGCGCTTCACCCCCGAGCGGGAGGCGGCCCGTTCGGTCCACGCCTTCAAACCGTTCGGCAGCGGCGAACGGGCCTGCATCGGGCGCCAGTTCGCGCTGCACGAGGCCACCCTGCTGCTCGGCCTGCTGGTCCACCGCTACCGTCTGATCGACCACACCGACTACCAGATGAAGATCAAGTCGACGCTGACGATCAAGCCCGACGGATTCAGCCTGAGGCTCGCCCGCCGCACCGGCGACGAACGGCGCCTGCCCGTCGCGGCGAAGGCGGACCCCGTCGCGGGCCGGACCACGGCCGTGACCCGCCGGGCGAGCGGCACCGCACTGACGCTGCTGCACGGCTCCAACCTCGGCACCTGCGCCGGCATCGCCCGCGACCTCGGCACGGACGGCGAGGAGCACGGCTTCACCCCGTCCGTCGCCTCCCTCGACCAGTACACGGAGAGGCTGGCCGACTCCCAGGGGCCCGTCGTCATCGTCGCCGCCTCCTACAACGGCCGCCCCACCGACGACGCCGCCGGGTTCGTCGCCTGGCTGGAGAACCTCGCTCCCGGCTCGCTCACGGGGCTGCGGTACGCCGTCCTCGGTGTCGGCGACCGCAACTGGGCCGCCACCTACCAGCGGATCCCCACCCTGATCGACGAGCGCCTGGCCGCCGCCGGCGCCGTCCCGCTCCTGGAGCGCGGCAGCGCCGACGCCTCCGGTGACTTCGGCGGATCGGTCGACCAGTGGACGGAAGACCTGTGGAAGGCGCTCCTGGACGAATACGGCGAGGCCGTCGCCGGTGAAGCGGCCGCCCCCGCACCGGAGACGGAAGGCGAGGGGCTGTACGAGCTGGAGGACACCTCGGAGTCGGTCCTCGGCGGTCTCGCCGAGCGCCACGGCGTCCAGCCGATGGAGGTCCTCGAAGCGTACGAACTCGTCGACACCGACCACGAACTGGGCCGCTCCAAGCGGTTCCTGCGCCTCCGGCTGCCCGAGGGCGTCAGCTACCGCACCGCCGACCACCTGGCCGTCCTCCCGAGCAACCCCGAGGACCTCGTCCAGCGCGTCGCCGACCGCTTCGGCCTCGACCTGGACCGCACCGTCCGGCTGCGCGCCCGCCGCCGCAGCCGGGGCGCCCTGCCCGTCGACCGGCCGCTGACCCTGCGCCGCCTGCTCGCCGACTTCGTCGAGCTCCAGGACGCGGCCACCCAGGAGCAGGTCGCCGTGCTCGCCGAGCACACCGCCTGCCCGCCCGAGAAGCAGCCGCTCACCGCCTTCGCCACCGCCGGTCCCGAGACCTTCCGGGAGCAGGTGACGGCCGCAGGGCTCAGCGTCCTGGACCTCCTGGAGCGCTACCGCGCGTGCGAGCTGCCCTTCGAGCGCTTCCTGGAGCTGCTGCCGGTGCTGCGTCCCCGGCACTACTCGGTCTCGTCGTCCGCCGCGGCCCGGCCCGGCGAGGTCGACCTGATGGTGTCGCTGCTCGCCGCGCCCCACCGGTCGGGGGAGGGCACGTTCAGGGGCATCGCCTCGCACTTCCTGCAGACGGTGAACGCGGGCGGCGTGATCCAGGCCCGGGTCCTGCCGTGCGGCGAGTCCTTCCGCCTCCCCGAGGACCCCTCCGTGCCGGTGATCCTGGTCAGCGCGGGCACCGGCCTCGCACCCTTCCGCGGCGCCGTCCTCGACCGTCACCACACCGGCTCGACCGGCACCCTGCTCTGCTACTTCGGCTGCGACCACCCCGACGTGGACTACCTGCACCGGGAGGAGTTCGAGGCGGCCGAGGCCGCCGGCGCCGTCAGCATGCGCCCCACCTTCATGCACGCGCCCGAGAACGGCGCCCGCTTCGTCCAGGAGCGCATCGCCCGCGAGAGCGAGGAGGTGTGGTCGGTCCTGGAGTCCGGCGGACGCGTGTACATCTGCGGCGACGGCCGCCGGATGGCCCCCGCCGTGCGGGAGGCGTTCATGGCGGTCTACCGCGAGCGGACCGGCGAGAGCGACGAGCGGGCCGTGGCGTGGCTCGCCGCGCTCGTCGGGTCCGGACGCTACGTCGAGGACGTCTGGGCCGGCTGACTCCCCCGTGGAAACGGTGGTGGGCGCACCTTCCCGGGTGCGCCCACCACCGTTTCCGCGTCACGTCAGGCCATCGGTACGTCCGGGAGGTCGAGGTTCCCCTCGGCCAGCGCCACGGTCGCGGCCACGAGCGCCCTGAGGCCCGTGCGCTCGGTGGCCTCGTCCGGCAGGCACTGGAGGACCTGCATGGTGAGTCCGTCGAAGCCGGAGAGGAAGAACCGGGCCACCGTCTCCGGGGACTCGGCCAGTTCCTGCCCCGTCCGCTCGGCCGTCTCCGTGATCACCTGCGCGGTCACCCCTATGACCCGCCGGTAGTGGCTCTGCCGGGCCTCGTCGAGACCGGGCACGCGCAGGGCGAACAGGGTCAGCTCGCCGAGCAGCTGGTGGTGCGACGTCGGCTCGCGCACGGTGCCCCACAGGGCACCCGCCAGGGCGCTGAAGGTCTCCTCGAAGCCCGCGTCCTCCGGCGCCGCCCGCCGCACCTGCGCGACCAGCTCGTCGGTGATCTGGTCCATGACGGCTCGGTACAGGTCCTCCTTCGTGCCGAAGGTGTAGTGGACGGTGGCCTGCGCGACACCGAGCTCCGCGGCGATGGCGCGGGTGCTCCCCGCGGCGACGCCCTCCCGGGTCATGAGGTCGATGGCCGCCTTGATCAACTGGGGGCGGCGCTCCGCCGCGGAAACATGAGCCATGTGTCCACTATATCGACTTAGTCGACCGATCAAGTCGGCTCGGACCAGGCGTCACGTCACCTCGGCGGCCGCCGCGCTGTCCGCGGGGAGGGTCTGTTCCGCCCAGATGACCTTCCCCTCGCGACCGTGCCGCGTCCCCCAGCGTGCGGTGCACTGGGCCACCAGGAGCAGGCCGCGGCCGCCTTCGTCGTAGATCCGGGCGCGGCGCAGGTGCGGGGCGGTGCTGCTGGCGTCCGAGACTTCGCAGGTGAGCGTCGACTGGAGGATCAGTCGCAGCTGGACGGGGCTCTTGCCGTAGCGGATCGCGTTCGTCACCAGTTCGCTGACGACCAGCTCCGTGGTGAAGGAAAGGTCTTCCAGTCCCCAGGCCGCCAGGACGTCGGAGGCGAAGCGGCGGGCCCCGGACACGGCCGCCGGATCGGACGGGAGGTCCATCGTGGCCACGTGGTCCGGGTCGAGGGCACGGGTCCGGGCGACGAGCAGGGCGACGTCGTCGGCGGGGCGGCCGGGCGGCAGCGTGGCCAGCAGCCGGTCGCAGATCTCCTCCAGCGAGTCCGGCGCCGAGGTGAGGACGCCGTGCAGGGCGGCGAGTCCGAGGTCCACGTCACGCGTGCGGCCGGCGATCAGCCCATCGGTGTGCAGGACCAGCAGGCTGTCCTCCGGCAGCTCGAACTCGCTCGTCTCGAAGGGGAGTCCGCCCAGGCCGAGGGGCGGCCCGATGGGCACCTCGGGCAGCCCGGCCACCCTGGCGGCCTCGCCGGGGGCCGGGGAGGTCACGACGGTCGGGGGGATGTGGCCGGCGCTGGCGAGGGAGCACCGGCGGGACACGGGGTCGTAGACCGCGTACAGGCAGGTGGCGCTGGTCTCGCCCTGGTCCGGCGACTCCTCGCGCTGCATCCGGATGACCACGTCGTCCAGACGGGTGAGGAGCTCATCGGGCATGAGGTCGATGTCGGCGAAGGCGCGGACGGCCGTGCGGAGCCGGCCCATGGTGGCGGCGGCGTGCAGGCCGTGACCGACCACGTCGCCGACGACGAGCGCGACGCGGGCCCCGGACAAGGGAATGACGTCGTACCAGTCACCGCCCACACCGGCGCGGGACCCGGCGGGCAGGTAGCGCGAAGCCGTTTCGACGCCCGGCTGTGCCACCGTGTCGCGCGGCAGCAGGGCCCGCTGGAGGGTGAGCGCGGTGGAACGCTCCTGGGTGTACCGGCGGGCGTTGTCGATGGACACCGCGGCCCGGGAGGCGATCTCCTGGGCCAGCAGAACGTCTTCGTCGTCGAAGGGCACCGAGGTGCGATGGCGTACGAACTGCACCAGGCCCAGGGCGTCTCCGCGCGCGTGCAGGGGGACGAGGAGCACGGAGTGGAGGCCGAGGCCGCGCAGCACTCGGCCGTGGGACTCGGACGGCGCCATCCACGGCGGCGCCCCGGCCCCCGTGACGTGCCTCAGGACGGACCGCCCGGTGGTCAGCGCCCGCACCGGCTCCGAGCCGTCGGGGTAGGCGTGGGTCTCACCGACGCGGAGCGGGGACTCCGGACAGCCGTCGAGGACGGAGCGCTGGGCGACGCGGCGCTGCGTCAGGGGCTCCGGCGAGGCCGTGCCCGTCTCGTCGAGGGCGGAGTCGAAGAGGTCGACGGTGACGAGGTCGGCGAAGTCCTCGGTGCAGACCTCCGTCAGCTCCTCCGCGGTGCGGGTGATGTCGAGGGTGGTCCCGATGAGCCTGCTCGCCCTGTCGGTGAGGGCGAACCGACGCTGCAGGAGACGGTCGCGTTCCTCCTGGTAGGCGGCGACGACCTCTTCCGAGGAGTGGTCCACGTAGTCGAAACCGAGCGCCACCAGCCTCATGGAGACCAGGTGGATCAGGTGCCAGTCGCCGGTGAGACGGGCGGCCTCGGCCTGCATCCGTTCGAGCAGGCCGAGATGGCCGAGCCGGTAGGCGCGCAGGAGCCGGGTCACCGGGAGCCCCCGCCGGGCGTACAGGCGCCCCAGGTCCAAGGCGGTCGGGGGAGCCCCCGGCGCGCTCGCGCCGGGGCGGGCCTCCAGGAGATCCAGGAGGGCGGTGACGTGCTGGTCCGTCTCCTCCAGGGTCAGGGCCTCGACGTCCGCGTTCTCCCACAGCTCGGGGAACTCGCCGTTCAGGCGCTGGAGCAGCAGTCCGGCCAGCCTCTTCACCTGTGGTCTGAGGTGGCGGGCCAGCCGGCCGAGGAACGCATCGACCTCGGTTCCCATAGGGCGAATGTACGGGAAAGCCATGACGTGCGCTCCTCGGACGGCTGCGGCGGCCTCTGGCCCGGGCCCGGGTCTCAGAGGCCGAGGTGGTCGCCCAGATCGGCGTAGTCGACCTGCCACAGGCCGGGAGAGCCCGTGGGGTACTGGGAGCGGAAGCCGAGCATGCGCTGGACGCGCGGCGAGAGCGTCCTGGCGAGCTCCCTGTCGACCAGGAAGGGGTACGCCTCCTCACCGGTGAGGAAGCCGGCGTTGAACGTGAAGGCGAGGCCGCGCCGGTACTCGTCGCCGGTCCGGTTCGCGCCGCCGCCGTGCGCGGTCTTGCCGCTGATGAGAAGGACGTCCCCGGCGTCCATGACCGCGGGAATCGTCTGCTCGGGAGTCCCGCGGTCCTCGAAGTCGCTCCAGTGGTTGCTGGCGGGGATGACGCGGGTGGCGCCGTTCTCCTCCGTGAAGTCGGTCAGGGCGACCAGGAAGTTGATGGTGACCTCCGGGCCGGCGGGCCCCAGGCCGATGAACGGGAACCAGTTCTCCAGGTCGCGGTGGAGCAGCTGCGCCTTGTTGCCGGGGCCGATCTCGATCACCTGCGCGGTGGTCATCCAGTACGTGCCCGACTCCTGGAGGAAGACCCGGTCGCTGATCTCGTGGACCAGGGGGTGGTCGATGACCTCGCTGCGGAAGGTGGCGCTGTGCGTCACCAGGTTCGTGAGGCGCTTGGTGTTGCTGCCGTGGAACGCGGCCACGATCTCGTCCTCGTGGGTCGACCCCGGGGCGAGCGCCCGCAGCGGCTGCTCGATCTCGGCGTTGAAGCGGGCGATCTGCTCCTGCGTCAGGAAGCCCTTGATGATGACGCCGCCGTCACGGGTCACGATCTTGAGGATCTCCTCCGCCGGCGCGTCGTTGGCCACGGAGGTCAGGGCCTGGGCCTTCTTCTGGGTCGTCATGCGCGTCCTCTCCCTCGATCTGGGTCACGGTTGACCGACCGCTCGATCAACCGCCGGGCATTCCGTTCTGGGGACTCCCGCGCGTCGTCCTCGTGACGGTCGGGCGGGTGCGACGGTCAGGCCGTTCACGCGTCGTTCGTGTGGTGGTCGTCTCACTGTCGCGAGCCGGGACCGCCGGCGAGAACGACAGCGGGCACCTGCTTGGCCCGGGCCCGGTGCACGGTGCACAGGCCCGTCGCGGGGACGGCGGAGCTATCCGCTCACGACGTTCTTGTCGGATCCGGCGCGCGCCTCGGGGACACCCAGGCGAGGAGTCGGTTCCGGCGCCGTATGCCGGCGGTGTGCCGTTCGCTCCCAGGGACGCGCGCTGCCGAGCCATCCGAGGAGGAAGGCCGCAGGGACAGAGACCAGCCCGGGGGTGTGGAGCGGGAACAGGTTGAAGTCCTGCTCCGGCAGCAGTGCGTATCTCGCTCCGGACACGGCGGGGGAGGCGAGGGTCAGGATCACGCAGAGGGACAGCCCTCCGTAGACGAGCCACAGCAGCCCTCGGCGGTCGAAGCCGGTCCAGAAGAAGGAGTAGACGAGTGCGGGGAACACACACGTGGCCGCGAGGCTCAGCGAGAAGGCGAGGAGGAACTCGATGGGGTAGCGGTGTACGGCGGTGGTGAGGAGAAGGCTCACGGCGCAGAGCGCGACGACGGACAGCCGCAGGACTGCCGGCTCTCCGATCCCGATCCTGGTGCGGCCCTTCAGCCCGAGCAGGTCGCGGGTCATGGAGACGGCGGCGGCGAAGGTCACGCTCGCCACGGCCGTGAGGACGGCGAGGAAGGCGACACAGGCCACGAGGGTGATGAGCACGATCCGGCCGGTGGAGTGGTGGGGGAGTACCTCCGACGCCAGGAGGATCGGGGAGCCCTGGCCCTTCGCGTCGACCGCTCCGATCCGTCCGCTGCCCACCACCGCGGCCGCGGCGAAGCCGGTCGTGACCAGGAGCAGGTAGAAGAGGCCGGTCAGTCCTACGGCGACGCTCAGGGAGCGCCGGGCGGCGGGTACGTCCCGGCTGGCGCTGACGCGCAGGAGCAGGTGGGGCATCATCGCGGTGCCCAGGATGACGACGACGTGGTCGCTGAGCGTGCCGAGCGTCCCGAAGCCGGCGGTGTGCGTCCACATGCCGGGGCTGAGGTACTCGTCCGGCGACATGCTCTTGTCCACGGCCGCCGACAGGAGCGATCCGGGACTCCAGTCGAACAGGCGGAGCGCCAGCAGGGTCACCGCGGCGAGCGTCGCCAGGGCTACGGGCACTTTGGCGGCCTGGACGAAACTGGTGCCGCGCAGATCGGCCACCCCTGCGAAGCACGTGATCAGGAATCCCATCAGCACCGTGCACACCAGTTGGGCCCGCTCGGTCGGCATCCCTATCAGAAGGGCGGCGGTGATGCCGCCGGCACGCAGTTGGACCATGAGCAGGGGCACGGCGATGCACAGCGTCACCACGGCCCCGGCGATCCGTGTTCCCGGCCCCTCGGCCCGCAGGGAGAACAGCTCGCCCAGGGTGTAGCGGCGGGTCGCGCGGATCCTGGAGGCGAGGAGCAGGAAGACGCCGAGCGCGAGGGCGCTGTCGACGGTTGCCGAGACCCCGTCGTAGCCGAAGAGGGCGATGGCTCCCGGCAGCGAGACCAGGATGACGACCGTGATCTGTTCCCCCGCCATCGCGACCCCGTTGAAGACGGGCGGCAGGGACCGGCCGGCGACGTAGAGGCGTTCCGGGTCGTCCTCCTGCGTGGCGAGCATGAAGACCCACAGCAGGCAGAGGCCGACGAAGACGAGGAAGGCGCTGATGACCGCGCCCCTCGCGGCGGAGCCGATGAGATCGGGCGAGCCGACGCTCAGGAGGTACGTCGTCACCACGCGCCCCCGGCCGAACGAGCGGCGGCGGCGGTCGCCCCCGGGACCGGTGCGGAGGAGGACGCGACCCGGTTCTCGTACCACCACGTCCCGGCGACGAGGGCGACGAGCTGGGTGAGCGCCCACGCCATGCCGAGCGTGAGGCGTCCGTACACGGAGATCCCTCCGAGGGAGGTGGAACAGGACAGCAGGACGCCGATCGCGAGCGGCAGGGCGTTGACGGTGACCAGCACCCGTGTGTCACGGGGGGAACGCCGGGAGGAAACGGAGGGCACAGGACCTCTCTCTGGGTGAGCGGGGAAGACGGGCGCGGGGCGGGCGGGGCGGCGCGGCGCTGGTCGGCGGGGAGCGGTGGGGCGGCGTGGCGCTGGTCGGCGGGGAGCGGTGGGGCCGGGTGGTGCCGGTGAGCGGGGAGCGCGTCGCGTCGACCACGGCGCCGGTGATGCGGAACAGCGGGGCCATGGCGAACGCGACGTCCTCACCGGTCGGCTCCGCCGGAGCGGGCCGCGGTTCCGGCGCCGGTGCGTGGCGCTGTACCGTCGTGAAGGCCCGTGGATCGTCGCGGTACTGGTGGTCCAGCGCCGACGTGCCGGCCAGTCACCGCACCGGGCTGCCGGCCGGCGTGCCGAGCGTCCCGTGGGCGTCCGCGTCCGCCCAGACGACGCCGGCCGCCCCGGCGTCTCGCCCCGGCCGGTGCCGCGGGCCTCGGACGCGGCGGCCGGGGCGTCCGCCGCCGCGTCCGCTCCCGTGCCGGACCCGTCGGGGAAGGTGTCCCGCCGCCGGCCGTCCTCCACCGTCATCTGCCGTCCTTCCCGGCCGGGTCCACGGGTTCGGCGTGCCGGTCAGGAGAGTTCGCGCTTGAGGATCTTTCCGGTGGAGGTCATCGGCAGGGTCCGCACGATCTCCACGATCCGGGGGTACTTGTAGCCGGCCATCTGCTCCTTGCCCCAGGCGACCAGCTCCTCGGGGCGGGCCTCGGCGCCGCGGTCGAGGATGACGAACGCCTTGATCTCCTCGCCGTGGCTCTCGTGCGGCACGCCGACGACCGCGGCCAGGCTCACCGCCGGGTGCGTCATCAGGACTTCCTCGACCTCGCGCGGGTACACGTTGAAGCCGCCGCGGATGATCAGGTCCTTCGCCCGGTCGACGATGTAGTAGAAGCCGTCCTCGTCCCTGCGGGCCAGGTCGCCGGTGCGGAACCAGCCGTCCCTGACGGCTTCGGCGGTGGCCTCGGGGCGGCCGTGGTAGCCCTTCATGACGTTGTGGCCCCTGACCGCGATCTCCCCGACGGCGCTGCCCGTGCCGTCGTCCTCGACCTCGGACCAGTCCGGTCTGACGAGCTTGACCTCCACGCCCCAGATCGGCACGCCGATGGAGCCGGGCCGGGGCTCTCGCGCCGGGTCGCCGAAGGTCACCACCGGCGAGGTCTCGGAGAGGCCGTAGCCCTCCAGGACCTGGATGCCCAGCCGCTCCCCGACCTGTTTGACGAGCTCCGCGGGGAGCGAGGCGCCGCCGGAGACGCCGACGCGCAGGTTCCCCGCGATCCGCTCGACGTCGACGTCGCCGGTGAGCGCCCGCAGCAGGCCCCACCACATGGTGGGGACGCCCGCGAAGACGGTGATGTCCTCCTGCCGCATCAGGGCCACCGCCTGCCGGGCGTCGAACCGCGGCAGCAGCACCAGGGTGCTCGCCGTCGAGAAGCCGGCGTTCATCTGCACGGTCGCGCCGAAGGAGTGGAACAGCGGCAGCACGACCAGATGGGTTTCCGAGGCCGGCCGGTACTCCAGCAGCTGCTTGCACGCGAGGGCGTTGAGCACCAGGTTGGTGTGGCTGAGTTCGGCGCCCTTCGCCTGCCCCGTCGTACCGCTGGTGTAGAGGAGCACGGCCGGGTCGTCCCCCGAGGTGCCGATGCTGTCGAAGGTCGTCGCGGTGCCCCGCAGCGCGGCGCCCAGGGTCTCGACGCCCGCGATCGGGCTGTCCGCCGCGGGGTCGGCGGTGATGAGGAAGAACTCCTCGCAGCCCGGGGTCCCGGAGAACCCGGCGTGTCCCGCCTCGCCCATCGGCAGGCCCTCGCCGCCCTCGAAGCAGAAGTACGCCTTCGCTCCCGAGTCGGCGAGGTGGTAGGCGACCTCCCGGCCCTTGAGCAGGATGTTGAGCGGTACGACGACGGCGCCGGCCTTGAGGATCCCGTAGTAGACGACCGGGAACCAGGGCACGTTCGGACAACTGAGCGCCACCTTGTCGCCGGGCCAGATGCCGCGGTCCACCAGGAGGTTGGCGACCTGGTTGGCGGCGGCGTCGAGCTGGGCGTAGGTGAGACGCGTCGTGCCGAGGACGACGGCGTCCCGGTCCGGGTGCGTGCGGGCGGAGTCCTCGAGCAGGACCGAGAGGTTCAGCATGGTGTTTCTTCCGGGAAGGTGGGCCGGGCCGGGCCGCGGGGGAGCAGGACACGCGGCCCGGCCCGGAGCGAGTGGGGTGACGCGCGACGTGACGGGGGCGTCACGACGTCCGCAGGAGCCGGTCGAGGGCCTCGGCCGTCGCCTCGATGTCGGCGGTGGTGTGCGCCGTGCTGAGGAAGACCTTGCCGGACGGCATGAACAGGAAGCCCTGACGCAGCATCCCTTCGAGGATCCGGGTCCAGAGTCCGCTGGTCCCGTGGAGCCCCGTGGCGCCGCCGGCGGGGACGTACTGGAGGAGCGAGCCGACCCGGTGGAAGCCGCCGAGGTCGGGCGATGCGCCGAGGACGCCGCCGACCAGGGTCTCGAACTCGGACGAGGTCCGTTCGAGCCGCTCGTAGACCGCGGGGTCGGCCAGGGCGCGCATCGTCGCCGCGACGGCCGCCAGGGCGATCGGGTTGGCGTTGAAGGTTCCGGCGTGCACGACGCCGGACGTCACCTGGTCGACGAGATCCGCCCGGCCGACGACGGCGCTCTGGGTGAAGCCGCCGGCCATCGCCTTCCCGAAGACGGACAGGTCGGGCAGCACGCCGTACTTCTCGGCCGCGCCGCCCCGCGCGATCCGGAACCCGGCGATCACCTCGTCGAAGACGAGGACGACGCCGTGCCGGTCGCAGAGGGTCCGCAGCGTCGACAGGAACCGCGGCGTGGGTGCTTCGACGCCGGCGTTGCTCATCACCGGGTCGACGAGAACGGCCGCGATGTCGCGCTCGACGGCCTCGCCCAGCAGGCGCTCGGCCAGCTGTACGTCGTTGAAGCGCGCCACCACCAGGTCGTCCAGCACACTGGCCGACTGCCCCGGCCCGCCGGGGGTGGCGGGGCGGTCGCAGTCGTCCTCGGACATCCCGGCGTACACGGTGTCGTGCCAGCCGTGGTAGCTCCTGGCGAACTTGAGGACGCGGCGCCGGCCGGTGGCGGCCCGCGCGAGGCGCAGCGCCACCTGCACCGCTTCGGTCCCGGTGTTGCTCCACAGCAGTCGCTCGCCGTGCGGTACCGCTTCGAGGACCGCTTCCGCCGCGAGGTACTCCAGCGCGTGGCCGGTGCCGACGACCTGCATCCTCGTCGCGACCTCGGACACCGCCGACAGCACCCGCGGATCGCCGTGACCGAGCACGAGCGGCCCCCAGGCCATCACGTAGTCGACGTACCGGTCGCCGTCCAGGTCCCAGACGTGTGCGCCCCGCGCCTCGCGCACGAAGAGCGGATGGGGTGGCATCGCGGCGCGCAGGCCGGACCCCACGCCCCCGCCGACGCTGCGGCGGGCTCGCTCGAAGGCCGAGCGTGATGATTCCAGGGCCATCGGATCGCCCCTGCCTTTCAGTACGTGATCACCGAGCGGATGCCGATGCCGCGCTTCATCTGGTCGAACGCCTCGTTGATGTCCTGAAGGCCGATCACGTTCGTCACGAGGGAGTCCAGATCGAGGCGGTGGTTCATGTAGTGGTCGATCAGCAGCGGGAAGTCGGAAGCCGGCTTGCTCGATCCGTAGTTCGAGCCGATGAGCGACAGTTCCTGATCGGACATGACGAAGGGATCGATGGAGATCCGCATGCCGTCCGCCACCTGCCCGGCGACGACCGCCGTCCCGCCCCGGGCCAGGACCTCGTAGGCCGCCTCGATGGTGCGGGGCAGGCCGATGGCCTCGATGGCGATCTCCACGCCGTGTCCGTCGGTGAGCTGCCGCACCCGGTCCGCGAAGTCCTCGCGGCCGTTGTTGATCACGTCGGTGGCGCCGAAGACGCGTGCCTGTTCCAGCTTCTCGTCGGAGACGTCCGCGGCGATGATCCTGCGCGCGCCGGCGAGCCGGGCACCCTGGATCGCGTTCAGGCCGACGCCGCCGCAGCCGAGGACCAGCACGGTGTCGCTCGGCCGCACCTCGGCGGTGTTGACGGCCGCGCCGACGCCGGTGGTGACGGCGCATCCGACCAGGGCCGACTGGGGGAACGGGGCGTCGTCCCGGATGACGATCGCGGCCGATTCGGGCACGAGGGTGTACTGGCCGAACGTTCCGAGGCCCGCGAAGCTGTAGACGTCGTCCCCGGCCACGGACGTGATCCGGGTCCGGCCGTCGAACGACAGGTGGTTCGCCGAGTGCCGGCTGACCATGTCACACAGGACGGGCCTGCCGCTGACGCAGTAGGAGCAGCGGCGGCAGGAGGGCGTCCAGGACAGGACGACGTGGTCGCCCTCCTTCAGCGTCGTGACGCCCTCGCCCACGCTTTCGACGATCCCGGCCCCTTCATGGCCGAGAACCATCGGCGAAGGCACCTCCCAGTCGCCCACGAGCACGTGCAGGTCGCTGTGGCACACTCCGCTCGCCTTGAGCCGCACCAGCACCTCGCCGGGCGGAGGCGTCGAGGGAAGGATCACTCGTTCGATGGTCAGTGGTTCGTTCGGCGCGCTGAAGACGGCGGCGTCGAATTCGATGGTCATGGCGGGTTTCCTTCTGTGCGGTGCGGCGATCAGGTCCGGGCGGTGCGGATGAGCTTCTTGTTGGCGAACTCGTCGATTCCCGCCCGGCCGAGCTCGCGGCCGAAGCCGGACAGCTTGACCCCGCCGAAGGGCAGTTCCGCGCCTTCGAGGCCGACGCCGTTGACGAAGACCATGCCGGCGTCGATCCTGTCGGCGACGCGCAGCGCCTGCTCCGGGTCCGTCGTGAACACGTAGGAGCCCAGGCCGTACGGCGTCCCGTTCGCCAGCTCGACGGCCTCCTCCTCGGAGCCGACCCGGTAGACGGTCGCGACCGGGCCGAAGAGCTCCTCGGCGGCCGACGGCGACGACGGGGAGAGGCCCGTCAGCACGCCGGGCGGGAAGTACGCGCCCTCGCGCTGTCGCGCGGAGACGAAGGCCGCCCCCTCGCCGACGGCTCGCCCGACCTGTTCCTCGACGTACTCGGCGGCGGCGACCGAGGACAGCGGCGCCGCCCCGTCGGTCAGGGCGAGCACCTCCTCGGTGAACCTGGCGAGGAAGGCGTCGTAGAGGTCCTCGGCGACGATGAACCGCTTCCCGGCGTTGCACGCCTGGCCGGCGTTCTCGAACCGCGTCTCGACCGCCGCCCGGACCGTGGCGTCCAGGTCGTCGGTCGACAGGACGATGAAGGGGTCCGAGCCGCCCAGTTCGAGCACCACCTTCTTGAGGTTGCGCCCGGCCTTCTCCGCGACCTCCGCGCCGGCCCGCTCCGAACCGGTGAAGGAGACGCCCCGCACGCGGGGGTCGGCGATGGCGCGACCGATCTGCTCGCCGGTGGCGCGGACGTTGACGTAACAGCCCTGGGGGAAGCCCGCGTCCGTGAACAGCTGCTGGAGGGCCGCGGACGACTCCGGGCACTGCGACGCGTGCTTGAGCACGATGGTGTTGCCCAGCGCGAGGTTGGGCGCGGCGAACCGTGCCACCTGGTAGTACGGGTAGTTCCAGGGCATGATTCCAAGGAGCACGCCGACCGGCTGGCGGCGGACGAAAGCGGTGCCTTCCCCCTCCAGGAGCTCGATCGGTTCGTCGGCGAGGAACTTCTCCGCGTTCTCGGCGTAGTACCGGTAGATGGAGGCGCTGAACTCGACCTCCCTGACGGCCTCCTCCAGCGGCTTGCCCATCTCGCGGTGGATGATCCCGGCGAGGTGCGCGCTGCGCTCGTCGTGGAGGGCGGCGACGGTGTCCAGCAGCTGGGCGCGCTGTGCCACGGAGGTCTGCCTCGACCACTGCGCGTAGGCTTCCGCCGCCGCGTCGACCGCCCCCTCGACCGCCTCGTCCGTCGCGGTGGGGTACTCCTTGACCAGCTTGCCGGTGGCGGGGTCCACCACCGCGTACACGTGCTTCTTCGCCATGCTGACTCCTTGTCGGTGTTCCGGGTTCATGCGAGGGCGCCGGTGGCGCGGGCCGGGTTCGCGTCCGAGGCCGCGTTGTGGTCGTGCAGCGCGCGGTAGGCGTGGAAGAGGACGAATCCCTGCGTGCCCCAGGTCGCCAGCGCGGCGGTGTAGAAGATCGTGCGGTTCGCGTCGTCGAACGGCAGCGGGAAGAAGTCGTAGACCAACGCGATGGTGGTCCCGGCGGCGGTGGCCAGGCCCGTCCAGATCGCGAGCAGCTTCGCGCCCGCGTCCCAGAGCCGCTTGACGAAGTACCCGAGGAAGACGGCCGTGAGGAGGTTGACGACGACGTAGAACACGGCGACCCAGTACGCGGTGCCGCCGGTGTGGAGATCCGCGCCGTGGAACGGCCGGAGGAACAGACCTGCCACGATCGCGAATCCGAACACGGCGACGTCGACGCCGCGGCTCGGCCTGTAGCGGTGGGTGACCTTCATCAGGCCCATGATCAGGATGAGCGTGATGCCGACCGACCGGGAGAACGCGTCGAAGAAGTACGCCACGTCGTACAGGACGCTGTCGCCCTCGGCACCGAGCAGGGACCAGAGCAGGAAGTTGCTGCCCGACGTCGCGACGACCATCAACTCGAGACCGAGGAGGTAGTTGCCGTAGCGGCGGACGAACCTCCAGCCGTAGAAGTAGCCGACGAAGATCATCCAGAGGTCGGCCAGCAGGAACAGGGTCTCCCTCATCGTGACGCCCCCTCTCGGACGTCGCGGGACAGGAGGGTGAGGACGCGCTCGGCGGTGCGCTGGCCGGTCAGGACCGCGCCGTTCATGGTCCCGGCCCATTCGCCGGCGGTTTCGGTGCCGGCCCAGTGGACGCGCCCGTGGGGCTCGGTCAGCGCCTTGCCGTAGCTCACCGTCGCGAGGGGGCCGGCGGCGGGGTGGGGGCCGCCCGGGGCGAACGGTTCCGAACCCCAGCGGTGGTCCAGGTAGTCGATCGGGGTGCGGGCCTGCGGACCGTAGAGGTCGACGAGCTGCCGGACGACCAGGTCGCGCCGGGTCTCGGCGTCGAAGCCGTCGAAGACGCGGGGGTCGCAGAAGGCCATCAGGACGCCCGGCCCGCCGGTGCCGGGCGACACGTCGAAGGTGATGAACACGGTGCCGGTGTCGGTCACCGCCTCGCCGGAACAGCCTTCGGCCCGCCAGAACGGCCTCTCGTACGCCACGAACGCCTTGCTCAGCGCGCCCATGGGCCAGGTCCGCGCGAGCCCTTCGGCCTGCTCGGGCAGCGCGGGCTCGAAGGCGATGGCGGCGCGGTGCTCCGGCGCGGCCGTGACGATCGCGTACCCGGCGCGGATCTCGCCGGAGTCGGTGCTGACGGTGACGCCGTCGTCGTCCTGCGTGACGCGGCGCACCGGCGTGTCCAGGCGCACGCGGTCGCCGAGCCGCTCCGCCACCCGCTTGGCGATCTCCTGGGTGGTCTCGACGAACCGGTCCTCGTTGGCTCCGCCCTCGACGTCCAGCATGTGGTCGAGGCCGCCCGCCGCACGGATGTAGCGCAGTACGTGCAGCAGGGAGACGTCTCCCGGGGTGCAGCCCCACTGCACCTTGCTCACGATGGTCATCAGCGCACGGGTGCTGGGCAGCGCGTTCTTCCGGTCCAGCCATTCGCCGAACGAGAGGGCGTCGAGCCCGCCGGCTCCGGGCGTCTCCCACGGGGTGTTCAGGTCGATGGTCGCGACCAGCTTGTTCACCGCCGCCTGCATGCGGGCCATGTCCACCAGGGTCGCGGGGGAGACCTTGGGAATGGTGCCGCTGTAGGTGCGGCGCCGGCCTGCCAGCCACAGCACGTTGCGACCCTGGTCGAACTGGCCGGTCGTGGTACACCCCATCCGGTGCGCGAGGTCCCGGATGGCGGTGTGGCGCCGGGCCACCCATGTCGCTCCGAGGTCGACCTTCACGCCTGCCACCTCGCCGGAGAGCGAGCGGCCTCCGACCCGGTCGCGGCCTTCCACGACCAGGACGGACCGCCCCGTGCTCACCAGCCGTTCGGCGGCGCTCAGGCCGGCGAAGCCGGCGCCGACGACCACGACGTCGACCGTGGTGCCCCTGGAGCGGGGTTCACGAGATCCGGACATGGTTTCCTCCTTCGCCCACGCGGTTCGCGTGCTGCGCGATGTAGGTCGTGATGGGGGAGACGAGGGACTCGGGGATGTGGTGGCCCATGCCAGGGATGACCACGTGCCGGGCCGAGCGGATCGCCCGTACGGTCGCGGCGCCCCCGCTCGGGTGCACCAGCGGGTCCCGGTCGCCGTTGATGACCAGCGTCGGGGCGGTGATCCCGCTCAGCTGGGCGGTCCGGTCCCCGGAGCGCTGGATGGCCTGGATCTGGCGCGCCGTGCCGGCCGCCGGTTCGCCGGCGCTGCGGTCCCACCCACGAGCCGCGATGGCCGCCTCGGCCGCGTCATCGATGGGATGGTCCGTTCCCGCGACGTGCCGGGTGAGCCGCAGGTGGGCACGGACCGCCTCGGTCCTGTTCCTCGCCGGCGGCGCTGCGAGGAGCCGGATCGTCGACAGGGACGGCTGACCGACCTTGCGCCCCCCGGTGGTGGAGTAGAGGGAGGCCAGTGACAGGACCCGCTCGGGCGCCGTGGCCGCGATCGTCTGCGCGATCATTCCGCCCATCGACCGACCGACCAGGTGCGCCCGCGCGATTCCGAGGTGGTCGAGTACGCCGACGGCGTCCCGGGCCATGTCGGCCAGCGCGTACGCGTCGCCGCGCGGACGCCCGGCGATCTGGCGCCAGATTCCGGGAGGGGGAGCGGCGACGAACGTCGACTGGCCGACGTCGCGGTTGTCGATCGCGACGACCCGGAAGCCCCTGGCGACGAGGGAGCCGACGAACGAGTCGGTCCAGAAGGTGAGGTCTTCGCCCAGTCCCGCGACGAGCAGCATCGCGGGGGAGTCCTGGTCGCCGTGGTCCCGGTAGCAGATCGTCATGCCGGACGGCAGCGTCGCGTACTGGTCGGCGCTCTCGGAGCAGCTGGTCTCAGGCATGGGTGGCTCGCCCCCCGCCGGGCGACTGGGCGGCCGCACGGCGGGTGCCGAACTCCAGGTGCTCGTCGGCCACCGGGCCGCGCAGGGCCTTGGCGTCCTCGGGGTAGGACATCGCCATCCGCCAGGGCTTCTCGGGGCCCTGCTTGGGCATGAGCTTCTCGCCGCGCTTGGCGTACCCGGCCTGGAGGTCCATGACGGGCCTGCGGTTCGTCCCCGCCGGTGCGACCGGAACCACCGTGTCGTATCCGCGGGCGTCCATGTGCCGGACGAGATCGATGAAGTAACGGCACATCAGGCTCACCTTGAGCGTCCAGGACGAGGTGGTGTAGCCGATCGCCATCGCCCAGTTCGGGAGGCCGCTCAGCAGCATGCCGCGGTAACAGAGCGCGTCCGCGAGGTCGACCTGGCGTCCGTCGACCACGAGGGGCATGCCGTCGAAGAGCCGCAGGTTCAGTCCCGTCGCGGTGACGATGATGTCGGCTTCCAGTTCCTCGCCCGACGCCAGGACGACTCCGCGCTTGCTGAACCGCGCCACCGCGTCGGTGACGACGGAGGCCCTTCCGTCCTTGATCGCGTCGAAGAAGTCGCCGTTCGGCGCCACGCACACCCGCTGGTCCCACGGGTCGTACGGCGGATTGAAGTGCTTGTCGACGTCGAACCCCTTGGGCAGGCGCTTGACGTTCTCGCGCCGGATGTAGGCCCGTCCCGCCTTGGGGAACCTCCGCAGCCCCTTCACGACGGCGTGTTCCGTCCAGATGTTCTTGAACCGCGTCGCGGCGTAGCCGCGCTCTTCCCCGAGCAGCTTCGTGAGCGCCAGGGCGGCCTTGTCGACGCGGGGGAGCGCCATGACGTAGGTGGGGGTGCGCTGCAGCATCGTCACGTGCCGGGCGGCGCCCGCCCCGGTGGTCATGGCCGGCACCAGCGTGATCGCGGTCGCGCCGCTGCCGATGACGACGACCTTCTTGTCGCTGTAGTCGAGTCCCTCGGGCCAGTGCTGCGGATGGACGATCCGGCCCTCGAAGTCGTCCCGCCCGGCGAACTCCGGGGAGAACCCCTCGTCGTACCGGTAGTAGCCGGTGGCGGCGAAGACCCATCCCGCGCGGATCGTCCTGGTCCGGTCCGCACCCGTGGCGGGGTCCGTCGTCCGGACGGTGAGGGTCCACCGCGAGTCCGCCGAGGACCACTCCGAGCGGACGACCCGGTGGCCGAGCCTGAGCAGGCGCTCCAGGCCGTTCTCCTCGACGGTCTCGTGGAGGTACCCCTTGATGAGGGGGGCGTCGGCGATCGAGGCCTCGTGGCGCCAGGGCTTGAACGCGTAACCGAACGTGTGGAGGTCGGAGTCCGAGCGGATGCCGGGATAGCGGAACAGGTCCCACGTGCCTCCGATGTCGTCGCGCGCTTCCAGCACGACGAGCGACTTGTCGGGCAGCTCCCGGCTGAAATAGGTGGCCGCGCCGATCCCGGAGATCCCTGCTCCGATGATCACCACGTCGAATTCCTCGACGGCGTCCAACACCTCAGCTGTCATGGCGTTTCCTCGCTGTTCCTGTGGCGGTTACCTCACTGTCGCGAGCCGTGACCGCCCGCGAGAACGACAGCGGGCACCTCCTTCGCCAGGGCCCGGTGCACGATGCACAGGCGGACCGCGCCGCCGCGTCCGTACGGTGGCCGCCGCCCTGCCGCGACGCGGCCGGGTCTCTTCGCGGAGCGGACCGGAGCGGACCGGAGCGGGGCGGCCGGCGGCGTCGGCGAAACGGCCGAGCCGCCGCTGTCATTGCGGCGCGGGGGACCGCGTGATAGACGTTTGCGCCTCGGTGTTTAGCGGCACTAAACGACTTGTCGTGGTCATGCACAGAGTTCGGACCCCTGTCGTCATGACCCTGCCGCGCGCCGGGACCCGCGGGCGCGTCGAGCCGGGGCGGACCGGGACCGTCACGCACGCGGCCGTGACCGGAAGGCGGCGCCGAGCGGTCCGCGTCCCGCTCGGAACCACGCCCCTTCCGGGACCGGGCCGGAGAGGCGGAAGCCGGATCCCCTTTCCCTCGCCCCGCCGCGCGGGAGCCGCTCCGGCCCGCCCCGCCCGGACGGACCGCCCCACGCACCCGTTCCTCGCACGCGTTCATCCACCCATGACGGGCCGGCACCGGCCCGTGAGCCGAAAGGTGGTCGAGATGACCGACCTCTCCAGCACAGGGCACGTCGAGACACCCGGCGACGAAGCGGGACCGGGCAACCCGCTCCACCGCGGACTCGGCGTCTCGCAGATCGTGTTCATGGTCGTCGCCGCGGCGGCGCCGCTCGGACTCGTGGCCGGCGGGGTGCCGCTCGCCTTCGCCGTGAGCGGCAGCCCGGGGATGCCCCTGTACTTCGCCCTGTCCACCGTGCTGCTGCTGGTCTTCGCGGCCGGCTTCACGCTGATGGCCGGACGGGTGCGCGACGCGGGCGCCTTCTACGCCTACGTCCAGGCGGGACTCGGCCGCGTACCCGGTCTCTCGGCCGCGACCCTCGCGCTCTTCTCCTACACGCTGCTTCTCGTCGGGGTGAACGCCTACGTCGGCGTCGCGACGAGCAACGTCATCGAGCGGTACGCCGACGTCGGCTCACCGTGGTGGGCGTGGGCGCTCCTCTCGCTCGGCGTCATCGCCTTCCTCGGCTACCGCGACATCGAGCTGAGCGCCAAGGTGCTCGGTGCCGTGCTGGTGCTGGAATCCCTGCTGCTCCTGGTCATGGACCTCGGCATCGTGGGCCGCGGTGGCGCCCACGGCCTGACGGCCGAGCCGTGGTCGCCCTCGATCGCGGGCACCGGCTCCCTGGGCCTCGGCGTCATGTTCGCCCTCTTCGGGTTCATCGGCTTCGAGGCGACGGCCGTGTTCCGCAACGAGGCGAAGGACCCCGACACCACGGTCCCGCGGGCGACGTACGTCGCGATCCTGGTGATCGGGGTCTTCTACTCGATCACCGTCTGGGCGATCGTGATGGGGACCGGCGTCGACGCGGTGGTCGGAGCCGCGCAGGCCGACCCCGAGGGCCTGGTCCTCACGCTGACGCGGAGCTACGCCGGGTCCGTCTGGGCCGACGCCATGCAACTGCTCCTGGTCACCAGCCAGTTCGCCTGCGTCCTGGCCTTCCACAACGTCGTGACGCGCTACCAGTTCGCGCTGTCCCGGGCCGGCGCGCTTCCGGCGCCGCTGGGCGTCGTCCACCCCCGGCACCGCGCTCCGTCGGCGTCCTCGGCCGTCGCCTCGGCGGTCGCGTTCGTCGTCACGCTCGTCGTCGCCGCGCTCGGCCTCGACCCCATCGGGGACCTCTACACCTGGTTCTCCGGCGCCGCCACCCTCGGCGTCGTCCTGCTGATGGCGGCCACCAGCCTCGCCGTCATCGGGTTCTTCCGGCGCGCCGACGGGCGGCAGCCGGTGGGGCGTACGGTCGTGGCCCCGGCCGTCTCCTTCCTCGGCCTGGCCTGTGTGGTCTGCCTGATGGTCGCCAACTTCCCGCTCCTCGTCGGCACCACCACGGGCGCCTGGGTGATCGGCGGGCTCGTCGCCCTCTCGGCCGCCGTCGGAGCGGTGCAGGCCCTCGTCCTGCGAGCGCGCCGACCGGCCGTCCCCGAGCGGCTCCAGGGCCTGTCCGACCGCTCCCGCCGCGTCCGGCCGGACAGGCCCTAGGCGAGTCCCCGCGCGGTGCGCGGCAGGGGAGGCGACAGGACCCAGAGGACCTCGCTCGCCGCGGTGCCCGGATTGTCGAACTGATGGAGCGTCCGCCCGGAGAACGAGGTGGACGCGCCGGCCGGCAGCATCCGGGTCTCGCCCCCGACGATCAGACGGGTCGAACCGCTCAGCCCCATCGCGAAGATCGTGTCGGTGTCGAGCCGATAGGGGCCGCCGGTGCCCCCGCCCGGTTCGATCACGGAACGGAAGACCTGGAACGCCGTGGTGCCGGCGGGCGTGAGCAGGTACTCGGCCACGCCTTCGCCGCCCATGTCGATCCGGCTTCCGCCCTCCACGGCCTGCTCGTCGGGGTACGCGAACAACTCGCCGACTCCGATGCGCAGCACTTCGCAGACGCGCAGCAAGGTCGGGACGGACACGCTGGTGAGCCCCCGCTCCAACTGGCTCAGGAAGCCCTTGGTGACCTCTGCCCGCTGGGCGACCTCCGTCAGCGACCACCCGTGGCCGAGCCTGATCTCCCTCAGTCGCGCGCCCGCTGATGCTTCAAGGGCGGCGGAACCCCTGGCCGCTCCGCCCGCTCTCCTGCCGTCGCCGATGGACATCGTGCGCTCACCACCCGTCCCGAGGCCGAGGTCGTGTGCCCGTCCGGTGACGGGCCGACCCGGACGGGCCCCTCCGTGACCCGAGGCTAAGGCATGCCCCTCCCGGACGGCCGGCGCGCCCCTCCGGAGGGAGCGGCGGCGCCGAAACCCTTGTGGCGCCACCGACGGCGTGGTAAACCTGCCGCCGTTTAGTACTGCTAAACCTCCCCCGATCCTTGGAGACCCATGCGCGCGGTTGTGCCCGGAGACCCGGCCGTGTCCACCCGGGTGGCGGACGCCGGCCCCGGCGGTCCGCGGGCGGGCGGAGGCGGCGGCCGCGTCACCGCGGCGGGAGCGCGTCACCACCGCTCCGCCGCCGCAACCGCGGAGAAGGGCCCGGCCCCGGCCGGGGCGGGCGTCGCCACGGCACGGGCCGGGAGGACGCCCGCACGGCCCCGGGAGGCTCCGCCCGCCACCGCCCGCACACCGGCGGACCGCGCGGAGGAGTTCCCGCCGGCCGAGGCGGGGGACACCGGCGGTCCGACGGCCCTCGCCCCCGCCGCCGGCGGGCCCTTCATCCGTCCGTGACACGGCATGTCAGGAGCACCGGCTCCTCGCGAGCAGGGGGACACTGAGAACATGGAAGAGCTGTGGCCCACGCCCTCCCGCGAGGTCGCCGACGCGATCAGGTCACTGTGCCAGCGCCTGCTGACGGAAACGGACGCCATGGTCGCCGCCTTCGCGAGGCCCTCTCTCGTCGCCCAGAACGACCCCGCCCTCCTCGCGGACGCCTCACTGGTCGAGGAGGACCGCGAGCTCAACCGCTCCGACCTCGTCCAGTGGCTGACCGCGAACGTCCAGCAGCCGGGACGGCGGGTGGAGCCGTACATCGGCCCGCGGACCACGGCGTACATCAACGACCTCGTCTCCCGGGGCATCGCGCCCGACTTCGCCGTCGCCTGGCGCGTGGCCCTGGGGATCGGCTGGCGGCGGTGGCTGGAGGAGTGCGTGGCGGACTGCGCCGACCCCGACCTCCTCGTGGGGGTCCTGGACGTGACGGCGCGCTCGCTCGTGCAGTACGCCCTCGACTCGGTCGCGGCCCTGCGCAGGGCCGGCCTCGCCGCGGCGATGGGCAACACGGACGCCGAGGGGATCGCGATGATCCAGCTGATCGCCGGCGGGGCGCCGATGGCGGAGGACCTCGCCGAAGGACGTCTGCGCTACCGGATGGCGCGGTGGCACGCGGGCCTCGTCCTGTGGATCGACGACCCCCGGCAGGCCGGGGCCCTGGACGAGGCGATCACCGCCGCGCGCTCCGCCGCCGGGGGCCGGAGCGTCCTGGTGGCGCGCGCCAGCACCACCTCGCGGTGGATCTGGCTCTCGGGGGAGGCCGTCCCGGACCTGCACCACGTGGAGAAGGCCCTCGCGGCGGCCGACGGGGTCCGCGTGGCGGCGGGAAGGCCGGGACGCGGACTCGAAGGGTTCCGGTCCAGCCATCAGGACGCCCTCGCGGCGCAGGCGCTGGTCGTCCGGCTCGGCTCGGACCGGCGGTTCACCCCCTACGCCGACGTCGAGCTGATCGACGCGCTCACGAAGGACCGCGCCGGCGCGCGTCGGTTCGTCACCAACACCCTCGGACCGCTGGCCGAAGCCGACACCGCCCTGCGACAGGCGCTCCTCACCTACGTGCAGTGCGGCTTCAACACCACCCGGGCGGCCGCCCACCTCTACGCGCACCGCAACACCGTCGAAAGGCGCGTCTCCCGAGCCAACGAGCTCTCGGCCGTCAAGGTGGAGGACAACCCGACCCACGTGGCGGCGGCGCTCCTGCTCCTGGACCTCGCGCCGGACATCGGGGCGACCGATCCGGGCTGAGCCCACCCCACGGGGCCGTGGGCGGGCTCCCGCACGGGCGGAGCGCGGGAGGGAGGCGGACCGGCCGCTCCCCGGCGGCCGGACCGCCCGGACCGGGCGCGGGCGGGGTGCCGGCACCGGCGCCCCGCGTCAGGGCAGGGGGGTGCCGCCGGTGGCGTTGACGATCTCGCCGGTGATGTAGCTCGCCCCGGGTGAGGCCAGGAAGACGTAGGCGGGCGCCATCTCCGCCGGCTGGGCGGGGCGGCCCAGCGGGGACTGCGCGCCGAACTCCGTGGTGTCGGGCATCGTCGCGGGGATGAGCGGCGTCCACACGGGGCCGGGGGCCACGGCGTTGACGCGGATGCCGCGTTCGGCCAGCATCTGGGCCAAACCGTGGGTGAAGGAGATGATCGCCGACTTCGTCATCGCGTAGTCGAGGAGATGGGGGCTTGGCTGGTAGCCCTGCACCGAGGTGGTGTTGATGATCGACCCGCCTCGCGGCATGTGGGCCAGGACCTTGCGCGTCAGCCAGAACATTCCGTACAGGTTGGTCTTCATCACCCGGTCGAACTGCTCCGTGCTGATCGTCTCGATCCCGTCGGGCCGGGACATCTGGTAGGCGGCGTTGTTGACGAGGATGTCCACCCGCCCCAGCTCCTCCACGGCACGGTCGATCAGGGCCGTGCACTGGTCCTCGTCCCGGATGTCGCACAGGACGGGCACCGCCGTCCGTCCGGCCTCGCGGACCAGGCGCGCGGTCTCGGCGGCTTCCCCATCCTCCTCGGGGAGGTGGGTGAAGACGACGTCCGCGCCCTCCCTGGCGAACGCCAGGCACACGGCCCTGCCGATCCCGGAGTCCCCTCCGGTCACCACCGCCGCGCGGCCGGCGAGCACCTCGTGGCCCCGGTAGGAGTCCTCGCCGTGGTCGGGCCGGGGGCGCATCTCCTCCGTCGAGCCGGGATGGTCCTGTTCCTGGTCGGGGAAGGGGGGCCGGGGGTGGCGTGTCACCGGGTCGGGGACCCCGGGCGTGTTCTCGGGCATGGAAGCCTCCGTAGGCCGCCCGGGGCCGGGGCGACGAGCCGGGGCCTCGGGCGTGGACGCGGGGCGGCAGCGGGGTCGTACCGGCTGCCGATGTCATGGTGCGGCTACCCGCATCGCCCGATACGTCACCTCGCCCGCCCCGTACGTCACCTCGTTCGCGCGGTGACGCACCCGGTCGGCCGTACGGAGCCCCGTCCCCCGCGCCGGAGGCGGCGGAGCCGCGTACGGGGGCCGTGACCGCCGGGCTCCGCACGCGCCCCGTCCCGGCCGGCCGGGACGCGTCCGCCGGCGCGCCGGCAAGGGTTCCCGGCCCGCAGACAAGGTTTCCCGGCCCGCAGGCAAGACTTCCCCGCCCGCAGGCAAGGGTTTTTGGCCCGCCGGCAAAGGCCCTCCGCCCGCCCACAGGCACGCGGACGCGCCGCCCTCCGGCCCGCCGCGACCACCCCGCCGCGCCCCGCGTCCTGCCGAATGTCCGTTTTCGTCGCCGGTCACCGGGCAGGCGCGCGGCATGGACCAGTCGAAGGCACCTGTTCTCGATGCGTTGGCGGCCTATCACGAGAAGGGCCGGACCCCGTTCACGCCCCCGGGACACAAACAAGGAAGGGGCGCCGATCCCAGGGCGCGGGCCGTGCTCGGCGAAGCGGTGTTCCGGGCCGACGTCCTCGCCACCAGCGGCCTGGACGACCGCACGTCCTCCCAGGGCGTGCTGGAGGAGGCACAGGCGCTGATGGCCGAGGCCGTCGGCGCGGAGCACGCCTTCTTCTCCACCTGCGGAAGCTCGCTGTCGGTGAAGTCGGCGATGCTGTCCGTCGCCGGACCGCACGAGAAGCTGCTGGTGGGCAGGGACGCCCACAAGTCCGTGGTGTCGGGCCTGATCCTCTCCGGGATCGAGCCCGTCTGGGTGGACCCCCGGTGGGACGCCGAGCGGCACCTGGCCCACCCCCCGAGCGCCGAGGACTTCGAGGCGGCGTTCGCCGAGCACCCCGACGCCCGGGGCGCGCTGGTGACCACCCCGACCCCCTACGGCACCTGCTCGGACCTGGCCGCGATCGCCGAGGTCTGCCACCGGCGGGACCGGCCGCTGATCGTGGACGAGGCGTGGGGCGCCCACCTGCCGTTCCACCCCGACCTCCCCACCTGGGCCATGGACGCCGGGGCCGACGTGTGCGTCACGTCCGTCCACAAGATGGGATCCGGCCTGGAGCAGAGCTCCGTCTTCCACCTCCAGGGCGACCTGGTCCGGCCCGAGGTGCTCAAGGGCCGCGAGGACCTGCTGGGCACCACCAGCCCCTCCGTGCTCATGTACGCCGCCCTGGACGGCTGGCGCCGGCAGATGGCCGAACAGGGCGAGGCCCTCTACGACCACGCGCTCGCCCTCGCCCGCAAGACCCGCGACCGCCTCTCCCGGATCGACGGCGTCCACGTGCACGACCGCGAGGACTTCTGCGGACCCGGCCGGGCGGCCGACATGGACCCCCTCCAGATCATCATGGACGTCAGCGCGTGGGGGACCACCGGCTACCGGGTCGCCGACCTGCTCCGCGCCCGCCACCGGATCGACCTCCACATCGCCGACCACCGCCGCATCAGCGCACAGCTCACCCACGCCGACGACGGCGACACGGTGGAAGCGCTGCTGGCGGCCCTGACGGACCTGTCCGCGCACCGGGCGGAGCTGCGCCCGGCCCCGCCCGTCGAGGTCCCGTCGCCGACGGGGCTGCGACTGGACCAGGTGACGCTCCCGCGCGACGCCTTCTTCGGCCGCACCGAGCAGGTGCCCTGGGAGAAGGCGGAGGGCCGGATCGCCGCCGAGATGCTGACCCCCTACCCGCCGGGCATCCCGGCGGTGGTGCCGGGGGAGCGCCTGAACGGCGACGTCCTGCGCTACCTGCGGACCGGCGTGACGGCGGGCATGGTCGTGCCGGACGCGGTCGACACCGAGGTCACGACCGTCCGGGTGGTGCGCGACGGGTGATCCGGCGGGACGAGGGCGGCACGGACGGACAGCGACACGACACGGTCTTCGAGGAGGCGTCATGAGGGCGGTCACCTGGCAGGGCAAGCGGGACGTACGGGTGGACACCGTGCCCGATCCCGTGATCCGCGACGGCGACGACGTGATCGTCAGGATCACGACCACCGGCCTGTGCGGCTCCGACCTGCACCTCTACGAAGTCCTCGGGGCGTTCCTCGATCCCGGCGACATCCTGGGGCACGAGCCCATGGGCGTCGTCGAGGAAGTGGGGCCGGAGGTCACCGCCCTGAAGCCGGGGGACCGGGTGGTGATCCCGTTCAACGTCTCGTGCGGCTCGTGCTTCATGTGCGACCAGGGGCTGCAGTCCCAGTGCGAGACGACCCAGGTGCGGGCGCACGGCACCGGAGCCTCGCTCTTCGGGTACACCAAGCTCTACGGCCAGGTCCCGGGCGGACAGGCCCAGTTCCTCCGCGTCCCCTTCGGGAACTCCCTGCCGATCCGCGTCCCCGACGGGCCGTCCGACGACCGGTTCGTCTACCTGTCCGACGTCCTGCCCACGGCATGGCAGGCGGTCGCGTACGCGTCCGTCCCGCCGGGGGGCAGCGTCGCGGTCCTCGGGCTCGGCCCCATCGGCGACATGAGCTGCCGCATCGCCGCCCACCGCGGAGCGGACACGGTCATCGGCGTCGACCTCGTCCCCGAGCGACTGGAAAGGGCCCGCCGGCGCGGCGTCCACGCCCTGGACCTGAAGGAGTGCGACGACCTGGCCGACGCCGTCCGGTCCCTCACCGGCGGGCGCGGTCCGGACGCCGTCATCGACGCCGTGGGCCTGGAGGCCCACGGCAGCCGGGTCGCCGCGGCCGCCCAGGGGCTGACCGGCCTCCTGCCGGACGCGCTGGCCGCGGCCGTGATGAAGCGCGCCGGAGTCGACCGGCTCGCCGCCCTCCACACCGCCATCGACCTCGTCCGCCGGGGCGGCACCGTCTCGGTCTCCGGGGTGTACGGCGGCGCGGCCGATCCGCTGCCCCTGCTGACGATGTTCGACAAGCAGCTGCAACTGCGCATGGGCCAGGCCAACGTCCTGCGTTGGGTCGACGACATCCTCCCCCTGCTCACCGACGGGGACCCGCTCGGCGTCGACGACTTCGCCACCCACCGCCTGCCGCTCGAACAGGCTCCGGACGCGTACGAGATGTTCCAGAAGAAGCGGGACGGGGCGGTCAAGGTCCTCTTCTCGCCCTGAGCACGAGGCCACCCCGCAGGCCGTAGCCCTTCTGGCCCCGGCCACCCGGCCCTCCAGCCCTCAAGCCCATGGAAGCGGCTCGCGCACGAGCCACGTTCGAACCCGGAGGTGAGACAGACGATGTCGGGCACCGCTCTGACCTCGGCGACGCTCCCCGGCGGCCTGGTCGCCCTCCCCAGCGTCTACCGGCCCCAAGCGGACACGCGGCTGCTCGCCGCGGCCCTCGCCCGTGAGGAGGTCGGTCCCCTCACGGACGTCCTGGAGATCGGCACCGGCACCGGTGCCCTGGCCCTCCGCGCCGCCCGCAGGGGCGCCGCGGTCACCGCCGTCGACGTCTCCTGGCCCGCCGTGGCGACGGCACGGTTGAACGCGCTGGTCCATCGCCTGCCCCTGCGCGTCCTGCACGGCGACTTCGCCGCGCGGACGGAGGGGCGGCGCTTCGACCTGGTCGTGACCAACCCTCCGTACGTGCCGGCGCCGGGGGCCCGGCAGCCCCCGAGGGGCGCGGAGCGCGCCTGGGACGCGGGCCCCGACGGACGCCTGGTGATCGACCGCGTCTGCGCGGCGGCCCCTGCCCTGCTGCGCCCCGGCGGAGTCCTGCTGATGGTGCACTCGGGCATGTGCGGGGCGGAGACGACCGTGGACCGGCTGACCGGCGGGGGCCTGTCCGCCGGGGTCACGGCACGGGCCTCCGTCCCCTGGGGGCCGGTCCTGCGCTCGCGACGGGCCTGGCTGGAACGACAGGGCCTGGCGGCCGAGGACGAACAACGGGAAGAGCTGGTGGTCATCCGTGCCCGCAACGCCTGACGACACCCCGCGCGACACCCCGGGCCGGACGCCCGCCCGCCGGGCCTTCGCCGACCCGGAGGGGCCCGTCCTCGTGGAGGGCCCCGTCGAGATCGTGCTGGCCGACGGGACGGTCGCCCGCTCCGACCGCTTCACCGTCGCGATCTGCACGTGCCGGCGCAGTCGCGCGTACCCCTGGTGCGACACCAGCCACCGCCGCCGCGAGCGACCCGCCCGCCCGACCGAGGACAGGAAGCCCTGATGCCCCCTTCGAGCCCGCCCCCGACGGCCGTCGACACCGCTCCCCGCCTCGCGGAGGAGCGGGGCCCGCTGTCCCGCGCCGTGACACGGGCCCTGCGGTCGGGCGGCGCGCCGCGCCACGCGGCCGGGGCGGTGCCGGACGCCGACCCCTGGGGCGAAGACCTCCAGCTCGCCCTCTACCTCCTGTACGAACTGCACTACCGGGGCTTCGGGGGAGTGGACGACGCCCGTGAGTGGGACCCCGAGCTGCTGCGGCTGCGCCGGGCGGTGGAAGAGCGGTTCCTCGACGCCCTGCGCGCCGGACTGCAGGACACGCCGGAGACGGTCGCGGAAGCCTTCGCACCGCTCCTCGTGGAACCCGTGGACCTCACGGGCAGCCTCAGCCACCGCCTGCAAACCGAAGGGGAGTTGTGGCAGCTGCGCGAGTACGCGGCCCTGCGCTCCCTCTACCACCTCAAGGAGGCCGACCCGCACGCCTGGGTGATCCCCCGGCTCACCGGGCAGGCCAAGGCCTCCATGGTCGCCATCGAGTACGACGAGTTCGGCGGCGGCCGCGCCGACCGCGTCCACGCCAGGCTCTTCGCGGAGCTCATGGACGACCTCGGCCTCGACCGCTCCTACGGCCGGTACGTGGACCACGCGCCCGCGCCGCTCCTGGCGACCGTGAACCTGATGTCGCTCTTCGGCCTCCACCGGGCTCTGCGCGGCGCCCTCGTCGGCCACTTCGCCTGCGTCGAGATCACCTCCTCGCCCGGATCCAGGCGCCTGGCCAAGGCGATGCGGCGCTGCGGGGCGGGAGCCTCCGCCGAGCACTTCTACGCCGAACACGTGGAGGCCGACGCCGTCCACGAACAGGTGGTCCGCCACGGCGTCGTCGACGGACTCCTCGCCGAAGAACCCGCCCTGGAGGCCGACATCGCCTTCGGCTGCGCCGCGACCGTCCTGCTGGAGGACCGCCTCGCCGACCACATCCGCGAGGCGTGGGACCGGGGGGACAGCGCGCTGCGCCGGCCCTTGGATTAGGGGCGGCGCCCGCCAGCGGCAGAAGCGTGTGCCCGCACTCCGCGGCCCGCCGAGGGCGCTGCTCCGGGTGTTCTTCCGAGGGTGTGGGGGCGATGCCGAACTGGGATCCCGGCTCTCGGATCCGGGCTTTTGGATCCGGGATCCGGGATCCGAGCTCTTGGATCCAGGCTTTTGGATCCGGGATCCGGGATCCGGGATCCGGGATCCGGGATCCCGGATCCGGGATCCTGGCTCCCGGAGAACCGGGTGAGGCGGGGTGTCCGCTGATCGCGTTCTTCAGCCGACCGGTACGGCCGTGACGCTGATGAAGCCCTCGGGGTGGCTGAGCGGGACGAGGCCGGCGGAGAGGAAGACGCTGGTGAGGGCGGCTTCCAGGGCGTTGCGGATGCCGGAGATCTCCGCCGCCGCGTGCACGTCGGGATCGGAGGCGTGGGCGGTGATGGTGGGCCGGATCAGTCGGTCCGGGTGCCAGGAGACGATGACCGCCGGGCCCTCGGTCTGCGTGGTCAGCCCGCTACCCGGGCCGAAACCGGCGTCGGCGAGCACGGTCTGGACCCGTCGGACGAGTTCGGCGCTCATGAAGTGCTCCGGTCGTCGGGGACGCCACGAGGACGTCTCACCCCGAGTGTCCGCTCTCCCGGCATATGCGTCAATGTTTACGCGAAAAGCGCTTCGCATGAACCGGGACGACAGGGGGAGACGATCCGTATGGGAGAGAACGGAAACGGGTACCAGCCGAGGTGGACCTTCCTCACCAATCACGCCCGGGTCCTGCTCGCGGTGGCCCGCGATCCCGAGATGAGGCTCCGTGACGTGGCCGCCCGCTGCGGGGTGACCGAGCGGACCGTCCAGGCGATCGTCGCCGATCTGGAGGAGGGGGGATACCTCGCCAGGGCCCGCGCCTCCGACGGCCGCCGCAACCGCTATCGCGTCAACGCCGACGCCCCCTTCCGGCACCCCGCCGAGGCCGGACACGAGATCGCCGGACTGCTGGAACTCCTCGCCCGGGAGGACGCCCGCGAGCCGGGCCGTGCCCCCGACCGCGCCCCCGACCGTGCCCCCGGCCCCTCGTCCGCCCTGGACGCGGAGAGGGACGCGGAGGTGGACGCCTGAGCGTCCGGCGCCCGGGGCCCGCGGGTTCCGCGCGCCGTCAGTGCCGCGCGGCGCGGCGGCGGGCGACGACGAGGCCCAGCAGCACGCCGACGAGGAGCGTCACGGTGAGGACGCACCAGAGGGGGAGCGTGACCGTCGGTATCCAGAGCCGGATGGTGACGGAGCCGGTGTTGGCGGCGATGAACCAGACGGCGAGCGCGGCGACCAGCAGGAACCCGATGGTCCGCAGCCGCATGTCCCGCCCCTTGACCGTGACGCTCGCCGGCTTGTGCGGCTTCTTCGCGGTGTTCTGGGACATGAGCCGGTCCTCTCTCGGGGAGGAGGGATGCCCTCCCCAGTATCGGCGCCGGGCGGAGCTCTGTCCCGCCGGAGAATGAGCCCCGGGCCCGGCCGCCCCGCCCTCTCGGCGGCCCGCGACCGGTCACCGCCCGCGCCGCGGCGGACGCCCTCGCGGCGTCCCCGGAGACGGGCGGCGGCAGCGACCGGGTCACTCCGCCGGGTGACCGGACCGGGCGCCGGGGGAGAGTTGTCCACAGGCTCGGGCGGGCGTCCCGGCGGGGGCGCCGGGACGGATAGGCTCTTCGGGTGGCCCTCATCGACGCTTCTTCCGACGCCTCCTCCTCGCCGAACCCCGACGGAACCTCCGACGCCCTGGAGGTCCTCCACCGGGTCTTCGGCTACAGCTCCTTCCGGGGCGAGCAGCAGGAGATCATCGAGCACGTCGTGGCCGGCGGCGACGCCCTCGTGCTCATGCCGACCGGCGGCGGCAAGTCGCTGTGCTACCAGATCCCGGCGCTGGTGCGGCCCGGCACGGGCGTGGTGATCTCGCCGCTGATCGCCCTCATGCAGGACCAGGTGGACGCGCTCAACGCACTCGGCGTCCGGGCGGGCTTCCTCAACTCGACCCAGGACCCGTACGAGCGGCAGACCGTCGAGCAGGCCTTCCTCGCCGGGGAGCTGGACCTCCTCTACCTGGCCCCCGAGCGGCTGCGCACCGAGGGCGCCCAGCGGCTGCTCGACCGGGGCACGGTCTCCGTCTTCGCGATCGACGAGGCGCACTGCGTCTCCCAGTGGGGCCACGACTTCCGGCCCGACTACCTCGCGCTCTCCCTGCTCCACGAGCGCTGGCCCAAGGTGCCGCGGATCGCGCTGACCGCGACGGCCACCGAGGCCACCCACGGCGAGATCGCCGGCCGCCTCGGCCTGGACGAGGCCCGGCACTTCGTCGCCAGCTTCGACCGGCCCAACATCCAGTACCGGATCGCCGCCAAGAACAACCCGACCCGGCAGCTCCTCGACCTCATCCGCGCCGAGCACGCGGGGGACGCCGGAGTCGTCTACTGCCTGTCGCGCTCCTCCGTGGAGAAGACCGCCGCCTTCCTCGCCGAGAACGGCGTCGACGCCATCCCGTACCACGCGGGCATGGACGCCGCGACGCGCGCCGCCAACCAGGCGCGGTTCCTCCGTGAGGACGGTGTCGTGGTCGTCGCGACGATCGCCTTCGGCATGGGCATCGACAAGCCCGACGTGCGCTTCGTCGCCCACCTCGACCTGCCCAAGTCCGTCGAGGGCTACTACCAGGAGACCGGCCGCGCCGGCCGTGACGGCGAGCCCGCCACGGCCTGGCTCGCGTACGGCCTCCAGGACGTCGTCCAGCAGCGCAAGATGATCGACGGCTCCGAGGGCGACGAGAACCACCGGCGCGCCCTCGCCGCCCACCTCGACGCCATGCTCGCCCTGTGCGAGACCGTCGAGTGCCGGCGCGTCCGCCTGCTCGCCTACTTCGGCCAGAAGTCCGAGCCCTGCGGGAACTGCGACACCTGTCTGACCCCCACCGAGTCCTGGGACGGCACGGTCGCCGCGCAGAAGCTGCTCTCCACCGTGTGGCGGCTGGCCCGCGAGCGGCGCCAGAAGTTCGGCGCCGGCCAGATCATCGACATCCTCCAGGGCAAGAAGACCGCCAAGGTCATCCAGTTCGACCACGACAACCTCTCGGTCTTCGGCATCGGCGCCGACCTCGGCACCCCCGAGTGGCGGGGCGTGGTCCGCCAGCTCCTCGCCCAGGGGCTGCTCGCCGTGGAGGGCGACTACGGCACCCTCGTCCTCACCGAGGCCAGCGGCGAGGTCCTCGGCGGACGGCGCCAGGTCCCGATGCGCAAGGAGGCCGCCAAGGCAGCGCCCTCCCGCAAGGAGAGCGGCGGCCGCTCCGGCAAGTCCCGCGTCCCCGTCGACCTGCCCGCCGCGGCCGTGCCCGTCTTCGAGGCCCTGCGCGCCTGGCGCGCCGCGACCGCGCGGGAGCAGGGCGTGCCCGCCTACGTGGTGTTCCACGACGCGACGCTGCGCGAGATCGCGACCACGCTGCCGAAGAGCGTGACCGAGCTCGGCACCGTCGGCGGTGTCGGGGAGGCCAAGCTCGCCAAGTACGGCGAGGGCGTCCTGGAGGCCCTCGCCGGGTTCGCCGGAGCGGAGGGCGACGCCCCGGCGGCCGAGACGGCGGACTCGGCCGGGACCCCGGCCGGTGGGGCCGCCCGGGCCGCGGACCAGCGGGCGGCCGGCTCCGTCGGCACCGCGCCGGCACCGGCCGCCCGTGCCTCGGCGACGGCAGCGGCACCGGTACCGGCCGCCCGGGCCGCCGCCCGTCCCGCCGTCGCGGCCCCGGCCCCCGAGGACGAGCCGCTCTTCTTCGGCGACGACGAGACCGAGCCGTCCTGGGACGACTGGGAGTGACGGGCCTCGGGCCCGGCCGGACGACGACCGTCCGGCCGGGCCCGAGGGCTCCGTACCACCGCCTCACGGGGGCTCTCTCACGCCTCCGCCGCGGCGGACCCCTTCCCCGCCACTGGCGCCGGCGCCGCCGCCGTCTCCACCGCCGTCTCCACTGCTGTTTCCACCGCCTTGTCCGTCGCGGGGCGGTCGAGACGGGTGAGGCCCCGGATCGCCGGGACGCAGAGCATGGCGCCCAGCAGGACGAACGACACCGCCGAGGAGAAGAGCAGCACCCGGTCCGCGCCGAAGGACTCCGCCACCGGGCCCGCCAGCGCGCGGCCCAGCGGGATCACCATGATCGACCCGGCGATGTCGTAGGCCGACACCCGGCTCAGTACGGCCAGCGGGATGTGGGACTGGACGCTGGTCGCCCACATCACGCCCCAGAAGGCGAAGCCGCAGCCGGCCACCATGCCCGTGATGGCCGTGACGGCGAAGTTCCAGCCGAGCGCCGGAGCCAGCGGGTTCAGGGCGAAGAAGAACATCGCGCCGACCCCCGCCACCAGCGGCCGGCGCGGCCGGACCCGCATGCCGAGCAGACCGCCGACGATCGTGCCCAGGCCGTCGGCCGAGGCGATCCAGCCGTAGCCGGTGGCGCCGTGCTGCTCCGTGAGGAGCGCCGCGCCCAGCGGCAGCGAGGGGCCGAAGACGAAGAGGCCGTACACCGCCCACAGCGAGATGACGCCCCACAGCCAGGAACGGGACCGGAACTCGTGCCAGCCGGTGGCGAGCCGGCGCCACATCGGATCGTCGCTCTCGTCGCTCCCGTCGGCCCCAGCGCTCCCGTCCCGCCCGGAGGCGAGCCCCCGCAGCGGCAGCAGCCCGCCGGCGCTGACCGCGTAGGCCGCCGCGATCACCACGAACGACCCGGCCAGGTCCCAGTAGGCCACCAGGAAACCGGCCAGGCCCGGGCCGATGAGCGTGGCCATCGACTCGGAGATCCGCAGCAGCGCGTTGGCCCGCTGGATGTCGTCGGCGACCCGCGGGACGATGCTCGCGAGCCCCGGCTGGAACATCGCCGTCGCCGCGCCGCTCACCGCCATCAGGGCCATGATCTGCCAGAGCCGTACGCCGCCCCCGGCGAACAGCGCGGCCATGACGAGCATGGCCACCACCCGGACCGCGTCCGCGCCGACCATCATCACCCGCGGGGTGAAGCGGTCGGCGAGCACCCCGCCGAAGAGGATGAGCAGCACGATCGGCACCATCCAGGCGGCGAGCGCGTACCCCACGCCGGTGGCCCCGAAGCCGGCGCCGAGGACCGAGGTGGTCACGGAGACCATCAGCATGCCGTCGGCGAGCAGCGAGGCGCTGCGCGCGGTGAAGAAGAGCCGGAAGCGACGCGACCGCCAGGGGCTGGGCAGCGGCCCGGCCCCCGGTGCCGCGACGGTGTCATCGGTGGTCATGTGGCATCTCCCGGCTCCGGCCGGTCCCTTCGCTCAGAATCCGCTGCGCCGCGACGGGGTGCCGCGGCGGGCCCTCGACGAACACGTACCGGTGCGGGGCCAGCACCCCGGGCCGCCCCGGCAGGACGCCCATCAGCGCGGTGTGCGCCGCTTCGGGCGTCGACGCCCCGTCCGGCCGGGCCCGTTCGTCCGCGCCGACGTCCGCGCCGACGTACGCGACGAGCCTCCGGCCGCTCTCCTCGCCCCCGGGGCCCTCCTCCACCACGACCTCGACGGGCCGCCCGCGCAGCGCGTCGGTGAGGGCGGCGGCGACGGCCGCGGGGGAGACCCAGCAGCCGTCCACCCGGGTCCACTCCGGGCCGCGCGCCACCGGCCGCACCCCCGTCACGCCGGTGAGCCCGGGCGCGTCGAGCGGTACGTCGGCCTCGGCGACGGCCTCCAGGAGCCGCACCAGACCGGTGGCCAGGTCCTCGGCAGCCGTCCGGGGGAACAGCGCGGGGTCGGCCCACGTCGCGAGGCGCAGGACCGGCTCCGTCTCGTAGACGAAGGTCAGCAGCCGCGTCGGCAGCGAAAGCCCTTCGTTCCAGCCGATCTCCAGCTCCGGGGCGTCCTCGTCGGGGGCCGCCGCGGCGGCGAGCGTGCCGGCCAGGGCGCTGATGTCGTTGAAGACGGCGTCGCGCGCGAACTGGCTGCCCCGCTCGGTGGTGACCCGGCCGATCAGCTCCCACAGGTCGAGCGCGTCGAAGCGGCTGTGGCGGTACGCGTTCATCGCCGCGCCCCACGCCTTGGCGAGCAGGGCGTCGAAGGACGGCGCGCGGACGTCGAGGCCGAGCAGGGCGTCCTGGGAGAGGGTGCTCACCGAGCGGGCGAGCTTCGGCAGGAAGCGGTTCGAGGTGGGCACGGCCGCGACGCAGACGGACTGGCCCGCCCGGTGGGCGGTGAGCACGCACCAGGCGGTCAGCAGCACCGTGCCGGGGAGGGCGCCGGTGCGCCGCGCGGCGGCGGTCAGCGCCCGGCCGCCGCGCGCCGAGCGGAGGGTGAGGCCCGGGGTGTCGGTCTCGGTGCCGGCGGCGCCGTCCTCGGCGAACATCGCCTGCGGCCCGGTGCGCAGGATCCTCTCCCAATGGGCCAGGGAGGCCGCCGACCTGCGCCGGCCGGCCGGGGTGTTCTCCTCGGCGGCGAGGTCGAGCGGGGTGGGCGAGGTGACCGGCGGAAGCGGCTCGCCCGACAGGAGGGTCAGCCATTCGTCCCGGAGGACCCCGAGGGCGCTGCCGTCGGTGACGGCGTGGCTGGCCGCGAGGGCGACGCGGACGGGCCGGCCGCCGAGGGCGACGATCCTCAGCCGCAGCGGGAAGTCGAGGTCGAGGCGGAAGCGGGTGTCGCGGGCCGAGCGGGCCACCGCCTCGGCGTAGGCGTCGGGGTCCTCGGGGAGTTCGTCGTGGTCGAGGACGGTGACGGTGAACGCGCCGGCGGGGGCCACGACCTGCTCGGCGGGGGCGGGGCCGCCCTCCTGGTACGGGAAGGTGGTGCGCAACGCCTCGTGGCGCGCGGCGAGTTCCGCGAGCGCGGCGAGGACCCGGTCCATCCCGGTGCCCTCGGGGACCGGCCACACGTCGTGGATGTTGATGCTGCCGGGCTCGTCCCGCAGGATGCAGCGGATCATGTTGGCCTGGCCCATGGTGACGGGACCCCGGCGCGCGCCGCCGCCCGCGTAGCGCACGGTGAGGGTGCGGGCCCCGGTGACGCCGTCGGCGGCGGGGGCGGCCGTCACGGCGTCACGGCCGGCGCGGACGCGGCCGGGGGGCCGGCGGGGTGGTTCACGGCGGTGCCTTTCGCGTGCGCGGTCAGGGAGCCCCAGGCGTCGACGAGCAGGGCGAAGTCCTCCATGTCGGAGCGGGCGTCGGCGAGCAGCCGGCCGCGCCGCTCGGCGAAGAGCGCGGCGGCGGTGGCGTACCGGCCGCCGAGGGAGCGGTAGCGGCGGTCCAGCACGTCGAGCCTGGCCTCGTCGTCCGCGGGGTCGATCAGGGCGCTCTCGCGCAGGAGGGCGGAGACGGCGGCGGGCCGCACCCGCCCGCCGGGGTCGAGGAGCGCGTCGCCGGCCGCCGCGAGTCCCGCGTACACCGCTTCGAGGCGGGGGGCGGCGAGCAGGTACTTGGCGAAGCGGAGCTGGTAGGCCAGGAAGCCTTCCTCCGAACGGCGTTCGCCGGTGTGGTAGTTGACGATGTGCCGGTTGTGCAGCACGCCGGGCAGCCGGGCGTGGCGCACCACGTGCAGGAGGAAGTAGTCGGTGCCGATGGTGTCGGTGGCGGGGGGCAGCGGGATCCGGCCGTAGACCTCCCGGCCGAGCGCCACGTTGCACATGTCGACGCGGGTGGGGCTGACCAGGGTCAGGGTGGACAGGTCACGGGTGAACGGGGCGGTGCCGGCTCCCCGGAACGCCTCGTCGATCAGGTTCCGCCGCCAGATCTCCGGATGGCCGGCGGGCACGGACAGGCCGACGACCTCGTGGTACGCCTCCGGGTCGAGCGCGCGGATCTCGGCGACGTCCACGGACGGTTCGCCGATGAAGGACGCTCCGGCGAGGGCGACGGTCCGGTCGGCGCAGCCCGGGTCGAGCCGGCTGCGGGTGACCGAGTCCGTCACGTCCGCCGCCCGCCGCCCGAGAGCGGCCAGCTCGTGGTGGATCGGGAAGACCGGTGCGCCGTCCAGGAGTTGGTAGCGGCTGTCGGAGTCGCGGCGGTGCACCGAGGCGCAGCCCAGTGCCTCGGCCAGCAGGAAGGCGCGGTTGGTGCAGGCGCCGTACGACACGGCGGCCGGCAGCATCAGGCCGAGGAGCCGGTCGGCTCCGGGGAGTCCGGCCGCGGCGACGGTCTCCCGCAGGAAGGCGCGCTGGTGGTCCTCGTCGAGGTGGTGGACGACGACGCCGGGCGCCGGGGCCAGCGCGGCGACCGCGGCCCGGTGCGCGGCGAGGTCGGCGGGCGCCGAGGAGTCGAGGATCAGCAGGTGCACCTCGACGCCGAACTCCCGGGCTCCGTAGGCCGCTTCCTCGGCGACCGCCGCGATCGTCGCCGTGCAGGCGCGGTTGGTGGGGAGGGTCAGGCAGACGCGGCGCACGCGGGCTCCCCGGTCGGGGCGGCCGCGGGCTCCGCCTCGTCGGCGGCCTCCTCGTGCCAGGAGGTGAGGCCCAGCAGGCGGGCGCCGAGCGGCGTGAGTTCGGCGGTGGGGTAGCGCTTGGACTCGTGCAGCACGGGGTCGCCGACGAGGGTGCGGTTCCAGCGCGGGGTGCGCAGGTGGCGCCAGGACTCGACGCGGGAGCGCCGCAGCTTCGCGTGCTCCTCCAGGGCGGGCATCATCGAGAGGTACTGGACCGCGCGGACCCCGTTCTCGGAGGTGTTGCGGGCCACGCCGTGGGCCAGCAGGCCGTTCCAGATCAGCAGGTCGCCGGGGCGCAGGTCGGGGCGGACGACGGGGTACTCGGCGCGGTCGACGTCCGGGCGGATCGGGTCGCGGCCGTCGGGCTGGGCGAGCTTCCACTCCTCGAAGCGGCGGAAGAGCTCGGGGTCGCACTGGAAGCCGCCGGTCTCGGGGCTGGTGTCGTTGAGGGCGATGATGCCCTGGACGCGCTGCGGCGGCACCCCGAGGGTGGTGTCGATGTCCCAGTGCAGCTCGATGTCGAAGCCCCGGTCGGTGGGTTCGATGAGGGCGCGGTCGCGGTTGCGGATGTTGGGCGGGTTGAGGTTGAGCCGGTCGAGGGTGACCCACAGCTCCTCGCAGTCCCACACGTCGACGAAGGCGTCGTAGACCCGCTGGGTCTGGCGGCTGTCCCAGAGCAGCTGGTGGTGGTACGCCTCGACGAAGCCGTAGACGAGCAGCTGCTGGTCGAGTGCGGAGCGCAGCGGCCGGTCCTCGTACCAGCTGTCCGGCCGTTCGGGGTCGAGTCCCTGGAAGTCCCAGGTGAAGTCGAGGAGCCGGCGGGCCGCCTCGGCCGGGATCGCCTCGCGCACGATGACGTAGCCGTACGTCTGCCAGTGCGCGAAGTCCGCCTCGGAGAGCACCCGCAGCGGGCGGGTCTTCTTCAGCTCCCGCAGGGTCGTCGCGGCGAGGTAGGACTCGCCGTCGTCGCTGAAGTAGGGGCGCTCGGTGGCCGCCCGGTGCAGGTACGGGGCGCGCGGACGGCGCGGGGCGGGGGCGGGCGTGGTCGTCAAGGGTCCCTCCAGGCGGGAGTCGGGCGACGTGCGGCGTGCGGGCTCGGGGGTGCGGGGCACGGCGGGACGGGAGCGGGGGGTGCGGACCTGGCGACGGTGGAGGAGCCGCGGGGGACGAGGGAAAGAATTGGTGTAGACCATCATCGGTGTCAAGTGACCCGCCGGTATGCCCCGCGTGTCGGCCAATGGCCCGAAATCCAGTCCCCCGAAGGTCCGTTGGGTGGCGATCTTTGGTCTAGACAACCATCGGCGGACTGGCCTACTGTCCTGCTTGCGCAGCGCCGGAACGACCCGACCCGTCGGCCCCGGCCCGACCACTGCGCCCCGGTCGACGGCGACCGCGAGCGAGGCCCCGCCCGCCGCCCCGTCCGGACCGGCCCGGGGAAGGCGCCGGCCGTGCCCGCGCGACCGACGCCCTTGACCGACCACCCACGCCGAGAGGGAACGGTTCCATGAGCACACCCAGCGCCACGACCCCGTCCGTCGCCGGTCTCCAGAGCCCCGGCCCGGGGCTGATCACGCTGGACCCGGTGCACACCGCCCTGCTGCGCGGCCTCGACACCCTGCTCACCGGACTCGCCGCACGGCTCTCCGCCCCCGAGGTCACCGGCCCGCCGCTGCTCGCCGCCGACGGACTCGCCCGCCTCGACTACTTCCGCAACTTCCCCCATCTCGGCGTCTCCGCGGGCCGGTTCGCCCCCGACGCCTACGACGGCCTCGCCGCGGGCGGGGCCCCCGGCGGCCGGCCCCTCGAACCCACCGGCTACCTGCTGCCCTCCGCCACCTGCTACGGACTGCTGCTCTCCCTGGAGGGCACCGACGTCGGCGAGGACGGCCTGCGGATCTCCGCCGCGGGCCGCTGCTTCCGCAACGAGACCCACTACGACGGCCTGCGCCGCCTCTGGGGCTTCCACATGCGCGAGGTCGTCTACCTCGGAACCAAGGAAGGCGCCGTCGAACACCTGGAGCGCGGCGGCGAGTTCATCCAGGAGACCGCAGGACTCCTCGGCCTCGACCTCACCCGTGCCACCGCCGACGACCCCTTCTACGACAAGGGCGGCTCCCGGGCCCGGCTGATGGCCCTCGACCCGGTCAAGCACGAGTACGGCGCCCCCGACGGCACCGCCATCGCCTCCGTCAACCGCCACCGCAACTTCTTCGGCGAGCGCCTCGGCATCCGCGCCGGAAGCCACGGCCCCGCCTACAGCGCCTGCGTCGCCTTCGGTCTCGAACGCTGGGTGCACGCCATGCTCAGTGCCCACGGCGGCCCCGAGCGGGCCCTCGACCGGCTCCGCGCCGCCACCGGCTGACACCTCGTCAGCATCGATTCACCGCCCGCCCGATTCACCACCCGTCCGATTCACCACCCGTCCTACCCACCGACCCGCAAGGAGTGGAGAACCGCGCCATGGAACGTGTCGCCGCCTGGATCCAGGAGAAGAACCCCGGCCTCGACGGACCGATCGACGCCGACGAGGACCTCATCGAGGCCCGGCTGATCGACTCCATGGACTTCCTGGAGTTCATCGACCTCCTGGAGGACATCTCCGGCACCTCGATCGACCTCCAGGAGGTCACCATCGACGACTTCCGCACCCTCGCCCGCGTCCGGGAACGCTTCCTCGCCCCCGCCGGGTGACCCCCGGCGCCTTCGCGGTGGTGGCGACCACCCGGGAGGTCCTGGACGCCCCCGGCCTCGGCCCGCGGCTCCTCGCCCCCTGGGAGCGCCGCCGCCTCGCGGCGATCCGCGTCCCGTCCCGCCGCGACGACGTCCTGGCCGCCCGCCTGCTGCTCCGCCTCTGCGCCGCCCGCCTCACCGGCCGCTCCCCGGAGGCGGCCGGCATCGCCCAGCGGTGCCCGGACTGCGGCCGGGACGGCCACGGACGCCCGTACCTCCCCGCCCACCCCGGCCTCGGCGTCAGCCTCAGCCACGCCGACGGCCTGGTCGCGGCGGCGGCGGGCCCCGGCCCGGTCGGCGTCGACGTGGAACCGGCGGCCCGCCGCCCCGGCCCCCTCCCGGTCCTCCGCCGCGTCCTGCCGGGGGCCGACCTCCACGAGGCCCTGGCCCACCCGGACCCCGGCCCGGCCCTGCTGCGCGCCTGGGTCCGCGCGGAGGCCCGCTTCAAGGCGGGCCCCCCGCCCCCGGAGGCCGTACACCACCTCGCGGAGTGGACGGACCACCTCCGCGCCGCCGTGACGGCGGCGGTGGCGGCCGGCGCCCCGCCGGCCCTGCTCCCGCCGTCGGCGGTCCTCGGCGGGCCGGCGCCGCCGCCCCGCCGGGACCGGCCGGGTCCGCCGGTCAGGCCCCGACGTACTGCGCCAGGTGCTCGCCCGTGAGGGTCGAGCGGGCGGCGACCAGCTCGGCGGGCGTGCCCTCGAAGACGACCCGGCCGCCGTCGTGGCCCGCGCCGGGACCCAGGTCGACGATCCAGTCCGCGTGGGCCATCACCGCCTGGTGGTGCTCGACCACGATGACCGACTTGCCGGAGTCGACGAGCCGGTCGAGCAGCCCGAGCAACTGCTCCACATCGGCCAGGTGGAGACCGGTGGTCGGCTCGTCGAGCACGTAGACACCGCCCTTGTCGCCCATGTGCGTGGCCAGCTTCAGCCGCTGCCGCTCGCCGCCGGAGAGCGTCGTCAGCGGCTGCCCCAGCGTGAGGTAGCCCAGGCCGACGTCCACCAGCCGCTCCAGGATCCGGTGCGCGGCCGGCGTCCGCGCCTCGCCCGCGCCGAAGTACTCCTCCGCCTCGGACACCGACATCGCCAGGACCTCGCTGATGTCCCGCCCGCCCAGCTCGTACTCCAGCACCGAGGCCATGAAACGCCGGCCCTCGCACTCCTCGCAGGTGGTGGCCACGCCAGCCATCATCGCCAGGTCGGTGTACGTGACGCCGGCGCCGTTGCAGGTCGGGCAGGCGCCCTCCGAATTGGCGCTGAACAGCGCCGGCTTGACGCCGTTGGCCTTGGCGAAGGCCTTGCGGATCGGGTCGAGCAGCCCGGTGTACGTCGCGGGGTTGCTGCGCCGCGAGCCGCGGATCGGGGTCTGGTCGACCGAGACCACGCCGGCGTCCGCCGGGATCGAACCGTGCACCAGCGAGCTCTTGCCGGAACCGGCGACGCCGGTGACCACGGCGAGGACGCCGAGCGGGAGGTCGACGTCCACCTTCCGCAGGTTGTTCGCGGTCGCGCCGCGGATCGGCAGGACTCCGGTCGGCGTCCGGACCGCGTCCTTCACCGAGGCCCGGTCGTCCAGGTGCCGGCCGGTCACGGTGCCGCTGCCGCGCAGCCCGTCGAGCCTTCCCTCGTAGCAGATCGTGCCGCCGCCGGTGCCGGCGCCGGGCCCGAGGTCCACCACGTGGTCCGCGATCGCGATCGTCTCCGGCTTGTGCTCCACGACCAGCACGGTGTTGCCCTTGTCCCGCAGCCGCAGCAGGAGTTCGTTCATCCGCTGGATGTCGTGCGGGTGCAGACCGGCCGTCGGCTCGTCGAAGACGTAGGTGACGTCGGTGAGCGAGGAGCCGAGGTGCCGGATCATCTTCACCCGCTGCGCCTCGCCGCCCGACAGGGTGCCCGCCGGCCGGTCGAGGGCCAGGTAGCCGAGGCCGATCTCGACGAACGAGTCCAGCGTCCGGCGCAGCGACTCCAGCAGCGGGGCCACCGACGGGTCGTCCAACTCCCGCACCCACGCGGCCAGATCGCTGATCTGCATCCGGCAGGCGTCGGCGATGCTGATGCCCTCGACCTTCGAGGAGCGGGCCCCCTCGTTCAGCCGGGTGCCGTCGCACTCGGGACAGACCTGGGTGGTCGTGGCCCGCTCCACGAAGGCCCGGATGTGCGGCTGGAGCGACTCGACGTCCTTGGCCAGGAAGGACTTCTGGAGCTTGGGGATCAGGCCCTCGTACGTGACGTTGACGCCCTCCACCTTGACCCGGGTCGCCTCCTTGTACAGGAGCGTGTCCAGCTCCCGCGCGGTGTACTCCCGGATCGGCTTCGCCGGGTCCAGGAGACCGCAGAGGCGGTAGGTCCGGCCGTACCAGCTGTCCGCCGTGTAGCCGGGGATGGTCAGCGCGCCCTCGTCGAGCGACTTGGTGTCGTCGTACAGCTGGGCCAGGTCGATGTCGGAGACCCGGCCGCGGCCCTCGCAGCGCGGGCACATGCCGCCGGTGATGGTGAAGCTCGCCTTCTCCTTCACCGTCCGGCCGCCGCGCTCGACGGTGACGGAGCCCGCGCCGCTCACCGAGGGGACGTTGAAGGAGAAGGCCCGTGACGAGCCGATGTGCGGGGTGCCGAGCCGGCTGAAGAGGATGCGCAGCATCGCGTTGGCGTCGGTGGCGGTGCCGACGGTGGAGCGCGGGTCGGAGCCCATCCGCTGCTGGTCGACGATGATCGCCGTGGTCAGGCCGTCGAGCACGTCGACGTCGGGCCGTGCGAGCGTCGGCATGAACCCCTGGACGAAGGCGCTGTACGTCTCGTTGATCAGCCGCTGGGACTCGGCGGCGATCGTGTCGAAGACCAGTGAGCTCTTGCCGGATCCGGAGACCCCGGTGAAGACCGTCAGCCGGCGCTTGGGGATCTCGACGCTGACGTCCTTGAGGTTGTTCTCCCGCGCGCCGACCACGCGGATCATCTCGTGGCTGTCGGCGAGGTGCGGGCCGGACGGAGGCGTGCCGTCGTGCTGGGCCGTGCTCAAAGCGTTCTCCCTCGTCAGGGCGGGACCGGTGTCCGCCCCACCTTAGGCGGGGGGTCCGACAACGGCCCGGCGCCGGAGGGAGGTCGGTCCGGCGCCGGAGAAGCGGGGTCCGGCACGCCCGCTTGATAGGCAAGCAGTCACTTGCCTATCGTGGCGGCATGGAGGAGGATCTGTTCAAGGCGCTGGCCGACCCGACGCGCCGGGTGATCCTCGACGAGCTGACCGACCGCAGCGGGCAGTCGCTCTTCGAGATATGCGCCCGGCTGGCGACCCGGCACGGCCTCGCCATCTCCCGGCAGGCGGTCAGCCAGCACCTCGCCGTGCTGGAGGCCGCGGGCCTGGTCAGGGCCCGCCGTGAGGGCCGATACAAGTTCCACGACCTCGACACCAGCCCCCTGCGGCACATCGTCTCGCGATGGCTCGCCCCCGCACCCCCGGAGGACATTCCATGAGGATCAACCTGGCCGGCGTCTTCGTCGACGACCAGGAGCGGGCGCTCCGCTTCTACACCGACGTGCTCGGCTTCGCGCTCAAGCACGACGTGCCCCTCGGTGAGGACCGCTGGATCACCGTGGTCTCCCCGGAGGACCCGGACGGCACCGAACTCGTCCTGGAACCCTCCGGCCACCCCGCCGTCCCCCCGTACAAGCGGGCACTCGTCGCCGACGGCATCCCCGCGACCTCCTTCGCCGTCGACGACGTCCGCGCCGAGCACGCCCGCCTCACCGCCCTCGGTGTCCGCTTCACCCAGCCCCCCGTCGAGATGGGCCCCGTCACCACCGCCGTCCTCGACGACACCTGCGGCAACCTCATCCAGCTCGCCCAGTACGCGTAGCCGCCCGCCCCGGCGGATTCCGGTCAGTCGCCGGCCGCGAGGCGTACCGCGAACGCGCCGATCACGGTGCCCGTGACCCGGTCCAGCACGCGGCGGGCGCGGGCTCCGCGCAGCCAGGTGCCGAGGGCGGTGGCGGAGGCGATCAGGACCGTCGACCAGACCATGCCGAGCAGGACGTGGACGGAGGTCAGCGCGAGGCCCCTCGCGAAGTGCGGGGCCTCGGCCGGGATGAACTGCGGGAGGACGGCGACGTAGAAGACGCCGACCTTGGGGTTGAGCAGGTTGGTGAGGGTGCCCTGGCGCCAGCCGCCGGAGAGGGTGTCGGCGCCGCCGACCTCCACCTCCGCGCCCGCGCCGGCGCCGCCGCGCCGGAACGTCGCGGCGATCATGCGGCCCGCCATCCACAGCAGGTAGGCGGCGCCCGCCCAGCGGAGGATCTCGTACGCGAGGTGCGAGGCGGTCAGGAGCGCCGTCACGCCCAGCGAGGTCAGCGCGCCCCAGATCAGCGTGCCGGTCTGGATGCCGAGGACGACGCCCCAGGCGCGGGTGCGGCGGCCGAGCGCGGCCGTGCGCAGGATGAGGGCCGTGTCGAGGCCCGGGGTGAGGGTGAGGAGTCCCACGACGAGCGCGAAGGACCAGAGTGCGGTGCTCGATGCCATGGAAGGCCAGCGTACCGCAGGGATCCAGCCACGTGTCAGGTCCATGCCGGGGCGGGCCATCGGGGCGCGCCGCCCCCTTCGTAGGCTGCCCCCATGAGAGAACTGTTCCTGCCCGAGCGCCGGGCGTACCTCCGGTGGCTCGACCTTCCGGGCGCCGTCCCGGGCGAAGGCCCCGTCCGCGTCTACCTCCACGGCCTCGGGTGCACCGCCGCCTCCGACTTCGCGCACATCGCCACCCACCCCGCGCTGGGCGGGGGCCGGGCGCTCCTGGTCGACCTGCTCGGGTACGGACTGAGCGACCGGCCCGCGGACTTCGACTACCGCCCCGAGGGGCAGGCCGAGGCCGTCGCCGCGCTCCTCGACCACCTCGACCTGACCGGTGTCGACGTGATCGGCCACTCCATGGGCGGCGCCGTCGCCATCCACCTCGCGGCGGCCCGGCCCGGCCGGATCGCCCGGCTGGTCGTCGCCGAGCCCAACCTGTACGCGGGCGGAGGCGCGTTCAGCGGTCCGGTGGCGCGCCAGTCCGAGGAGGCTTTCGTCCGGGACGGGTTCGGGAGGATGCTCGCCCTGGCCGACCGGGCCGACTACGCGGCGCGGCTGCGGCTCGCCGACCCGCGGGCCGTGCACCGCAGCGCGGTCGCGCTCGTCGAGGGCGGCGACCCCGAGGCCGGCGACGTACTGGGGGCGCTGACGCTCCCCCGGGCCTTCCTGGTGGGGGAGTCGAGCCTGCCGGACCCGGCGGCGGAGCGGGCGGCGGCGATGGGCGTGCCGGTCCTGGAGGTGCCCGCCGCCGGTCACAACCTGATGCTCGACAATCCCGACGGCTTCGCCGGCGCGCTGGCCCGCGCCCTCGCGGGCGGGCCGGACCGGTGAACCTGCCCTGACGGTGCGTCACTTCCCGGCCGGAAGGGCCACCTTGCGGCCGACGGTCCCGCGCAGAGGTCTTGCGCGGGGCCCCCGCCCCTCTCTACGCTCGGCGCGCCGATAGTTAGGAACGTTTCCTAACGAGCGATTGCCCCGAAGAGAATAGGGAGTTGCCATGCGCCGACGAAGCGTCATCCCGCTCGGACTCGCCGCTCTGCTCGCCCTGCCCCTCGCCGTCCTGCCCGAGAGCGAGGCCGAGGCCGCCGACGCCCTCGTGTCCGCGGGCAAGCCGGCGGCCTCCTCGTCCGTGGAGGGCCCGGGCTTCGCCCCCGGCCTGGCCGTGGACGGAGACCGCGCCACCCGCTGGGCCAGCCTGGAGGGCGTCGACCCGCAGTGGATCCGGATCGACCTCGGGGCCGGCCACACCCTCTCCCGGGTCAAGCTCGACTGGGAGGCCGCCTACGCGAAGACCTACCGCGTGCAGACCTCCACCGACGGCACCACCTGGACCGACGTCTACTCGACCACGAGCGGCGACGGCGCCGTCGACGACCTCGCGGTCTCCGGCACCGGCCGCTACGTCCGCATGTACGGGACCGGGCGGGGCACCCCGTACGGCTACTCGCTCCACGAGTTCGAGGTCTACGGCTCTCCGACCGGCGGCGGAGGCGGCACCGGCCCCGGCGTGCCCTTCGGCAGCCACCTCAGGCCCTACGCCGCCGGCATGCTCAAGCCCTCCGGCTCCCAGGCCGGCATCGACCAGAAGGTCGTCGACTACTACAACCGCTGGAAGGCGGCCTTCGTCCGGCAGAACTGCGGCAACGGCTGGTACCAGGTCATCTCGCCCGACGCCGACCACCCGTACGTCGCCGAGGCCCAGGGCTACGGCATGGTCATCGCCGCCACCATGGCCGGCGCCGACCCCGACGCCAAGAAGATCTTCGACGGTCTGGTCAAGTGGAAGATCGACCACCCCTCGTCCATCAACCCCGACCTCCTCGCCGCCGAGCAGGACGTGAACTGCCGCAGCGTCAACGGCGGCGACGGCGCCACCGACGGCGACATGGACGTCGCCTACGGCCTGCTCCTCGCCGACAAGCAGTGGGGCAGCGGCGGCACGTACAACTACAAGGCGCTCGCCCTCAAGCACATCGCCGCCATCAAGAAGGACGAGCTGAACGCCACCACCAAGCTCCTCAAGCTCGGCGACTGGACCAGCTCCGGCGACCAGTACTACTACATCTCCCGCACCTCGGACTGGATGGTCGACCACTTCCGCGCCTTCCGCGCCGCCACCGGCGACACCACCTGGGACACCGTGCGCACCGCCCACCAGACGCAGATCGCCAACCTCCAGTCCGGCTACGCCCCGGGCACCGGCCTGCTCCCCGACTTCGTCGTCGACACCAGCACCAGCCCCAAGCCCGCCCCCGGCGAGGTCCTGGAGGACCCCAACGACGGCCAGTACTGGTGGAACGCCTGCCGCACCCCGTGGCGCATCGCCGACGACGCCGTGACCAGCGGCGACGCCAAGTCCCTCGCCGCCGCCCGCAAGCTCAACGGCTGGATCAAGACGAAGACCGGCGGCGACCCGAACAAGATCGCCATGGGCTACAAGCTCAACGGCACCCAGATCTCCGCCGGCAGCGAAGCCGCCTTCTTCGCCCCCTTCGCCGTCGCCGCCATGACCGACTCCGGCAGCCAGGCATGGCTCGACGCCCTGTGGAACAAGATGGCCGCCACCCCGATCGACACCGGCAGCTACTTCTCCGCGAGCATCCAGCTCCAGGTGATGATCACGGTCTCCGGCAACCACTGGGTCCCGTAGGGGCGCGCCGGATCAGCCGCCGGACACCGGCCCGCCCGGGGATCGGCGCGGACGTCCGCCCGCCGGGCGGTGGGTCCGCACCCCTCCCCGTTCGGGGCGACCCCGCGCAGCGCGAAGCGTCCGGAGAACTCCCGCACGGCCCGGCCCCCACCGGCCGGGTCGGCGACCGAGGAGCGCGGCGCCACCTCCCGCACTCCGTCCCCGCCGGGCAGCGGCGCGTCGAGGAGGGCGAGGGGGTCCTCCGCCGGCGGCGCCGCGTGCTCCCGGCACTCCCCGTCGGCGCACGGCCGCGGCCGTGCGCCGACGGGGAAGTCCGCCGGCCGCCAGGCCACCGCCACGCCGGACTCGGCTCCCGCGTCGGTGCGCTCCGGCCCCTGCCACGCCTGACGGCCGACCGGCGGCAGCAGCGCGGCGGCGACCGCGAGACGTACGGGTGTGCGCATCATGCGGATCAATTACCCGGCGGAGGGGGATAGTTCACCAGGCCCTCGGATCCCTTCGGCAGGAACTCCCTCCCTTGATCACCCGTACGAGTGAGCGGGCCACCGGGGTGCCCCCGGTCGTGGTCCATGCTGGCCCGGTACGCGCCCCGAGCGGGCGCCAAGCCCCTCCCTCCCCAGGAGTCCGCCGGCATGAACGACCGCACGTCCCCGGGCGAACGCCCCGACGAGAAGGCCCTGTTGCTGGCCGCCGGCCTCGCCGACCTGGTGGTGGACACGATCGGCACCGCCGCCGGATCGCTCCGCTCCCTCCTCGGCCGCTCCGATTCCGCCGAACTCGCCCAGGACGCCGCCGCCGACCTCCGCGCCCGCGGCCGCCTCGCCCTCGACCGCCTCGCCCCCGACCGGGAGGGCCCCGGCGGCCCGGCGCACATGGAACTCCTGGCCCGCCAGGCCGCCGCCCGCCGCGCCGCCGCCGCCGAACCCCCCACCCACCCGGCCGCCCCCCACGCGGACGTCTTCCACCCGGCCACCTCGCACCCGGCCACCTCGCACGCGGCCGCCCCGCACGTGGACGTCTCCCACGCGGACGCCCCGCCCCCAGCCGCCTCCCGCCCGGCCGGGCCCCGTACGGACGGTCCGCACGCCGCCCCGTCCCACCCGGGCGCCCCCGACGGTGACCCCGGTGAGTGACGTCTGGGCGCCGGAGGCGTTCAAGAGCCGCACCGACGCCGTCCTCGCCGGCTTCCTCGACGACGAGGCCGCCGAACTCCTCGCCGTCGACGACGCCCTCGCCCCGCTCGCCGACGCCCTGCGCACCACCGCCCGCCACGGCAAACGCCTCCGCGCCGCCTTCTGCTACTGGGGCTGGCGCGCCGCGGGACAGCCCGACAGCGACGCCCTGATGCGGGCCGCCGCCGCCATGGAACTCGTCCACGCCGCCGCCGTCGTCCACGACGACCTCATCGACGACAGCCCCCTCCGCCACGGCCGCCCCACCGCCCAGCACGCCTTCGATGCGCTGCCGGGAACCCTCCGCCGGCCCCGGGCGGCGGCCCGCGCGCTCGCCCTCCTCCTCGGCGACCACCTGATGGCCCTCGCCGGCCGCCTCTACACCGAGTCCGGGCTGCCCGCCGCGTACCTCTCCCGCGGCCGGCCCCTCTGGGCCGCCCTCGCCCGCGAACTCGTCGCCGGCGAGGCCCTGGAGATCCTGCACACCGGCGGGCCCCCGGACACCGGCACCTCCCTCAAGGTGATCCGCTACAAGACCGCCAAGTACACCGTCGAACAGCCCCTCCTCCTCGGCGCCCTGCTCGCCGGCGGCCCCGCCGCGCTCCGCGAGGGCCTCTCCCGCTACGGGCTGCCGCTCGGCGAGGCCTTCCAGCTCCGCGACGACCTGCTCGGCCTCTTCGGCGACCCCGCCCGCACCGGCAAGGAACCCCTCGACGACCTCCGCGCCGGCCGGCCCACCGTGCTCCTCGCCGAGACCTGGCGGACCGCGGGACCCGCCCAGCGGGAGCTGCTCCGCCGCGCCCTCTTCGGCGCCGCGCCGCCGGACGACGGCGAACTGCGCGAGGTGCGCGCGCTGATGACCGGGCTCGGCGCCCCCGCACGCGTCGAGCGGATGATCGCCGGCCGCGTCGAGGAGGCCGTCCGCACCCTCGACGAGCTCGACCTGCCCGCCGCCGCCCACCGCGCCCTCACGGACCTGGCCCACCGCGCCGCCGTCCGCCACCACTGAGCCCCCGGAGCACCGCCGTGACCACCTCCCGCGCCACCCCGTACACCGAGGCGGACCTCGACGCCCTGCGCCACGGCGGTGACGAGCTCGCCGACGCGGTCGTCGCCACCCTCTTCGAGCGCGGCGAGGTCGGCCTCTTCAACTCCCTCATGCGGTACGTCTCCGTCTCCGGCCAGGAGCTCCCCGCCGGGCTGCCCGACGTGGCCCGCGAGTACCTGGAGACGACGGCCGTCCCGCCCGCCTGGGTGGACTGGAACGAGATGGAGAAGGCCCGGCTCTTCTTCATGGACAACAACGTCCACATCAACACCGCCCTGTCCTTCGCCTCCATGCCCGCCTGCTACGTCGTCCCGCGCGTGGCCCGCCTGCTGTCGGCCACCCACGGCCTGCACTACCCGAGCAAGCGCATGGCGGAGACCGGCCAGTTCACGACCTACCTCATGCGGCCCGACGCCTTCGAGGCCGGCGGGCGGTTCGTGCCCGCCGCGCAGAAGGTCCGGCTGCTGCACGCCTCGATCCGTCACCACCTGGTCCGCGCGGACCGCTGGGACACCGCCGCCGACGGGGTGCCGATCTGCCAGGAGGACATGATCGGCGGGCAGATGTTCTTCTCGATGCTCGTCCTCGACAGCCTCCACCGGCTCGGCGTCCACATGTCCACCGAGGGCGCCGAGTCGTACTACTACGCCTGGCGGGTCGTCGGCGCGATCCTCGGCGTCGACCAGGCGGCCGTGCCGAAGACCCTCGGCGAGGCGCGCCGCTTCCTCGACCTCTACCTGCTGCGGCACATGGGCCCCTCGGAGGAGGGCGTCGTGCTGACCCGCCAGCTGATCGACCTGTACGAGGAGGTCGTCCCCGGCACCCTCTTCGACCCGGTGGTCTCCGCCCTGATCCGCCACCTCGTCGGCGACACCTGCGGCGACTGGCTCGACGTGCCCCGCAGCCGCTGGGACACCGCCGTGAAGGCGCTGCCGGCCCTGCTGGGCGTCCTGGAGTCGGTGGAGGACGCCTCGCCCTTCGCCGCCTGGGCGCTCGACCGGCTCGGCCACCTCACCTCGGTCTTCGAGCTCTCCACGCTCACCCGGGGCCGCGTGATGCACTACGCCGTCCCGGAGCACCTCAGGAAGGAGTACGGCGTCGGCACCGGCGTCGCCCGCAACCACCGCTGGACCCCGCCCCCGGCCACGGTCTGACCCCCTCGGGCCGCTCTCCTCGCACACAGGGGCGTACGGGCTGAAAATGGACTCACCTGACGAAGGTGAGGTGTGCATGGACGGCGAGCAGGAAATGCCCGGGAGCGGTCCGCCGCCCGCCCGGCCGGACCGGTTCGGGGTGGAGGTGCGGCCCGCCTGGGGCCGGGAGACCGTCGTGATCGCCCCCTTCGGGGAGCTCGACCACGACACGGTCGAGCCGCTCGGCAGCGCCCTGGAGAAGAACGCCGACGCGGCCCGGATCGTCGTCGACTGCGCGGGTCTCGACTTCTGCGACTCCACCGGCCTGAACCTGCTGCTCAGGGCCCGCGCCCGGGCGCGGGAGGCGGGTGCGGAGCTGGACCTGGCCGGACTGCGGCCCCCGGTGGACCGGATGTTCGAGATCACCGGGGCCCTGCGCGTCTTCCGGGTGTACGCCGACGTCCGCGAGGCCCTCGCCGCCGACGCCCCGGGCGGCAGCGGCAGCGGCAGCGGCAGCGAGGGCGCCCCCGACCCCGGCCGGTCCGCGGCCGGAACCTCCGACCGGGCACCCGGCGGGACCGGCGACGGGACCTCCGCCCGTCCCGGGGATCCGGTGTGACGGGCCCGCCGGCCGTGCGGGAGGGCGATATGACCCCGGGCGAGGGCGCACCCGCGCAGACCCGCCGGCTGCTGCTGCGCGGCAGCGCGGGCGCGGTCTCCCGCTGCCGGGACTTCACCGCGCGGGCGCTCGCCGACTGGGGCTGGATCCCGGCCGCGAGCCCCCAGGCCCGCGAGCGGGTCGAGGACGTCCTGCTGCTCGTCTCCGAGGTGGTCACCAACGCCTGTCTGCACGGGGGCGGGCCGGAGGAGTTCGTCCTGAGGCACGCGGACGGGCTGCTGCGGGTCGAGGTCGCCGACCGGAGCCCCGAGCACCCCCGCCGGCTGGCCCCTCGCGCGCCCTCCCTGCCCGGCGGCCACGGCCTGATGGTCCTCGACCGGCTGGCGTCCGACTGGGGCTCCTCGGACCGGGGGCCGGGGGTGGCGGGCAAGGTGGTGTGGCTGGAGGTCAGCAGGCCGTCGCGTCCGCCGTGGCGTCGTCGTCCAGCAGACCGGTCCTGAGCTCACCGAGGATCCGGGCGAGCAGCCGGGAGACGTGCATCTGGGAGAGGCCGATCCGCCGGCCGATCTCGGCCTGGGTCAGCTCCTGGCCGAAGCGCAGGCTGAGGATCAGCCGGTCGCGGGCGTCGAGCCGGGCGAGCAGCGGGCGCAGCGAGTCCAGGTCGTCGATCAGCTCGTAGGCGGGTTCGTCGACGGCGGTGCGCCGCCCCGCCGTGCCCTGCGGGGCGCGGGCCTCGTCGTCGCCGACGGGGGCGTCCAGGGAGTGCGCGGTGTAGGCGTTGGCCGCGAGCTCGCCCTCCGCGACCTGCTCGGCCGTGAGGTGCAGCCGCTCGGCCAGTTCCGCGCGGTCCGGGCGGTGGCCGTCGCGCTGCTCCAGGGCGTCGGAGGCCTTGGCCAGGTCGATCCGCAGTTCCTGGAGGCGGCGCGGCACCCGGACCGCCCAGCCGGTGTCCCGGAAGAACCGCTTCATCTCGCCGACGATCGTCGGCAGCGCGAAGGCGGAGAACTCGACCCCGCGCTCCGGGTCGAACCGGTCGATCGCCTTGATCAGACCGATCGTCCCCACCTGCACGATGTCCTCCATCGGTTCGGGACGCCCGCGGAACCGCCGGGCACCGAACTTCACCAGGCTCAGGTTCAGCTCGACCAGGGTGTTGCGCACGTACGCGTGCTCGGGGGTGCCCTCGTCGAGGGCGCGGAGCCGCAGGAACAGCGCCACGGACAGGGTCCTGGCGTCGTCGGTGGAGGACGCGAGGGGGTTCTCCGGCTCCGGCAGGCCCCCGAGCGCACGCCGCCGGACGGCGGCCGACGTGGGTGGCCGCTCGCGGTCGTGGGACCGCGCGGAGGGGGCTTCTGGGGCTCGGCCGACAGCCATGAGGGTCCTTCGACGCTTCCGGGGCCGGCCCGTCTCCGGATGGAGGAGCAGATGTCACGGCCCGCCGGTTGAACGTCCTTGTGAGAAGGATGCCCGCTGGGGAGCATTTGACGCATTCCTCCTTGTTTATCCCTCTTCGTCTTGGTCAGGAGCGGGTCATGGGAACGCGGAAGAGCAGGCGGACGGCATGCTCACGGCGGTACGTGCTCGGCGGCGGACCGGGCACGGCCGGCGTCTTCCGCGACCTCTCCGCACAGGCGGTGACGGATTGGTACGGCCCGCTCTCCCCGGCCGCCGGACGGGCCGCGGACGACGTGCGGCTGCTCGTCACCGAACTCGTCGCCCACGCGGTGCGGTGCGGGGAGGTCCCGTACGAACTCCGCCTCGACCGGTCCGTGGACGGCGTCTGGCTCCAGGTGAGCGACACCGGCTCGACGGGCCCCCGCCCCGGGGACCGGCACCGCCCGGGCGTCCCGTCCGGGAACGGTCTCTATCTGGTCCAGCGGCTCGCCGCGGCCTGGGGCTGGGTGCCGCGGGACGGGGGCAGGACCGTGTGGTGCGAGGTCCGCTTCCCCCCGGCGCCGACCGGCGCCCCGCTGTCTGAACGCGTCCCGGGCGGGTAACCGCCCCGAGGGGACGACCCCGCCACCCCGTGCGGGATCCGGACCGGAGGAGGTGCCCGCGATGGACGAGGCCCGGCTCTCCGCGTACGAGCGGCGTGTGCTCGCCGAGATCGAGGAGGACCTGAGCGCCGACGGCCACCTCGCCCGGCGCATGGCCGGACGACGGCCCTCCCTCCGGCCGCGCCCGGCCCGGCCCGGCGCGACGGCGGGCGGAGGTGCGGCCGCCGCGGCGCTCGGAGCCGTGACGCTCACCCTGCTCGTCCTCGCGGTGGCCACCTCGGCCCCGGCCCTGATCTGGGGTTTCGCCGCCGCCTGGGTGGTGACGCTGATCCTGCTGCTGCGTCTGGTGGTCCGGTGGACCCGGCGGCGCACCGGCGGCGGCCGGCCCGACGACTGAACCGAACGAGAGGAGCGCACGATGCCCCGCGGATCGAACGCCAAGCGCGAGAGGCAGTACGAGCACATCAAGGAGGGCGCGCTGGACCGCGGCGAGAGCGAGAAGCGCGCGGAGGAGATCGCGGCCCGCACCGTGAACAAGGAACGCGCCAGGTCGGGCGAGTCCAGGACGGCGAGCAAGAGCTCGACCCAGGACATGTCCTCGTCGCGGCGCGGCGGACAGCGCTCGCACAGCGGCTCCCAGGGCCCCACCTACGACCAGCTCTACGCCGAGGCCCGGCGCCGGGACCTGCACGGCAGGTCACGGATGAACAAGGCCGAACTGAAGCGGAAGCTCGGCCACTGAAGGCCGGGCCGCCGAAGGCCCGGCCACCGGGCCGCCCGGGGCCCCGGCGACGCCCGGGCCCGGGCGGTCCCGCGCCTGCTCAGCCGCCGGAGCCGCCCGCGCCCCGGGAGCCCTTCGCCGGCCGGGCGCCGACCACGCCGCGTACCACCCCGAGGGCCACCAGGTCCTCCGGCCGCAGCCGGAGCCGGTCGGCGGTCGCGTCCGCCTCCTCCGGCGGGCGTTTCAGGATGGCCGCGGCGAGTTCGGGCGCGATCACGGAGAAGTACGAGTCGGGGGTCGCCCAGGTGTTGCCGGGCGCCGCGAGGGCCAGCGCGCCGCCCGAGCCGCCCTCGCCGACGAGCAGGGCGGTGACCGGGACCCGGGCCTCCGCGACCGCCCCGAAGAGCTCCGCGATCGCCGGTCCCGCCCCGGCCCGCTCGGCCTCGGCGTCGTTGGCGGCGCCCGGGGTGTCGATCAGCGTCAGCACCGGGATGCCGAGCCGGTCCGCGAGCCGCACCAGCCGGGCGGCGGTGCGGAAGCCGGCCGGCCGGGTCGCCGTCCCGCACTGCGCCGCGTACGCGGCCGTACGCCCGTCCGGGAGGCGGCCGAAGCCGCACCGCGTCCCCGGATCGGTGCCGCCCGCGCGGTCGCCGGACAGCTCGGCCCGCTCGGTGAACACCTCGGCGAGGTAGCGGTCGGCCCGGGGCCGCTCCGGGCGGCGGGCACGGGCCACCGCCTCGCGCCCGCTCGCGGCGGGCACGGTGGAGCCGAGCGTGTACGGCGGCGGCACGGGGCCCCCGGCGGGGCGGGTCAGCAGCGACAGCCAGCGGCCCAGCGCCTCGCGCAGCCGCTCCGCCGGGACGACCGCGTCGACGTGCCCGTGGGCGAGCTGGGAGGCGGCGGTGTACGCGGCGGGGTCGGCGTCCGGCGGCCTGACCCGGGAGCCCGCGAAGCCGACCTGAGCGCCCGGCAGCGCGAGGACCACGTCGGAGCCGGCCCCGAGGGTGGCCCACCCGCCGCCGGTCGTCGGATCGCGCAGGACCGCGAGCTGGGGCAGCCCGGCGGCCCGGGTGAGCGCCGACTCCCCGGCCAGCCGCTGGAGCTGGACCAGCGCCCGCATGCCCTCGTGCATCCGGCTGCCGCCGGTCGCCAGGAGGACGGTCACGGGCAGCCGGTGCGCCCGGGCGTGGGCGTGCGCGGCGGCGACCCGCGCCCCGGCGCCCTCGCCGATGGAGCCGCCCAGGAAGCCGAACTCGAAGGAGACCAGGACCGTCCGGGTCCCGCCGACGGTGCCGGTGCCGCAGACCACGGACTCGGCCTCGCCGGAGCGGGCGGCGGCCGCGGCCCGGGTCCGGCCGTAACCGGGCCAGCCGATCGGTCCGTCGCCGCCGGACGGGTCCTCGGCGAAGGGGAGGCCGGTGAAGTCGTCGGTGACGAGGGCCAGTGCCTCGCGCGCGCTCGCAGGTGCTGTCATCGGGGTCTCCCGCCCGTCGCCAGGTCACGTCACCGTACCGCCCGGTAGCCGGCCGGAAGGGGCCCGCGGACCGGGTGCGGCGGAGATCACGCCGGACCGTCCGGCCGGGCGGCCCGGGGGCCCGGCGGCACGGGGCCGGCCGCCCCGCCGAGGGCGAGCGCGCCGCCCAGGATCCCGAGCGCCGCGCCGAGGAGGAAGCCGCCCAGGTCGGACGCCACCCAGGAGGCGAGCGAGGCGAGCACGCCGACGGCCGCGCAGCGGCGCCGGCGGCGCGGATCGGCCACCACCAGCACCCCGCACAGGACCATCAGGAGCGGCACCAGGTACCGGACGTCGGCCGTGAGCAGTTCGGCCGGACCGGCCCGCTGGACCAGCAGGATCTCGGCACCCCCCAGCGCGAGGACGAGCCCCGCGCCGAACGGCCGCCGGTGCCGCCGGAGCCCGGGCGCCGTGCGCGCGTCGGACGGGACCATGGCGTGCTCCTGACGTCGGCGGAGGAGCGGTACGAGGCGGTACGAGGACACCCCCGCGGGGAAGCCGTCAGGACCGTACGGCCGCCACCCCCAGAGGTCAACGCCCGTGCGGCGGGAAGGGGCCTCAGGACATGATCCCGCTGCCGTGCGGCGCGTACAGGTCGAGCAGGCGCACCCGGGTCACCTGGAGCCGGTGCGCCAGGATCGACCCCACCCAGAAGTACAGCGCCGCCCCGAACTCCCGGTCCGTGTGGCACAGCGACCGCACCGACGTCGCGTCGAACGCGTACGCCCGGACGGGGGTCATCGCCTCCGCCCCCGACTGGCACAGGTACGGCGGGAACAGCCACGACAGCCCCACCAGCTCGCCGTGGCGCAGGGTCTCGATCACCGGCGACCCCCGCCCCGGCACCTTGGCGTCCAGGTTCACCGCGCCCGTCTTCACGATCCAGAACCGGTCCGCGTGGCGCTGCTCCTCGAAGAGCCGGTCCCCGGCCTCGAAGTACACGTCCTCGGCGAAGGCCATCAGCCGCTCGCGGTGCTCCGCCGGCAGGCTGCTGACCTTGGGTGCGGCACTCCTCATGACGGGCCCTCCTCCTCGCGCGTACGGCTCCGCTCCCAGTCTCCGCCCACCGGGCCCGGAGCGCAGGCGGCGGACGGGCGGGCTCACCCCGCCGGCCGCGGCCCGGCCCCGGACGGGACCCGCGCCTCCCCGGCGAGAACGGCGGCACCGCCACGGCGGACAAGCCCGCCGTCGTCCCCCTCCACGGCTTCCGGGGCGGCGCCGCCCGCTGCGCGAAGGCCGTCGCCGAACCCCGCCGCCGCGCCCACGACCGGCCCCGCGCCGTCGAGAACCCCCTCGCCTCCCCGGCCGACGGCGCCGGACGCCACCGGCCCCGTGCACGCCACCGCCTTCGAGCCCGACGCGGGGGAGGGCCCCGGACGGCTCGGCCGGGAGCACCCGCCCGCCGCCCGGCGTGCGCCCGGGCGGCGCAGGGCGGAGCATGAGACCGAGGAGGGAACGGCACCAGGGGGCGTGAGCCAGGAGGGTGACATGCCCGTCCCGGAAGGGCCCGTCCCGGACGACGGCGACGCGCTCGTCGTCCTGCGCGGGGTCGACAAGCACTTCGGCAGCCTCCACGTCCTCCGGTCCATCGACCTCACCATCCGGCGCGGCGAGGTCGTCGTCGTGATCGGACCCTCCGGGTCGGGGAAGTCCACCCTCTGCCGGGCGATCAACCGCCTGGAGACCATCGACAGCGGCGAGATCCGCATCGACGGCAGGCCCCTGCCCGCCGAGGGCCGGGAGCTCGCCCGGCTCCGCGCCGACGTCGGCATGGTCTTCCAGTCCTTCAACCTCTTCGCCCACAAGACCGTCCTGGACAACGTCACCCTGGGACAGGTCAAGGTCCGCAAGAAGGACCGCAGGAGCGCCGAGGAGCGCGCCCGCGCCCTCCTCGACCGCGTCGGCGTCGCCGAACAGACCGACAAGTACCCCGCCCAGCTCTCCGGCGGGCAGCAGCAGCGCGTCGCCATCGCCCGCGCCCTCGCCATGGACCCCAAGGTGATGCTCTTCGACGAACCGACCTCCGCCCTCGACCCCGAGATGATCAACGAGGTCCTGGAAGTCATGCGGCAGCTCGCCCGGGACGGCATGACCATGGTCGTCGTCACCCACGAGATGGGCTTCGCCCGCTCCGCCGCCCACCGCGTCGTCTTCATGGCCGACGGGCGGATCGTCGAGGAGACCACCCCCGAGGAGTTCTTCGGCAACCCGCGCAGCGCCCGCGCCCGCGACTTCCTCTCCAAGATCCTCCACCACTGAGCCCCACGGGGTGATCACCATGAACCCGCTCAGGACCACCAGGACCCTCGTGGCCTCCGCCACGGCCGTCGTCCTCGCCCTCGGCTCCGCCTCCCTCGCCCACGGCGCGGTGCCCGCCGACCACTCCGACGACGACCGGATCACCATCGGCATCAAATTCGACCAGCCCGGCATCGGGCTGAAGACCCCCGACGGCACCTACACCGGCTTCGACGTCGACGTGGCCACCTACATCGCCAAGCAGCTCGGCCACGAACCCGACCGGATCGTGTGGAAGGAGGCCAAGAGCGCCGACCGCGAGACCATGCTCCAGCGCGGCGACGTCGACTTCATCGCCGCCTCCTACTCCATCAACGACGAGCGCGCCGAGAAGGTCGACTTCGCCGGCCCCTACCTCCTCGCCCACCAGGACGTGCTGATCCGCGCCGACGACGACTCCATCAAGCAGCCCTCCGACCTGAACGACAAGAAGCTCTGCTCCGTCACCGGCTCCACCTCCGCGCAGAACGTCAAGGAGGAGATCGCCCCCGACGCCCAGCTCCAGGAGTACGGCGGCTACTCCGAGTGCCTGACCGGCCTGGAGAACGGCGTCATCGACGCCCTCACCACCGACGACTCGATCCTCGCCGGATACGCGGCCCAGGACGAGTTCAAGGGCAAGTTCAAGCTCGGCGGCTTCGAGCTGAGCAACGAGAACTACGGCATCGGCGTCCAGAAGGGCAGCGAACTCAAGGGCAAGATCAACGCCGCCCTGGAGAAGATGGTCGACGACGGTTCCTGGGACGCCGCGGTCGAGAAGAACTTCGGACCGGCGAACTACCAGAACGAACCCGCCCCGAAGATCGGTGTGATCGTCGAGAACGACTGAGCCGGCCGCCGTGTTCGACTTCCTCGAAGGCTACGACCTGCTGGGCGCCTTCTGGGTGACCGTCCAGCTCACCTTCTGGTCCGCCCTCGGCTCCCTGGTGTGGGGGACGCTGCTCGCCGCCATGCGCGTCGGCCCCGTCCCCCTCATGCGGGCCTTCGGCGCCGCCTACGTCACCGTCGTCCGCAACATCCCCCTCACCGTCATCATCGTCTTCACCTCCCTGGGCCTCTTCCAGACCCTCGGCATCAGCCTCGGCGCCGACCGCTTCACCACCATCAACTTCCGGCTCGCCGTCCTCGGCCTCACCGCCTACACCAGCGCCTTCGTCTGCGAGGCACTGCGCTCCGGCATCAACACCGTCCCCCTCGGCCAGGTCGAGGCCGCCCGCGCGATCGGCCTGAGCTTCCCCCAGATCCTCCGGATCATCGTGCTCCCGCAGGCCTTCCGCTCCGTCGTCGGCCCGCTCACCAACGTGCTCATCGCCCTCACCAAGAACACCACCGTCGCCGCCGCCATCGGCGTCGCCGAAGCCGCCCTGCTCATGCGGGAGATGATCGAGAACGAGGCCCAGCTCATCCTCGTCTCCGCCGTCTTCGCCTTCGGCTTCATCTGCCTCACCCTGCCCACCGGCCTCCTCCTCGGCCGGCTCGCGAAGAAGGTGGCGGTCAAGCGGTGAGGCGCGCCCCCGCCTCCAAGGAGCAGGCGTCCCCGGCGAAGGCGAAGCCCCCGGCGCGGACCGAGGCCGAGTCCGCCACCGTCCTCTACGACGTCCCCGGCCCCCGCGCCCGCCGCCGCAACCTCCTCTGGACGGTGCTCTTCCTCGCCGCCCTCGCCGCCGTCGCCTGGTGGGTGATCGCCGGCCTCGACGCCAAGAACCAGCTGGAGGCGGCCAAGTGGGAACCCTTCGTCACCGACGGACGCGTCTGGGAGACGTACCTCCTGCCCGCCCTGAAGAACACCGTCATCGCCGCCGGCCTCGCCATGGCCCTCGCCCTGCCGCTCGGCGCCCTCCTCGGCATCGCCCGCCTCTCCGACCACCGCGCCCTGCGCGCCGGCGCCGGCACCGTCGTCGAGTTCTTCCGCGCGATCCCCGTCCTCATCCTCATGCTCTTCGCCAACGCCGCCTACGCCGAGTTCACCGACATCAGCCCCGAGACCCGCCCCCTGTACGCGGTCGTCACCGGTCTCGTCCTCTACAACGCCTCCGTCCTCGCCGAGGTCGTCCGCGCCGGCATCCTCGCCCTCCCCGTCGGCCAGACCGACGCCGCCAAGGCCATCGGCATGCGCAAGGGCCAGACCATGGCGCACGTCCTGCTGCCCCAGTCCGTCACCGCCATGCTCCCCGCCCTCGTCAGCCAGCTCGTCGTCATCGTCAAGGACACCGCCCTCGGCGGCGCCATGCTCGGCTTCGCCGAACTCCTCGCCTCCGTCCGCCCCATGAGCGCCAACTACGGCGCCAACACCATCGCCTGCTTCACCGTCGTCGCCGTCCTCTTCGTCCTCCTCAACGTCGCCCTCACCACCTTCGCCTCCCGGCTGGAACGCCGGCTGCGCCGCGGCAAACGCTCCACCGGCGCCGTCGTCGGTGCCGAAGCCGTCGACGACCTCGCCACCCCCGGCCCCGGCGACCGCCCGTCCCCGTGACCCCCCGACCCGTACTTCGCGCCCCCCCGTGCCCCCGGACCCGCGCTTCGCGCCCCCCGCGCCCCGTAACGAACGGGTTCCACAGGAGCTTTCGGCGCGGACTTGGGGGACACTGCTCCCGTGCGTGGACATCTACCGGACGAGAACCCGGGATTCGCAGGCCGCCGCACGGAACTGAAGCGCATCACCGCCGCCCTGGCGGAGCACCGCCTCGTCACCGTGACCGGCGTCGGCGGCGTCGGCAAGACCCGCCTCGCGCTGCGCGCCGCCCACCGCGCACGCCACCGCCACCCCGACGGCGCCTGGTGGGCCGACCTCGGACAGCTCGACGGCGAACGCCTCCTCGTCTCCCTCGTCGCCGACTCCGTCGACCTCGCCGACCACACCCCCGGCACCGACACCGGCGCCCTGCGCCGCCGGCTCGCCGAGACCCGCCTCCTCCTCGTCCTCGACTGCTGCGACCACCTCGCCGACGCCTGCGGCCGGCTCGTCGCCGAACTCCTCGACGCCGCCCCCGGCCTCACCGTCCTCGCCACCTCCCGCCGCCCCCTCGGCGTCCCCGGCGAGCACACCGTCCTCCTCGACCCGCTCCCGCCCACCGGAGACGACGCCCTCGCCCTCCTCCGCGCCGCCACCGGCCAGGACCTCCCCGCCACCGGCCCCGCCGGCGAGATCTGCGTCCGCCTCGAAGGCATACCCCTCGCCCTGGAGCTCGCCGCCGCCCAGATCCGGCTCCAGGGCGCCGAAGCCGTCCGCGACCAGCTCGGCAGCCGCCTCACCGCGCCCCCCGGCGCCCGCTTCGACCTCCTCGCCCACCCCGAACGCGTCTGGCCCGCCCGCCACCAGACCCTGCGCGCCGCCATCGGCTGGAGCCACGAACTCGCCGACCCCCTCGAACGCCTCCTCTGGGCCCGCCTCTCCGTCTTCCGCGGCCCCTTCGACCTCGCCACCGCCGCCGCCGTCTGCACCGGCGGCCCCCTCACCCCCGCCACCCTGCCCACCGCCCTCGACGGCCTCGTCCGCGCCTCCGTCGTCCGCCCCGCCGACGCCGCCGGCCGCCACCGCCTCCTCGACACCATCCGCGAGTACGGAGCCGGCTGGCTGGAGCGGCTCGGCGAGACCGGCACCGCCGCCGACCGCCACGCCGCCCACTTCCGCGCCCTCGCCGCCGAGGGCAGGGCCGCCTGGCACGGCCCCCGCCAGCTCCACTGGCACCACGCCGTCGACACCCACCACACCGACCTGCGCACCGCCCTCGACCGCCTCCTGCGCACCGACCCCGACGCCGCCCTCGACCTCGTCGGCTCCGTCGCCTTCGCCTGGGCCAGCCGCGGCCGCCTCCGCGAGGCCCGCGACGGCCTCGAACAGGCCCTCCTCCTCAGCGAGGCCCGAGGCCGCGCCCGCACCCGCGCCCTGTGGGCCCTCGGCGTCACCCTCGTCCTCCAGGGAGACCTCGGCCCCGCCCAGGACGTCAGCGAACGCTGCGCCCGGGAGGCCCGCCACACCGAGCACCCGCCCGAGCGGCCCTGGGCGCCCTCGGAGCCGTACGGCCCCGGCGAACTCACCCTCGACGCCGCCGCCCTCGCCGGCCTCCTCGCCCTGACCACCGGCCGGGCCCGCGCCGCCCTCGTCGTCGTCGACCACGTCCTCGGCTCGGCCCGCGGCCGTCCCGCCGACTCCGCCGCCACCCTCCGCTGCCGGCTCGTCCGCGTCTTCGCCCTCACCGGCCTCGGCCTGCTCGCCGAGGCCCGCGCCGACGCCCTCGCCCTGCGCGCCCTCTGCGACACCCTCGACGAACACTGGACCCGCACCGCCCTCGCGTACCAGCTCGCCCTCACCGACCTCCTGGAGGGCGACCCGGCCGCCGCCGCCCGGCACGCCCGCGCCATGCTCGCCGGCACCCGCGCCCTCGGCGCCGGCCTCGGCACCGCCCTCGGCCTCGACGTCCTCGCCACCGCCTACGCCGCCGCGGGCGACGGCGCGCGCGCCGCCGACGTCTCCGGCACCGGCGAGGCGTACTGGCGGGCCACCGGGCAGCCCCGCCGGGGCCTGCCCGGCCTGCGCGCCCTCCACGCCCACCACACCGCCGGCGTCCGCGCCACCCTCGGCGAGCCCGCCTACGAGGAGATCTTCCTGCGCGCCCTCGGCGACCTCCCGCAGGCCGGCCTCGACCGCGCCCTCGGCACCGGCTGACCGCCCGCCGGCGCACCACGGGGACACGGACCGAACGCCGGGCGGCCTCAGCACGCCGGCGCGGGCCGCGGGAGAGGACGAGGGCCTCACCCCGCAGGAGCCGGCCCTCGCCACCCGCGACCACGGCCCGCCGCTCGAAGCCCTGCGCCACGACCTCACCCCGCCCGGCCCCCACTACGTCCTCGTCCACCACGACGTCCCCGCCGCCGACCCCGACCACCGGCGGCTCACCGTCGGCGGCCGGGTCCCGCGCCCGCTCGACCTCGGCCCCGACGCCCTCCGGACCCGCCCCGCCGTCACCCGCCGCGTCACCCCGGAGTGCGCCGGGAACGACCGCGCCCGCCTCAGCCCCCGCGACCCCGCCCACCCCTGGGCCTGGACCGCGTGGCGCACCACCTGGACCGTCATCCCGGGCCTGCGCCACCTCACCGTCCGCGCCACCGACGCCACCGGCCGCGTCCAGCCCCTCACCGCGCCCTGGAACCGCGGCGGCTTCGCCGACAACCTCGTCCAGCGCGTCGAGGTCCTCTGCGCCCCGGAGCAGGAGCAGGAGCAGGAGCAGGAGCAGGAGCAGAAGCAGGAGCCGGAGCGGCGGGCGACCGGGCCCACCCCGTAAAGTCGGATCCGTCGCCCTACCCGCCTCGACGAGGAGAAATTCCGTGACCGACCCGGCGTCCACCGCCCGCCAGCAGCAGATCGCCCGGGAGCTCCAGGTCTCCGAGAGCTTCGACCCCGCCGCCGAGATCGAGCGCCGGGTGGCCTTCCTCACCGAGCGCCTCACCACCACCGGACTGCGTTCCCTCGTCCTCGGCATCAGCGGCGGCGTCGACTCCACCACCGCCGGCCGGCTCTGCCAGCTCGCCGTCGAGCGCGCCCGCGCCGCCGGCCACGAGGCCGTCTTCTACGCCATGCGCCTGCCCTACGGCGTCCAGGCCGACGAGAGCGACGCGCAGACCGCCCTCGACTTCATCCGTCCCGACCAGGTCCTCACCGTCGACGTCAAGGCGGCCGGCGACGCCGCCCTCGACGCCTGCCTGGCCGCCGGCCTCACCTTCCGCGACGCCCACCACCAGGACTTCGTGCACGGCAACATCAAGGCCCGCCAGCGCATGATCGCCCAGTACGCGGTCGCCGGCGCCCAGGACGGCCTCGTCGTGGGCACCGACCACGCCGCCGAGGCCGTCTCCGGCTTCTTCACCAAGTTCGGCGACGGCGCCGCCGACCTCGTCCCGCTCACCGGCCTCACCAAGCGCCGGGTCCGCGCCGTCGCCGCCGAGCTGGGCGCCCCCGCCGGCCTGGTCTGGAAGGTCCCCACCGCCGACCTGGAGACCCTGGACCCGGGCAAGCCGGACGAGGACGCGCTCGGCGTCACCTACGACGAGATCGACGACTTCCTGGAGGGCAAGCCGGTCTCCGACACCGCGTACGCGTCGATCGTCCGCCGCTACGAGCTCACCGAGCACAAGCGGCAGCTCCCGATCGCCCCCTGAGCGGTCCCGGCCCCGGGGCGCCCCGGCCCGCCCGGGCGCCCCTCGCCGAACGGGCGGATCCTGGAAGGGTGAGCCCCGGTGCCCGGGGCCCGGAAGGGAGCACGCCATGTTCGGCGAGACGACGGCGTACAGCAGCTTCTCGGTGGACGACCTGGACGCCGCCCGGAGGTTCTACGGCGACAAGCTCGGCCTGACCGTGGAGGAGACCGGGACCGGGGACATGCGGATGCTGTTCCTGACCCTGCCGGGCGGGGCCCGGGTCTTCGTCTACGCCAAGGAGAACCACACCCCCGCCTCCTTCACCGTCCTGAACTTCGAGGTCGACGACATCGACCGCGCCGTCGACGACCTGGCCGCCCGGGGCGCGACCTTCGAGCGCTACCCGGAGTTCGAGGCCGACGAGAAGGGCGTCATGAGGGGCGACGGCAAGGACGGCCCGGCGGGCATCGCCTGGTTCACCGACCCGGCCGGAAACGTCATCGCGGTGATGCAGGCCTCCTGACGCCCTTCGCGCCGGCCCGTGATCCACTGGGGGTGAGTACGGAGCAGCAACAGCAGCAGGAGCACCGTTGACCACCTACCGTCAGCCCGGCGTCGTCGTCACCGACCACCACTTCCCCGTCCCCCTCGACCACGCCCGCCCCGACGGCGAACAGATCGAGGTGTACGCCCGCGAAATCGTCGCGAGCGGCCTCGGCGACCGGGAGCGCGAGCGGCTTCCCTGGCTGGTCTACCTGGAGGGCGGCCCCGGCTTCGGCGCCCGCCGCTTCATCGGCCGCCAGGCGTGGATCGGCCGGGCCGTCCGCGAGTTCCGGGTCCTCCTGCTCGACCAGCGCGGCACCGGCCGCTCCACCCCCGCCAACCGCCAGACCCTCCCGCTGCGCGGCGACGCCGCAGCCCAGGCGGAGTACCTCGCGCACTTCCGCGCCGACTCCATCGTCAGGGACTGCGAGATCGTCCGCCGCAGGCTCACCGACGGCGCCCCCTGGACCGTCCTCGGCCAGAGCTTCGGCGGCTTCTGCGCCACCCACTACCTCTCCACCGCCCCCGAGGGTCTGGAGCGGGTCCTGATCACCGGCGGCCTGCCCTCCCTCGACGCCTCCGCCGACGAGGTCTACGCCGCCGCCTACCCGCGCGTCCGCCGCAAGAACGAGGCCCACTTCGCCCGCTACCCGCGCGACGCCGAACGGGTCCGCGCGATCGCCGGCCACCTCCTGGAGCACGAGGTCACCCTGCCCGGAGGGGGCCCGCTCACCGTCGAGGCCTTCCAGTCCCTCGGCATCCTCCTCGGCTCCGGCGAGGGCACCCACCAGCTCCACCACCTCCTGGAGGGCGCCTTCCTGCCGACCCCCGCCGGGCCCGCCCTCGCCGACGCCTTCCTGGAGCAGGTCCAGGCCCACCTCTCGTACGCGGGTCACCCGCTCTACGCCGTCCTCCACGAGGCCATCTACGCCCAGGGGCAGGGCCCGACGGCCTGGGCCGCCGAGCGGGTCCGCGCCGGCTTCCCCGAGTTCGACGCGGCGGCCGCGCTCGCCTCCGGGGCGCCCGTCCTGTTCACCGGCGAGACGATCCACCCCTGGCACTTCACCACCGACCCGGCCCTGCGCCCGCTGCGCGAGACCGCCGAGCTCCTCGCCCGGCGGGACGACTGGACCCCGCTGTACGACCCCGAGCGGCTCGCGGCCAACCGGGTGCCGGTGGCCGCCGCCGTCTACCACGACGACATGTACGTCGACACCGCCCACTCCCTGGAGACCGCCGCCGCGATCCGGGGGCTGCGCACCTGGGTCACCGACGAGTTCGAGCACGACGGCGTGCGCGCCGGCGGCCCGCGCGTCCTCGACCGGCTCCTCGCCCTGTCCCGGGACGAACTCTGACGCGGAGCCCGTACGGGCACGGGCCGGGGCCCGGCGCAGCCGTGCCCGCCGGGGCCGGCGCGCGCGAAAGTCCAAGCGCCGGACCCCGATCGCACATGGTCCGCGCCCGTCACGGGCGGCTACAACTCGGTCCATGAGCGCACACGTCACCGCCGAGATCGCCGGCCAGCCCGACTGCTGGCGCCGCGCCGCCGCCCTCGCCGGGCCGCTCGCCGACCGGCTGCCCCGGCCCGGCGAGCGGCTCGCCGTGGTCGGCTGCGGCACCTCGTACCTGATCGCCCGTGCCTACGCGGCCCTGCGGGAATCCCTCGGGGCGGGGGAGACCGACGCCTTCCCCGCCTCCGAGCGGACCCCGCTCGGCCGCGGCTACGACCGGATCGTGGCCCTCACCCGCTCGGGCACGACCACCGAGGTCGCCGACCTGCTCGCCGGCGCCGCCGGGCGGCTCCCCACCCTCGTCCTGACCGGGGTTCCCGACAGCCCCGCCGCCCGCCTGGCCGACCGGGTGGTCGACCTCTCCTTCGCCGACGAACGCTCCGTCGTCCAGACCCGGTTCGCCACCACCGCCCTCCAACTCCTGCGCGCCGGGCTGGGGGTGGACCTCGCCGCCTCCGTCGCCGACGCCGAGCTCGCCCTCTACGAACCCCTCCCGCAACACTGGGAGCGGCGCGTCCAGTTCACCTTCCTCGGCACCGGCTGGACCGTCGGACTCGCCGACGAGGCTGCCCTCAAGCTCCGCGAAGTCGCCCGCGTCTGGACGGAGTCGTACCCGGCGATGGAGTACCGGCACGGGCCGATCAGCGTCAGCGACCGCACCAGCCTCGTCTGGTGCCTCGGCCCCGTCCCGTCCGGGCTCCGCGAGGAAGTCGAGTCCACAGGCGCCCTGTTCACCGCGGACGCCGTCGACCCGGTGGCCGCCCTGGTCCGCGCCCAGCGCCTCGCCGTCGCCCTCGCCGCCCGCCGCGGCCTCAATCCCGACCGACCCCGTCACGTCTCCCGTTCCGTCATCCTCTCCGGAGCGTTCCGCCCGACCGCGGCCGACGCGGCCCGTATCCTGCGGGCATGATCGACACCGGAGCCACCGACCTGCCGGAGCTGCCCGACGACTGGCGGCGCGCCCTCGCCGTCGTCGCCCACCCCGACGACCTGGAGTACGGCTGCGCGGCGGCCGTCGCGAGCTGGACCGACGCCGGGAAGGAGGTCGTCTACCTGCTGGTCAGCCGCGGCGAGGCCGGCATCGACACCCTCGCCCCCGAGGTCTGCGGCCCGCTGCGCGAGCGCGAGCAGCGGGCGAGCGCCGCCGTCGTCGGCGTGGACACCGTCGAGTTCCTCGACCACCGCGACGGCGTCATCGAGTACGGCACCGCCCTGCGCCGCGACATCGCCGCCGCGATCCGCCGCCACCGCCCCGAACTCGTCGTCACCCTCAACCACCGCGACGGCTGGGGCGACGGCCCCGGCGCGCCCCGCAACACCCCCGACCACGTCGCCGTCGGCCGCGCCACCCTCGACGCGGCGGCGGACGCGGGCAACCGCTGGATCTTCCCCGAGCTGACCGAGCGGGGCCTGGAGCCCTGGGACGGCGTCCGCCGGGTCGCGGTCGCCGCCTCCAGCACCCCGACCCACGCGGTGGACGCCGGTCCCGGCCTGGAGCGCGCGGTGGAGTCCCTGCTCTGCCACCGGGCCTACATCGAGGCCCTGACCGACCAGGAACCGGAGGAGTACGTCCGGGAGTTCATGACCGCCACCACCTCCCGCGCGTCCGCCCGCTTCGGCGGCCGCCCCGCGGTGACCTTCGAGGTCTTCCCCCGCTAGGGCCTGTCCGGCCGTTCCCGCCGGGTCCGGCCCGAAGGGCGGTCAGCCCATCGGCGCCGGCTTCAGTACGGCGAACTCGGCCCCGGCGGGGTCCTTGAACCAGGCGAGCCGGCCGACGTCGGGGATGTCCGCCGGGGGCAGCAGCACCGTGCCGCCCGAGACGGTCACCGCGTCGGCCGTCCCGTCGGCGTCCTCGACCTCGAAGTACGGGATCCAGCGCGGGCGTTCGCCGGAGTCCTGGAGTGCGGCGGTGCCGCCGAAGGAGGCGGCCTCCTGGTCGCCCTCGGCGGTGGAGATCACCCGGTAGGTCATGCCGGGCGCCTCCATCGAAGCCCACCGCCACTCGAAGAGCGAGCCGTAGAAGGCGAGCGCGGCCTCCGGATCGGGGGTGTGCAGCTCGACCCAGACGAGGGCGTTCGGCGAGGAGGTGCGGTCCAGGCCCTTCAGGGACCCGGGCTGCCAGACGGCGAACTCGGCCCCGGCCGGGTCGGTGAGCGCGGCCATCCGTCCCGCGTCCATGATGTCCATGGCGCGCACCCGGACCCGGCCGCCCTCGGCGGCCGTCACCATCTGGGTGGTGTCCGCGTCGGGGGTCTGGAAGTACACCGTCCAGGCGCTCCTCGCGCCCTCCTCGGTGAGCGGTCCGAACGCGGCGACGGTGGCGCCGTCCTGATGGAAGAAGCCGTACCCGCCGCCCTCCGGGCCCGCGGAGCGGTACTCCCAGCCGAACACGGTGGCGTAGAACTCCGCGGCGGCGGCGGTGTCCGGGCTGCCGAGGTCGATCCAGCAGGGGGAGCCGTGGGTGTACTGGGTGCCGAGCATGGGCGGATGCGTCCTTCCGTCGTCCTGCCTCCGGGCCGGTTTCCGGCCACCATGGCCGATCCTCGGGCCTCCGTCCGGGCGACGCGACCGCAGCCGGGGCGGTTCATCCGACCGGCGCACGGGTCAGCGGGGGAGCCCGTCCGCCCGGGCGGCCAGATCGCCCATCAGCAGCTCGGCGTTGATCACCGTGCCGGCCCGGTAGCCCGCGCCCGCCGCGTTGACGACCTGCTCGGTCGGGCCGGTCACGTTCCCCGCCGCCCACACGCCCGGCACGCTCGTCCGGCCGGTCTCGTCCACCTTCACGAAGGACCCGAAGGGCGTCTCGTACAGCTCGGCGCCCAGCTGCCGCAGCACCCCGTCGCGGGTGACGAGCCGGGTGGCCGCCGCGAAGACCACCTCGCGGCCGACGGTCCGCCCGTCGGCGAGCCGGACCCCGGTCAGCCGGTCGTCCTCCGTCACGATCGCCTCGACCGCGCCCTCCACGGTCCTGACGCCCGCCGCGGCGAGCAGCCGGGCGTCCTCCTCCGTGACCTCGGCGCCGTTCAGGAAGAGCGTCACGTCGGGGGACCAGTGCGAGACCATCAGCGCCTGGTGGGCCGGCATCGCCGCGCCGGCGATCACCCCGAACGCCCGGTCGCGGACCTCCCAGCCGTGGCAGTACGGGCAGTGCAGCACGTCCCGGCCCCACCGCTCGGCCAGTCCCTCGATCTCGGGCAGCTCGTCGACGAGACCGGTGGCGACGACCAGCCGCCGGGCGGTCAGCGCGGTGCCGTCGGCGAGCCCGAGGGCGAAGCCCCCGCCGTCCGCCGCGGCCGCCGTCACCTCGCCGGGCCGGACCTCGACCCCGTACTCCAGCAGCTCGCGGCGGCCCGCCGCGAGGAACTCCGCAGGGCTCATGCCGTCCCGCGACAGATAGCCCTGCATGTGGGCGCTGGGCGCGTTGCGCGGCTCGCCCGCGTCGACGACCAGGGTGCGCCGCCGCGACCGGCCGAGGATCAGCCCGGCGCTCAGTCCGGCCGCCCCGCCGCCGATCACCACGACCTCGTAGGCGTTCTCGTCCATGTTCTCTCCCAGGGGTGCGTTCATGCCGTGAGCCTCGCCCCGGACCGGGCCCGACGGCAAGGAAACTTGCCGTTCCTGCAACACTGGACGCATGACCGAAGACGACCGCATCGACGCCGTGCTCACCGAAGTGGGCCCCCGGCTGCGCCGGGTCCGCCGCGACCGCGGGGTGACCCTGGCCGAGCTCTCCGCCGCCACCGGCATCTCCGTCTCCACCCTCTCCCGCCTGGAGTCCGGACAGCGCAGACCGAGCCTCGAACTGCTCCTCCCGCTCGCCCGCGCCCACCAGGTCCCGCTGGACGAGCTGGTCGGCGCCCCGCCGGTCGGCGATCCCCGGGTGCGGGCCCGGCCGATCGTCCGGCACGGCCGCACGATGTACCCGCTCACCCGCCAGCCCGGGGGCCTCCAGGCGTACAAGGTGATCCAGGAGAAGGCGTCCGAGCAGCCGGACCCGCGGGTCCACGAGGGGTACGAGTGGCTGTACGTCCTCTCCGGGAGGCTGAGGCTCGTCCTGGGGGAGCACGACGTGGTGCTGACCGCCGGCGAGGCCGCCGAGTTCGACACCCGGGTGCCGCACTGGTTCGGCCCGACCGCCGACGGACCGGTGGAGTTCCTGAGCCTGTACGGGCCGCAGGGCGAGCGGATGCACGTGAGGGCGCGGCCCAAGAAGTCCGGCTGAGTGGTTCCCCAGAAGGCAAGCGACCGCTTAGTATGCGCCCGACCGCTCGGTACGGACGGAGGCTCGACGGATGCAGGCATGGCGAGTGCACGAGAACGGCGAACCCGGCGCGGTGATGCGCCGCGAGGAGGTGGACCTCCCCGACCCCGGACCCGGCCAGGTCCTCCTCAGGGTCCGCGCCGCCAACGTCAACTTCCCCGACGCGCTGCTCTGCCGCGGCCACTACCAGGTCCGGCCGCCGCTCCCCTTCACCCCCGGCGTCGAGATCTGCGGCGAGACCGCGGACGGCCGCCGCGTCATCGCCACCGCGGCCCTCCCGCACGGCGGCTTCGCCGACCACGCCCTCGCCGACGCCGCCGGCCTCCTCCCGGCCCCCGACGCCCTCGACGACGCCGAGGCCGCCGCCCTCCACATCGGCTACCAGACCGGCTGGTTCGGCCTCCACCGCCGCGCCGCCCTCAAGGAGGGCGAGACCCTCCTCGTGCACGCCGCCGCCGGCGGCGTCGGCAGCGCCGCCGTCCAGCTCGGCAAGGCCGCCGGCGCCACCGTCATCGGCGTGGCCGGCGGCCCCGCCAAGGCCGCCGTCGCCCGCGCCCTCGGCTGCGACGTGGTCATCGACCGCCGCTCCGAGGACGTCGTCGCCGCCGTCAAGGCCGCCACCGGCGGCCGCGGCGCCGACGTGATCTACGACCCGGTCGGCGGCGAGGCCTACCAGCAGTCCGCGAAATGCGTCGCCTTCGAGGGCCGGATCGTCGTCGTCGGCTTCGCGAGCGGCACCATCCCCACCCCCGCCCTCAACCACGCCCTGGTGAAGAACTACACGATCATGGGCCTCCACTGGGGCCTCTACGCCCGGCTCGACCCGGCCGCCGTCCTCCAGTGCCACGACACCCTCACCGTGCTCGCCGCCAAGGGCGTCGTCAAGCCGCTCGTCGCCGAACGCGTCCCCTTCGCCGGCGCGGCCGACGCCGTCCAGCGCGTCGCCGACGGCACCACCACCGGCCGCCTGGTCGTCCTCCCGGAAGGAGCCCGCGCATGACCGACGCCGCCGCACTCCAGGAGCGCACCCGGGCGCTGCTCGCCGCGCACCCGCCCGCCACCACCGACCGGCTCGACTTCCTCCGCGCCCGCTTCGACGCCGGCCTCGCCTGGGTCCACTACCCCGTCGGCCTCGGCGGACTCGACGCCCCCCGCGCCCTCCAGGCCGTCGTCGACGCCGAACTCACCGCCGCCGGCGCCCCCGACAACGACCCCCGCCGCATCGGCATCGGCCTCGGCATGGCCGCCCCCACCCTCCTCGCCTACGGCTCCGACGAGGTCAAGGCCCGCTTCCTGCGCCCGCTGTGGACCGGCGAGGAGGTCTGGTGCCAGCTCTTCAGCGAACCCGGCGCCGGCTCCGACCTCGCCGCCCTCGGCACCCGCGCGGTCAGGGACGGCGGGGGAGACTGGGTGGTCGACGGCCAGAAGGTGTGGACCTCCAGCGCCCACACCGCCCGCTGGGCCATCCTCATCGCCCGCACCGACCCCGACCTGCCCAAGCACCGCGGCATCACCTACTTCGTCTGCGACATGACCGACCCCGGCGTCGAGGTCAGGCCGCTGCGCCAGATCACCGGCGAGGCCGAGTTCAACGAGGTCTTCCTCACCGGCGTCCGCATCCCCGACGCCCACCGCCTCGGCGACACCGGCGACGGCTGGCGGGTCGCCCAGACCACCCTCATGAACGAGCGGGTCTCCATCGGCGGCGCCCGCATCCCCCGCGAAGGGGGCATGATCGGCAAGGCCGCCGCCGTCTGGCGCGACCGCCCCGAGACGCGCACCCACGCCCTGCACCGCCGGCTCCTCGACCTCTGGGTCGACGCCGAGGTGGCCCGCTTCACCGGCGAGCGGCTGCGCCAGCAGCTCGTCGCGGGACAGCCCGGCCCCGAGGGCAGCGCCATGAAGCTCGCCTTCGCCCGCCTCAACCAGGCCATCAGCGGCCTGGAGGTCGAACTCCTCGCCGACGACGGCCTGCTGTACGACGACTGGACCATGCGCCGCCCCGAACTGGTCGACTTCACCGGGCGCGACGCGGGCTACCGCTACCTGCGCTCCAAGGGCAACTCGATCGAGGGCGGCACCAGCGAGGTGCTGCTCAACATCGTCGCCGAGCGGGTCCTCGGACTCCCGCCGGAGCCCCGCAACGACAAGGACGTCCCCTGGAAGGACCTCGCCCGATGAGCCACGAGCCGGACCTCCTCTACTCCGACACCGAGGACGCCCTGCGGGACGCCGTCCGCTCCCTGCTCGCCGACCGGGCCGGCCACCAGGCCGTGCTCGACCGGATCGAGACCGGCGACCCGTACCCCGCCGGTCTGTGGCCGGCCCTCGCCGAGGGCATCGGCGCCGCCGGCCTCCTCGTCCCCGAGAAGCTCGGCGGCCAGGGCGCGAGCCACCGGGAGGCCGCGGTGGTCCTGGAGGAGCTGGGCCGCGCGGTGGCCCCGGCGCCGTACCTGACCAGTGCCGTCGTCGCCACCGAGACCCTGCTCGCGCTCGGCGCGGCCGACGGCCCGGCCGCCGCCCTCCTCGCCGAGCTGGCGGCGGGGGAGAAGACCGCCGTCCTCGCCGTCCCCTTCACCACCGCGCCCGGGACGCCCTTCGGGGCCACCGGCCCCGTGCGGGCCGTCGCCGACGCGCAGGCCGCCGACGTCCTCCTCGTGCCCCGCCCCGACGGCCTGTACGCCGTGCCCGCCGCCGAGGCCGCCGTCACCCCCCTCACCCCGCTCGACCTCACCCGCCCGCTCGCCGTCGTCGACGCGGGCACGGCGCCCGGCACCCTCCTGGCCGGCCCCGGGGAAGCCGGGGCGGCGGTGCGGCGCGGCCTCCTCGCCGGGGCGGGACTGCTCGCCTCCGAGCAGCTGGGCCTCGCCGAGTGGTGCCTGGAGGAGACCGTCCGGCACACCAGGGAGCGGTACCAGTTCAACCGGCCGGTCGGCTCCTTCCAGGCGCTCAAGCACCGGATGGCGCAGCTGTGGCTGGACCTCGTCGGAGCCCGGGCCGCCGCCCGCGCCGCCGCCGACGCCCTCGCCGCCGGAGCGGCCGACGCCGAGCTGACGGTGGCCGTGGCCCAGGCGTACTGCTCCGGGGTGGCCGTCCGCGCCGCCGAGGAGTGCGTCCAGCTGCACGGCGGGATCGGCATGACCTGGGAGCACCCGGCCCACCTCGCGCTCAAGCGGGCCAAGGCCGACCAGCTCGCCCTCGGCTCGGCCGGCCACCACCAGGACGTGATCGCCGCCCTGGTGGACCTCCCGGCCCCGGCCTAGGCTCCGGCCCCGCCCCCGGGCCCTTCCGGCGCCCGCCTCCCGGCCCCGTCCGTGTCCCGGACGGGGCCTTCGGCGTTCCGCCGCGACGAGACGTTTCCGGAGAAAAAGCGTGTTCACCGGCGAAACCCGGGCAGGCGTGCGGGCACGAACACCTCAGGAGCCTCAGGAAAAGTCTGGAGTGACCATCATGACGACCGCGCGCGAGATCATGACGCAGGGCGCGGAGTGCGTCGACGAACGCGACTCCGTCCTCGACGCGGCCCGCAGGATGAAGGAACTGGACGTCGGCGCCCTGCCCGTCTGCGGCGCGGACGACAGGCTGAAGGGGATGCTGACCGACCGCGACATCGTGGTGAAGGTCCTCGGCGAGGGCAAGGACCCGGCCGCCTGCGCGGCGGGGGAGCTCGCCCAGGGCGAGGCGGTCACCATCGGGGCCGACGACGACGCGGCGGAGATCCTCCGCACGATGGCCGAGCACCAGGTCCGCCGCCTGCCGGTCATCGACGGACACCGTCTCGTCGGCATCGTCGCCCAGGCCGACGTCGCCCGGGCCCTGCCCGATCCCCAGGTCGGCGACCTGCTCGAAGCCCTCTCCGTCGGCTGACCCGAAAGGCGCCCCATGGGCATGCTCTCCACCGCGCTGAAGCGCTGCCGAGGCCTGAAGACGGAGTCCGACGGCAAGGCCCTCCAGGACCCGGCGAGACGCGCGCGGGGCCGCCGCCTCCAGGAGGAGGCGCGGTCCGAGGCGGCGGCCCGCCGGGGCCGGAACCCCGGCCCGCCGCCCGCCGACGGCGCCGCCCGCTGACCGGCGCCCCGCGCCCGCCGCCCACCCCCTGCGACCCCGACCCACCCCCCCCGCGCCCCCCGCGCACCCGGCCCCGCGCGTGCGGACCGCCGCCGCGGGGCGCCCGCCCGGAAGGAAGACCGCGTGACCGAGCCGACCTCCCCCCAGCTCTCCCCCCGGACGGTCGGGGTGGAGGAGGAACTCCTCCTCGTGAGCTCCCGCACCGGCGAGCCGCTCGCCCTGTCCTCGGCGGTCCTCGCCTCGGCGGCCGCCGCCGAGTCCGACGCGGCCGACGTCTTCGAGAAGGAGCTGCACCAGGAGCAGCTGGAGTTCGCCACCCGCCCCCTGGACGACATGACCGCCCTCCACGACGAGATCGTGCGCCTGCGGGGCGAGGCCGCGCGGCACGCCGAGGGCGTCGGCGCCCGGGTCGCGGCGCTGGCGACCTCGCCGCTGCCGGTGGAGCCCTCCCGCAACCTCGGCCCGCGCTACCGGTGGATGGCCGAGCAGTTCGCGCTCACCACCGATGAGCAGCTCACGGGCGGCTGCCACGTGCACGTCTCGGTCGCGTCCGACGAGGAGGGCGCGGCGGTCCTCGACCGGATCCGGCCGTGGCTCCCGCTGCTCAACGCCCTCAGCGCCAACTCGCCCTTCTGGCAGGGCCAGGACACCGGATACGCCGGCTACCGCAGCCGCGTCTGGAACCGGTTCCCGTCGGCCGGCCCCTACGAGCCCTTCGGCGGGGCGGCCGGCTACCACGCCAGGGTGCGGGACATGCTGGCCACCGGGGTCCTGCGGGACCAGGGGATGATCTACTTCGACGCCCGCCTGTCGCACAACTTCCCCACGGTCGAGCTGCGCGTCGCCGACGTCTGCCTCGCCCCCGCCACCGCCGTGCTGGTGGCCACCCTCGCCCGGGGCCTCGTCGAGACCGGGGCGAGGGCCTGGCGGGCCGGCGAGCCGGCCCCCGACGTCTCGGTGTCCATGCTCCGGCTCGCCTCGTGGCAGGCCGCGCGCTCCGGGCCCGAGGGACCGCTGCTGCACCCGGGGACCCTGCGGCAGGTGCCGCCGGACGTCGCCTTCGAGGCCCTGCTCGCCCACGTCGAGACCGCCCTGCGCGAGACCGGCGACCTCGACGCGGCCCGGGGCGCGGTCAAGGACCTGCTGGCGCACGGCGGCGGCGCGCGGCGCCAGCGGGAGCTGTACGAGGAGAGCGGGGACCTCAGGGAGGTCGTCCGCGCGTGCGCCCGCCTCACCGTCGAGGACACCCGCGACTGACACTCGTACCTGACGCCCGCACCTGACAACCGCCCCCGACACCCGAGCCGGACGCCCGAGCCCGCCTCCCGCCTCGGCGGCGGCGGGCGCGGGCGGCAAGACCTTCGGTAAGGACCCCGTCTTAACCCCCTCCCTTACATGCTGTTTAATTGCAAACTCATCGCAACAACAGCTGATCTTCAAGAGGGGTGTGGACCGATGGCCGCCCGATCCGTTCGCCGCGCGACCGCCGCGATAGTCACGGGGGCTCTCGCCCTCACCGTCGCGGCCTGCACGAACCCCGGCGCCGACACCGCCGGCTCCGGCGGACCCAAGGACTCCGCGGTCGTCGGCATCGCCTACGAACCCGACACCCTCAGCCCCCTCCTCGGCTACGGCAAGGACGGCAACTCCAAGATCTTCGACGGCCTCCTCGCCTTCGACGCCGACATGAAGCTGAAGCCGGCCCTCGCCGCCGAGCTCCCGCACATCAGCGACGGCGGTCTCACCTACACGTACACCCTCCGCGACGACGTCACCTTCAGCGACGGCGCGCCCTTCACCGCCAAGGACGTCGTCTTCACCTACCGGACGATCCTCGACCCGAAGACCAACAACCCCTCCCGCACCGAACTCGACGCCCTCAAGAGCGTCGAGTCCGTCGGCGACGACACCGTGGTCTTCCGCCTCAAGTACCCCTACGCCCCCTTCGCCGAGCGCACCGTCCACGCCATCGCCCCCGAGCACGTCGCCGGCAAGCAGGACGTCAACACCGGCGCCTTCACCACCGAGCCCATCGGCACCGGCCCCTACGTCCTCACCGGCTGGTCCAAGGGCGAGAAGCTCAGCTTCAAGGCCAACCCGAAGTACTGGAACGGCGCCCCCGCGGTCAAGAAGTTCACCATGGCGATCATCAAGGACGACGACGTCCGCGCCACCCGCCTGCGCGCCGGCGACCTCGACGGCGCCATCCTCCCGCCCAACCTCGCCGCCGGCTTCGGCGACGACAAGGCGAAGAGGACCTACGCGGCCAGGACCTACGACTACCGCACGGTCACCCTCCCCACCCACAACCCCGTCGCCGGCGACACCGCCGTCCGCCGCGCCCTCGACATCGCCGTCGACCGCCGCACCATGGTCGACAAGATCCTCGAAGGCGCCGGCAAGCCCGCCTACGGCCCCGTCCCCACCGACAGCCCCTGGTTCACCCAGGGCACCGAGCGCCGCCACGACCTCGCCGGCGCCCAGAAGATCCTCGACGAGGCCGGCTGGAAGCCCGGCGCCGACGGCGTCCGCGTCAAGAACGGCGTCCGCGCCTCCTTCCCCCTCTGGTACCTCTCCGGCGACAAGCTCCGCCAGGACCACGCCCTCGCCTACGCCTCCGACGCCCGCAAGGCCGGCATCGAGATCAAGACCCAGGCCGGCACCTGGGAGGTCATCGAGCCCCGCATGAAGACCGACGCCGTCCTCGCCGGCGGCGGCTCCCCCGGCGACCCCGACTTCGACCAGTACCTCCTGCTCAAGTCCACCCTCGCCGGCGACGGCTTCAACAACATGGCCTGGTACGACAACGAGGCCGTCGACCGCGCCCTGGAGGACGGCCGCCGCACGAACGACCACGCCAAGCGCAAGGCCGCGTACGACACCGTCCAGCGCGAACTCGTCAAGAACCCCGGCTACACCTTCCTCACCCACATCGACCACCTCTACGTCGTGAACGACGCCTGGACCTCCGACGCCAAGGGCGCCCCGCTCACCACCCAGCTCGAACCCCACGACCACGGACTCGCCGCCGGCCCCTGGTGGAACGTCGAGGCCTGGCAGCCCAAGAACACCGGAGACGCGAAGAAGTGAGCCGCCGCCTCCCCTGGGGGGCCATGGCCCGGATGACGGGACGGCGCGCCCTCGCCGCCGTCCCCGTCCTCCTCGGCGTCACCCTCGCCGTCTTCGCGGTCGCCGAAGCCTCCCCCTTCGATCCCGTCAAGGCGTACGCCGGCACCGCCGGCCTCACCGCCTCGCAGGAGAACCTCGACCAGCTCCGCCACAACCTCGGCGTCGACCAGCCCCTCCTCACCCGCTGGTGGGACTGGCTCACCTCGGCCGTCACCGGCGACCTCGGCGACTCCGCCGTCATGCGCCGCCCCGTCGCCGACGTCATCACCGAACGCCTCGGCTGGTCCGTCCTCCTCGCCGTCACCGCCTTCCTCGTCGCGATCGCCCTCGGCACCCTCCTCGGCGTCCTCGCCGGACGCCGCCGCGGCGGCCTCCTCGACCGGACCGTGAGCACCCTCGCCTACACCCTGGAAGCCGCCCCCGCCTTCTGGCTCGGCCTCCTCGCCATCTGGTTCTTCGCCCTCGAACTCGGCGTCCTGCCCGCCGGCGGCCTCACCGACACCGCCAGCGACACCGTCACCCCCGACCAGGTCGCCCGCCACCTGATCCTCCCCGCCCTCGTCCTCGGCGTCTCCCAGCTCCCCTGGTTCTTCCTGTACGTCCGCCAGGGCGTCGGCGACGCCCTCGACGAGGACCCGGTCCGCGGCGCCCGCGCCCGCGGCCTCGCCGAACGCACCGTCCTCACCGGCCACGCCCTGCGTTCCGGCATGCTCCCGATGCTCACCCTCATCGGCTCCCGCGTCCCCGAGCTCATCACCGGAGCCCTCCTCGTGGAGACCGTCTTCAGCTGGCCCGGCATCGCCGCCGCGACCGTCCAGGCCGCCACCGCCGTCGACTTCCCGCTGCTCGCCGCACTCACCGTGCTCGCCACCGCGGCCGTCCTCCTCGGCAACCTCCTCTCCGACCTCCTCTACGGACTCGCCGACCCGAGGGTGGGCTTCGATGGCTGACCCCCGCACCCACCGCCTCCGCCTGTGGACCTCCGCGCTCGTCGTCGGCGCCGTCGTCCTCGCGGTCCTCCTCGTCCCCCCGCTCGTCCAGCTCGACGAGCAGGCCGTCGACCTCTCCCAGAAGCTCCTCCCGCCCTCCTGGGACCACCCCTTCGGCACCGACGACGTCGGCCGCGACCTCCTCCTCCGCTGTGTCTACGGCCTCCGGATCTCGCTCCTCGTCGGCCTCGTCGCCGCCCTCGTCGCCACCGTCCTCGGCACCGCCGTCGGCGCCGCGGCGGGCGCCCTCGGCGGCTGGACCGACCGCACCCTCATGCGGCTCGTCGACGCCTTCTCCTCCGTGCCGCACCTGCTCCTCGGCATCTTCGTCGTCGCCCTCTTCCGGCCCGGCGTCTGGCCCGTCATCGCCTCCGTGGCGGTCACCCACTGGCTCTCCACCGCCCGGATCGTCCGCTCCGAGGTCCTCTCCCTGCGCACCCGGCCCCACATCGAGGCCGCGATCTCCGGCGGCGCCTCCCGCCGCCGCGTGGCCACCCGCCACCTCCTGCCGGCGGTCCTGCCCCAGGCCGGCCTCGCCGCCGTCCTGATGGTCCCGCACGCCATGTGGCACGAGTCCGCCCTGTCCTTCCTCGGCCTCGGCCTCCCCAGCCACCAGGCCAGCCTCGGCAACCTCGTCCAGTCCGCCCGCTCCTCCCTCCTCTCCGGCGCCTGGTGGCCCACCCTCTTCCCCGGCCTCTTCCTCATCCTCCCCACCCTCGCCATAGCCGGCCTCGCCGGCGTCTGGCGCGACCGCCTCAACCCCCGCCGCCGATCGGAGCTGATGCTGTGAACGCCCGCGTCGCGCGCGCCCTGGACGCCGTCACCGCCGAACGCGCCGAGGACGCCCTCCTCAGCGTCCGCGGCCTCACCGTCCGCTTCCGCCTCCGCGGCGGACGGACCGTCGCCGCCGTCACCGACGCCGACTTCGACCTGGCGCCGGGGGAGTGCCTGGCCCTCGTCGGCGAATCCGGCTGCGGCAAGTCCGTCCTCGCCTCCGCCCTCCTCGGCCTCCTCCCCGCCAACGCCGAGACCAGCGGCACCGCCCTCGTCCACGGCACGGACCTGCTCGCCGCCGACGAGAAGACCCTCGCCCGCTCCGTACGGGGCCGCCGCGTCGGCCTCGTCCCCCAGAGCCCCGCCGCCCACCTCACCCCGGTCCGCACCGTCCGCGCGCACCTGGAGGAGACCGTCCGGGCCCTCACCGACACCCCGCGCCCCGGGCGCCGCAAGGCGGCCGAGGACGCCGCCGAGCGGGTGGCCTTCCCCGCCACCCACCTCGACGCCTACCCCCACGAACTCTCCGGCGGCCTCGCCCAGCGCGCCGCCACCGCCCTCGCCCTCATCGGCGACGCCCCGCTGCTCCTCGCCGACGAACCCACCACCGGCCTCGACCGCGACCTCGTCGAGCGCACCGCCGACGAACTGCGGCGCCACGCCGACGACGGCCGCGGCCTGCTCCTCATCACCCACGACCTGGCCGCCGCCGCTCGCATCGCCGACCGGGTGGCCGTCATGTACGCCGGCCGGATCGTCGAGATCGCGCCCGCCCACCGCTTCTTCGGCACCGCCGGCCCCACCCACCCCTACGCCCGCGGCCTCCTCGACGCCCTCCCCGACCGCGCCTTCACCCCCATCCCCGGCATGCCGCCGGAACTCTCCGACCTCCCCGAAGGCTGCGCCTTCGCCGCCCGCTGCCCCCGCGCCACCGATCTCTGCGCCACCGTCCCGGCCCTCCGTGCCGGCGTGGCCTGCCACCACCCGGAGCGGTCCCGTGCTTGAACTCGACTCCGTCACCGCCGGCTACGACCCCCGCAAGCCGGTCTTCCGCGGCGCCTCCCTCAGCCTGGCCCCCGGTGAGTCCGTCGGTCTCCTCGGCCCCAGCGGCTGCGGCAAGTCCACCCTCGCCCGCGTCGCCGCCCTCCTCCACCGCCCCGACGCCGGCCGCCTCGTCCTCGACGGCGCCGAGGTCACCGCCTGGCGCCACCGCGCCCCGCGCGAGCAGCGCACCGCCGTCGGCGTCGTCTTCCAGCAGCCCCGCACCGCCGCCGACCCCCGGCTCTCCCTCGCCGACCTCATCGCCGAGCCCCTGCGCGCCACCGGCCGCAAGGCCGAGGCGGCCGCCCGGGTCGCCGAGCTCGCCCCCGCCGTCGGCCTCACCCCCGAACTCCTGACCCGCCGTCCCCACGCGGTCAGCGACGGACAGCTCCAGCGCGCCTGCCTCGCCCGCGCGCTCAGCCTGAGGCCCCGCTGGCTGGTCTGCGACGAGATGACCGCGATGCTCGACGCCTCCACCACGGCAGCCCTCGTCGCCGCCGTCGAGTCCTACCGCCGGGAGACCGGCGCAGGCCTCCTCGCCGTCGGCCACGACCGCGTCCTCCTGAACCGCTGGTGCGACCGCACGGTGGAGTGGAGGGACTGCCTCCCGGCCCCCGGCGCATGATCCACGCGGATCTCACCCGTATGGCCGCCCCGCCGTTCCCCCGGACGGATCGCCCATTCCGCCACACTGTCCGCCGAACGCCGCAATTCCGGTGCGGCAGACGAAGGACGTGAGACCGATGGCCGTTTCCGTTTCCGTGGTGGTGCTGCTCCTCGTACTGACCGTGATCTTCCTGCGCAGCGGCGGCCTCAAGGTCACCCACGCCGTCGTCTGCGCCCTGCTCGGCTTCTTCCTGGCCGGCACGAGCATGGCCCCCACGATCCAGAACGGGGTGGCCGCCACCGCCGAGGTCGTGTCCAGCCTCCGTCCGTGATCACCCGCACGTGGCCTCCGACCTCCAGGGTTGACACCGACCCGCCCGGTCCGTAATGTTCTGCGGGCTGTCCGACGTGAGTACCGACTCCGGTCGGCCCCGGACGGCCATTCCGCAGGAACCAACGAGCCTTACGACCACGATTCGTCGTGTCGTTCTGCTTTCCGTTCGTTTTTGCGAAATGAGGTTCCAAACCCCCGATTCGCATCGGGGGCGGGGAATCCGCTAAAGTCTCACTCGTCGGAACGGCCCGAAAGCCGGAAAGACAACCCCCTTCGACTGGGAATCGGGCGCCGAAAGCGTCTGATAGAGTCGGAAACGAAGGAAGCGCCCGGAGGGCCCGGAAACGGGAACGAAGGAAGCGTCCGCACCTTGAGAACTCAACAGCGTGCCAAAAATCAACGCCAGATTAGTTGATACCCCGTCCATCTTCGGATGGCCGAGGTTCCTTTGAAACAAAACACAGCGAGGACGCTGTGGACAGCGGGCCCTATTCCGGTCCGTCTGTCCCGCTCAACGCGAGTGTCACCCGATCACGGGTAAACATTCACGGAGAGTTTGATCCTGGCTCAGGACGAACGCTGGCGGCGTGCTTAACACATGCAAGTCGAACGATGAAGCCCTTCGGGGTGGATTAGTGGCGAACGGGTGAGTAACACGTGGGCAATCTGCCCTTCACTCTGGGACAAGCCCTGGAAACGGGGTCTAATACCGGATAACACCGGCTTCCGCATGGGAGCTGGTTGAAAGCTCCGGCGGTGAAGGATGAGCCCGCGGCCTATCAGCTTGTTGGTGGGGTAATGGCCTACCAAGGCGACGACGGGTAGCCGGCCTGAGAGGGCGACCGGCCACACTGGGACTGAGACACGGCCCAGACTCCTACGGGAGGCAGCAGTGGGGAA